>JBKPEB010000110.1:0-11190 GCA_046728215.1 Acidobacteriota bacterium | reverse complement strand
ACTGGCTCACCGCAGAACAGTCGCAGAATTTGTGGCAAGCTCCCGGCCGTGGGCGCTTGAAGGAAAAGCGCGATCGAGCACTTTTGGCCGTCTTGCTTGCGTGTGGGCTGCGGCGCCACGAGGCCGTTGAGCTGAACTTCGGCCACATTCAGCGGCGTGAAGAACACTGGGCCATTGTCGATCTGAAGGGAAAGGCAGGGCACATCCGCACCATCCCGATGCCTGCGTGGGTAAAGAACGTCCTCGACCAGTGGCTTCAGGCAGCGAACATTACATCGGGAAAGTTATTTCGTCGTGTGCACAAAATGGGGAGAACCTGGGGGGAGAGGCTGGCGGAAAAAGCTGTGTGGCACGTGGTTCGGGAGTATGCCACGAAAGCCGGTATCGACAAGTTAGCGCCGCACGACCTCCGCCGGACCTGTGCACGGCTTTGCCACGCCGCAGGAGCCGAACTGGAGCAGATCCAGTTTCTGCTCGGTCACATTTCCATTCAGACAACCGAACGATATCTTGGTTGCAAACAGCGCATTCAAGGTGCCGTCAACGACAAAATCGGAATAGAGCCGTCGGGCTGAGCGAGCCCCTCACTGTCCGCTTTGCCGACAATACGACCGCAAAGCTCTTGCGATCACTTGTGCCACACGCAACATCGATACAAATGCTCTCGGCTAGGCAACAGTCACTTACCGTTTTGCTATAAAAGACTGATGCGCCTACTCGATTACACACCCCGGCCCGCGCAGCTCAAATGGCTCCTCGATTCTGATCCGGCGATCCGCTGGCAGGTCATGAAGGACCTCACCGATGCGGCCCCCGATGAGATTGCTGCCGAGCGATCTCGCGTTGCAACCCAGGGTTGGGGATCTCAGCTTCTCTCCCTCCAGTCTCCTGCCGGTCACTGGGGCGGGCCGAAGTGGGACCTTGTCGCCCTCTATTCTCTCGTTGTCTTGATGGACCTCGGTCTCGACCCCGCAAGCAAGCAGGCTCGCAAGATGATCGCCCGTGTCGATAAGCGGCTCGTGTTCAAGCAGCTCAACAACCGGCCTTTTCTTCACAGCGAAACAGAACCCTGCATCAACGGCAGAATCCTCGCAGTCGGCGCATATTTCAAAGAACCGAATGACGCACTGGCCCGTCAACTACTGCGCCAGCAACTCGAAGATGGGGGCTGGAACTGCGAGGCGGTCGAGCCCTCAGCAAAACGTCCACTAAGCCGGCGCTCTTCGTTCCATACCACTATCTGCGTGCTAGAAGGGCTGCTCGCATATGAACGGGCAGGGCGGAAATCGACGGCAGTCACGAAAGCGCGCAGGATGGCTGAAGAATATCTGCTTGACCGCCGGATGTTTCGTTCGCTTCGAACCGGCGAAGTCATCGACGAACGCTGGCTCCGTTTCTCCTTCCCGACATTTTGGCATTACGACGTCTTGCGCGGTCTCGAGTATCTGCGCAATGCAGGAATCCAACCCGGCGGCCGCGTCAAAGAAGCCATTGAAATTCTGATCAAGCGCCGTCATCAGAACGGGCGCTGGCCGCTCAACCTGTGTCACGCTGAACGCATTCCATTGGAGATGGAAACTGCTGTCGGCAGCGCAAGCCGCTGGAACACACTGCGCGCCCTTCGAGTACTGCGGTGGTACAGCAACCACGAATTGTGAGTTGTGCCATTGCTGCTGGTGCTATCAGAAGTGTGCCGGGAACCTGCCATTCCGAGCGGATAACGGGCAAAGCCGGATGTCAACTTCCCCATTGCGGACCACTCGAGAGGTATTCGATCTTTGCAGTCCTGACCTACACATCCATGAGGGCCGATTCATCCTGCCGGAGCCGACTCGAAGCAGAACACCTCGACGAATGACATACTATTGACAACGGCAATGGCATGTTCAACCCGTATCGAAGTCACGGGTCATAAATCTGACCTCGGTCGCTGGCGGGCTGCACAGCGGCCTGCCGCACCGCATCTCCGCGATTACGTCCTTGGTTACTTCGCGAGTGATGGGTTCCTGCCCAGGCCGTTGCATGAGCGACACCTCCCATCGCGTGAAGTCGCCATTGTGCTGAACTTCGCTACTCCTCATCGCATCATTGACCCATCGAATCCAAAGCACACAACTGACCACAGAAACGCATGGATCGTCGCTCTGCAGCATCGCTACCACATTCGTGAGGCGTTCGGAGCCCGGGACTTCATGGTGATTCGCTTGACTCCTATCGGTGCCCAGATGCTTGCGGGGGTGCCAATGGATCTGCTTACGGATCGTATTCTTGCACTGGAGGATGTCGATAGTCGATTTTCGCGGCACCTCATGGACCATGCGGCAGCCACTCACGACTGGGCAACTCGGTTTGACATCGTCGAAACCATAATCGCTGCACGATTGGCGTCCGCGCCTTCCCCTCCGCCGAGTCTGCTCCAATCATGGCGGATACTCCAGGAGTCTCCGATTCGTGTCAATTTGGCACGGCTTCCACAGGAATTCGGATGCAGCCGGCGCCATTTGATCGCGCAGTTTCACAAATATTTCGGCATGGCTCCCAAAATGATCGCCAAGATCGGCCGCTTCAATCTGGCTGTCGCAGCCGTCCATCGCATGGGACGGCGAGATCCTTTAACTTATGCGGAGGGAAAACCGTATCTCGATTGCCAGGCGGACGACAGTGTCCACACCGCCTCACCAGCGAAGATGCGCTGGGCGGATCTGGCGCTGGGCTGTGGCTACTACGACCAGTCCCACTTCATCAACGAGTTCAAGTATTTTTCCGGAGTAACTCCCTTCGAATTCCTGCAGCGAACTCGCCACGATTAGACAACCCGCCTTGAATCGCGGTCAAATTTTTCCAATACTCCTCATCATTAGCGTGCGATAACGGCGTATCGCATTTGCGAACTGCAACGGAGGAAACCTATGGAAGTCCCTACTCAGGCTGACATCGAAGAAAAACTTCGTGGTGAAGATCTCAGCATATGGCTTGATATGTGGCACGCAGAACAGGGAGCCGCCAAGCCAGCCGCGCTGAAGCTTATCACCGCAGCGATTCCATTTCCGACTGACCACGGCCTCCGAGTTTTGGACGTGGGCTGCGGGCCAGGCGACGCAGGCCGCGCCATTCATTCACGATTTCGGCACTCGCAGATCGACTTTGTGGATCGGAATGACTTCTTTGTTTCGCTGTGCGACGCGGTTAATCGCCGCGACCGTATCGGCGGGCGGGCGTGGGTGCGTGACCTGTCGGAGCCAAATTGGCGGCAGGACCTGGCGAGCGACTATGATGTCGTGGTTTGCGTTAATACCCTGCACTGGTTCAGCCTGGCAAGAGCCGTGGAACTTTTCGGCGACATCTTTCAGTCGCTCCGGTCAGGCGGCGTTTTTTTGCTTATGGAGCCGGCAGGAGCGGGGCCGCCGTTCGCGCCGGGGTTCGCCGCATGGCAAAAGGAACAGCCAAGCCAGCACAACTACGAAGATTGGCGGCGCTTCTGGTCACGAGTGAAGGCTCTAATAGGCTATGATTACGGCTTCCTCGGCGATCCTCCAGAGAATCAAAATCGCATTGGGGACAGGCTGTCTGTGATGCAGTGGGTCGGTTTGCTCACCGATGCTGGCTTTGCGTCTGTCGATATCCTGCTGAGAGACTCTGAAAAAGCAGTCCTGGCAGGCGTCAAGGCTTGAGCACCCAGCCCGCGCGAACGATTTCGCCGGCGTCAACGCCCGCTTGAAATCCTTCCTTGTCGGTAAAAAAAACGCCACTCAAGGTCGTGCATCTTGATGACGCGCAACCAGAAGTCACCTTCCCAATAGCCGACAATTCGGGACCGGGCGGATAGAATCGAGTGCATAGAGAGTTTATAGGAGGGGTAATGGCAGACACGAAGACAACTATTGAGCAGGCGTATTCCGCATTCAACAAGCGGGACATCGACGGTGCATTAGCCCTGATGACGGAAGACGTGATCTGGCCCAAAGCTTCGGAGGGCGGCAAAGTTGTCGGAAAAGAACAGATCCGCGCCTATTGGACTCGGCAATGGGGTGAGTTCGATCCCCACGTCGAACCGATTGCAATAACCGTGGAAGACGGAGGCAGGACCCGGGTCAGGGTGCACCAACTCGTCAAGAGTCTTGAAGGGGCTGTTCTTTCGGACAGCGAGGTTCTCCATGTTTTCACCGTAAAGAGCGGTCTTATCGCGGCCATGCACCTCGGGGGTGAGGAAAATAGAACTGGTCCATCTGCCGCATTCGCACATCGATCCTAAACTGACCCCACGGTGGACCCAGCACCTCTTTGGTTGGACCGCCCATCAGCCGTTAGCACCTTATTTCCATGCCGGCTTCGACAAGAAATGCGACTGAGACGTATCCGCCGGCAAGAAATCCCAGATCCCCTTGTTTGCGCCCATATTGAGGCTGATCCGGGCCTTTTTCGTTTGCGTGGCATATTTTTTCAATGAAAGCTTCGGCTAGATGGACATGCCGCCCGAGACCTCGATGCGCTGAGCATTAACCCAGCGGTTGTCCTCGGACAGTAGTGCCGCGATCATCGGCCCGATGTCGTCCGGCACGCCTGCCCGACCAAGCGCTGTCATGTCGGCGACAGGCTTGTTCACGTCGGATTGTCCCACACCTGCCTCCGCTGAAATCGGTTGCGATAGCGCCCGGAGCGACGACATTGACGGGATAGTGTGTGGTGCATGTCGCGATGTACACACCCCCGTTTGCATAGATGTGCAATCGTCAATGTTTATGCGGGCTGGAGCGCTATGGCATGCGCGAGAGCCGCGTCATTGCTGGGGTTACGCGATGGATGAGATGGGACAAAGTCGGGCGCGAGGAAGGGTGATCAGTACAATTGTATACCATACCAGGTATGGTACATTAATTCTCGGAGGTCTCCAGTGAGTCACACCACGGAACATAAGAAAGAGCTGCTCTTGCGAGCGAAGCGTATCCAGGGACAAGTGGAAGCTCTCGTGCGAGCTCTCAGCGAAGAGCGTGACTGTTCCGAGGTCTTGCAGGTGATGAGCGCAGCAAGAGGAGCAATGAACAGCCTAATGGCCGAACTTCTGGAAGGCCATATTCGAAGCCACGTACTCAACGGAAAACAGAAGCCTACTTCAAAGCAGGCGGCTGCTGCTGATGAAGTCATCGACATGGTGAAGTCGTACCTGAAGTGAATTGTTTGAAGTTACAAAGAGGAATCGAATGGGCGCTTTTCCATTGACCGACAAAAGGCAGACAAATGGCTCGCCGCTTCGCGAAGAAGAGCTGCGACCTAACGATTCTGATCCCTCAGTCGACCAGGACGAAGATGAGCACGGACCTCAATGGGTCGAGTTGGCACGTATTGCTTTCGTGGCGTTGGCTGCGGCGGCTGTCTGGTTTCGGATTTGGGAGCCATTTCCAAAGATCAGCGTCATTGGCATCGCTGCCGCCATCATCGGTGGCTACCCGATTTTCAAGGAGGCCTTTGAGAACGTCGTCGAGCGCAAGATGACTATGGAACTCTCGATGACCATAGCTCTGCTCGCAGCTCTGGCCATCGGAGAGTTCTTCACCGCATTAGTGATTACGGCATTCGTGCTGGCTGCAGAAGTCTTAGAGGGACTCACAGTCGGGCGAGGCCGGCGCGCGATTCAGGACCTCCTTGATTTTCTGCCGCGAACGATCACTGTCCGCCGCGAGGGTAAAGTCACCGAGATCCCCGCCGAACAGGCCAAAGTCGGCGACTCTGTCATCGTCAAGCCAGGTGGTCTTATCCCTGTCGACGGCACCGTGGTGGACGGACGCTCGTTCGTTGAGCAGGCGGCCATCACGGGAGAAGCCATGCCGGTTGAAAAGTTTCCCGGGGATGCGGTCTACGCGGGAACCATCAATCAATCGGGCGCCCTGGAGATCGGCGCGCAAAAATTGGGGCGCGATACCAGCTTTGGACGGATCGTCGAGGCAGTTGAAAGAGCTGAAAAGTCACGAGCCCCGATTCAGAAGACTGCAGATCGCTTGGCGGGCTACCTGGTGTACTTCGCGCTGGGCGCCGCCATTCTGACCTTCGTCATCACCCACAACATGAGATCAACCATTTCCGTCGTGATAGTGGCTGGCGCGTGCGGCATCGCCGCTGGTACTCCTCTGGCGATATTAGGCGCCATCGGGCGTGCCGCGGGGCAGGGCACCATTATCAAGGGGGGCCTCTATTTGGAGTCACTCGCCGCTGTCGACACCGTGGTCTTGGACAAGACGGGAACCCTGACTTTCGGTACACCTCAGATTCAAGAGGTCGTTTCCAGCGACGGTTTCGCGGTGGACGAAATCATCGCGGCCGCAAGCATCGCAGAGCACAGGTCTGAGCATCCTCTGGCGAAAGCGATTGTGGCACGAGCGGCAGAACTCAAGGTTCCGATCGCCGAGCCGGACACGTTCTCCTATACGCCGGGTCGCGGAATCCGAGTGAGCTACCGAGGGGAGGAGATTCTGGTCGGCAGTCGTGCATTCCTTATGGATCGCGGCGCCAAAAGAGTCTTACCGGTCAATGGTTATGGTTCTGAGAGTTCCACGCAGGTGTATGTCGCGCGCGGTGGACAAGTGCTTGGAAGCATCCGAATTGCCGACGTTTTGCGTCCCGAAGCGAAGAATGCGGTCGCAGCCATGCGACAGATGGGATTAAAAACGGTCCTCTTGAGTGGGGACATGCAGGACGTGACAACTTCCGTGGGACGGGAGCTCGGTGTCGACGAAGCAGTCGGGGAGTTGTTACCCGAGCGGAAAGCCAAATGGATAGGCGAACTGCGGGGGAAAGGCCGAAAGGTCGCGATGGTCGGGGATGGCGTCAACGACGCTCCAGCTTTGGTTGAGGCCAACGTCGGAATCGCGATGGGTTCCGGAACTGACGTGGCTCGCGAAAGTGCAGATGTGATCCTGATCGGAAGCGACCTCTCTAAGTTCGTTGAAACCCTGCGAGTGGCCCGGCGCTGCCGTGGCATCATTATGCAGAACTTCGTCGGCACATTGGTAGTGGACAGCATAGGAGTCGCCATGGCAGCTTTCGGTCTTCTCAATCCACTCCTTGCCGCCTTCATTCATGTGACATCGGAGCTGGCGTTCATTCTGAATTCCACGAGATTGCTCCCCACCAGGGCAGCCTCTGGCAGCCACTCATAGCGGAGGGTGCTTGGCAGATTGGACCAACAGCGTCGGTGCGCACAGCGATTGTCCATTGAAGACCAAACGCTTGGTGGTCGGACAGGTCATCATCTGCAGTGGGTGTTGTTGTGGCAACACGGAGCGTGGTTTGCCCGAAGTTCCAGTTGAATGGCTCAAGACTGAGTGGCGAAAGCGAGGCCTGCTGAAGCGCGTCCAGCTAACAATCAGCGGTTGTGTGGGACCGTGTGATGTACCGAATGTGGTGGTGGTCACAACCCGTTCCGGCACAGAATGGCTCGGAAACATCGACCGGTTCGAGCAATACCAGAATCTGCTCGAATGGGCTGTTCGGTGCAAAGATGCGGGCCAAATGTTAGCTCTGCCGCCGGAATTTCATGGATGTAAAACTAGCCCTTTTGTCAGGTGACGCTCACAAATACGAGCGCCGAGAGCATCTGACAAAGTCGCAACGAAGGGATCAGTATGACAACTGGCATTCGTCGTCCTACAGTTTCAATCTCGCTGCTGGCGGTTGTTCCCGTCCTCTCATTGATGGCCGCTGCCCAGGAGACGAAACTGGTCCGGTACGTCGCGCGGCCCAAACCACTCATATCGATCACAAACGACTACGGTACTGTCACGGTTAGGCCGTCGGGGGGCAACCAGATTGTGGTGTCGTCAGTGTCCCCTTCAGATGCGATCAGCTTTGCGAGCGAGCAGCACGGCAATCGCGTAGAGCTGCGCGCCACGTCCAATCGGTCCGTAGCCAGCCTCGCGGAATACACTGTTCTGGTACCGAACGATTCTATCGTCACCTTGCGATCTTTAGACGGGAGATTGCGCGCCGAAGGGTTGCGAGGGGACGTAATCTTACAAACCGCTACAGCACGCGTGGAAGCGACCGAGATCACCGGTGCACATGTCCACGTTAAGACCCTCAGCGGAGCTGTTAGCCTCACTGACGTTCGCGACAGCCATGTGGATATTCATTCCACGAGTGGTGACATCACCATCCACAATGTAACAGCGTCATTCGTCGAGGTGGGCTCGGGAAGCGGTCAAATCACGTACGACGGAGATCCAGGTCCCGCCGGATATTATAGGCTCACGAGTCACACAGGAGACCTGGATGTTTCGATTCCTGCCAGCGCTTCAGTCGAGATCAAGTCAGGCTCACTGAACGGTAACTCCGACCAGGCGCCTTCAAGTGTGGACCACGTACCGCCGAGGGATCAGAGGAATATGTTCGTAAAACCTGGAAGGGTTGGTGTGTCCCGTATTGTTTTGCGCTCCTTCAAGGGCAAGATCCGTCTCAAGCGGCCCTGACCGTTCGCCTCAGTCTTTCCCCGGAATCACGACCCGCCCAGATAGCGAGCGCACCGGAAGAACGGACTGCCACTCAACAACACACCATTCGACTGTGCAGGAGAAATATGGCAGTCCGGATGAGGTTTGGTTACTAGTGGACTTGAACCTCTGTCAGCTTCCGGCGTTGTCGCGCAATGTACTCTCATTGCCTTCGGATCCTTTTTTGGTATAGATTCAAGCAACGCAGAAATGGGGTAGCCGTTATGCGGTCAATCTCGAAAAGGGTGGCGTTTGTATGCATATTGCTGACGTTCTGGTCAGCGATAGCATTCATCACCCATCAACATTCGAGTGCGAATGACGCTGCAAAATGTACGGTCTGCGTTGCTGCCCATTCAGCTTCCCCTAAAACGACTTCTAATCTGCTGAAGTCGACGTTCGTTGCGGTGTCTACCTTTCAGGCGGAGCCACTCTCTGCCAAGCAGCGCCTCATAGGCTTCGCTCTTAGTGTTCGGCCTCCTCCCAGCGTCTAAAGGATCACCAAATACAGTCGACTCTAGACCGGTTTGTATTCCGGTATCCGAGTCTTTGATCTTTTAGACCAATGCTTTTGGAGGAATCATGCTGGCTTTCTACAAAAAGTCGCTGCTAGCGGCGTCTACATCTGTTTTCTATTTGGCGCTTAGTCTTAGTGCATACGCGCAATCGGGTGGAAATTCGACTTCAGTCACGGGAACGGTTTCGGACCCCTCGGGCGCGGTGGTTGCAAACGCTACTGTTGAGATTCGCAACCCGGTCAGTGCGTTCTCCCGCAGCACTACTACCGACAGTTCAGGCAAGTTCAGCATTCCAAACGTTCCCTTCAACCCCTACCACGTTACGGTCACAGCGGAGGGTTTTAACCCATATTCCCAGGACATCGATGTCCGATCGTCGGTTCCTGTAAACCTTGGTATCGGTTTAAAGGTAGGGACTTCAACGGAGAGCGTGACCGTCGAAGCTAATGGTGGGGACCTGATCGAAAACGATCCAACTTTCCACACGGACATCGACCGAGACTTGTTCGACAAAATTCCTCTGGAAAGTGTGTCCTCATCGGTGAGTTCCCTGGTGACACTATCGTCTCCGGGAATAGCTGCCGATTCCAACGGCCTTTTCCACGGCCTGGGTGATCATGCCGAGAACTCCTTCTCCGTAGATGGCCAGCCCATAACCGACCAGCAAAGCAAGGTGTTTTCGAATCAGATTCCTCTCGACTCCATCCAGTCGATGGAAGTGATTTCGGGAGCGCCGCCGGCGGAATATGGGGAGAAGGCCAGCGTGTTGATCAACGTTACGACCCGATCAGGACAGGGTGTTACGACCCCCCATGGTTCAGTGACCACGTCTTACGGAAGTTTCGGCACGTCCAGTGCAGGATTTAACCTCGCATATGGAGGTGCAAATTGGGGAAACTTTATCTCAGCGAATGGATTGAACAGCGGCCGATTCCTCGACCCGCCTGAATTCACCGTAATGCACGCCAAAGGCAATGAAGAGAACATCTTTGATCGGGTGGATTTTCAATTGTCCAAAGCGGATTCGATTCATTTGAATTTGGGCTTCACTCGGTCATGGTTTCAGACACCCAATTCCTTCGACCAACAGGACGCGACTGCGTGGAAAGGCCTGGTTGTCGACAATGGCGGTCTCGGTCCCGATGGTTTACCGGTCGGGCCTACGGACCAACGCTCTCAAATCAAAACGTTCAACATCGCGCCTTCGTGGACGCGGCTGATCAATACGAACACTGTGTTCACACTGGGGACCTTCGTCCGGCGCGATCAGTTCAATTACTATCCGAGTTCCAATCCGTTTGCCGATCTTGCGCCCGGTCTCCAACAGGAAACTCTGAGCCAGGACCGAACACTTACCAACGCGGGATTGCGCTCGGACATCTCCTATGTCAAAGGTATCAACAACGTTAAAGCGGGTGCGACGTACCAGCAAACTTTCTTGGACGAGAGAAATCGCTTCGGTGTCGTTGATCCGACCTTCCTTGCTTCTCTGACAGATGAGAACGGAAATTCCTGTGTCGATGGCAACGGGAACCCAATTGCGGCTCCTTGTACAACATTGGCGCCCTATGATTTGACCCGAGGAGGAACACTGTTTCCTTTCAACGGGCATACGGACGTCAAGCTGTTGTCCCTGTTCGTTCAGGACGCGATTTCGAAAGGGAACTGGTCTATCAACGTGGGGTTGCGTGGCGATTTCTACAACGGGCTAACGTCCCACAAAGAGGCCGAGCCGCGCATTGGTATCGCTTACAACGTGAAGAAGACCAACACAGTGCTTAGAGTTTCCTATGCGCGAATCCTCGAGACTCCCTTCAATGAAAACTTGGTGCTTTCAAGCAACGGATGCGCCGATGCCGAGGCTCCCTACTGCTGGGCCATGGACCCTCGTTACCGCTCGCTATAGCTCCTTACGTACTGCGACTAGAAAACGATTGATGTCATCTTCGTCGTTGTAAATGTGGGGTGAAATTCGGATCGCACGCGGATACGTGTCAGTGGGCAGAACCTTCACCTGTATCCGATGCTTTCTGAGCAACGTAGCGACGAACGCCCCGTTGTCAATGCCCTCGGGGAGAGTGAGACTCACAATCGGTGTCGCATAAGGACCAGGTGGCGGACTTAGGATCTTGATGCCTCGCAACTTAACCAAACCAGCGTACGCAAGATTGCGAAGGCTGAGGTTGTGTTTT
>JBKPEB010000109.1:0-10506 GCA_046728215.1 Acidobacteriota bacterium | reverse complement strand
ATACCCATGATCGCTGGGAATGGCTTCGCGGAACTGCTGCAGGGTCCAACCAGCAGTCGGATGAGCCGTGACATTGCAGTGCAGAATGCGACGGCTCCCCACCTCCATGACCACGAACACGTACAGCACTCGGAACCCGGCTGTGATCGCGACCAAAAAATCAGCGGCCACGATGGCCCTGGCGTGATTGCGGACAAACGTCTGCCAGTGCTGCGAGCAAGTTCTCCTCCCAGATCGTGGATCCCTTTCTCGCGGCCAATACGCTCGCACCGTTCGGGGGAGACCAAGATTCCAAGCTTCACCCACAGCTCCGCTGCCACCCGCTCATCGCCCCAAGGCGGATTCTCCTGCACCATTCCTACCATCAGCCGGCGAAGATTCTCTGGAATTCGCGGTCTTCCCATCCTCGACTTCCAGCGCCAAAACAGCTTGAACCCCTTGCGATGCCAGCCGATTAGGGTCTCTGGTTTCACTATCATCAACGCTTCTCTCCAGTTGGAATAATCGAGACCACAACAGCAAGGAAAGCCGGGCTGCGTCGGTGAGCTTGCGGGGCGCTATCTGGTCTTCTTGATAAAACGCCAACTGCTTGCGAAGGAACAGCACCTCAGCGCTCAACGTAGACCGGGAAGAAACGGCCAATCTCAGAAACTGGATACCCTGTGCGCCTGCATTAATAAGGATAAAACCCACTGATCGGAGGAGGCGGACGGTCCTGAGCATGCTGAGTTATTCTGTGCATTTGCCACAGATCGAATCCGCTTCCTCATAGACCGTCCTCGGGATGACGCGCGCCGCTGGGAGTCTCATCAATATTTCTTCTGTCCTGCAGCGCGCCTTTGATTTCTCCCGGGAGCTGAGACTTGATGCCATCGATCGCCTTGTGAAGTTCCGTTTTGGCCCGCGCCACGTGCCCCAACATTGCCTGCATCCGCTTCGGACCCAACACGACAAATCCGAGTGCGAGAAGGAGTGGTAGTTCCGTGCCTAAACCCATACACCACCTTCCTGTCAGCTTTTGTCCTCAACAACGTTAGTACTGGTGGCGATTGGCTTCTGTGGATCCTTCATGGCTGATTTGAAGCCCCGGATGCCCTCACCGATTCCTTTGCCCAGCTCCAGCAGCTTCTTGGGTCCATCTGCTGATTCTCAAATTCTGAATGGCGTTGGTTTCCCTTATCTTTACCTTATTCTTCTTGAACATGTGATCAAGCAATTTGGTCCGAAGCGCTTCTACTGAAAGTCGAACCTTCTCGATGTAAGCACGGTCGTCGAAAGGAACCAGACGCGCAATTTCGTTTAGACGACGTGAAATCTCTCTAAAGCGGATTTCCACTGTCTTTGCCTTCTTGCCCGCAGCAATCGCAATGGTGGTTGCTCGCTCACAGTCGCGGCAGATTCCGGTCGTGATTACCAGCCTTGATCCTGCGTGCAACTTTGCCGGGAAATACGAGACACTCGTTGTCAATGCACACGGATGCGGCGTTATTGTTCGCGAGCGCGGACGAACGAGCACAACTTTGGCCTTCCCGCCCGCGGCCGCGAGGATAGTTCCCCAGGTGTGCAGTACGCTGATCATGGGGCGCCTCGTCAGGATGAGGCGCTCTCACTTCGCGACGATCCGAGTCTCCGGCACTTCCACTTCGTCCACACCGCGAAAAGAGAAAAGGAGCCTCACCAAGTACTTCGGAGGCTCCTCCGAAACCTGGCGCACAATCGTGCCCACCGCGTCGGTGACTGCGGCGTGGAAAGTGACCGAGCCTACCTGCATGCCGGCGAGATTCACCCGCACCTGTTTACCAGGATGCAGCATGCGTACCATTTTGGTCCTAACGCCTAGGGTTTACAACGGTGACTCTTGGCGATAACCCAAGCTCCGCTGTCGTTGACGACCTGTGTGAAACGGGTTGTGATTGGTCGCAGATTTTGCGTGGTTGGGTCTCGGGTTTTTCGTGAGGAGTGGGTCGGGGATTCTGCGTGGGTTTTGAAGGGAAAAGGCGCGAGGAGCGCGCCTTTCTTGGGTATATGATTTGTGTTGGTCGGGAGGAGGCTGCCATGCGGACCCCGACGCACTGGAGAACAGAGCGAGACCGCCATTTTCAGTCGCACCCACTACACGCAACGTTTTCGCTTGTAGCGAGTATGCTGTTGGCCGGGCTGGTTATATTGGCGCTCGTCCTGTCAGCAAGGTGAAGGACCATTCCGTCTCCGCGAGAATGGATCGAGATCGTGGCGAGAATGGCGCGCTGCCTTCCACAATGCAGCGTCGAAGGGAGCGTATGCCTGTCGAACCGCGGCTTGCTCCTTGGCGGCGGAAGATCTCGGGCACGAATCTTGGCAGGAGTGCAGGTCACGCATTCCGGCTAAGGTTCCGAGGTGCGTCGTGAAAAGGCTGACCGTTGCTCTCCTGATCCTTGGTGCATTTGCTTCCACCGCGCTTGCCCAATACTGCGAGCAGGTTATGAAAGACCGACGCAGGGTACTGGGCGGTTGGCTCGGAACGGTCAGACGAGCGGAACTGAAATACAAGAGTACATACGGCGTTTATGCGGACCTCACTGCTCTGCGTAATGCCGACCTGCTGGACGCTTTGGTTTTCGAATCCGACAAACCCACAGAGCCCGGACAAGATACCAATCTCGTACCCAGGAGCGCGCATTTTGAAGTAACCCCATCTAGCAATGGCGAACACTACAAGGTCTCGATATCTGAAGACATTTTCGGGGAGTGGGGTATCGGCGTGTCTGCTGACGAGATGAGCGCCGGGTATTCGGTGGGGCATCGTCGGCTACTGCCGCCTGGCGATGGTCTAGAAGGGCCCTGATTATTCTTCCAGGGTAGAAGAAACGCGCACGTGCCCGTTTCCTGAAGGTTCTCTAACGCTTTCTGATATTTTCGCCTCGCATGAGGATCGGGCCGCAGATTTTGCGTGGCTAGGTCCCGGATATCTCGTGAGCCTTGGGTCGCGGATTTTGTGTGTGTTTGAAGAGAAAGGCGCGCCGAGCGCGCCTTTGATTCACGCGGGAAACCGGCGAACCGCGAGATTCGCCAGGGAGTGACTAGGCAGCTTCGTCGCGGATGGCGGCCCGAACCTTATCCACGAGCTCCGCCGGAATATCGGTCATACCGTGATCTTTGCGAGCATGCTCGGTGCACTGCTGCAAAAGGTCGTGCTCAGTTTCGCCCTTCGCCACAAAGTCGCAGTCCGTCCCCACGTCTCTACAACTAACTGTTCCTGCCATGGGATCTCCTTTGAAGTTGGTTCAGTTTTGACCGGGAGGGATTTTAGCCCCGACAACCATCCGAAAACGCGGTGCCTTGCCCCAGCGATAGCAGGCGTTTTCGCATCTTTGAAGTTGCGGAACGTGCTGTTGCGCGAGTCGTCCGTGTTGTTTTGTATGCGCCCTTGCTTCGAAGAACCCTCTGGTGATAATGTAACGGCGAGTCTGGGAGGAGGATGGGTCGACCGACCCGAGCGCCTGCTCAGACCTCAAGGGCCACGAAGTAGGCACCAGATCCGCCGAACCCCCACGACATCCTCACTCCCACCTGCGGGGGCAAGCCTTGAAATCCCAAAACAGAACTTGGGCGCTATCCCCGCGATGGTCGGCTCAATTTCCAAGATTGGAGGATGAACCTATGTGTTGGTTCTCGGCTGAGCATGCAAACAAGATCGAAGAGGCCAAGGCGGGACAGCGCCTTGGAATCAAGAAAATGACCTGGGACGCAAACTGGGTAGTTCGGGAAACCGAGCTCGAAACTCGACGTCCTTGCCCGGTTTGCCTGATAGACCGAACCAAGGTGATGTTTCGGTTTTCAGAGAGTCAGCAAGCGTCGCTGCCCTTCGGCCCCGAAGCCGAGGCGGTTTTCAGAATGCTGAAACACCCAAAGCGGGACCTATTTGAGTTCGCGGACGGCAAACAGATTCCATTGGGTGACCTGCCCGCCGGTCTGATCTTTGACGTTCTCGTTGTCCCGGGCTCAGAACAGCTCTCGTCTGTTCTGAACATGGAACTGGGGGAGCAGGACGAGGAAGAGCGGGACAAGGAGTCACTCCTAGGTCGGTTGCTGGGACATTTCTAGATGCCAGAGCAAAAAAACATGCTGCACGTGGTTCTTCGCAACGTGCTTGAAGAGAGGGCGGAACTGCGCCTCCGCCCTCGACAGAAAACCGCCTGGCGGCAACAAACAGAAAAGGCGGCTTCATGCAGCTGCCAGGAACCGCGCGACGGTCGCCCCCCACTGTCCTTGCGAGGCGCCGTCCATGGTGACTTCGCTGGGCCATGTTCGTGAGAGGTATACCGGCGGCCCGACGAGGAAGGCGCGAAGTGTTCCTTAGGACTTGCGGCCCTAATCTGCTCGTAGAATTCGAGATCCAGTCATACACATTGGGTTGGCCAGAGAAATCGTGCTCCCGAGAGATCCTCGGCCGCGTGTACCTCGACGCCATCACTCTGCAGAACTCGGACCCGCACGTCGCGGGTAGGTTGGTTACGGTCGATGAGCAGAACTTTCTCGTTAGCAATAACTGGCTGGCCACGAAGTGGTGGTGGGCGATACATACTCCACCTCTCAAAGAAGCAGTTGGGGCTCACAAAGCAAACCTGCGCCGCTTCGGCTCAGTTGCGCAAGTGGTGCGAGCGCAACAGAAATCGGTGCTATGTACCCAAGTGGCTGCTCGGTGCGTGGGGAATCCAGGTGGAGTCAACCTTCAGCGGCGAAGCATTGCCGCGCCAAGCGCAGGGAAGACTATAATTAGTCCAGCTGAAGCTCAGAGAGAGACTTTGCTCCACGGCACAGCGCGGAGGCCGAACGCGCTCTTGCCTTCGAGGTGCCTCAGTCGCACCGCCCTGATCCGCCTTTTACGGAGTTCCCATGCCGCCCGGCGAAAAGCGAATCCGGACCCTGGTTATCGATGACGCTATCGATTTCATGCGAGCCATATGCTCCTTCCTAGAAAACCTACCGAAGGTTGCTGTGATCGCAAAAGGCCGCAGTGGACGCGATGCAATCGTGTTGGCTCACGAGTGGATACCGGACTTGGTCCTGATGGACGTTAGGATGCCGGACGTTACGGGATTGGAGGCGGCTTCCCAGCTTTCGAGGGAGATGCCAGGCGTTGTTGTGATCCTGATGTCAGCCTTCGAAGATGAGGGAATCCAGAAGGCCAGTCAAGAAAGCGGCGCGTTCGCGTTTGTGATGAAAGAGCAGTTAACGCGGGACCTTCCCCATTTACTTGAACTAGCAGGATCGAAGAAGGGATGGAACGCGCCCGCAAAGAACTGTGCCTGAACCGGTACTAGTCTCCGTCATGCAAGATTGATGCAGTAACGTCTGAAGGATTCCGGAATTCTGCGAAGGTCGTCCAGGGTTGAAGCTGCTTGGAGATGTGAAGAATTTCCCTCCAGGTGTCCTCTGGGACTTGGGGTGCAGCGCGACAAGCGAAAGCCCGGGTACCACAAGTGAGGAGCGGCTTGGCGCCGAAGCACAGGTGCGCTGCAGGTATTACACCTCGAAACCTGCTATTCCCTGCGTGGTTACCCGGGACAGCCGAGAACTGTACACCGCCGCTAACGCTCGTCAAACTCCATTGGTCTGGTTTCTCGGCGCGGAGTTTCGTGGCGGGAGGGCTGGCTGACTCAATGCGATGTACTTATGACTCAAACACTTTGCGAATCTTAGACGCTTCTCGACTAATCCAAATCTGTCGACCGGTTCTGGAGAGTGTCGACAATAAGAGGAGTACACTGAATGTGAGAGGCACTGGAATAGAGACATTTCGCTGTTGTCCATTGTTCTTTCGGAGGGGCATTCTTCATCACGTTTGAGCTTAGAGGTCGCGCCGTCAGATTGGATTTTCGGTTTTTTGTAGCCGCAGGAAACGATCTCCCAGGTTAGAGTAAGATCATGACGAAGGGCGCTCTCCATCCCGCACGTATCAATGGGAATTTAGCCGCACGATACGCACTATCGTTCCTGTCGATTGTGCTCGCGCTGGCGGTTGGGCGGACCCTGACTCCACTTCTGGGCGGCTCCATGCCCTACGTCGCGGTCTTTCCAGCAATCGTATTCTCCGCGTGGTACTGTGGCCTCGGGCCATCGATCGTCTCATCGGTGATTGCACTTGCGGCGCTAAAATACTCGTTCATCACTCCCGGACATGCACTCGCGCTCGCAAGCGCAAAGCAAGCCTTTGACATGACCGCGTTTGGCGCGGCTGCCGCTATCATCATTGCATTGGGTGAGAGACACCACCGAGAATGTGAAAGCCTGCGTCGAGCCCAAGCCGAGTTGGAGGTGCGGGTTCGAGAACGTACGGCCGAACTCGACGCCGCCAATCAGGGTCTGCGCGAGCTCACTTCGTACCTGATGCAGTCCCAGGATGAGGAAAGGCGGCGAATAGCCCGGGAATTGCACGACAGCGTGGGCCAGTCCCTTGCCGCAATGACCATGAACCTGACCACAGTTACTCAGGAGATCGAACGGCTGGCTCAAATCAGAAAGGCGGCTTCCGACAGTTTGGAGCTAGCTCAGCAGATAAGCAAGGAGGTGCGTACCGTATCTTACTTACTTCATCCGCCTCTGTTGGACGAAGCCGGCCTTGCATCGGCCCTGCGATGGTATACACAGGGATTTTCAGAGCGCGGCGCAATAAAGGTCCAGTTGGACGTCCCTGAGAATTTCGGTCGACTACCGCAAGAACACGAAACGGCCATTTTTCGGACGGTGCAGGAGTGCCTCACGAATATTCACCGGCACTCCGGTAGTCCCATCGCCAGAATTCGTCTATCGCGCTCGGTCGATCGCATTCACCTAAAGGTGGAGGATGAAGGAGACGGGATACCAGCTGAAAGGCTTCTTGAAGTAAAGTCGGCCACGACTCCAGGAGTTGGCATTCGAGGCATGCGAGAGCGACTGCGGCAACTTGGCGGCAGTCTGGAAATCGAGTCGAACGGCAAAGGAACAATTGTCGAAGCCTGGGTGCCGGTCGTGGGCTCTTCGACGGTCGCCGCTTGAGACCTCATTCGACCAACCTAGAATCAGTACTACACAGATTTCATGCCGATGCTCCAAAATCTGAACGAGGAAACCCTGGCTAGCGGGTCGGGGCTGGTCTGACAGCACATGCATTTCAGGCTGTGTTGGGTCGCAGATTTTGCGTAGCTGGGTCGCGAGCCCTCCGCGAGGGGTGGGTCTCGGATGTTGCGTGGGTTTGATGGGAAAAGGCGCCCGGGAAGGCGCCTCAACCCCTAGTTGCTGTGCAACATTCTGGTTAGGCTGCCGTCGCTCTTGCAGACAAAAACTTGAGCCCTGGGCCTGACCAAACGCACGAAATCTTCCCACGAAAGTCGGATCAACTCGCTGTGAGTGCCAGCGTTAAAAGCTATTTCTTTGTCCTTGGCTAGATCGAGCGCCCAGAACTTCCGCACATTGGGCGGACGTATTGGATAGGTGGGATCGCAATGAGTTCCTGCTCACTACCGCTAAAGCCCGCAACTCCCGAACCCTGCCTCATGTGGAAGGCGGCAGGGGTTCGGGAATGCGGGCGTTCTCGCGGAGCTAGACGGTATCCGTCGTGAACGGCGGCTGAAGCCTCTGAACGATAATGTTTGCGGCATCGTTAAGCCCAAGCCAGTCAGACTGCGGGAGCACGCTGGCGTTGCGGAGAGCGAGAATGTCCGCTTGGAATTGCTCGATCACGTTCACAGCCGTAGCGAAATCACCTCTGTTGGCAGCGTCCGAGGCAGCGGAGATCTCGTCCTTGAGCGACCCGGCTTGGCTTCTGTTGAGGATCCCGCTGGCCAAGAGCGCTTGGACCCCGTCCTTCAGGGCTCTGAATGACGCGGCCTGAACCTTCACGGTCACCGGAGTAGCTGCCAGGATCAGCCCATTGGTACGCCCCACAAAGAAACCAGGAATAGGCACCAGCCCCGGGCACGAGGGAGGCCCCCCCGGGCCGCAGCCGCCCATGCGGATGAGGAGATCGTTGTCTGCGGGATTCGGCCGGTCGTTGTTGTACACGATCGCGCCGATGGCACCCGCGTTGTAGGCTTTGGTGATCTTCTCAACGAAAGTGCACACGCCGCGCTCGATCAACGCGATCTTGCGTGCGGGGTTAGCGAGGTAAGTGTCAGCGTCGCACCCCCGGCCCACGAGCACGACCTGTCCTTTTAGCACTTCCGCACCACCGCTCAGCCAGCCGGACATCTGCCTGGTGAACAGCCCCTCGGTAGCTGTCACCCTGCCCTGCTTGTCGCCGACGAACACGTCGCTGCGGATGATGGAATCACCCACTCCGAGGGACGGATCGAAGTAAGGGTCCTGCTGCGCATGCGCCGATCCACTCAACAGTGGCAATGCGATGCTTGCTAGCAGCGCCACGAGTAGGTGCCGACAACCACTCGCGCGAAATTTATTTGTGTCTCTCATTGTCAATTCTCCTTCCAAAGGCCTGGGTATGAAGCCGTACCAGACTGCGCGTTTGCGGGCCGATGAACACAAACTTTCTTTGGCCTGCTGCGTCTGATGTCCGCAAGAAAGGCGAACACGGCGGTCAGAGGGTGACGCTGGTGCTGTTCATGGCTTGCGCCCATGCTGCGACACCAACAGCAGCTTGAGGTCGTTCACCGTTGTCTAGACATCAACGGGGAGCGAAATAGAGGCTTCCCCAATCTTGTTCCGCGAAAACGAACCAATTGGGGCTGCTGCCATCCCACGCGATGTAACCGTCTGTGTGAACTCCCGGTTCCGATCGGAGATAGCTATCACCCCCATTATCGTCATCTCCAACCGTGACGTTGAATCCGATAGTGTCTCCCGGACTCGGCCTGCGAAACCCACCATTGGGATCTCCGTCGGTGAAGAAACTTGTGTCAATGGTGTTGATTGAATCAAGCGGAATCCTGAACTCCGCCAAAAAACCGCGAGGACGCGGACCTGTTTTCGATTCCCAGACGATCGCCGGATTATTATCGGGAACAGTCGACCTATCGCCCCCGACTGACGTAAGTATCTGAAAGCCTTCGTTGTTTATGACCGGCTGGGGGCAATCCGGGTTGCTTGGTCCGCACACAAGTGCGGCCAGCACATCAAAAGGCTGTTTGTCTCCATCAACGAATAGCTCCACATCATCATCCAGGAAAGCAACTGGCCCATCGTTGATCATGATGTCGTCGGCAACGTTGACTGCGACGTACAAATTGTCCTCATCGTACATCGTGTAAATCGTGAAGCTGGAATCGTCTTGGTTATCCGGCGGGAACAGGAGCGGAAGATCCGGCAAATTGGGGACGACTCCCGGCGCCGTTGCCGGCTTATTTGCCTTGACATGAACAGGGATCGCCGCACTCCATTCCGCAGGGGCAAAGACTCCATCGATTACGACTGGAGTGTTCGTGTAGCGGGCGATTATTAGCTGCTTACCGGCTATAGATGTTTGTTTGTCGGCGAAGACATTCGATCCAAAGACGACGAACATAGTGAGCGTGATCAGACAATAACTGCGGCTGCTCATTGTGTCCTCCGAACGAATTGGAGTGGACGAGTGTTCGATCGTGCATCTCGCGATTGGGTTCGGCCCGGTCAGGCTAAAGAGTTTTTGAAAAGGTCGAGATAGGCGCGGGGAGTTCAGCGGCAGAGAAAAACTTAGCGCCAGCACGCACGCCCCGTGCGAAGCGGAAAAATTCTCCTCCCGAAAATTGTGCGTGTCAATAGGGAAAAGGCAAAGGGTTTCGCTACAAACCCCAACTCGCGATGGAGTCCCCATCTGTTGAGTCCGCTCGCCTCCTGCGTCCCTCACCTTCCCGCAGCCAGAAGCGGAGGTTCTATTGGACGAGGGGAAAGGGCCTGTGCTCCGCAGAAACCTCGTGCAGCATCAGGCGACACACTTTTTCAGCTGTATTCATGATGCAAACCGCCCAAGATTTCCTCAACTGTGATCCGACAATCGCGAGGCAGTCGATGTCTCGGGTGCGGCTGCGAGAGGGATGAAGAAAATGATGCAGGCGGCATAGTTTGATGGGAAGTAAGGCGGGGCAGGCTTGCTCTGGCCAATATTTGCGGACCGTTCGTGGGGAAACATAGATGCCGAGCTTTAAGGAGAGTTCATTCGCGATGCGCTCTTCTCCCCAGGTCACGTTTTCCCTGACCATACGAGCGATCAGCTGCCGAATCTCTTGCGGGAGCTGTGGGCGGCGACCTCGCGACTTCCAACGCCAGTACCACTTGAAACCTTTGCGATGCCAACGAAGGAAAGTATTCGTCTTCACGACCACGAGCGCAGCCTGCCAATCGAACAAGCGAGACCAAAACAACAGGCACAACGGGAGGCGTCGCGGAGTCGGCGTGGTCGGATCTGATGGTCTTGGTAGTAGGCGAGCTGCTTTCGCAAGAACAAGATCTCGGCGGCCAAAGCCGCCCGCGAGCGTGAAATCGTGGTCAAGAACTGGAGGCTGTCCCGGAGCAATTCCCACAGAGTGGAGAAAGCGGAACAAAGATTACGCCAAG
>JBKPEB010000108.1:0-6946 GCA_046728215.1 Acidobacteriota bacterium | reverse complement strand
GATTGCGCAAAGACGGGCAATGTTATGAAAGAAACGACTGCCATCAAGAAGACGATGTGCTTTGTAAGCTGTGTCATAAAGATTCCTCCTCGTTCGCACAAAAATGCGCGTGTGAATGCTGTGTAGTTGAATTTCCGAAGGAGGACCGACGTGAATCCCGTCGACTCTCGGCTCTTTGAATTGTGCCGAATGTGAAAAATCGTGGTCCATGATGCATGATAGCCGCAGGCCCAACTTCCGCTGGGCACCTCGTCGATCTCCTCGCGTTAGTTTGTTACTGACTGTGCCGTCTCAATCCCTCCAGCCCGCTTCGGCGCGAACAGCACACGCGTCCCCCAACGGAGCAGTCTCCAGCCCAGCGCAGCGCCCACGAGTATCGTCGCAAGCCAGAGCAAGACTCTGTGGTGAGTAAACCGAAGGAATGGGATACGAATGTGGCACGAAATCCATGACACAGTGCTCTAGCATTCCTGGGACAAAGCCGACTACGGGTATCGGGAGATTATGGCGAGGGCAGTTTTGCCCGATGCTGTCCTTGCTTGGACGGAACTAAGAAAAGCTGCGGTGGCCAGAGCCCCTGTAGTGTGAAAGGTGACGTTCACTTGCGCTGTTGTGGCTAAAAGGAATGATAGCTGGTGAAATCAAGGCGTTTACGCCAAAAATCCCTCGCTCGCCTTTGTCCACAAGAACGGGCATCCACACTCGATCGCAACAAACCATGCCATTGCCGAGACCCAGAACTTGCACAATTCGACCGAAATGTGCTGATGTGCTTTGGAGCCTAAATAAATATTGCGGAAAACCATGGCGACCCCGGAGGGAGTCGAACCCCCAACCCTCAGATCCGAAGTCTGATGCTCTATCCAGTTGAGCTACGGGGCCGCGTCACAAGCACTCTATCATTTTCGCAAAGCTAGATCACATCCCTTCGCGACACAAAATCTCACACGTGATGCAATCCTCGCATTTCCGCCGTGGCTGCAATGTCCATGAACCGGGAATCTCGCGCTTCCTCCCGCACCGAACTGAGCGCGACATTGACTTCGCGAAGGTAATAGCCAGCCGCGCCCAACAGCGAAATCATCGCGACTACAAAGACAATCACCGCGAGCAGCGCAGCCTCTGGCCAATAGAGTCCGAAACCGAGCAGCAGGCAGGACACGATCGTCCCCGCCAGCGAGATCAGCGCAAGAAGAAAACAGCGGCGGATCAACTCCGCCCGCTGCTCAATCGACTGGATCTGCGCGGTGTAGGCATCCGCCTCCGGCAGGCGTCCATTCTTGGTGGCGTCGTGCTTGGCATGCACATACTGGCGAAGCCGGCTGACCATTCCCATCAGGCGGACATTGATCGACAAGATAAGCAACGCGGTCGCCGACACGAAGATGGCGGGCGCAAGAAATGCCTGGAATAGGCGGCTAATGTCGTTCACGAATTCAATCTCCCGGAGAACCGCTCTCAAGGCGGCAATCCCGACCACACTCTAACGATATTCCACCCTCCGGAATGTGACCGAAAGCACAATCCCTATGTCCGAAGATGAATCCCGAGCCCCCAAAGCAAGCGACGCAGCCCAACACATCCCCACTCGAGCGGCAAACAACGACGCAGCCAAAACGGCACGTATCGCTTCTGGGATCCTGTTTCGAAGTTCTTGCGTATAGAACTTTGACACACCGCAATGTTCTGTGCCGACCGATGCGGGCCAGAGTTTTGTTGCAAGCATTGTTGAGATTCGTTACTCGTCCGTCGGAAAAGACGCGGAGATTGCGTTTTGTGGGCGTTGCACTCCCAGATCAGCGGATTTGCAACTGGCGCAGCCCTAAAATGAAATAGGAACCGAGAAACAAAAATGCCGCAGATTTCCCCCGCCGAGTTTCGCGGACTTCCTTTGCGTGTGCACGGCCTACTCGCCGGCGTCCCACTGCACGATGTCTGGGCGGTGGATCTGCCTGCACACCGCGGCGGCGTTACTCTCTCGGAATTTCTTGGGCGGTCGAGGCAGTGTGGAATCCACAAACTTCCGACCGCGGCCAGCGCGCTGATGGCTCTTCGGCTTCTGCTTGGACGTGTTTTTCGACTTGAGGCCGAACCAAAAGACGCCGCGTCCACCTCGTTCGAAGCTCGCCTGACGCCCGAAGATCGTGCTCGCTCTTTGATTGCGCCAGGAACGCGGGAGGGCCTCTTTCGCGTCGTCTATCGTTTCGAAAACGAACAGCTCCTTGAAATCCACAACCGTACTGTCCACGGTGCGGCCCTTAGCGCCCTTACGAAAAGGGCCGATGGTTATCGGTTCTTCTTTGCAGTCTACGTGCGCCCGACCAGCTGGATTACGCCGCTCTACATGGGCCTAATCGATCCGTTCCGAAAATGGATTATTTACCCGGCCCTGCTGAAGTCCGTTGAACGGACCTGGGACCAGAATTTGGGCAAACACTCGTAAAACTAGCCGGATGCAAAGTAGGCACCGAATGGACTCGCTTCATCCAAACGGATTTTCATCCGCGCTCGGTCCGTAAATCACCGGCAGCGGAACGTCAAGAAGCCGCAGATACACGGACAACTGTCCGCGGTGGTGATACCAGTGATTCATCATGACGCTGCGCGCGAAGCCAACGCGTGGAAGGCTCATTAACTCCCGTTCCCCTCGCAGTAAACGCCAGTTCGCACGCGCCCGCTCGTCCGTCATGCTCTGCAAACATTGCTCGGCGTCGCGGACGCTCTGCTCGAAGGTCGTGATGACCTCCTGCATGTTCTTCGGCTGCGGAGGTACGAAGTTTCCCTGGTTCACGTCGAAGCTGTCCTGCTGGAGGATTCGCGCCACGCTCCCTGGAACACTCGCAATGTGCGACGCCAACTGCCCAAGTGTCATCGACTTCTCATGCGGTTTCCACGAGAGTTTTTGTTCCGGAACCCTCTTGAGCACTCTCTTGGTCGTAGCAACTTCCTGGCGAAACTCATTCAGCATCGGATCGGTGATTGTTCCCACGTGATTTTCTCCAAAACTGGTTTCAAAGTTTCAGAGGTTTCACAGTTTCAAGGTTTCAAGAGCTGAAGGGTTCAGCTGCGAACTTGCAACCTCGACACTGTGAAACCTCACTTCTTCTACGTGTCCGAGCAGCATCCATCTTTAGACTGCGCAATTAACATGATGGCGTCCAGCGCCTTCGGGTCTCCGTACTTGTCGTGATGCCGCACCCACGCCATCGGATAGGGCAACGAATCCTCGTCGCGGCCCTTGGGCGTGAGATCGATAAAGTTGTAAGCGTTCAGCATCATGTCGAGCCCGCGTCCGTAGGTCGAATAGGTGTGGAAGATCTCGCCATCCTTCCGCTGGAACACGCTCGCTCCTGGACCTTCTTCTGACGGGAAGCTTGAGGTTTCGTAATTGTAGATCGCTTTCCCGCTCGCAATATCTTCCTTCGAAAACGACACCTCGTAGTCATAGTTGAAATCGTTTCCGGACGACGACACCCACGGGAACTTCCATCCCATTCTCTTCTTGAACGCTTCGATCTCCGGCATCGTCGCCCTCGATACCGCGACCAGTCGCGTATCTCTCTGCGACAGATGGGGGGTCATGGCATCAAACTGGTCCGCAATGAACGAGCAGCTCGGACAGCCTTCTTTCCAGCCCGGACCAAACATAAAGTGATATACCACCAGTTGGCTGAGCCCGCCAAACAGGTCCACAAGTTCGACTTTCCCGTTGGGTCCTTCGAATACGTACTTCTTGTCTACCTTTTCCCGGGGCAATTCCCGCCGTTGCCGGCTCAGTTCATCGCGCAGGTGCGTGAATTCCTTTTCTTTGCCCAGGAACTGCTTGCGCGCCGCAAGCCATTCCGCGTGTGACACCACTTTCGTTCCGGTCTTCTCGACTGTTGCTGTCGCCATGGTTTCTACTCCTTTCCTTTCAAATCGCTTTTCTGACCCTTCTTCTTTCGAAGAACCTTCATCACCAGCGCCGTCACGCCGCCGGTTGACACCGCGCTCCCTAGCACGATTCCCGCGCTCGCTAAGCAAGCTGGACACATAACTCCTCCTACTTTGCCTTGGCTTCAGCGCGCTCTTTCACGCGCCCGTTGATATGGCCCCAACCACGGCTGACACCCTCACGATGATCGTCCTGGATCAGCCCAAACGCCTTGTGATGGAACTTAATCAAGGTGCCGCCCTTCTCTTCGCTCAAGCGGTACTGCAAGTTCGAAACGACCCCGTAAGACATAAACAGCGGCCCGGTCATTTCCAGCAGCGTCGGACGCTTGATCGCCTGTACATGCCCCCAGAAGTGCCCATTGCCGTCGCCCAGGTCGCGGAACCAGCGGCCGCCCGGCCACGCCTCAAGCTTCATCGGCATTTTTTGCTCACCCGTCTCGTTCTCAGGCCCAAGCTGCTCCAGCAGAGCCTCAAACGTGGTCTGCAGCGATGCCTTCACGTGAATTTCCTGGGTCACGATCAGACTCAAACTCTCAATTCCCGGAATTGTCGGACTCATGCTCATTGCTTCCTCCTGATGATTTGGTGAGACGCGGCGCTGCTCGCGCCGCGTAAGTGATTCCATGGTGCTGGACTTTGGCCTCGGTGCGGATCGCGCTTATTGCTCCTCCGCTTCCCGCGCCTTCTGCTCAGCCCGCTCCTTGACCCGCAGCAACTGATGCGCCCACAGCCGCTCGAACTTCTTCGTCCATTCGTACAAGGGACGAATTCCCTCCGCATTGGCCTGATAAAACATTTGCCTCCCATGCCGACGCACCCTCACCAACCCTACCTGCCGCAGCACCTTCAAATGCTTCGAGACCGACGGCTGCTCCATTCCAAGCCGGACGACCAAGTCGCCCACGGGCCGCTCTCCGCCCACGAGATCCTCCAAAATCTCACGCCGCCGCGGCTCCGCCACCGCATTAAACGCATCTGAACTCGTAGCCGCCCTTGGCATGAGCAAGACCATATATGCCTATATGGGAATATGTCAAGCCCTAAAAAAATGACCTCCATCAAGAGGTCATTTTGGTGAAACGGACGCTCGAGTCCGGTAAACCGTGAGCGCCCGTTTACTCGATGGCTTAGAGAGGCTTTACGTTTTCTGCCTGAAAGCCCTTGGGGCCTTTTGTGACATCGAACTGTACCTGCTGGCCTTCTTGCAGACTGCGGAAGCCGCCCGCCTGAATCGCCGAGAAGTGCACGAACACGTCCTCGCCATTCTGCCGGCTGATAAAGCCAAAACCTTTCGCGTCGTTAAACCACTTCACTGTTCCTGTTTCCATTGGTGTTCCTTTTTCAATTTGAGTTTTCTGCTGAGAAGAGTTGCTGCTGGTGAGAAGGGGTGACGCTGGTTGGCGGAACCGATTTTCAATCTGCAGGCGAAACCGAACTTAGCTGATACCGGTTGGATGCCATCCCGCAGACAAAGACTCGAAATCTTTTCGGTCTCAAAAAGATAACTAAAAGGTCACGCTCTGAGCATGATGGAGGGAGGGGACACAACGCCGGGCCGGACCCAAAAACCACGGTAGGCCCGAATGGACTCGAACCATCGACCTCTTCCGTGTCAAGGTACGCTTAACCCATACTCCCAACAACTTCCGCAATCCCGCGACTTGAACAGCTCGCCCCCAAGCGTGTACTTTTGGGTACCAACCTGGGACATTCGGCTTTGATCCACACCCCACCTTCCCGGTCTTCGAACGTCATTCTCTGGAGACGGTCTGCGCGTGGCGCGTGCCTTTTCCTGCTTGCCGTTCTGGGGTGCCTGCCAGCCAGCGCGCAACAGAAGCCCGCGTCACCACTCGACGAATTTGAACGGCGATTTGCCGCTGCGAACTCGGCGAAGGAGGCGGGTGACTTGCCCGCTGCCGCTGCCGCCAGCGGGAAGATAATCGCCCTCGGACTCCGCGAAATGGGAAAGTTGCGCCTCTTTGAAGCCGCATATCTCGAGGCCGCCAGGTTCTCCCGCAGGTCCCTCGAGTTCGAGGATGTTGCCGATGCGCACGTCGATCTCGCTGCTGCCAACTTGTTTACCAGCCGGTTGGATGAAGCACTCAAAGAGATCAGCCAGGCTCTTGCCGCTGATCCGCGCAACGCCACGGCCTGGACCATTCAGGGCCAGGCGCAGATCAAGAAAAAGGACTACCGCGCCGCGGTGGAGTCTTTCCAGAAGTCCCTCGAGATTCGTCCCGACCGCGAAACCAGCTATGGTCTCGCCAGTTGTTTGCTCCGATTGAAAGAGAAGGAAAAGGCCGCGGCCATTTTCCAGCAGATGACTGTGTCGTCCGGTGATCGCAGCACCCTGCATCTCTTGTTCGGCGACGCTTATCGAAAAGCCACCCTGTACGGCGACGCTATCCGGGAGTTTCAGCGGGCGCTCTCACTCGATCCCAAAGTTCCAAACGGCCACTACTTTCTCGGCCTGACCTACTTGATGCGGAACGAATGGGTACTCACACCGGAAGCCCGCCGGCAATTCCTCGAGCAACTGCGAGTCGACCCTAGAGATTTTTATGCGAACTATCTCCTGGGCTATATGGCGTTCAGTTCGAACCAGCCGCAGGAGGCAGATCACTATCTGGGGGAGGCGGCGAGATTGAATCCGTCTTCATCGGAAGCCTGGCTGTACTTGGGACTGAATGCGTACCGCCGCAAGGAAAATCAGCGCGCGGAGCGGCTCTTCCGGAAGGCAATTGCACTCGCCGAACGTAGCGGCGTAGACGCTCACAACGATATCCGGAAAGCATACACCAGTCTTGGCCGGATCCTCATTGCTTCCGGAAGAGCAGGGGAAGGGGAGCGATACTTCGAAAAGGCGCGTGCGATTCAGCAAAACATCATCGCCGACAACCAGGAAGGGAGTGGCATGGGTGATTCGGGTGGATCCGGAGTTTCTTCAGCCGATGTCCCCAGCCTTCCGCAAAACGAGCCGCCGGTTCCTCTGGGGGGGACGGGCAAGGAT
>JBKPEB010000107.1:0-6432 GCA_046728215.1 Acidobacteriota bacterium | reverse complement strand
GGTGTTGGACAGTCAGAGATCGCTATACGCTGCCGAACTTACGCTGGCGAGCGCACGAGGTGACGAATTTCGCAGCTTGGTCCAACTGTATCGGGCACTGGGGGGAGGGTGGCAGCAGTGATCTGGTTGAGACATCATCGCTTGGCAGAGGTCATGAGCTCGCGGCTTGGCACTTTTCCTCGGGCTGCTTGATTTAAGTGCAGGTCCCGCCACTGAGTCGTCCAATCGACAGCAGACTTTGACAGGTGCCTCACACAGGCCGCTGATCGAGAACCACTACACTCCAACCCTAGCGAACGACATGCGCGGCACACTTGCGACTCAGTGGTTCTCCGGTTAAGCTGAAAGAATACCGTGCCAGCATTCATCTTCATAAACGACGTGAACTGAAAACGACCGTGGTTCGTTGACCACACTAGAAGGTTGCGCAGATGGTTCCCCCTGACCTTTCTAGCAACATTAACGGGTTGCGCGAGCCAGCGCTGCTGATTGATCCTGCGGGAACGGTCATTGCTGCTAACCTGGCCGCATTGAAATTGTGGCGGCTGTCATCCACGAAAATAGTCGGTAAGCCCCTCCGTGCGTTAGTTTCCGATGATCCCGAAAAGCTCACTCGATACCTGCGCCGATGCTCGCGAAATTCCAAAGGAACTCTAGGCGAGCTGAGGCTCCTTCCTATTCGGGGACAAGAGAATATGTGCAAAGCGGTTGGAGGGCTAATATCTCGCAATCAAAAGCAACCCAGTTTGCTTTGCCTCAGGTTGTTGCCAATCGGACCTGCCAAGGGTCCGTTGGCGGGCTCTCACACGTACCCCCAAGTGGTTGCTGAGAGGCGAGCACTACGGCAAGCCGACAAACGATGGCGAACCGCATTCGAGAACGCAGCCATCGGGATCGTTATGGCCGATTTCAACGGGCGCTACTTCGCTGCGAACAGCGCTTTCCGGAATATGTTGGGATATACAGAGCGAGAACTCTACCGACTGAGTTTCGATGAAGTTACATACGAGGGGGACCGTGAGGCTAACGTGCTGTTGGTCAGTGAACTAACGGAAGGCAAACGACAACACTTCGAGATCGAGAAGCGCTATCGTCGCAAAGACGGCACCTTGCTTTGGACGCGTCAACACGTTGCTCTCGTCCCGGGAATGCACGGTGTAGCGCCATTTTGGTTCGGTGTTGTCGAAGACATTACCGGGCGTAAGCACGTCGACGAGGAATTAAGATTACAGCAGCACAATTTTCGGGAAAGTGAAGCTCGGCTACAAGCGTTCTTTGAGAACAGTCCGAATCTGGTTTTCATAAAAGATCGCGAGGGCCGGTATCTCTATATCAACAGGGGGTTCAAAAGAGTTCTCTGCGTCGCCGACGAACAAGTCATAGGGAAAAGGGACGACGAACTGTTCTCAGCGGAACAGGCGGCTGCTTTTCAAGCCAATGACCGGCAGGTGCTCCAAGCAGGCGTTCCGATGGAGTTTGAGGAGACGGCTCTCGAGGAAGACGGACAACATACGAGCATTGTCCACAAGTTCCCGCTGTTCAGCGCGGAGGGAGAGATTTACGCCATCGGCGGCATTGTTACCGATATCACCGAACGCAAGAAAGAAGAATCCGCACGCCGGTTCAGTGAAGAGCGGTATCGCGTCCTAGTCGAAACGGCCAACGATGCTGTGCTCAGTGCAGATGAAAACGGCGCCATCCTCTTCGCCAATTCCGCTACTTCGAGAATCTTTGGTTATGACTCAACCGAGCTCATTGGGAAGCCCTTGACTATGCTAATGCCGGAATTCATACGTAAAGTGCATGAGATCGGGTTCAGACGCTACTTGGATACTGGCGTGCGGCATCTGAACTGGCAAGGTACCGAGCTCATCGGGCTGCACAAGAATGGAAAAGAGTTTCCAGTGGAGATCTCAATCGGAGAACTTACCCGAGGTGGCCGGCGGAGCTTTACCGGCTTTATCAGAGATATCAGTGAAAGAAAGCAGGCGGAGGAGATGCGAACCACTGCAGTTGAGTTCCTCACGAAGCCATTCACCGACCAGGATCTGCTGGAGGCCATCCGCATCGCACTGGAGAGACATCGAAATAGGCACGAACAAGCTCAACCGGCGGCGAAGCTTCGACGCCGCTTCGAGTCATTGACACCCCGGGAGCGGGAAGTGACCTCCATGGTCGTTTCTGGCATGCCCAACAAGCAGATTTCCGGTCAACTTGGGACATCAGAAAACACCGTCAAGGTTCACAGGAGTCGAGCGATGGAGAAGATGCAAGCCCGGTCTCTCCCCGAGCTCGTCAGAATGATGGAGCAGCTGAAAGACCTTTTCGAAAAGGCGTCGTAAACGAAAGCATCATCCGGAGTACACCTTTCGTCCAATAGAATTCCTCCGCCCGGACAGGTTATAAGCTGATTTTGCCGTGAGATTTCCCTCCGGAGATTTTGCTGTTGAGGTTGCGTCGGGATTCTCATTCCTGCACTTGTAATTCCTGCATAAAACTCTGGACATTGGAGTCCCGAGACACGCCGAATATGCGAAGACGCACGATTGGGATCTCTCAGTGAGATAAAAGTGACCGAGTCATACAAATCACAAAATGAGGTTGCACTTGATACCTCAATCCCAGCGGGCGGAGCTTCATTGGAGTCGATCCTCTGCACGGAAGAGTTGCAGCGCCGCCCCTCGCGTCCGCCCGATTATGAAAAAGAGAACAGTTCGCTAGTGAAGCTGGTGAGCACGCTAGCCGATTCACCCAATACGGTACTCCAGACACTCGCTGAAACGATCCTACATATTACGCAGTGTGACTCCGCTGGCCTGAGTCTGCTTACGAGGGATGGCAAAACGCCGGATGTTGGCGGCCAAAGGTTCTATTGGCCAGCAATTGCCGGCATGTGGAAGCCGCACATCGGAAAAGGCACCCCGCGTAATTTCGGCCCCTGCGGGGACGTGCTTGATCAAAATCGTACTTTGTTGTTCAACAATTTCGAGCGGCGTTATCCATATTTGGAACCCGTCACTCCGGTAATCAAGGAGTGTCTGCTGGTCCCGTTCTACGTCGCAGGTGAGGCAGTCGGGACGATCTGGGCGATCATGCACAGTAATCGCCGCAAGTTCGATGCAGAAGATGACCGCGTCATGACCTCTCTCGGGAAATTTGCCTCTTCCGCGTATCAAGCGCTGGTACACATAGACGAGCTTAAGATCCAGGTGGCCCAGCGCGAAAGAGCAGAAGCAGTAGTCCGTGAATTGGCAAAAGGGTTAGAGGCGAAACTCCGGCGTCTGGTCGAGGCCAACGTAGTCGGAATTGTTATGTGGAATCTCGATGGTGGATTTACCGAGTCTAATGAAGCATTTCTCCAAATGGTGCAGTGCAACCGCGAGGATGTCGCCACTGGTCGCGTACGCTGGACGGACCTCACCCCCGCTGAATGGCGCGATCGCGACGAACAGGCAATAACCGAGCTCAAGACGACCGGCATCTTTCAACCCTTCGAGAAGGAGTACTTCAGGAAAGATGGCAGCCGTGTGCCCGTACTCGTCGGAGGTGCTTCGTTTGAAGCAGGCGGCAACGAGGGTGTCGCTTTTGTGCTCGACTTGAGCGAGCAGAAACGCAGTGAGGAGCGCTATCGCATAGTCGTCGAAACAGCGAGTGATGCCGTGATAACTGCGGACGAGAGCGGTTTAATCCTATTCACTAATCCCGCCACCAAGAGGATCTTTGGTTACGATTCCACCGAATTGATCGGGAGACCCCTGACCACACTCATGCCGGAATTCATGCGAAAGCTTCACGAGGCTGGGTTCAAGCGTTACTTGGCGACTGGCAAGCGGCATATCAACTGGCAAGGAACGGAACTGGTCGGCATGCGGAAGAATGGCGAAGAGTTCCCTTTGGAGATTTCCTTCGGAGAGCAGATCAGGAACGAGCATAGAGTATTTATCGGTTTTGTCCGTGATATCAGCGAAAAGAAAAGGGCCGAGGAAGCATTCCGGCTTCTCGTAGTGGGCACAGCGGCGACCACGGGCAGCGACTTCTTCCACAGTCTGGTGCAGCACATGGCCCAGGCGCTGCGCGCACGCTATGCCTTTGTCACCACTTGTGACGACCAGAAGCACGCCCGCACGCTAGCCTTCTGGAAGGGCGACGGCTTTGGGGAGAACTTCGAGTTTGACATCGCCGATACGCCCTGCAGAAAGGTGCTCCATGGCGAGCTTTGCCATCACCGGCAAGGGGTGCAGGGCCTGTTTCCTCTGGATAAGATCCTGGCAGATTTGCAAGCAGAAAGCTACCTCGGCGTTCCCATGCTCGACGACAGCAACCGCGTCATCGGCCACATAGCAATCTTGGATGACAAGCCAATGGAGGCCGACTCGCGGTCCGTCGATTTGCTTAAGATCTTCGCTTCCCGCGCCGCTGCCGAATTGAAGAGGCAGAAGGCTGAAGACGAGCTGCAGGCGGCGCTGCAAGAGGGCGAGAGAATGCGGGAAGAACTGGCCCATCTCGCACATCTGAACCGAGTCAGCACCATGGGAGAGCTCGCGGCCTCGTTGGCACATGAAATCAAGCAGCCGATTTCAGCCGCGATGACAGATGCCAGGACCTGCTCGCGCTGGTTAACTCGGGATCGCCCGGATTTGGCGGAGGCGCAAACTGCGGCTTCGAGAGTCGTCAAAGACGTCGCTCGTGCCTCCGAAATCATCGGTCGGGTCAGGTCGCTGTTTAAGAAGGACAGTTTGCAGCACGAAGAAGTTGATATAAACGAACTCATTCAAGAGATGATTGCCTTGCTACGGGGTGAGGCGTCCAGACATTCGATTTTGATCCACAGCGACTTTTCGCTCGATCTGCCTCCGATCATGGCAGACCGCGTACAGTTACAGCAGGTCTTGATGAATCTCATGCTCAATAGTATCGAGGCCATGAAGAGCATGAACACGCCAGGTAAACTTACGATCAAGTCACAGCAAGATGACAGCGGTCAGCTCTTGATTTCGGTCATGGATACCGGAGTTGGAGTTCCACCAGAAAAGATCGAGCAAATTTTCAATGCATTCTTCACTTCCAAGCCTCAAGGCACCGGTATGGGGCTGCCGATCAGCCGGTCGATTATAGTATCGCACGGGGGTCGTTTGTGGGCCGCCTCTAACCCGGAATCAGGTGCGACATTTCATTTCACCTTACCTACCCAACGCAATGCTCAGCAAGCTGCGAAGCTGTACGATGCCGTTGGGGAGAGTTGATTCCCCGGGTACGCAACGTAGTCAGCAGCAGGACGCAGCGCATTTGTGAATGAGAACGATCCCGAGATCCCGAGGATTGCGCATCGAGTGCTGCTCGGTCACCAGGTGTGCCGAAAGGCCCATGCGCACGTTGGTGAAACGTTGCTCAAGTAATCCCGTGATGAGTCCGAAGAGAAAGTGCAACATGCCATGCCACATAAGTCGACGCTTTTGCGTTTTCATTGAGATCTCATGCTCAGTTTCGTAATCGACTCAGAAGCTTGTCCAACGTGAATCGGTCAGGCTCCCAGAACGCCAGTAAGAATGCTGCAGCGGCCGCAGAGAAGACCGAATAGTCGAATGGCGTCTTGATGCCAAGACCAGTGACCATGCCCATGGCAAATGACAGAAGGAGAAGACCGGAGAGGACGGAGGTTATGCGTATTTTGAAGCCTGCGATGAGCAATATCCCAAAGAGGGTCTCCGCGACGGTAGCTGCCCACGCAAACGACACCGTCAATGAACTGGGGAAGAGAGACATCACCGCGCCCGTGTAATCCACGAAATGAGCGAAATCTCCCCAGGATACGTTCTTTGCTCCACGTGGCCCCCATAAGCCAAAACGATCAGCCACAGCGGATAGAAAGGAAGCTCCTAGCGCAAACCGTGCGAACAGACGGACAATCTCTGTCCCATTCTCGGTGAGTTGCGCATTTTGTGAATTCATACATGGCCCATCCCTTCGTCCCGATCGCTCAACAAACGGTTAACTCGGGCGAATTGTCGCTTCCGGGGAATCTTCGTAGAACCGTTCAATTCGATCGCCAGATTCAAGATTTAGCATTGCACCCCATTCTCGCTTCGTTCGTCCATCGCAAAGACTCGCGATGTTAAGCCGACCTTTATAAAAAGAAATGCAACACGCAGAGTTTCCTAGTTGTCTGCGATTCTCCTTCACCAGGAACAAGCTGGAGAAATCGCGAAAACCCAGCTCCTCTGCGTGCGCATGTGTCTGCCACGATTGGAACGAAAACCGTGGCAACCCTTGTCAAAGTTAGGCGGATGCAGCTTTGCGCGTTTTTGTGTTTATTGTGCGGTCAAGAAACTCATGCATCAGCGACCCAATCCGATCCACTTCTTCTTCCAACGCGAAATGGCCCGTATCGAGAAGATGGAGCTCTGCGCTGGGAATATCTCTTTTCAAGAGTTC
>JBKPEB010000106.1:0-18441 GCA_046728215.1 Acidobacteriota bacterium | reverse complement strand
CAAGCTATCGCCACGCTGTGAAGCAACTTCTGACGAGCGTAGTGCGGGAAATCTGCATGCTACGTTCTGTGGGAGCCGGGGCGCGGGCAACCGTCCCCGGCCACCCGGTGGCGGTCAGCAATGATCGTCCCTACCGCGATCTCATTGACCTCGGTTTTGGCGAACAGATGGCGCTAGCTGTGCTATCGCCTTGATTACAACAATTACGTATTCATCCAAGTCGCCCCCAGTGCAAGAATAAAGCCGCCGAGAAAATCCAGCGGCGGCTACTTAAGAACTTTGAGTGCTGGACTACGAACCCCGGTTTCAGACCCCAAGGTCCGCGGGATTCTCTACGAGCCGACCTTCTCACCAATTACTTCCCCAGACACAATAATCTCGACGCGGCGGTTCTTTTGACGCCCCTCGGTCGTGCTGTTATCCGCCACAGGGTTGTTCAAGCCAAAACCCTTTGCTGATAAGGATCGGGCATCAAGTCCCTGGCCGATAAGGTAGTCACGGACCGCGTCTGCGCGCTTTTCGGAAAGAGTCTGATTCAAGTCGGCACTGCCGGTACTGTCGGTGTGGCCCTCGATGTTCAACTTGAGGCTGGGATAGTTGAGCACGATGCCGCTCAGCTTCGCCAAGGCCTCGCGGGCTTCGGATCGAAGATCGGACTTGCCTGTATCAAATAAGACATCGCCCATGTTGACGACCAGGCCGCGCGGCGTGTCGCTGGTGGGAAGGACGCGATTGAACTGCTCGAGTAAGCGCGCGCGCAGTTGTTGCTTTTCGCGCTGGGCGGCCTGCACGGCCTGTTCTTTGGCAGCGATCTCGGCATCTGCTAAGCGCTTGGCCTCAGCAGCTTCGGCAGCCGCTTTGCGCTGGGCTTCAGCGGCTTCCGCAGCAGCCTTCGCTTCCGCTTCAGACTTGGCCTTGGACGCCGCCTCATCACGCTCCTTCGCGATGCGTTCCTCTTCTTGGCGCTGCACCGTGAGAATGCGAGCGTCCTCAGAGAACTGAACTGTCTGCCGAGCAGTCGAGATGGTCGCGTTCTTGTCCGCCTTGCTGGCGAGGGAATTCTCTGCCATCTTCAGGCTACCTTCCGCCTTCGAATAGATCTCCGACGCATACTTGTCGGCGCCGCGCGATTTCGCGATCTCCACCGCGTTGCGAGCCTCGTACATCTCCAGTGGGACACTGGGATCCAGAGTCAGAGACAGCGGGTTTCCCATTTTTTCGTACTGGCTGCGCTTCAGGAGCTTGTACTCATTGACGGGGAAGATCTTTCCCTTTGTGTCTTTTCGGCGTTGGCTTTGCTGGACAACCATTTCGCTGGGCAGGCGGACGGCAAAATAGGGCTCGGCCGTGACAAGCAATGAAAAGGTCTGTGCTGGCGTGGTGGCGCTCAGTTTGCCGTCTCCATTCTTGTTAATGAGAATCTCTCCAGTGTTACCCGTGCGGCCCTCGGGAGTGACGACCCAAAGCACATAAGTCAGAAATTCAGCACCGAGTGTCGAGGGTGATTTCAGACCCTTCACCTCGACATCAATGCTTGTCCTTCCTGCCTTCGACTTAATCTCAACCTTTGCCCAACCAGTTGCCTGCGGCATTAACTCAGTGCCATTCAGATCGACCTTTGTGTTGCCCCCTCCGACCTCATAGCCGATAGCCGTCACGGACTTGGTGACCGTGGCGGACGGGGGTACTTCCTGATTTGTCTGCGCTCTAGCGTCACCTGCTGAAAATCCGGACGATAACGAGACCAGCAAAATGGCACACGCAACCATCAATTTATCCGATCGCTTCATAGGACCTCTTCTCGGACCGACGTTACTGCCACAAAGCACATTGTCGGCACACCCACGATGGCCTATCCCATCTGGGCCGTATCGCTAGCACTTGGCGCAATACTCCGGCCCTGGGCGAGAACACAGTGTTCCGGAGTTAGTTTTAGCCATTGGGTGGCAGCCAAGCCACTGTGAATTGCGACAGGGGGGACTAACTGGGTAGCTGGTGAAACATCAGTTAAACTCGCAACGGGGGTCAGTGATCCCCCACTTTCCCTTCAGGCATGGTCAGAACGGGACAGAGTCGATCGGAACGGGTCAAAACGCGTTCCTGGTAAGCGATTGAAGAATCATGTAAAGTAGAGAATTTTCATAACCGATCAGAACCACCCTGGGTACTCATAATCCGCCGGTCTCGGTCCTTGGGGGCGATTCCCCCTCCCGCCTGTCACTTCGTCATAGTGACATCGATCACTCTTCTGGTTTGATCTGGATCGACCTATTTCTGTCCTGTGTCCTCGATAAGCACGACATCACGGTTTTGGCCACCTCGACTGAAGACCAACTGTTTGCCATCCGGAGACCAGTCGAAACTGATCAGCGTGACTCCGTGGAAATGCGTAATTTGATTCGGCGTGCCATCGCCTATTCGGAAGCCCCAGATGTCGTCGCCGTCCTTCCCGCGATTGACGTACGTCAATTCGCTGCCATCCGGGTTCCAGCGGATGCCTGCCGCTAATGAAACCGAGAGGGGGATCGGAAATATTTTTCGCGGTCGCCCGCCATCGATCCCTATGATCGCAATACTCTCCGCAAATTTCTGCGTGCTCAGTTGGTGGTCCGCGTAGAACCCTGCAATCCATTTTCCGTCGGGCGAAATAACGGGCTCTGCCAGAGTCTGTTGTTCAGTTCGATTGGCCGCCCACCCTCTGACGCCACCCTCCACAGAGTTGTCCAGGGCACCGAACCGATGGCCGTGAACGCAATCCATTTTCCGTCCGGGGAGAGTTGCGGAAACGATTCACCACTGGCCCTGACCACCATTCCCAGATTGCCGCCGTCCATATCCATCGTCCAAATGGCGGGACTGCCGTTTTTGGTCGCCATGGGCTCTGCTTTATCAGGGAACTGCCGTAACGGTCCGTGACGACTGTCACCTTCCTATGTGACAAGAGCGCGTACCAGAAAACGGCGAAACTTTGTCGCTAGCCGGACATAGCGAACAAGAGTTCGATCCACAAACCAAGCCCCTCTAGAGGAGCTCCTGAAACAAGCTATTCAGGAAACTGACAATCCGAGGAACTCGGCCTACCACTCCCACCCGCACTGGCACTGTACCGAGTGGCTGAGGTGGGGCTTCAGCATCAGCTTCTTACACAGGGCACATAATCTCATCCACATAACTTTGTTTCCGATCTGACCCGATGGTTCACCTGCCCCATCGCGCCAACTACAATTCCGTTGAACGTCGAGGAATGGTGCTTCTACCTATTTTCCGATCTTGCCCTTGACGCTTCCGATTCCGGTGCAGGGGTCCCACCCTAACTTCCCCAAGAATCCAGCCGTAGGGCCACAAAAGTCAGTTTTGATGTCATTGAAATCCGTGGTAATCGCCAAATTGTTGTAGATGAGGTTCAATTCTGCTTGGCTGGAGCCGAGCCTGCTTCCGGCTGCGTTCACGATGCCTGCCAGTGCAGGCGAGGCGAGACTAGTTCCTCCCACGATGAACCATCCGCTGCCCGCGCCCTGCACCGGCGTAGAGTCGAACACCCATGCGCCGGTAACCGGATTGGAGTCGAACGACAAGTCTGGAACTCCACGCCTACTTCCCACGATCGCTTGGATGACGTCTTGATAGATCGGGCGTGGTTCAAAAGCGCTAAAACCGCCGCCGCCGAGGTCCCATGGCCGCTCTGACAAGAAGTTTGCAGTGGAAGGATTGCGGGCCGTTGTCGTGCCGCCCGCAGCCACCACGTTGGGAGAAGCGGCCGGATACTCTACGCCCGGCTGATCGCCAGAGGAGGCGAAATAGACGACTCCGGGAGTCGTAAACACCGAGTCGAATGAAGTTTCGCCGGCGAATTCGCCGCTGCCCCAGCTATTCGTAACTTCTCCGCCCCCGGCACTTGCCACTCGATTGCCGGCTACAGACTCTGCGGCCAGCAGGTCATTTAAGCTGTTCGACCTGGCCTCCACCAGAAAGAGCTTGGCGTCAGGAGCCATGGCGTGTGCCCACTGCAGATCGAGAGATGCTTCCAGTTCCCAGCCTCCGCTAGGATCCTGCGCAGGCTTGGTGCCGCTTGCGAAAACCACAGTCAGGTTCGGAGCCTTCAGGCCAAACTGAGTGGAAAAAGTCTGCAAGTCCGCCACTGCTGTCGGATCGTGAAATGCAACGACCACGGCGATCGCCCCGAATCCCCCAGTGGGATTCGCGGTAACCACGTTCGGATTGCACGAAGATACCTTGGGCACGAGGGAGTACACACATGCCAGCGATGCCGGAGTCTCAAAACCCAGACCAGCAAAGGGAGGTCCAGCGAACGGCACCGCATCTTCGGGCATGAAGACCTGCAAGTGCGTGCGCGCACGGACTCCTCTGTCACCCGGATGGGCAATACTGGATGCGGGCGACATGACTCTGCCATGTGGCGACCTAGTCTGTCCGACAGCAGGCGCATTCGGATCCGCTGCGCCTTGGGTTTGACCCATACCAACGGTCGACAAGGCAACGGCGAAGGATATAAGAGCGGAAATTACACGAAACTTGTGAGCGTGCATGATGGAATTCTCCTGCTGTCGTTGAGATTGTTCGCCGAGATTACGCCCGCGAAGAGCGTCATCGGCCTCACCAGATATAACGAGATCTCGGAAGAGTTTGCTTTTCAGTGAAAGATTTTGTGGCGTGACGTCGTTGCCGCACCGACATGCGGGCGGAAGCCTCGAGTTTTTGAAATTCTTCTGCACGCTGGCGGGCACGTCCACGTCCCCACTTTGCCGAGCCATACCCCCAGACAATCGGACACCGCAACGCAAACGGCTGTGCCTCAAATTGTCCCCCCAACCTGCCACGACTGTGCCCCACCAAGTGAGACCAGCGCTCCAGCCCGCCAAAGGGGCAGACATGACAAGTGCAACTAGTAGAAATGAGTCGCACATTCATACGAACCGTAGCCTTGCCACTAAGCGCAAGCTATCGGTGAACCTCCGCCAGAATTGCATTTGACGAGGCTACCCCATCATGTTTCTTAAAATACGCGCTCAGCTCGTGCCGGAGCTGTAATCGAGCGCGAAAGAGCCGCGCTTTGACCGCAACTGCGCTCAGGCCTAGTGCCTCGCGGGTCTCATTGATAGAGAGTTCTTCCATGTCTCGCAGAACGAAAACTATTCTCAGCGTTGGTTGCAGTCTCAACAAGCACTTGATCAGAATCTCCCGGAATTCCACGGAACTGTACTGTTCCTGGGGATTGGGGGACCAATCAGCCACGTCAGTTGGAAGAATATCTATGTCGCTCTGAAAGTCACCGTCTAACGAGTCCTCTCGAGCCGTCCGCTTTTTCCGTAGCTTCATGAGGGCCTCGTTCACTACAATGCGAATCAACCAGGTAGAGAACTTGGCGTTCCCTTGAAATTGATCCAATCTCTCATAGACCTTCAAGAAAGCCTCTTGAACCGCGTCCTCGGCTTCCTCACGGTTATGCGTGACACTTTGCGCAATTCGCAGTAGCTGCTGGTCGTACTTTCTCACCAGTTTCTCGAAAGCCGAAGCATGGTCGTGCTTAATTGCGTGAATGAGAGTCAGGTCGTCCTCTCCACGAGGATCTTCACGTTGGGGGGGATGTTCCACCACACAGGTACCCACGGGCGACCTCACATTTTCTTGTCAACGACTCGGCTGGCTTCGAGAACAAACTTATAGCCCACACCATGCACAGTATGGAAGTGAACGGGGCAGACCGGATCCAACTCCAGTTTCTGACGTAGCTTTAAAATGTGGTTGTCAACCGTGCGAGTGCAGGGGTAGTTCTCGTACCCCCAAACCTCATTCAGCAGTTCGTCTCGCGAGATGACTCTACCGGCATTCCGCACCAGAAATCTAAGCAACTTGAACTCCATGGTCGTGAGGGCGACGTTTTCCCCGGAGCGACTCACTTCCATACCGGAGAAATCTGCGGAAACCTCACCAAACCGAACAACACCGCTTTCGTGGCCGGAGCCCCAAGGGACAACTCCCGCACGCAGACGCACGACGAGTTCCTTCCAGGTTAACGGCAGCACGAGGACGGGGTTCATCTCAAGAGGTGCCAGAGAGTTCCTGCCCTCCCGGTCTGCGTTGTTCCCGAGGGGAACCAGCGCCACTTGATAGTTGCCCGACGCCAGCCATTCAGTCGATTTAAGCTGAAGGGGGATGCCGCCGCCGCTCAAGGGCAGAAGGGTGGTCTCTTCCAAGAGTGGGACGGCTGAAGATAGGTTCTGCCCGTCGCGCTTTCCGGGTGCAATGCTTGAGAATCCGTTAGCGCCAGATTGCATCTGATGGTCGAGGACTGGTGAAAGTTTGAACTCCACTGCAATTTGCTCCTTCTGATCCAAGACTTCACGTTAAGGATGGTGTGGTTTCTCGATCTTTGGCTTAAAGGCAGCCTGGTAGCGTTCACCAAGAAACTTGAGTAGTTCGTCGGTCGAACGGAACCTCAATTCGTCACAGGAATCTACTTCTTCTACCCACCCTTCGAACAACCCTTGCTTCGGTTTTGTGTCTGGTCCAAGTCGAACTACGAAAGCGCATCGCATAACGGTGCCAGAGTACGAGAAAGGAAGAACCAAGGCGTGGCCGTCTCGGTGCCGTTTTGGTCCAAATTTGGTTCCGAAAGAAAAAATGGCGGCGAAGCGAAGTGCCTAGACTGTTATCGGGAGCGTTTTCTTGCTAATAGGCGTTGTCATCGTGAGGAAAGGAAGTACGCTATTTCCAGTTGCTCCACCCCGAGCCTTGAAACGGAGTTCTCTGGTCGCTCTCTATCCGTCCCTGTCAACGTACGAATTGCGGGAAATGCTCTACTTTCCAAGGCCAGCTAAAAACGGTTCTAACATCGAAGATTACGCTGGTCTTTTGACATCCAAATGACAAAAGTCCAGGTTCGAATCTCCTACCAGGTTCGTCAAATCGTACATCCGGGTCAGAGCAGTTCGACAAGTGGGTTGTTCTGGAGCAGTCACGGTGAGGTGAGCAAGACGAGCAGAGCGGTCAGCAGACACCGGGGCGGTGGCTATGGATTTTGGAGGTTCGCCATGTGGATGAGACTATGTGCTGTCTGTAAAGCAATTCTGCGGAAACCCAGTTTGTGCGACTCAGTGCGTTGCCAGTGTGGGTGGACCTGGTAGTAGCGCGGCTCAGGGTTGCCCGAGGGAGCTTCAACGGGTCGAATTACGTCCTCGAGTCCCCCGTCAGTCCCTGCGGCGGGTAGCCTGAAGCGTCCTGGTCTAGGGGTTTCAAAGCGTCTTCCTCACATTTGCTTGGACGATTGATCAGCTGAGTTTTGGAGGTCTCATTTTTTGCGGCCGTCGCTGGCTTTATTTTACGGTGGCGGCGCCTAGAATCCGGCGAACTGGATCGGCAGCAAGGAATATTGCGCAAAGCTGTTCCTGTTCCGGAAATGAACGTGCGAGCGTGTGAATTCCTGTCTCCGCCTGTGCGCGATGTTGTCCGGCTGATTCGTCCTTTCCCTGAAGCCGATATAGTTCCGACGCGGTGGCGTGCACACGCCAAGCAGACATCGGTACTTCGCACTTTCCCAAAACGGCCAGGGCGCCTTGAATCGACTCCTCAGCAAGTGCCCAATCTCCCTCAGCAATTGCGACTCGCGTCTTCATTTCCCAGGCGAGTGCCTTCATATTAGGGTCTGCCGTTGACAGCACGGCCTGCAGAAAACAATCGGCTTCGCGACGGGCATCGTCTATGCTCCCTGATTCCAGCCAAGTCCTTGCCAGCCCGAGCACAGATCTCATTCTCCAATACCAATACATATAAAAGTGTTCGTCCGTCATACTCTTGACTTCACTGAAGCAACGCACTGCTTCTTGATAGTTTCCAAGTCCAACTTCCGCATCGCCTGCGGAGAGTAGAGTGACGGCTCTCGGCGTCCGGCCTGGCTTGCCACTGCACATTGGCAGGACTGCGTCGCACAGCTTCCGGGCGCCCTGAAAATCAAAGGCCAATGTCCGCAACCATGCTTCCATGCCGCTGAATGCGCAAAACCACAGCTTGTTCCCATTTTTCTCAGCGCCGTCTATTAGCAACCGCAACGTTACAACAAGTTTGCCAAGCTGCCCCATGTGCAAGAGGGCGAGGGACTTACCCCAAGCGCCTAAGTTAGCGATCAGCCCGCTGCTACCTGTCACATTTTGAATTTTATCTTCTGCATTGAGCGCAAAACGGTACTGGCCCTGGAGGATGAGAGCCTGGGCCGGGTACAGGATTTCGAGAGCGCCCTGAACGTCTTTGGCGCTCAATTGCTCAATGATCGGGATCGTTGTTGTGCAAATGTCCGCATCCTCTTTTCGCCAATGATCATGTAAGAGGCGAAACGCAGCCGCCAGGATCTGGGTACGAGCTAGTAACGTGGGATCGCCAAGCCTCTTGCTCAGTTCTACTGCCCGCTCACTGGCAGCTATTCCGAGGTGCGAGTCAGTTGGAGATGTTGTGTAAGCAAGGCGACTCAGTGCACTCACCTCTTCTTTCGTGAGGCTGGCGTGAGCTGCTTTATCCACTTCAGTCTGATAGGCCTGGGCCGCCTCGACGACCTGTCCAAGGGCATAGTGCGCATCGCCAATGCGCTTTAAAATCTGGATCTCCATTTCCACTCGATTATTGGATGCAACCTTGGGCACAAGCTCATGCGCATGGCGCAGCACAGGTAGCGCATCCCCGTGAGCGAAACGGCGCTGCGCACTCTCTGCTGTGAGCAACAAGTAACGAATGGCGTGCTCATACTCGTGTCCTTCTTCAAAATGCAATGCCAGCTCCGAGGCAAGTTCCGGCCTGTCCTGTGTATAAAGCAATCTCAGCTGCTCTCCAATTCGCCGATGCAGCTTGGATCGGCCAATGCTAGACAGGCGGCGGTAGAGAACTTGCCGGAACAAAGAATGTTTGAATTCATAGTGGGCCGAAACTGAGCCGTCTGGAAGTTCCTGAAGTCCTGCGGACCGAACAAACTGTTGTTTTTCGGCTAATCCTTCGAGTAAATCCTCGATGCGATCAGCCTCAATATCGAGAGTAGGACGAATCGCCCATACGGAAAACCGCTCCCCCACCACACTTCCACTGCTCAAAATCCGCTGCTCGTCGGAACTAAGCTGAGAGAACTGGAGGTCCAGCATTTGTTGTAGCGTTTCTGGTACGCCAGGATCGATATCTGTCAGGGGCTTGGTAAGCATCCATGCTCCCCGCGTCTGTGCTATCAAACCTTTCTTCACGATGTCCTGCACAATCTCTACCATGAAGAGCGCATTTCCGCCCGAGTGACGATAGATCAGCTTGGCCAGACCTGCGGGCAAGCTACCATCTGGAAACTCCGTGGCCAGGTACTCGGCAATCTCGGCTTCTTCCAGGCGCTCGAGCGCAATCTCGGTGCACAGATGATGCACTTGCAAGTCCTGTTTGAGGCCCTTCAACGGCGTTTTGGAAAGCACAACATCGGCCGACCGATAGGTGCCGAGCAGCATAAGCTTGGCTGGTTCTCGGCGGCGAGCTAATGCGGAGATAAGGTCGAGTGTCGAGTCATCCACCCAGTGGAGATCTTCAAAAATCAGGGCCAGTGGATTATGTGCCGTAATAGCTTCCAGCGTCTCGCAGATCTCCCGTACCATCCGCTCGCGCGTGGCCCCCAGAATTTCACGCTGCAAGGCTTCTCTCTGTTCCGCTTTCACGAATGAGGGGAATTGAATCCACCATGTGGGCGCTCTTTTCGCCAGCGTCTGAGCGACAGGATTGTTGTCGCTATCGCGAATTAGCTGCCCAAGGGCCTCGAGCATTGGATAATATGCTTCCTTTCCGCCGAAGCCCTCGACACATTGCCCACGCGCCACTCGCAGATTCGAACGGCGAGCAGCCCATTGATGGAACACATCGACCAGCATCGTTTTGCCGATGCCTGCCTCACCGGTGACAAAGATTACCTGCCGGTGGCCGCGTAGCGCTTTGTCAAGCGAGTGCTGAAGTTCGGCCAGGGCGGCTTTCCTTCCCACCATCTTCCACCCAGTTGCGGAAGGGATTTCAGCTAGTTCCGCAGCGGTATCGCGAACCGGTGCTACGAATTGATATCCTCGCTTTGGCAAGGTTTCGATGAACACGGGTTTATCGTGTTGGTCGCCAAGCACTTTGCGAATCCCCAGGATGTACTTCTTGATGAGCTCCGGGTTCACATACGTTTCCGGCCAAAGCGCTTCCAAAATTTCACTCTGAGTGACCAGCCGCCCGTGGTGCTCTACCAGATAGCGCAGCACATCAAATGCCTTGGGAGTGAGCGAAATGCGCTGCTGTCCGCGCCAGAGGCACTGGTTCGCGGAGTCCAGCCGAAACGCATGGAAGGACTTCATGCCGCACCGCTTTCGGCGCTACGCGTAGAAAAGAGGTCAGGCAAGAAACGCGAGGGTATTCTACGGCACCAACTCGGACTTTTCACGTTTATTCCAAGACCAGCCATTCGCTCGATCCCTGGTCGGCAAGTAGGACACCCACTTCTACAACACAGCTTGCACTCTGAAATGCCTGGCGACCTACTTTTAACGAGGCCTTGACCTCCACGTGACAATTGTGCGGACGAGTAGGTTCAAGCTTCCTCTTGAGGTGATTTCCCTATGAAACGAAGCTTACTCTCTGCAAGCATTACGCTGGCAGTCGCCATCAGTTCGATTGGGATCGTTCCACTCGCGAAGGCGGCAGCAGGCGATAGCATCACGTTCAACATGGTTAAATCTGCAGGCGCGGTATCCTGCCTCAAAGCCACAGCTCGTGGACGGGTAACGATCAGCGACCTGGGGCCAGTTCAGAACATGCACGTTGAAGTGTTCGACCTTCCCGCAAGCACCGACTTCACGCTCTTTGTCATCACAACTCCGAACGCACCCTTCGTGCCTGCGTGGTACCAGGGCGACCTGACAACCAATGCAGTGGGCAGAGGTATCCTAGACGTAACTGGGATCTTCAGTGAGGAAACCTTCATTCTGAACCCAGGTCCGGTCGCGGTCCAGACCGACCACCTCGGGATGTGGTTCGCCGACCCCGCAGACGCGGTCAACGCCGGGTGCCTCGGCACGGTAACGCCTTTCGATGGCGATCACAACGCGGGTATACAAGTCTTGAACACCAGCCAATTCGCAATCGCTAACGGACCTCTGCGTCGCATCCAATGAGTCCAGTCGCCTGAGTCTCGGGTCCTAAGAGACTCAGCAGGCTGTTCATCCTGCCATTCGAACACGCGCGGAGTTCCCAAAAGTCCGGGAGCTCCGCACCAGCGTAGTCTACGGCAGCCCTCGGATCAGTCGTGTCATTCCCCTGACCGCCGGACGCTCAGGAAATGCAGTCGTCACCTACTCATTGTCACTCTCAGGGTGTGAGTAATTGCTTTTGTTTTACTCTTGGCTTGGCACAGGCCTAAAGTAGTGTGCGCTTCAGATGGTGAGCGAGGGCGGACAATCGTATACTCACAACCGTAGGAAAAATTCTCCTGGAGACTGTCGTGTTGGAACTCCGCCCAAACTGTGAATGCTGCAATCGTGACTTACCTCCTAGTGCAGCCGACGCCCGCATATGCAGCTATGAATGCACCTTCTGCGCCACCTGCAGCGACAAGGTGCTGCAAGGCATTTGCCCAAACTGCGGCGGTAATCTTGTGCCACGACCAATCCGCCCGCCAGAGCGTTTGGTCCGGCATCCTGCCTCGACCAAGCGCGTGGTGAAGTCGGAAGGGTGCCACCAAGCAGCATGAGAGCATGCATTTGAGCGCGCGTCCCAATGGAACAACAACATCAGAAGCTAAATGCAGCCTACCGATTCTCCAGCCGAATTGACATGGAGAACACCCGATGACGAACGGCTGCCTGCCGGAGCTTCACTCTTGAAGTGGTGCTCGGTGTCTTCCAATGACGCTTGGATTTCGGCAGTGTGAGGGTGAGCCCCAGTTGTCAGGAGACCTCAAGTGATGTAGCGCCTTGAAAAACGGGCTGACGTGATAAAAACGTGATAACTTCCCCGCGATTTTAGCGCCGTAAACGTCCGCCACAGCGTCATGTTTTGTCGCGCGTCCTGTCAGGGAGTGCTGTAGGGATTTTTCACCCAATTGAAGAGTGTTTTCGAGTAACAGGCTTCACGGAAGCTATTCAAAAGTCCTCGGTGAGCGAGCGATTCAGGGGCGTGGTCCTGTCTCCGGAAAGAACGGGAAGAGCCTGCGAATCTCTTCCTCACTTGGCTGGTGTCCGTATTCTGTGATCTCAAATGCCTCGGCGTGCTGAATGCGAGACGCCTGCGCACCATAATATTTCTCCAACATCTCTCGCCACTCCGGACGCACTTTTCTCTCTGCGATGGGCTGTGCCGCCAGCCACTTCTTTCGCTCTGCGGGATCCTTGGGTACCTGTTCCAACTGTCCCGCAGTCCATGGCAGCCATTCGTAGAACTGTGACACGTGCGCGTCCAGCATATTGATCTTCTTGTCAAACACATCGTCAATCGACACCACAATGTCCGCTCGAAAGGCCTGCGGGCGCGTGAACCGGTCGCTGTAGTAAACAAACACTGGATTTCGCGCGAGCGCTGGCGTATCCGGTACAAGACTGGGCACAATCACCATATAGGACGCATCCTGCACCAACACTCCCGTGTACCGATGATCCGGGTGATAATCATTGGGTCTGGGTGCGATTACGACGTCCGCCTTCCACTGGCGAATCTCGCGGATGACCTGTTCGCGGACCTCTAGGCTAGGCAAGAGCTTGCCGTCGTGGTTACCAAGGACCTCGTACTCGATGCCGATGCGCCGCCCCGCTTCCTGAGCCTCGACTCGTCGGCGCTGGGCGAGCTGCTCACCATGCTGCGACTGATGCCCTGCGTCGCCGTTGGTGAGCGACACGAACTTCACCTTGCTGCCCCTAGAAGCATACTTAGCAGCCAGGCCCCCAGCGCCGAGGTCGCAGTCATCAGGGTGAGCACCAAAGGCGATCACGCGGATGGTCTGTTTTTGCGTTTGGGCCGTCGAGGCAGGGAAGGAAAGTGCAATCAAAACAAAGGTGAGCGACACCGCACAAAGCCAAGAATTCGTCGACAGCCGTTGCTTGAGTGACTTGCTCATTCGGCTTACCTCGAGCCGAATCATATAACGAGCTGACCTAAGAAAATTGGCTTGCTCAACGATCATTGCTCAACCTTGACTCGCAACCTAGGCACACTCAGGGACTGCAAGATAAGGAATTTATCAACTATTTGGAGAAGGACGACTGCTTCGGTCGTGAGTCGAAACTCACAAGGGAAGGCGACCTTTTCGGCGAGAGCTCGGCTTCGTTGACGTAAGCTCCAAACGCAACCTAGCATGGGCGGGGAGGGAGTCAACTGTGATCGGCCAGATTCTCGGTCATTGCCGTATCGTCGCGAAGATCGGGGAAGGCGGAATGGGCGTTGTCTATCGCGCTTATGACGAAGTCTTGCACCGCGATGTGGCCGTAAAGGTCGTTAACAAGGAGGCTCGCCTCGATTCATCGGGAAGCCAGCATCTGCTTCATGAGGCGCGGGCCTCTTCTTCGCTCTCCCATCCCAACATCTGCACCATCCACGAAGTCGGTGAAACCGACGGCGACCTCTACATCGTCATGGAACTGGTCGAAGGTAAGTCTCTCCGCGCGATAAGCGCGGATGCAGGACTTCCGCCCCAGTCAGTTCTGCGCTACGGCGTTCAGATTGCCAGTGCCCTTGCTCGCGCTCATGACCGTGGCATCATTCATCGCGACCTCAAGACGGCCAATATCGTGGTCACTTCCGACGGTTTGGTCAAGGTTCTGGATTTCGGTTTAGCCAAGCAAGTGGGCGGCAGCATTTTCGAGGGCACGACCCGCTCGTTCGCAACCATCGAGGGCGCCTCCAGCGTAAGCGGCACCTTGCCGTACATGGCACCAGAAATCCTGCGTGGGGATGCGGCCGACAGTCGCAGCGATCTGTGGGCCCTTGGAGTCGTGTTGTATGAAGCGGCTTCCGGGCGCCTGCCGTTTGAGGGGCGCACCGGCTTCGAGATCAGCTCGGCTATTATGCGCGAAATCCCGAGCCCGCTCGGCCCTCCTGTGCCCCCCGGCCTCTGGGCCACGATTCAACGCTGCCTGACCAAGGAACCGATGCAGCGTTATCAACGCGCAGGTGAAGTTCAGGCCGCTCTGGAAGCCATTCAGTCTGGTGCAATTGTTTCCGCCGATCCCGGAGCAGATCAAAATGCACCCAGGACCACGACCTTTCACAGCGTGCGGCATGCGCAGGTCAAGAAGGGAGATTCTCTTCTGTTAGTGGGAACGACCAAGGGAGCGTTCATCCTTCGCTCAAATGCCCAGCGCAACCGTTGGGAGGTTGGGGGCCCCTATTTCCACGGGCACAATGTTTACTCGATGGCCTACGATCCCCGCGGAGGCCAACACCGAATATGGGCCTCAACGGCGAGTTATTGGGGAACCCTGCTTCGATCGAGCGATGACTTTGGGAGGAGCTGGACGAATCCCCAACAGGCACCCATTCGATTTCCTTCCGACACCGGCGTTTCCCTGAAGAACATCTGGCAGATAACGCTCGGTCGGCCGGAGGAACCCGACGTACTCTATTGTGGCGTCGAACCCGCCGCGCTTTTCGAAACCCGTGACGCAGGCCAAACGTGGTCGTTAGTGCGTGGCCTGTTCGATCATCCACATCGGCCCCGCTGGGTGCCGGGCAATGGAGGCCTGGCCCTGCACACCATCGTGCTCGACCCAGCCGACAGCCGGCGCATGTATGTGGCAATTTCGTCCGGGGGCGTCTACCGGACCATCGACGGCGGGAGTACCTGGACCGCGCAGAACCGCGGTATCCGCGCCGTCTTCATGCCCGACAAATATCCCGAGTTCGGGCAATGCGTGCACAAAATCGCGATGCATCCCGCTCGCCCTGAGCGCCTCTTCCTGCAAAATCACTGGGGATTGTATCGATCGGACAACGGCGGCGAGAACTGGACCGACATTGCCAATGGAGTGCCCTCGGATTTTGGTTTTGCCATGACCATGCACCCGAGAAACCCCGACTGCGTGTATATCGTTCCCGTTGAGTCCGATGAGTTTCGCTGCGCATGTGACGGCCGTCTGCGAGTCTATCGAACCCGTAACAATGGAGCTTCGTGGGAACCACTCATGCGCGGGCTGCCACAAAAGCGCGCATATGAGACTGTCCTAAGAGACGCCATGACAGCGGATTCATTCGATCCCCCCGGGATTTTCTTCGGCACAAGGAGCGGCCAACTCTTTGGTTCGCGCAATGAAGGACGGACATGGGAAAAGATACTCGAGGGGTTGCCCTCCGTGGTCTGCGTTCGTAGTGCACTCGTCGAGCACGCCTCCGGCATTGTCCCGCCAACCTCCCTTAGGGCCGCACCCGCATCTTCCCATCGGACAAAGTCAACGAGAACCATCTCGAGAAGCAATACTCGTCGAACGAAGAGATGATCCATGCCAGTCACTTTTCACATTCCGGGCGCTTTGCGCGAATTCACTGCTGGACGGCCTAGAGTCGCGATCGAGGGCTCTCCCGCAACTTTGGCCGACGCCTTGTCCGTTCTTTGGACACTCTACCCGGGCGTTCGCGATCGCGTTGTAACGGAGCAAGGACAAGTGCGGGAGCATATCAATATTTTCATTGGAGACGAAAATGTCCGATACACAGGCGGGCTCGCGAGTCGCCTCTCCGCCGGATCGGAGATTTCCATCGTGCCTGCAGTCAGCGGTGGCTGAGAGAATTCCCTTGATCTCCAAAAGGCAGGCTCGGCGGCCTTTGTCTTCGTGGATGGAAATAAGCTGGTCACCGACGCATTGAAAGACGCAGAAAAAACCGTCGTCGCCGGTCTGATTTCTGGCGAATCCTTCAACTCTGGGTGAATGACGCTAGTGCTTTTTCGGACGCGACGCCGGGATGATGTTCAAGGTTAAGAGAAGGTGTGAGGCGTCGCGTTCGAAAAAGCACTAGCGTCATCCACTCAGTGGGTTGTAACCACACCATTTGTTGGTGGCACGAGACTGCGCTCTTGGAGGTGCCCCCGTCTTCACTCGAGGTCGTGCACAAAAAGAAGCTCGCCTACCGTGGGGAGTTCTCCAGCATGGACAAAACAACTTTAGCGAATATGGACCGGAACCACGATTTGTGACTGAGCCATCGCAGCCCGCGCTGGACGAAAGACTTCGAGCCGGAGTTCAACCGCTGATCGTGGTTCGAATTCGAAATCGTACGTCTCTCCCACTGACACGGTTTGGCGCGCAGGACGCTCAGTCGCCTGGGAAATGGGCAAATCAGCTCCATCCTTTGCGATCGCGCGCCACGTCACCGGGGATGAGCCGGCGAGCAGAGATACGGTCAAGAGGGGATCGTGCGGCGTGATGTTGATGAACCGGAACCGATATCTGACACCTTGCTTCAATTCGATCGGGCCGGGGTCAGCATCACCATTGAGCAGGATCGGCGTGTTGTCGGACGGCCCCTTGACGCTGACGAGCATGATCCGATCCCTTTCCGGGTCGAGTGATTGACCGGGATCGAGCACGATGATCGGACCATAAAGCCCGGAGCTCAGCTGGCGAATGTCATCGAGGTGCGTGTGATAAATGAACGTTCCCGCGCGCGGAGGCGTGAATGTCACTACAAATGAAGCTCCCGGCTCTATCATCGGCGCAATATGGCCCGGAGTGCCGCTCCACCCCGCAATGCCGTCGTAGTAGCTCTCCAATTCCATAGCATGCCAGTGCACTGATGTTGGCTCGGGGAGTTTGTTCAACACCGTAATCTCAACAGGCTGGCCTCGAGTGAGTACGATCGGTGGTCCGGGAATACGACCTGAGCGTTCTGCAGCTTGACCCGACCCTTCCTGAAGTGCGAACGCGAAACCGGGATCCTTGCCGTACCGCCCCGACTGCAACTGCGCTACGAGACGAAGCCTCCGCAAAGGCATGTCGGATTGTTTCGCGGCAAGCGCAGTTCGCGAGGGAAGGACGTTAATTCCCAACACCAGGCCGGCCATCCCATCCATGGCGTGATGTGATTCGTCTTGTGTGAACGAAGGTTCTTTGTCAGCTGGCCGCAGCCGAAGGCCGGGAGAAATGTGCGCAAGGACATGGCAATGAAACAGCCAATTGCCCGGCTGCTGCGGTGTCCACGTCAGCGACATGGTCGTACCAGGCCTCATTAGCTCCGTGACGACCAATCGGCGCTGTTCGCTTTTGAGCAGAGTATCGCGCTCCCCGTCGCCGATACTATCGACAGTGTAGTAAGAGCCATGGAGGTGCATCGGGTGGTTTCCCTGTGCGGCATTGATCCAGCGCCAGTGCACTGAGTCACCAACTCTGTATGTCAACCGTTCTGTATAGGGCCATGCGCGGCCGTTTATCACAATCGCATTCCGGCCCTTCGTGAACGGATCACCGCCCATTGCCCTCAACTCAGGGTTTTCCCACCACCCGATGACGAAAACCCGATCGTCGGCTCTCGTCACCGGCGGATCGATGATCAGTGCCCCGTTGAGTTGGCTATCGACGCCGTAGCGATCTGGAAGAGCCTTTCCGGTCGTCGTTGCCCAGTAATAATAGGTGCCCGCTTTGCTCGCTCGGAACCGAATATTGCGGCGCTCTTCTGGTGCCAGTTGAACTGTGTCACCGGGACTGCCCGGTCGTATGTGGAGGCCGTGGATAACAAGAGTGGAGCCAGGAATCGCGTTTCGAATGCCGACCGAAATCTCCATCCCCTCAGGAACTCGGATCATCGGCCCGGGAATTTCCGGGGAATGGCCGGCTTCTGCAAACGCTTGTACGTGGAGGGCGGGGCCGTCCCCCTCTTCCGGGTACCAAACACCCACCCGCGCTTCCAATTCGATGGTGAATACGCCATCTTTTAGACGGCCGCAAGGTAAACGGTTGTCGTTCGCCTTGATTTCGGGTATGTCCTCTCCCGCGGTGCGCCCGAACAATGCGGTTGGCACCGCCGCAGCCACAACGCAGAACAAGATGAAACACCGAACGGTACGCATCACGAAATGCCTTCGTCGCTCTGGGCATCACATTGTGCTTGCCGCTGTGACCTTTGTCAAAATGAAGTGCGAACTGGCCGACTGGGTTTGTGCTTTGCACCCTACATTACACTTCGACGCACAATGCGAATTAGCCTGTTGCGAATGGGTGGTCGGCAACTCGGAGTGCGCGGGATAGTGCAGAGAAGCTAGTTGATGATCTAACGGGTGAGAGTCCCGTCAGTGCAGATTACCCAGTTGGCACTGTAGTTATCTTCGGCGACGGCACGGGTGACCAAGCCGTCGGAAGCCCGGATGTAAACGCCCTCGATGGCCGGACGCAAGTCTGGTCTGCTCCGACAGGAGGGCTAGCAAAGCAGCAGGTCGTAGCGAAAGCGAACCGTAGTCAAGCCTCG
>JBKPEB010000105.1:0-16146 GCA_046728215.1 Acidobacteriota bacterium | reverse complement strand
TTGCTGCTGGCGAGCATTCTACTGAGCCAGCAGAAAACTTCATCCGCAGTTGAGTCACAAAGATTTTCACAGCGGCTCGGCGCTGCGACTGCTGTGGAAATCTCCCCTTCAACATCTGGCGTTCTGGAGCACTATAAGGGGTATGGACCTTGTTACGAAATTGGGTGCCACATCGAGCTCCTCCGGGAGAAGGATGCGGCACAATGCGCCTCCGCCTCGGAGCCGCGGATCGCCTAGCGAAGGCGAGCCGCTTCGTCCAAGTCGGAGACTGCGAGAACCACGCTGGCCTTCCTGGAGGCCTTCACGGTCGTTGCTACAAGTAATGTTGATGTTCTTGGCGGCGAGCTTCCGAGCAATTTCACCCAGAGCCCCCGGCTTATTTGGGACTTCGATGTGAAGCACATCCTGCTCAGAATAGGAGAAGCCTGCGTCTTCCAGGGCGTCCTCAGCTTTCTTCACATCGTCGACCACGAGCTGCACGTACCCTTCAGCTCCTGACGCACCAGAGAGAAAAGCGAGGATGTTCACCTTCGCATGACCGAGGGTGTTTCCTACGCTCGCGAGCGTTCCCGGCCGATTCTCAATCGATACAGTCAGCTGTTTGGCTTTTGGTATGGCTCCACCTCCCTTTGAAGGGACCTATGTTTGCGAATTCGCGAGAAGGCCGCTCATCGTCAAAAGAGAATCGGACTAACGGTTCCTGCGACCACAACCGCAACACAAACCTCATCCCGTAAGCCTTCCGAGGGCCGATCCGCTCAAGTCTTTGCGTCCACCGCGGCTTCAAATGTTGGTTCTTGCCATACTTCTAATGTAGGGCTCTTCCTCGCCACTCAAGTAAACCTCGCAGCGTGCCGCTTGGGTGGCGTCCTTCCGCCATGGCTCCAACTTCAAGGGTCTCGAACCCAGAATCGTCGGACAAAGCAACAAACGCGAATTTCGCTCTCGAGTCCAATTGCTCGGAATGAACGAAGTAATCACCGCACCCCGGAGTCCTTGGCAAAATGCCTTCGTGGAGAGGCTAATCGGCTCGATTCGGCGTGAATGTTTGGACCACATGATTATCCTCAGTCAACGGCACCTCCGCCATCTCCTGAAGAACTATCTAACGTACTACCACCGGTCGCGGACGCACTTGGCACTGGCGAAGGACGCTCCCGAGCCGCGCGCAATCATGCGACGAGGCGAGATCATTGCGATTCCGCAAGTGGGCGGGTTGCACCACCGTTACGAACGCCGCGCCGAGTGATAGCGGAGAACAACATGGTCACGCTGAACCGGTCAGCCATCGTCTTCAAACCCAAACAGCCTTTTCTAAGATTGGCTACACGCAACCGATCCCACCAGCCTTGAACTCACATTGCTCAACCGGACTCGGGAGCCGACGATCTACCTGATCCCAGAATGTGATACCGACGAGGACGTAGCCGAAGTTCTGCGCGAATTGTGTGAGGAGATCTTCGAGGAGCAGCTGGCGGGTTGGTACACGGATATATCAACCTGGCCGCGAGACCGGAGTTTTGATGTCTTCTGCCGCTGGTTCGATTATCAGCACCATTCCATGCTGATTGATCTTTGCGATGAACCGCTGATCCGCGACGTCGACTGACAAGGTCGCTGCGAATGCGGCCTCGACAGAAGCACGATCTAGTTTTGGCGAACGACAAGTAGCTTGGCCTCGTGTCGGTGGTCTCCACCATCGTTACGAACGCGCTGCCTAAATTCGGCGCTCCCTTGGGTTTCGGCCTGTGCAGTTGGGCAACCATGCGCGCACTACCGTGGTGGCCTTTTCACTCGGCTCTCGACGCCGTCTGGATCGCTTTCTTCCTCACCCTCCATGAGACATTGCCAGATTTAAATTGACCCGTTTTTGGTGCGACCCGGGTGTGCTTGGGACACGGTCATAGTTTTGGCGAAGCACAGGTCAAGCCATGGCCAACGCTACGCAAAAACCGCCGAGGACGGTGGGGAGCGATCCGCAAGAGCTCGAAGAGCAGATCCGCCAACGCTCATTTGAACTCTACGAGGAACGCGGAAGGGAAGACGGCCACGAAGTAGACGACTGGCTTCGGGCGGAAGAGGAGATCACCCGAAAGAAAGTTCGCGCCGTCGGCGCTTCTTAACGCACTGATCACGCTATCCACGCTGAAGATGATGACTGCCCGCGCCCGCAGTGCGGGATTCTTTTCTTCGCCCAAGGCAGGTATGACATCAACCCATCGCTTAAAGGCAGGCCGCCATTCATCGGGTAATCGGCATCAGCCAAAGGCAGGCCCCGCGGTCGATCACATTTCTCAAAAGTTCCCTACAGGTTTCCAACCTGCCTTCTTCGGCCTCAAAAAGTAAAGAAAAGCCGCCAGGGTCAGCCTCACCAATGAACGGCCCCAGACCGCATACGCCGGATACAGCCTGCTGACGTCGAGCGTATAGAGAGAAATGAGCGGTGTGATCGCCAATATGCAAAGTCCCACCATCAGCGCATCGATGATCGCCACGTTGCGCTCGGGATCTCGGGAGGCAAAGAAGAGCATGATGCCGAGCATGAGTGCTAACCCACCCATCTCCTTCAGTGCGGCGAGCAGCAAAATAGAGATTTCCGCTTCGGGGGGATGGAGGAATAGGCGCAGAATCAGGGCCTTGCTGCTGAAGATCAGGAATACGCCCGCTATGGCCATGAGCAACGAGAGAAAACCCAGCACGACCCGCAGCATACGATACTGTGTGTCTGACATATGGAGCCTCCCTTCCCAAACCCCAGATCTTGTGCGCAGCAGCGTGCAAAAGCAAGCCCCGGAAACCCCTCAACGGCGCTGTCGGCGGAGCGGAAGTTTCATTACTCCCGCTCTCTGTTCCTCTTTCATATGTTCAACTCATCGCCAATCATTTGCTCTTGCTCTTTCCCCTTCGCGTCTTTCCACCGCAACAAGGGACAGCCAGTCTGCCGTCCCCAACCCCAAGTATGCAGGCGAGGCAGGGCATATACTTCGTGCAAATGGGGATTTGTCGCGCTACTACAACATAGTTTCCGGCGCTCCGGTGAAAAGTCTTTTGTTGCAGCCTGTCGAGCTCTGGCTCATACTTCGGCACCGTAGAGGCGTTCATCACGAACGGACAGGTTGGAGCAGCACGCGCCCAAGGGGCAGGTTGGGCACAGTGGACATGGACGAGACGGTCGCCATTTGGGTACTCAAGGGAAAACCCAGTCTGTTCGAGACGGTCATCCAGGGCCAAACATCTCTCTGCGAAGGAGGCTGAAATCATGCCGAAGACACCCGATGAAGTGCAGAAACTGGCGAGAGAGACAGGGGTCAAGATTGTGGATCTCAAGTTCGTGGATCTCCCGGGGGTCTGGCAGCATTTCTCGATCCCGGTCGAGGACCTGAGCGACGACCTGTTTGGGGAAGGCATCGGTTTCGATGGCTCCAGTATCCGCGGATTCCAATTGATCCACGAAAGTGACATGTTGCTGGTCGCCGACCCAGAGACGGCCTGTGTCGATCCGATTCTTGAAGTCCCCACCCTGAATTTGATCTGCAATGTGCTCGATCCTGTCACGCGCCATCGTTACAGCCGCGACCCGCGCTACGTTACGCAGAAGGCGGAAAGCTATCTGAAAAATACTGGAATTGCGGAAGTGAGCTACTGGGGACCGGAACTGGAGTTCTACATCTTCGATGATGTGCGCTTCGACCAAAACGCTCATTGCGCCTACTACTTTGTCGACTCCAACGAGGGTGTCTGGAACACTGGACGCCAGGAGAACCCCAACCTTGGCTACAAGCTGCGGCACAAAGAGGGATATTTCCCGGTACCGCCGGCCGACACGCTTCAGGACATCCGCTCGGAGATCATCTTAAAGCTGAAGGAAGTCGGTGTTCCGGTTGAGGTCCATCATCACGAGGTGGGCACTGCCGGGCAGGGCGAAATTGACATGAGGTTCACGACGTTGACGAAAATGGCCGACAACGTCATGTATTACAAATACGTTGTCCGCAATATCTCCCGGAGGCACGGCAAAACCGCCACCTTCATGCCTAAGCCAATCTTCGGCGACAACGGCTCCGGCATGCATACCCACCAAAGCCTGTGGAAGGGTGACAGCAATTTGTTTTGGGACGAGAAGGGCTATGCTCAGATCAGCCAGGCGGCCAAATACTATATCGGTGGCCTGTTGCGCCATGCCCCGGCGCTGCTCGGTCTCTGCGCTCCGACTACCAACTCTTATCGTCGGTTGGTGCCCGGATTCGAGGCTCCTGTCAATCTTGTGTACTCGCAACGCAATCGGTCCGCGGCCGTGCGCATTCCCATATACTCCAAGAGCCCAAAATCGAAGCGGGTTGAATTCCGCTGTCCCGATCCGGCGAGTAACCCCTATCTTTGTTTTGCCGCTCAATTGATGGCGGGACTGGACGGAATCCGGAACAGGATCGATCCTGGCCAACCGATTGATAAGGACCTTTATGAACTGGAGCCTGCGGAATCCGCGAAGGTCAAGAGCACGCCGGGTTCGCTAGGTGAGGTGCTTGACGCACTGGAGACGGATCACGATTGGCTGTTCGAGGGCAATGTGTTTACCCCGGATATCCTTGAAGCCTGGCTTACCTACAAACGAGAACGCGAGTTGGCCCCAGTGAGCCTGCGACCAGTCCCATTTGAGTTTTTCCTGTATTTCGATCTTTAGTTGATTCCGAGAAGCCTTGCGGCGGACTAGCGGAGATGTGCGGGCCGACCAAATCTCGCTGGTGGACCCGAGAAAACCTTGTGCTGACGAAGCCTTTTGCAAAGAGCACGAATAAGGTTTGCTCGGGGCCTGCCAAGCGGTAATCTCAGACGAAGAGCAGTGAGCTCCAATGACGCCGGTCTTCAAATGGAACGGAGAATATTTTGGTTTTATTCATAATGAGAATCTATTTCATGCCGACGGTGCCTACTTGGGATGGATCGAGGATGGTCGAGTCTGGGCCAGCGACGGGGCGTACCTAGGAGAGGTCGTCGAGGAAAACTACATTCTGAGACGCACCAATATGATTCCTCCGTTACCGAAGATTCCAAGGAGTCTGCCGATTCAACCCATTCGCCCTATTCAAGAAATTAGTCGGTCTGGACGGATACCGAAAGGTGGTTGGGTTGACGCGCTAGAGGGTTTTTGACAGCTGTCTCTCGCCATAATTCTGTCCGGCTCTGAAATCAACAGTTTGCAGGATTTCCTCAACTTGCGATTGTGGTATCACTTTCATCCATGTTCCGCTTTCTACGGCTGTGGTTCGGAGCAATAGTCAGGCTTTTTCATTCCCGGCAAGACCTGCTAGTGGAGAACCTTGCACTTTGTCAGCAGCTCAGTGTGTTCAAGCGTCGATACCGACGGTATTTGCGGTCGCTAAAACGGCCAGCTTCGATGATCTCACTTTTCCTCTTCGCGAATTCTTTCTCGAAAGCCACGAGGTAGTCCTTTGCCTTGAGTTTCTTGAGACCTGGCAATCTACGAGTCGTCCGGAAGGCATAGTCATCGAACATCGTCATATCTTGCGGCAGAATCTGGCGCCGATCGTGGCTAATAATAAAGAAGCAGGTACAGCAAGTTGAAAGTGACCGTTGGGACGGTGAAGAAATCCATGGCAGCGATCGCATCGCTGTGATTGCGAACAAAAGCCAGCCAGCGCCGGGCCAGGTCCGGATCTCTCGGGGCTCGCTTCATCCAACGGGAGATGCTTCGCTCGGATACATCGAAGCCAAGCATGAGGAGCTCGCCGTGGATGCGGGGGGCACCCCAGGTTGGGTTTTCCGCCACCACTCGGAAGATCAGATCCCGAATTTCCGTCGACAGTCTTTTTCTGCCAACCTGTTTTTTCCCTTCGAGAGCAAGCTCGAGTAGAGTCGAAATCCGGCACGATGCCAGCGCACCACAGTTTCAGGAGTGACGACCAGGAGCGACGTTCTCCAGTCGGCCCAGAACCGGCGGGCCAGGACCCAGAAGAGCTTGTCCATCGGGTGGAGTCTTGCTCAAGGATGTCTGCGTTTTAGTACTGCAAGTTGCTGCCGGAGCGCCAAGTTCTCCAAGAGGAGTGTGCGATGCGAACGCAAGCAACGAGCCAATAGTCCTAACCACAGCCGGAAGAAGCGGAACATGGAGAACAGTCATAGCAAATTGGCGGGTGAGGAAGTTGTGCAAACCTGTGGATTTTAGGACCGGACAGAGTTTTGGCGAGGCACAGTGGCAGATTCGATTGCGCATGTTCGTTTCCTCCCAATGCGCTCAGGGATTCATATCGATGCCGAAGGACCTAGAATCGAAAACGGACTGGAACGTGTCCTCGGCACATACGGATGGGCGGTGATCTGTCCCTGAAACTCGCGAGCCCAACGTCCTGGAATCCCTATGCCACAGGATGGGCAACAGCCATTGGAAGTCAGATGGTAGCCTGTGATGAGGTAACCGTACCGCTCAATCAGCAGTTGCCGGCAGTTGTGGCAATGTGTGTTCTCCAAGTCTCCAACCTCGCCAGGCAGATTCCCCGCATATACGTACCGTAGGCCCGACTTCCTGCCAATCTCCGCTGCGCGCATCAAGGTCTCCGCGCTGGTGTTGTCCGGGTCGGTCATCTTGTAGTCTTTGTGAAACGCCGTGGCGTGCCAGGGAATTTCCGGAGACACACTCGCTATGAATTCCGTAAGCCGCTTCAGTTCGTCATCCGAGTCATTGAAGCCGGGAATCACGAGCGTGACAATTTCGAGCCAGAAGCCCATTTCGTACAGGCGGCGAATCGTCTCCAGGATGGGTTGCAAGCGGCCGCCGAGTTGGTGATAGTGGCGGCCATCAAAGCTCTTCAGGTCAACTTTGTAGAGGTCAACCCAGGGTCGCAGGTACTCAAGCACCTGCGGGGTCCCGTTTCCGTTAGAGACAAAGGCGGTCAACAATCCTGTGGCGCGGGCTTCCTTGAAAACTGCCACCGCCCATTCACTGGTTATCAGCGGCTCGTTGTACGTGCTCACCAGGACCTTGGCGCCTTGATGCAGAGCTTGCTGCACCAATCGCTTGGGGGTGGCTGCCAACGGGGAAACAACCGCGGTCGGGTCGCGGAGCGCCTGGGACGTTACCCAATTCTGGCAATAGGAACAGTGCAGGTCACAGCCCAGCATTCCGAAACTGTAGGCCAGTGCCCCTGGATAGGCATGGAAGAAGGGCTTCTTTTCGATGGGGTCGCACTGCACTACACCGGCGTAGCCCCAGGGAACGTACAGAGTCCCGCCTCGGTTGTAGCGAACCTTGCAGACACCAGGTTGGCCCTCGGGGATGGGGCAGCAATGACCACAGGCAAAACAGCGCACCCGGTTGCGGTCAAGTTTTTCGTAGAGTTCGCCCTCGCGGACGTTCTCGTAAACGATATCCCGCAGCGTAGGCATACACCGCAGCCCAAGTCAGCCGATTTCCAAACCCATTTTACTAAAAAGTGTACCGGTGAGGCGAACCGGAGGGGCCCCTCGCATCCGCTCCCGACGCGGCCGCCAGACAATCGCACTCGATCAGGTGCCCGTTTTGAAGCACGACCGAGACTGACCAACCACCTGTGTCACCTCAGCTGCCACTTCCGCGCCGATGAAGGAAGTTCCTGCGGCTCCCCCACTTCGTCTGCTTCAGTCGCTCACGGGTGTTTCTAGCTACGTTGCACCCCAGCCGCCACCAGAGCTATGCTTTGTGGTTGCGGGCATGGTGAGGACGGCACAGAGTTTTTACCGTTTCCTCTGTCTTGGGTCCAACTGAAGCGGAACGGTGTCAGGCGGCCACGGAACCTCCCCTGCCACTCTCGTAGCTGGCTTCATCCTACCCAAGCCATAGGGGAGACCGGGAACCGGAAGTCTCGCCACTGACTCTTGCGCTCAGCAGGTTTCGGCTCCGGCGGCTCCTTGGAAGGAGGAGCCATGCGTGGTTCGCCTGAGCTTGGCCCACCGAACGGTTTCAGGAAACTGCTCTTTCTAGCCGCATTTCTCGCACTCTTCTGCCTGTTGCCGGTCATCGCGCAAAAAGCGCAGGGAAACGACGCGAGCGCTCCCAAGTACGATCCGCACACCGAGACGAAGATGAAGGGGACGGTGGAGGAAGTGAGGTTGCCGCCGAAGGGAAGCGAGAAGGAGATTGCCCACTTGCTGGTGAAAAATGGGACAGAAACCGTTGACGTGTATCTTTGCCCAAAGTCCTTTCTTGAGGAAATGGGCGTAGTCTTCAGCAAGGGAGATGAAATCGCTGTCACCGGATCGAAGGTAAAGCCGGACGGGGCGGACCTCGTCCTTGCCCGAGAAGTGGTGAAGGGGAATGACACGCTAGTGCTCCGAGACGATAAGGGCAACCCTGTATGGAGCTGGCAACGCAAGAACTAGAGGCCTATGCAGGGCGGTAGGAGAACTTGCCCCACGCTCGCTGCCAAGGCGCCCTTCGGCTGGGCGAACCGCGGCTCCAGGATGCTGCGGGCCGATGTAACTTCTATCTTCTCGCAGAGGCTCGACCTGATACGCGCTCTCCCACATTTTGACCTAGCCCTGGCTCAGATCGGCGTCGCCCTCGTCTCCCCCAAAGAAGCTCATCGCGTCTTCATCCTCGATATCTTGGGGACGATCTACGATGTCAACCACGTGGCGCTTGGTACAAATAGCGTCACCGGTACGAATGTTCTCGACAATCTCCTCAAGCTCGCTCGCCACCGGGTCCCAATCACACCAGACTTCAATTCGAACCTTGTAGTACGCCATCAGACTCCTCCCGTCTGTGGCCTGACCCACAATGTCCATAGCTTCCGGCTGTCCATTCAATTTGCTCAAAAGGAAGCGTGTGCTCTGATTCTAAATGATGTCTGGACTACCGACTCGGATCCCGTGGAGACGTTTTGTGCGCGTTCTCCGCAAGCTCGGCTATAGTGCGCAGATGCGGAACGGCAGGTTCTGGAATATTGTTCGTTAGTCCGAGCCGCAACCCGGGACTTGTTTCGTTACGGGAGCCCCATCCCGGAGAAAACATGCGCCAACGAATGTTGCCCGAGTACCTTCGGAAGCTTCTCCTCCCCCAGATGAGTTCATGCAGCTATTGGAAGACTGCTAAATCGGACGCGCAAACGACACCTCATGACCGTCTAGATCGGACATATGAAAATACCGTTCGCCCCATGAGGCATCTCGTGGACTCTCCGGATGAAGTCCCATTTCCTTGCAGTACGCCCAGAACCCATCAACGTCCGAAACGTAGAAGATCAGCCGCCCCCATTGGGTCGCGGGGTTGCCGTGTTCTAGATTGAGGATCGGGTGCTTTCCATCTTTCGTGCGGAGAGAGGAAAAAGAGCCATTTTCGTCCCCATAGATGACTTCCATGCCGAGCAGATCGCTCTAGAACCGCACAGAGGCAGACATACTGGCCACCAGAAACGTGGCTGCGGAAATCTTTTGGACACTCACGTTCACCTCCAGGCACCACCCGCTGCGCCACGATAGCTATATAAACATGCCGCGCCTACTTCGCTGCGTTGTGCTTGGCGTACTCGTCTGGTGTGAACTTGCCGCCCTGGACGTAGCTCGCGTTTAGTTCCGTGCAGTGCTTCCACTTTTCGGGCAGGTCATCCAGCGCAAAAATCGCGGAGACCGGGCAGACCGGCACGCAGGCCCCACAATCGATGCACTCTACGGGATCGATGTAGAGCTGCGGGACCTCATCGAAGCCAGGACGGGCGTCGTCGTACGTCGTGTTCTTCTTCGGGTGGATGCAATGTACGGGGCAGGCATCGACGCAGGCGGTGTCTTTTGTCCCGATCCAAGGTTCGGAATAACGAAGGCCATAAGCCACCTCCGCCTATCTGAGCCCACAGTACGCCCAAGGGGAGAGGACGTTCAAGCGGGCGGCATCGCGTTTGGCCTCCGCTCTGGATGCGGGCGGTTGCCCCCCGCAGGACGGCCTCCGACGGTGCAGCATGTGGTACGGAAGACGTCAAGGATGTCTTCATCGGCGAGGGCTGGCGTTGTCGGTTCCATTCGCTACTCCCACTATCCTACTTGTTCATTCCGCGTGATCGGTGCCTTCTCAGTTCCTTTCGCAGCATGCAGACCGCCTGAAACACGCGCGACTTCACAGTACCCACTGAGGTTCCAAGAGAGTCCGCAATCTCTTCATATGGCCTTTCTTCAATGAGCGCCAGGGAAGCCACCATCCGGAATGTTGCCGGTAGCTGCCGGAAGGCGCGCTCGATCTCGTCGTGGATATCTCGGTGGACGGCGGGGCCGCGCCGCAGTCCGTGCGCCCAATTTTCCCGAGAGGCTGGCTTCCGGACGGACCGTCTTCAGATAGTCCAGTGCACATTGGTGCCGATCCGCCGCGCCCAGGGCCCGAAGCTGCGGCTTGGGTCGAATCTCGCCCGCGCTCGATAAATCCGCCAGAATGTCTCCTCCGTTAAGTCCTCTGCCACTCCCGAATCCCGAACTATCGGGAGAATCCGCGGTAAACTTCGCCTGGAATTGTCGAAACAGTGCCTCGAAGGCTTCGAGCTCACCAAACGCGAAGTGCTCCAGCAGTTCCACTTGCTGTCTCTATCTACTCTTACTGGTTCAAGGTAGGGTTGGTTGCACTTTTTCTGATGTGGCCGAAGCCTTCTCCCGATTGCGCGTGCGAGCAGTAGACGTTGGGGACATGTCGCTGCATTGTCTTCCAAACAGATTATTGGCACGACACGAAAGGGGTCGGCCAGTAGCCCAGTCGGCATCCACTACGGCTCGACCCGTTCGGCAGGCGCTTGTAGAAATGGGCTCTTCTGGATATGCCGTGAGTGCGCCGAGACGTGTACGTAGGGAATGCGGAGGAGTTGTTTTGCGGAGATTTCCGTTATTTCCAAGCAATTAAATTTCGACGGTTCCGCCTTCGCCAGCACTCGCTCCATTGTGCTCCGTACGGTTCTCTCTCCCCAATAACCCAAGGCGGTCGCCTGAATGCTGGCAGCCAGAAAAAAGAAGTTCCAGCCAGCTCGTCGGATGTCTCGATCGAGGGCGTCGGCGTCGGAATTCTTGATTATTTCCCAGCCATGCAAATATAGTTCCGTTTCTACTCGCAAGGATTGGGGAATGATGGTGCCCGCCTTTATCATGATGGTGCCCGCTTTTATGGTGCCTGACAATCGAGTCTCCCCGTATGTCGAAGATCCAGCGGCCAATGAAAAAAGCGCAAGCAGAAGAAAAGCCCCGTCCTGCGACGAGGCTTCCGTAGTTTTCGCGCTAATTTGATTAGACGTTGAACGACGACCCGCAGCCGCAGGTGCTCTTCACGTTCGGATTCTCGAACTTGAAACCGGCGCCCTCCAGCGTCTCGACGTAATCCACGTGGCAGCCGTTCAGGTACATGATCGAGGTGGCGTCCACGAACACTTTAAGGCCGTCCATATCGAACACTTTGTCCATCATGCCCGCGCTGGTGTCGAACTGCAGGGAGTAGGAGAAGCCCGAGCACCCGCCTCCCACCACCCCCACGCGTAGGCCAGCCGGTGCGGGATTCTGTTGCGCCATGATTCCCTTTACCTTGGCAATGGCATTTGGGGTCAGGCTAATGGGTGCCGCTTTTGTCGGGGTCGTCGGAGCAGTCGTTGTGGTCGACATACGTCTCTCCTTGAGTCTACGAGCATAAATTGTAGCAAACGTACACGGGAGATTCCGGCGTCATCTGGGCACGGCCTTGAGAAATACCTTGAGCCTGCGGGAGCGCGACGGCTGGCGCAGCTTGCGCGGAGCTTTGGCTTCGATCTAGCGAATGCGCTCGTGGGTTAAGGTAAATAACCGGCCCACCTCCTCCAGGGTGTGCTGCAAGCCGTCCTCCAGACCAAAGCGCATTTTCATGATCTTCTCCGTGCGCCGGATGAAACCGGCAAGGTGTTGTGAATGAAAGTTTCATACGTTGAAGGAGTAGCGAACCACAACGGCCCGAGTCATGCGGAGCCGCTCGCGAGGTCGGCGTCGAAGCGTTGACAGGGGGACGTACAGGTCGGGTATTGAGCCGTGAAATACATGCCCTGCTGCGTTCGGTGCACAGCCACAATATGTCCTCGATTGTCTCGCCGCGCTACAAAATCACAGTCAGCGCCACGATTACATCAAAAGGGCCGAACTTTTTCGTACCTTCCTCGCCTCCACGCTCCGTCGAAGCCGGGCGCCAACGCGTCACGCATCTGCAGGCGGGCACGGCACAGTCTGGTCTTTACGTTCGCTTCTGAGAGGCCGAGGACCTGTGCAGTTTCGGTGATGCTGAGGTGCTGTACGTCCCGCAAAATCAATACGGTGCGGTATTTCTCCGGGAGAAGCGCCCAGGGGGTATGTCGAAGAGCCCAGGTCGTGAAGAAAACCAGGCTGTGTGATCTCGGCGGTTGAGGAGCCACCACCAATCTGCCCATTACGTTCTAGCCGGCTGCGGTTGTACGCGAGCAGCTCTTCTCGCCATGATTTTCCGTTGCCGGCAGCATCGTCTGGGCAGGCATACACGTGCCTGCCGCCAGGGGGAGCGATCTCAGGATGTGCGACGAAGATGACTGGCTTTACTTTCGCGGTCATCAGATGACCGGCATCAGGCGATTTGCTGGCCGCGCACTGAATGACAACGATCATGCCTTGCCCATTCGCTGTACGAGCCCATCCAGGTCGTCCAGAAAAGCCGGGTCGTAACTTTCCTCGACGTGGTTCTGATTCCAGAGGCCTGACGCCTTGACGCGTTCGCGGTTGCAGTGATGCCCCAGCCACTGTGGTGACGGAGGATCAAGCGGCGACTTGTTGAAGTTGCTCAGCAGTGCGATCGCATTTCTTTCGATTGTTCCGCGCATGCTCTCCGGTCCAGCCTCGTCCTCAATCGCCAGCCACAGAAAGGGCATCTTGCAGATCACCTGGCTGACGGCCTGCTCCAGTTCCACTTCAGACGCTCTGATGTCCTTGTCGGCCGAACTCCCCTCGCCCCATGTCGGGAATTTCTGACGGTTCCGCTTGATCAGCGCCGTTCCGACGATGAGCCGGAATATCGAGCCACGATGATTGCCGCCACCGCTCCGCAGTTGTCCCCTGTGCGCTGACAGGCGACCCCACAGTTTTGTGCCGCCGCCCGCTTTCAACGCGTGAGTGCCAACCCTGACGATGCGTGGATCCTCGCCGCTGTCGGAACGGTTCTCACCGGCTTCGCGAAAGAAGTAGACGCCGCGCGCGGGCCAGCCCATGCGCCCGCGACAATCGGCGAGCGTTCGCGCGCCGCCAATGGTTTTTTCGAGCTTGTCTAAGATCGAATAGAACCGGATCAGATGTTCAAGCCGTTCATTGTCCATATTCAGTTAAATGCTGTTGCAGCAGCGGTCGCCATTCCCTTGCGCGTTTCGCTACGAGCCCTGCAGTCCCAGGGCTTCGCTCAACCCGGCCAGCAGTTGCGCTCGCTTATCGGCGCTAAGCTTCGCCAGGTTCTCAAGTTTCCAGCGCACGGCCGGCAAATCCTTTGCGCCGGGGAGGTCGAGCAGCGCCCACTCAGGCTCCCCGCGCTTTACCGATATCAAGAAGCGCCTGTGCTGGTCCGGCATTTTGCCGACGATCGCGCCAATGAGGGCCTCGCGCGCCTGCAGCAGCTCGTCCAGAGTGACAGGCGAGTCCACCATTCCCTCGAAACCGCGCTTGTATTCGGCCGAGATATCGAGCCGTGCCGGCGCAAGGACCTCCGCCATCGGGCGATGGTGGCTCAGAAGATAGACGATGAACGCTTTACGCAGAGTGTCGTCTATTCCTTCATAGGAGAGCAGGTCCCGTACATCGAACAGATCGCGCGGATGCTGGCGGTCGAGCGCAGCGACGATCTTGCCGGCATAAAGGTCAGCGAAGCTGACGACCGGCATTTCGGCGAACCCGAATTCTTCCTCCACGCGCGCCGACACGGATCTGACGGCGGGCTCGTAGACACAGCCGCGCAGCACCGGCGTCACCTCGACTTTAATCTGCGCGTCATTGTCGCGAACGATCAGCTTGGTTATGCCCTTCTCGCCCTTTGGCGCGCCCGCACTCACACGTGCGCCGGGGAGCCCGCGCGTGATGGCCTCGGCGATGCGCTTCATCGCCGCATCGATTTCCTTGAGCGAGGACGCGCGATCCGCGACGGGAACGTATGTGAGATCGATATCGACGGAAAGGCGCGGCATGTCGCGCAGGAACAGGTTGATCGCCGTCCCGCCTTTGAGCGCGAAGCAGGTTTCCCCGGCGACGAGCGGCACGGTCCGCACCAGCAGCGCCGCCTGCTTGCGATAGCCCTCATCCACCGGCATCGATAGACTCCGGCACCGTGATGTTGAAAGTCGGGTCCAGCTTGCCGCCGCGCACAAGCATCCGTTTTCCGTGCCCCAGGTCGATATCCTTCCGCTCAAGCTTCTTCAGCCAGGCGTGTTGGTGCCGCTCGGCGAACCACAGGAACAGGCGCTTCACTTTTATGTTGCGGCAGGCCACGAGCAGAGTGTGAAGCCGCCGCGGGCTAAGATTGCTGAGCCCCTCCATCAGCACGTCGGCCTGGTGAAAGGTCTCGCGCTGCGGGACCTCGTCCATCAATTCGAGAATCGCCCGCTCCGGAGAAGACATGGTCAGTGGCCATTCCCATTGACCCCACGGTTGCCGTATGTAGCTGCCATGCAGCTGATCACTGCCGGCATCGTTCTCGGCTTTCTTACGGTTCGGGCTCGCTTCATTTTTGAAAAGCTTCTCCGCATTATGAAAGACGAACCGGTTCTCCAGTTTCAGCTTGAATACCCATCCCGGCGGTTTGCCGGTGCCGTACAGATGGACTTCCCGGCGGCGCCCCGAGGACAGATAATGCGCGAATCCCTGCAGTTCGAGAGCTGTCCGGCCGCCGACGGTGAACGGACACCCCAACAGCGTCTGAAGGGAGAGAACCACATTCTGCCAACGGAGGGTTTCGTGGCCGGCCTCTGCGGGCGGCTTCGGAGGCGGCCGACGGTAAACACCCCTCGCGAGCTGATCGAGCCAGCCATGCGCGACGTATTTATTCCGCAGACTTCTGGAATAGCCGTGCTTTTCCAGCCAGCCGGCGTCCACGACCAGACCTTCCGGAAGGGACCGTTGCAGCCAGTTTAACTTATCTTTGTTTTGTTCACCCACGGTTGACAATATAGCATATATATAAACCAAGAGCTAGTTTGTAAATTTCAACATTTGTACACCCATGGTGTACGAAATCCAATAACTATAAACTCGATACTCCCACACCCTCGCAGACCAAGCCACCCGCATTTCGGCCCTAAAGCACTGAAACCGGCTCATTAGTTCTTCCACTTTTCCGTTCGTTAGAACGCCTACCTGTCACGGCAGAGGCCGCGGGTTCGAGTCCCGTCGTCCCCGCCATTCATTCCAAAAGAGTTAGGATACTTTTGGAAAATCGGCGCGATACACAAGAAAATACACATTAAGCGATACCCGCCGACGCTGCCGGTTGTGACGATTCCGGCAGAATCATCTCCACCACTTTGCTCTGCGCTCGACGCTTCTTGCTGCTGACCGCGTGAGTGTAGATATTCATGGTGATGTTGCTGTTGGCGTGGCGCATCAGAGATTGGACCGTCTTCACATCCTCGTCGTTTTCCGCTAACAAAGTTGAGAATGTATGCCGGAACACGTGCCAGCTGATGTGCTTCGTGATCTTGGCCCGCTCTGCCGCCGGTCGGATGTAATTCCGCTCGATGGCTTCCGGCCAAAGTGGTTGGCGACGGTCCATACCGAAAACTCGATCTCAATAAAAAGGGTGAAGTAAAGTAGCTGCGGAAAATGCATCTCCCGGTTGGCAGGTCCGTGATTGCTTCGCCTGCCGCGAAAACGGCAACGTGTCAGCTTCTCGGGCATAGCGGATCGCGCCAGGCGTGTGTCGTGAGCAACCCATATTATCGTGAGCAACCCATATTATAAGGAGGGGCAGGGGTCTCAGGCGGCCGTCGTTCGTAGCGGTGATGCAGCCCGCCGACCTGCGGCACGGCCACGACTGACCCCTTTTCCGGCGGCTGAATGGATCGTGGCTCGGGCGAGTCCTTCCCTAAGGAGAGATGGGTTCGCGATCGGTGATAGTAATCCAAATACGAACGAAGGATGCGACGGAGGGACGTTTCGTGGAACACG
>JBKPEB010000104.1:0-7237 GCA_046728215.1 Acidobacteriota bacterium | reverse complement strand
ACTTAGGATCGCGGATGCAGTTCGAAGTAAGACGTGAGGATCCCCCATGGTACTTCGGACAAAAGGTCGGATGAAAGGTTTTTCCCTTCTCTAATAGATTGCTGTAGTTGCCATCATACTTATAGTGGCGGCAATCGCGGTACCGAACGTCACAAGAGCGATCCGCACCTCGCGCATACGGGGCACGGCTGTAGAGTATGCCAACCTCCTCCAGAACACGCGCGTGCGGGCCATCAACGACGATCGTTTTTATTCGGTGTACGTTCAGCCCTCCGTCGGCGGCAATCCGCCAATTGCCTACGCGGATGTATACCCGTTGGCCCTGAACGGAACGTCGGGGCTGGGGCCGCCGCCCACCGGACATTACAATCCGGGACCTCCATCGGATCCGATGACGACACTTTCCTTGGGCGTGTTGCCACAGCCGGTCGCTTCGGCTCCCGATGTGGCCGCTCTCAATGCTGCGTTCTGCGTCTCGTGCACGCCCGATCTCATCTTGAACGTCGCTCCGACCTGGGGACCGGATGGCATGCCTTGCATATCAAAGCCTTCGCTCGATGGCACCGGGACAGTCTGTAATTCCTCCGGCGGACCAGTCGCATACGTGACTTATTTTCAATCAACTGTCAGCCAGCAGTGGTCGGCGGTCACGGTGAGTCCTGCAGGCCGCGTCAAAGCTTGGCACCACGAAGCAAACGGCGGAGGTTGGTCACCCCAATGAGCTTCACGAGAACCCCGATGAAAATAAGAAGTACGCGAGCGATCGCCACAAGACGACACAGGTGCGACGCGGGCATGTCGCTCATCGAACTGATGTTTGCCATGTTGATATTGGCCATAGGGCTCGGCGGTCTGACCACCCTCTTCATCTTTGCCAGCGAGACGAACAACAAAAACAGTAAGGCCACGTCATCCACTATGCTGGCCCAGCAGGTGCTGGAACAGATCAGCGCACAACATCCAGATTCGATTCAGGTCATTACGCTTACGGACTGCGCCGGAAACCAGTGGACTATCAAGACGGTGGGCGCGGTCGCACCGTCGGGTGCCGGAGCGCTGTTAGTGACCGCCGCGAGCGATCCGTTTTACGGTGGCCTCGATCCCGCGCAGGCCTATGCCGCCATTCCTGCCGGATACGCGATGCAGTACACCGATTGCGCCGCAAACGGGCGGCGCACGGTGTATGACGTGCGCTGGAACATCGTAACCCTGGATCCGTTTACGCGCTTGATCACAGTTTCAGCCCGGCAGATCAGCCCATCGAATCAGCTCGGTAGCAGACTCTTTTCTCTGCCAGCAACTCTGCGTGGCGTCGGAGGGATGTAATGAAGTCTCGAATCCTTAACTCATCCCGCCCGGCAAGCAGATGGCAGAGCGGGTTCTCCCTGCTCGAACTGCTGCTGGTGGTCGCGATTCTCGTGGTCGTGCTGGGGGTGGTCGTCCGGGGAGCAGTCGAATTGCAAAAGAGAAATATCACCGAGATGGCCAAGGTCGATCTAACCCAGCAGTCACGCCAATTCATCGACCAGGTCGTGAAGGATCTGCATCACGCCGGCTACCCCAGCGTGCGGATGTATGACATGGCGACGGCAGCAGCCAACCCAGCTTTATACGGGCAAGGACTGGTCAGTATTTCGAGCAATGCCATCCAATTTGAGGGCGACGTAGATGGCAGTGGCACGGTCAGCGTTGTGTTCGTGCAGCTCAATCCCTTGAACGGACCGTGTCCCTGCACCTTGCAGCGGGGAAGTTTGTCCAAGACGGACTATCTCGCTGGAAAGTTGCCGCTGTATTACACGCAGGTTGACAACGTTGTAAACGTCAACCCCTTTAGCGCCATCCTGAACGACGGTTCTGCCACGGCGTTGCCTTGCAGCATTGCCGCCGGCGGCTGTCCGGACGGAAACAGTATGGGCAACATCAAAGCGGTGGGACTCACACTCAATGTGCAAACCACCAACTCCAGTACCGAAGACCATGCATTCTCAACCGTCAGCATGTCTTCAGAGGCGAAGATCAATAACTAGGCGAATCGGGCCCCGAGGTGAAGTAATGGACAAGCAGAAAAATGGTGAGCGAGGGATTGCATTATTCATGTCCCTGGTGTTGCTGTTATTGCTCAGCGCGATTGCCGTTGCTCTGGTGTACATGGCAAACACCGACAGTCTGGTGAACGCCAACTACCGCAACCAGCAAGTTCTCTATTTTGCAGCCAAGGCAGGCATAGAGGAGGCACGCAATCGCCTCATGGTCGCCAACGCGAATACGGTGGTAGCTCCAACCTGTGCCCCTGCCTCCTCCTGTTTGCCTGCGGCGCCCGTCGAACCTACTGCTGCAAATGGTCAGATCCTCTACATCCTGGGCGGACAGACTCCAGGTGCAGTCAAACCCTGGGATCTCACCACGGTTTATGGCGACGATGAACTGTGCCACAACGCCTACAACCTGCTGGTGGCACCTCAGAGTGGCGATATGCACTGCACGACCATACCCGCTGGAGCAGCCTGGTACACGACGACCACCAGCAAGATTCCTTGGAATTCCACCACCGCAGCACTGGCTTTCCAATGGGTTCGCATCAGTCCCAAACTCAACGGTTCGGTGGACAACGGGAAGTATCCCGTAAATCCGACCCAACCGATGAACAAACAGGTGTGCTGGGACGGCAGCGAAGAGGTCCTGTTGCAGAACGCGGCCGATTGCACCCAGATGGTCAATGCGACACCCCCTGGACCCGCGGCCAATCCTGTGTACCTGGTGACTTCCCTTGCGCTCAATCCCCGAAGCAACTCGCGGCGCATGGTACAGGCCGAAGTAGCCTTGCCACCAGCGCCTCCTTTTCCATACGGCCTGTTTGCGACTGGTAACGGTTGTGGCGCCTTGCAAATTGGCGGTGGAAGCACGACCGATAGCTACACCAGCGCTAACGGGGGAACCTACGCCTCCACCCATGTGGCTTACGGGGGTGACATCGGATCGAACGGGAATGTCCTCTTGAATGGAAACAGCACCCAGATCGGCGGCTCAATTGGGGTACCCAATCCGGTGATCGGAGCCTGTCCAGCTGGTGTTACGGAGATCGGTGGTGCCGGCCTGTTGCCACCGTCGAGCGAGAATCGAGTGCAGAGCGCGGGTCCGTATACTCTGCCCGTTCCGCCTCCACCGAACCCCATGCCGCCGACCACCCCTCTGGATCTCAGGAAGTCGGGCGGCAACCTCGTTCCCGGATCGTACGGCGATATCTCGGTGACCTCAGGCGGAACCCTGACACTGGCACCAGGGACTTATACCATCAACAGCATTAACCTCACAGGTAATGCGACGATCGTCATCAGTCCGGATGGCTCGGTCGTGATCAATGTCGCAGGCCAGGGAGTGAACACTCCGGTCGACTTGAGCGGAGGCACGATTTCGAACTTGAGTGCCAACGCCAACAACATGTTGATCAACTATTCAGGCACAGGGACGGTCAAGGTTGCGGGAGGAGCGCAAGCATATGTGACCGTAAATGCTCCGAACGCCGATGTGCAGATCACCGGCGGTTCTGACCTCTATGGCTCGATAATCGGAAAAACAATCGAGGCGATGGGCGGCACGAAGTTCCACTACGACAGAAATTCGAAACTCGGTCCCCCGTCAAACGGCTACTACACTGAGATTGCGTTCCGCGACATCAATTACTAGCTGCTTCAACGACCCACTGCTTTGACTTCGCCGGCCCCATGGGGGCCATTCTTGGTTGGCTGCCTAGCTCCAGTGAAGGCTCGCTAGAGGGAATACATAAGCGTAGCGTGTCCATTCACCGGCTTAAGGGATGCCTGTTCACTATTCAGGAACTAGCTACGCTCGTGCTCGTCCGCCTCTCACGGCGTGATAAAGAACCAAAACGAGCACAGCCCCAATCACAGCAACAAAAAGGCTATACAGGTTTATATCCGTGACTCCGTGGGCTCCGAACATGCTGAACAACCAGCCATCAACTACCGCGCCAACGATTCCCAGCACGATATCCAGAAATACACCTTCGCCCGTACTTTTTCACCAGCTTACTGCCTATGAACCCCGCAATCAAACCAACACAATCCAGGCCAAAATTGACGTAATCCGTCTCCTGGTTATTGGTGCTCCTTCGGTTGTACCGAAGGCAATTTCAATACTCAGCGTGAACTCGAGGCAGCCCCGCTTTCGGAGGCAACCCCGGTCACGTGACTCTCAAGCAGCCTTGCTATATGCATCTGAGCCGTGCTGCTTCACCATTTTGTTGTAAACACCCATCAGAAGAAATGCCGCCGGCCACTGTCCCACAAACAACGCCCAGTCATCCTTGCCCACGATCTTTAAAATGGCTGAAGCTGTGATGGCAGCAAAGGCTGCCGCCAAGTAGCCGGGGGAAAGACGCTGCTGATGCTGTTGCGCGACGGCTGCGGAAGGAAGCCGAACTCAACGCAGTGAACAATGGCGTCGCCGTGCTGCCTGAGAATGGCAACAACGGGCACAGGTCTTTCGCTTCCGCTGTCGCCGAATACCTGGAGGAAACGAAGCTCACGAAGAAACCCAAGACCCACGCTGCGTATTCGACAGCTCTAGCCTACCTTCAAGAATCCTGCCACAAGCTGTACCTGCACGACATCGAGCGTAAAGACCTGCTAAAGTTTTCTGCTTTCCTGCGTGACGAAAAAGAACAATCGGCACGCAGCGAATACAACAAATTCGAGAACGTGATGACCTTCTTGAAATCACAAGGGATTCGCGGGTTGGTCGGCAAGAATGACTGGCCACGATTCACTGAGGAAGAATCGGAGATCTACGAGCAGGACGAGCTCGATAAGCTCTTCGCGACTTGCGACGCCGAAGAACGCCTTTGGTTCGAGTTCTTCCTGATGCTGGAATGCGCGAGCAGGAAGTCATGCACGCCTATTGGTCGGATGTGAACTTCAGCCACGCCACCGTTCGCGTCACCCACAAACCGGATCACGGCTGGACACCCAAGGCATACAAAGAGCGCGAAATCCCCATTCCTGCAAAGCTGGCAGCGAGTCTGAAGGCTTGGAGATCAAAGTCCGACAAGTCCTGTCCGCTGGTTCTTCCGACTGCCGGATGCAACCCTAAGCTCGACTTCCTCGACTGCCTGAAAGCCGTTGCCGACCGTGCGAAGCTCGACAAAGAGAACTTATGGCTTCACAAGTTCAGGGCGACATTCGCCACGCGGTGTCTGTGAGCAGGCGTCGACCTACGCACCGTGCAGCAGTGGCTTGGTCACTCGGACATGGAAAGCACCATGCGCTACCTCAAGCCAAGGAGCCAGCAAGTCCGAGAAAAGGTTAACGAAATTTTCTCTTAGGCCAAGCTTCTGGGTAGTTGGTGAAATGGTATCGCGAGAACTTTCGCGTCAGGTTGAAAATGGTCAAGTGAGATGGCACTGCGGGATATACCATGGTTTCCCGCAAGTTCGTCCGAGATCCGTCATTTCTTGTGGAAGCATGGAACGAGAGGGATCAGTTATCGAGAATTCGTGTTCGAGGAGAGGTGAGTCGTGGAACTGGGACTTCGCAAGTCGTTCAAGATCTTTGCTCCTGGCAGTTCCCTGCGACAAAGAGTCGCGTATAGCCTGGCTGTCGTAAGGCTCGTTCTGGTCCCCGTTATTTTCCTGGCTGTGTACTACCTATTCAAGATGGGGGTGATCGTCGACCGCATTGTCAACGTGGACGCGCCGGTAGCCACCCTTGCGGAGCAAGCCGCTGTGCAAATGCTGGACGCGCGTCGAGCCGAGCGAAGCTATTTTCTGCTTCGAGATCCAGAATACCTTCAAGCCAACCAGGTGTCGCTCATCCAAGTGAAGGAAATCCTGGGGAAGATTTGTAATCTTGCCTCCGTGGAAAAAGATCCCACCCAGGAGGCCTCGGAGAATGTGAAGCTGTATGAGCAACAGTTCGCAGCAGCGGTATCTCTGGCGGGAAAACCTGGGGGCACAGCCGTGGAGCGGGTTCAAGAGGTGGTGCGAGCCTATGAAAACGACCTCAATGACCTTTTGAAGCAAGCGCGACGAAAGACCCGCACACAGCTTATTGATGATCTTCGCAGCCAGGTTGGGTCCTTCGATGCACAGATCACGAGTACGATGGAGGTCGGCGATCCGGCTTTGCGCGAAGTCACACCCGCTCTCCAAGCCTCCAGCCAGCGAGTCCTGCAAATAGCGTCCGAGCTGGAAACGCGAAGCTGGGCGCGTGTTCAGCACGATCATGAAGAAGCTCGGCACCTTCTTTATGGCGCGGAATGGGTGCTAAGCATCGTATCCGGGGTTACCCTTGTGCTGAGTGTGTGGATCAGCTTCGTACTACCGCGCCAGGTGGTGAAGCCCTTGCTAGAACTCAGAGAGGCTGTGGATCACGCAGCCTCGGGCAATTATCTGATCGATTTCGAACTTCGGGGTAAAGGCGAAGTCGTCGAGCTCGCGAAAAGTGTCCGCAATCTGATCGCGCACGTGCGGCCAGCCGCTTGAACATATGGCGGCCGTGTCGGATGTGCCGAGCGATTTTGCACATCCATATCAGTCGGGAATGCCTCCGGCGAGACTGGCAAAGCAATCAGTGGGACAGGACTAGGAGAGATACTACGCGTGACCATTCCTGATTAAAACAACAAGTTTGATGCTGTGAGAATCAGGACGTATACCGCAGTTTGTAAAGCTTCTCAAGTAGTCAACTTCATCAACGGGGGGGCGGCTAAAAAACCTTTGGGCGGCTCCCCGTTCGCTCACCTGCATTGAAAAAATCCCGGACTAAACATTGTACTTGTGCTCTTATGCCGCTGGTCTAATTTCCGTAGTACGAGCAGTCTTCCTGCCCATCACACTTAAAGCCAACGGAATCGTAGTAAGCCCTCCGATGATTGTGAGGGCCAGCCCGGCGGCATTGCGTTGGTCCTTGTTGAACTTGTTGGCAAGCAAAAGGCCAATCCCGGCACCCAGTGCGACACGAGTTCCGGCGATGAGAATGATCTCGGCGATAGTCAGTGTCCGCTCTTGCATTTCTTCACCACCTCAGTTCCACCACTATTCGACGCCTCGGCGGGAACTATCCAGTTCGATGCGGTATATCGTCCGACGGATAGCACGATTTTCCCCTTTGCAACGGTTGAACTTCGACTGTTTTCGGAAGAACCTTTGGTCCTCTTCGAATCGTTAGCAAAGCGCGGCAGGGCTCATTGTCACGTCGTAGTATCCCCGATAGGATTCATT
>JBKPEB010000103.1:0-6214 GCA_046728215.1 Acidobacteriota bacterium | reverse complement strand
TCTATCTTTCCCCCAAGGTTAAACTGCCATGGTTTAGTCCCGCCCTTTCAGAAGTTAAAGTTAACCGTCCTGAGTCGCAGCGGGCAGCGCCAACTCCGCTTCACCTTTCTGAAGCGGGGCGTTCTTTCATAATGCATTGACTGGGTGACGGCTTGTTTTCAAACCAGTGAGCCATCCGGGCGCATGAATGCGCTCATTTCCGGAATTTTCCTGCTGTTGGCCGCCTCCTCCGGCGGATACCCATTTGTTTTTTCTCTCTCATGATGGCACTTCAGTTTTTGGTGGTCTTATTTGTTTATCCTGAAACCAAAGGCGTTTCCCTCGAACAGATGCAGAAGAAGCTGGGGATTGCTTGAGATGAAGCCCGTGGATTTTACCTATGAATAAAAGAGCCTTTATCAAGTTCTTCGCTGCTGCCATGGCGATCCCGGCCGTATCGCGCCTGTTGGTGTGGGCGGGAGGGGAAAGACTCAAAAACTGGGCGGGGAATCTCGAGTACAGCACGGACCGCTTGTACACCCCCACGTCGCGCGAACACGTGCGGGACTATGTCAGGAAAGAAACCAGGCTGAAGGTACTGGGCACGCGTCATTGCTTCAACAACATTGCCGACAGTAAGGACAGCTTCCTATCGTTGAAGCCGATGAACGAGGTGATTGCCATCGACCCGGCGCAGCATACCGTGACGGTGAGAGCGGGTATAACGTACGGGCAGTTGTGTCCGTATCTTGACAGTAAGGGTTTGCGCTACACAACTTGGCATCGTTGCCGCATATTTCTGTAGCGGGTGCGTGCAGCACCGCAACGCATGGTTCTGGTGAGAAGAATGGAAATCTGGCCACGGCGGTGTCTGGGCTGGAACTGGTGATTGCTTCCGGCGACCTAGTGAATCTAACGCGCGAACACGACGGCGGTACGCTTCGTGCGGCGGTATTGGGATTGGGCGTGTTGGGTGTGATCACAAAGATCACGCTTGACATTCAGCCCACGTACCTTTGGCGAACGCGCGAGAGGTTTTTCACAGGCCGTCGGTGAGAATACGGCTTTGTCCGGATTGTCGGGGAATCGCAACAGAGATAGGTTTTTAACTTACACAAATTGCCACATCGCTCGTTTGAGTCGGAACGAATTTCGGAGAGAAATTCTCGACTCGACCAACTTGACACCTCGACTTGAGGTGGTTGAAGTCCTGAAGGCAACCAACACACACAAGCCTTACCGCGAAGAGGTTTCCAACCGCGCAGTAAGCTCAGAAAAAAACCGAATTACAAGGAGCAGATTATGCATCCGTATTTCTCGACTCCCGTTCAGCCCTGGCAAACCTTCAACCCAATTGACATTGGCATGGCCCAGAGGCCGTACCCATGGTTTGACCCAACCGCTTATCAGGCCATGTACCGAGGAGCATTCCCGGGTCTTGAAACGAATCCGTACTATACAGGTATTCTCCCCAGACCCATCTTCCACGTGCCTCCGGTGTCCCTTTCACCCGAAATCCCACACGGAGTGTCCCCACTAGGTATTCCGCGATTCGGTGTATCCGAGTACCTTTCGCCGGAGAACTTCATCTCCAGCTTTGGTAAAACAAGTGGGAACTATCTCTCTCCTGAGTTCCTGGAATTTCTGCGCGCGGAATTGCTTCGCTGCGGCAAAGCTCTGCAGACGGTTGCTTCCGCACTTGAGCACGAGAGCAGGGAGGTGAAAGAGCAAGCGCATCTTGCGGCCACCGCTCAGTTCTTTTATGCGCTTGGTCTTCTTTATACGCGCGGACTCATCATCCCACCCGAGGTGCCCGGGACTTCGAGCCGAGCTGAGGAGCCGTCTGCGGTTACCGCGTGTGAGGTTTTTGGAGAGGCCTTAGAGCGCTTTGCCAGGGAACAGTTTCTGGGTCGCGGGACTGGACGGGAACTGGGAGAGCTCTCGGAAAAAGCCCGGATCTGTTTCCGCGCCTTGGCCCCCGAGTCGGAACAATTGGAGCGCGTTAGGGACGAGAGAACTAGAGTCGACAGAAAGAAAGCGGTGAGTGCGTAGCCCAGAAAAGTAACTTCACAACTCCGGACCGGCCCTCGGGTGTGTCGGTCCTTTTTTATGCGTGCGTTCGGAGAATCGGCTACCAGCCAGGGTCGGATCGTCGCAAAGTGAGGTCCGAGTCGAATTTGCGTGGGCTTTGAGAGAATGGGCACACCGATCAGCGCGTCAGTCGTGCGGTGCCCCCTAGCCTTCAGAGAAGCGAGGCCGTCATCATAGCCCTCTCCCCCCGGTAGACCGTGACAGCGGCCTCGGCGTTAAGAGACAGTGACGCTCAAGTCGTCCTTGTTCTTAACAAATCATTTGCGCTGCGGATAATATCCCTGAAACGCTCTCCAGACAAGGCATTCGGAAGAGAAAGACCCGCGCCGGAGCTGGTCCTAGATCTGGAGGAGTGCTCGACGGCGCGGGCCGGTGGGCCGTCTCTCAACGGCCACGCTTCAAACGGGATGTTTGGATACAGACATTCTAATCGCTCACGATTGCGTGATCCTCAATATTCTAAGGTCGTTACGCCTGGGAGCCGTTGCGAAGCGAATCTTTGATCGCCGCGGGACTCAACACGTCACATGGAGAATCGCGTTCGTTGCTTCGGGGTGCTTATTGAGCACGTCGATAGCATCTAAGGTCGGCAGAACGATGAGCTCGACCTTGCGGCGTTTGGCCTCGCGCTCCACCGCTTTCATCACCGGCAACCGCCCGTATGCACCGGTGCCGATGATGAGTTGGTGGCATTTCCAGGGTATGTCCTCCCCGATGGACAGTGGCGTGTGCCCGTAGTCATCGCGGAATTTCTTGGACGGCTTCTTCTTGCGATCGCGGATCTCCCCGCGATCGATGACAACGTCATGCTCGTAGGTATTGTCGTCGATCTGGAGGGCGCCAAAGGTGAACCCATCGAAGCGCATATGCGGCCTCCTGGCGTGGTGTGGTCACGCGCTCTTCTTGGAGGTGATCGCGGAGAAGGCCGACCAGCACTGCTCCACTTCCTTGCTACCGCAGTGCGGGCACAAAACTTCGCCCTCTTCGTAGTCGACTAGCGACAAGACTTTCGAAAATGACTTCTTGCAAGCGTGGCAGAAGAATTCGTAGTGGGGCATAGGGCGGCCTCCAGTGTCTGGCGGGGACTGAAATGATTCTAGACCCCGCAGACGGCAGATTCAACGCGAGCGCAAGCCTCAACATGCTCCTACAACGCCGTCTCTCGATTGTTCTTTACGCAGGCGTGTTGGTCAAAGCCCTCCTGCGCCACGCGATTGAAGGCGAGCGCGGCGACGGTGCTCTCCAGGCGTGGCGCGACTACGCCCCACGGGCAATGGGAGCAACACCAGCCGGTGAAGTTTTCGTCTTCGGCCCAAATCATGTGTCGCATCATCGGTACCTCTGGATTGTGGACTTCGGCGGAAGATCGACTTCCGCGGAGGCGAGAACAGCTGTACATCGGGGAATGACACAGACTTCGAGCGAGACGTGAACTGCTGCCTGTCGCCGCAGACACTCTCCCACGGAACCGGGAGGTGGCAAAGTCACTAGGGTGCGTCGTCCGGTCGGACGATGGCCCCTCGGGTCTGAGCATATGGGGTAGAGTCCGTGACAAGGCTATTCTAGGAAACGCCCGCCGAGCTCAGGACCTGTTCCTCAAGCAGCATGGAGAGTCCCAGCATCAGAACGAATGTCGCGATCCCCAGGCTTGTCTTCCAAAACCCATCGAATTTGAAAGCTGGCACAGCGAGGAGGACGCCCAAAACCCCGTCCGCGGCCGAGACGATAGTTCCCCAGGTGTGCAGTACGCTGATCATGGGGCGCCTCGTCAGGATGAGGCGCTCTCACTTCGCGACGATCCGAGTCTCCGGCACTTCCACTTCGTCCACACCGCGAAAAGAGAAAAGGAGCCTCCCCAAGTACTTCGGAGGCTCCTCCGAAACCTGGCGGAGAATCGTGCCCACCGCGTCGGTGACTGCGGCGTGGAAAGTGACCGAGCCTACCTGCATGCCGGCGAGATTCACCCGCACCTGTTGACCAGGATGCAGCATGCGTACCATTTTGGTCCTAACGCGGTATGGTTTACAACATACCTTTGACCAACTCGGGTCCTAAGCCTGTCCTTGAATCTTGATCTTGTCCACCACCTTTCGCTGGCCTGCATACGATTGAGCAATGCGGAGGGCGAGATCTCGCTGCTTTTCAGTATCCACCGACCCAGTCAGCGTCACTGATGTGGCGTCGATCTTGACTCCGATCTCGGTGTTCGCCAAGGCTGGCTCGCGACTGAGCTTGTCCTGAATCTGCTGTTCGACCTCGGAGGCCGACAGGTCTTGCGGAGGCGGCGCCTTTGTGTCCGGCGGCATCTGCTGCTGGGGCCTGCCCTCGGGGAATGTTGGGGGAGTTGTATTTGGGGGCGAATTCGTCGGGGGCTGTTGTTGTGCGAAAGCTGAGGTCACAAACACCAGAGCCAAGCCCCAAAGCATGCGCTTCATAACGCACCTCCTGGAAGTGGCTAAGCCTTAGATGCAGGCTACGGAGACCGTTTTGTCTTCGAAATGCGCTGCGGGCTAGACAATACATGGATCGCCGTAGTTGCGATTCCTGACGACAGGTACAGGGAAGAAGCGTCCGAAGCGTGCGGCGTTACAACATCAAAATTTGGATATGCACAGGTTTATCCTTGTCGAACTGCGCAACCACGCTGAGACCAAAACGTAAAAGTACTCGGGACAAAATTGCTCAGAAATACGAAGTTTGACTTCTCATCAGGCAGCTGTGGATATTGCGGTGGGGGTTTCGGGAAAAGGCGCGCGCGAAAATGCGCCTCATAATCACGGTCTTGGCCAGCTCTTGTCGAATGGGAGATGGCCACGTACTTGATGTTTTGACTATCGAGAAAGCCAAAAAGCATACATCACATAAAACGCCATGGTGATCCTCCCCGAGGTTTTTCACACGCATTCACGAATGTTTGCTGGGTGGCCGTTATGGTGCGTGATTATGCGGCCTTGGTAGAAGTGGCGAGTTCATAGCGCCTTGCCGGGGTGCCCAGTTCTGTCGAAGTTACCTACCAGCGAAACCTCCTGCGTTCTACATGCTTGCTTGTATTTGAACAGGGCGAACTGCGAAGGTAACCTTCCCATTCAACACGAGAACGGTAGCCCCGTGCCGGATTGTTCGTCCGGTGCTTGCCCAGGGGAGCCGAACTCTACCCGGTGCGGGGCTTTCCTTTCCGGAGATTGCTTTAGTGGCAAAGCGCATCCTCATAGCCGATGACCACAAATCGGCGTTGCGCAGTGTTCGCGCAATGCTCGAATCGCACCCTGGTTGGGAAGTGTGCGGCGACGCCATGAACGGCCGTGAGGCTGTCGGGAAGGCTGTCGCACTAAAACCCGACTTGATAGTCCTGGATTTCGCAATGCCCGAGTGGAACGGGCTGAAAGCGGCTGAAGAGATCAGCAAGGTCTTACCGGAAGCAAAAATCGTGCTGAACACAATTTATGGGTCGGCAGTGGGCCTCGAAGCCAAGAAACACGGAATCTGTCGAGTGGTCGAGAAAGCGAAAACCGGCGCTCTGGTCTCTACGGTCGACGAATTGTTTGGCGTGGATATGTCCTGACCATCAGGGAAAGGACGCAACGTTTTCGAATCGTCGCAGCATCGCTGCTCCGCATTCAGTAACGGACGCAGGCGGGCCGAGGGGCCAACCCTCGAATCTGCGTCGCCGACGGTGGAATCCTTACCGGGCTCGGGTTCAGGAGAATTTTGGTGAAGCGGCAGTCGAGGTGCGATTTCCGGATTTCCTACAAAAATCGGTACCAACTAAAGCTTACCGAACGGCGGTGAGGCGAAAAGACGCCACGCTCCGCCGACTGCAAAGGCGGCCGGAACCGTGCATCACGCGGCGAAATCGATTTTCGTAATGGTGGGAGGTTCATGCTTCTCTTCGATCTTGCCCTCCCTGCTGATCTTCGCTAGCTCCGCGTTGAGTTCTGCTCCTACGAGCATGGCGAAGCCAGTCCAATAAAGCCATGTCATAAGGGCAACGGCTGCGCCAAGGGTTCCGTAGGTCTTGTTAAAGTTCGCAAAATGGCGAAAGTAGAGGCCGAGCAGATACGAGAGCGCAATCCAGCAGCCGACAGCTAGGACTGCACCCGGCAGGGTCGCCAAGAAACGCTGCTTAACATTCGGAGCAAGGAAG
>JBKPEB010000102.1:0-26996 GCA_046728215.1 Acidobacteriota bacterium | reverse complement strand
GCAACATCAAGCACTAGGAGGAAGGCGAGCAAAAAAGGAACTATGGCAAGAACTTGAAAGACCGCACATCAAGGTTGGGGTACCTTGAGCTCAACTCCACCCTCAGGGGTCTCTCAGTGAAAAAGTTTGTCGATACTACATTGCGGGAATTGGAAGTCACTGACCTTGATGAAGCGGTCCGTGTGCTTAGTTATAGTATGCGCGATAATCCTGTGAACGTTCGCGCATTCAGTATAGAAGATACCGAGTAGCGGTCGCGTTCGCTTGGGCGGTTTTTCAGACCAGTCGTGCGTGGCCTATACAAACGGGGAATCATCATTGGTGCTTTCCGTGACAAGGAGTTAGTAGGTATGTGCGGCATGGTTCCTCCCGGTTCATGCCAACCAACATTGTTGGAAAAGATCGAGCTTTTGCTTTCGTTGACCTTCGGTAACCCCATAGGGACGGCCATTCGGGTCGTGAGATGGACCGGCGAATGGGCGCGACGGGACCCCACCCGGCCACATCGGCATGTGGGGCCGGTGGCGGTCGACTCCCACCTTCAAGGCCAAGGAATCGGCGGAGCCATGCTGGCGGCCTTCTGTGAGCGAATGGACCAGGAGCACATGCTCTCGTACTTGGAGACCGATAAATTCGTCAATGTCGGCTTCTATGAGAAGTTCGGATTCAGGGTGATCGAAGACGCTCCTGTGTTGGGAACACCCAATTGGTTCATGTCACGCGCGCCCGGAGCGTACAAGGTATAACCAGCGTGTCGCTGGCGAACACCATCTTAGTTTGCAGCAAGAATTTGAAAGACTTCGCTGCGAAGCCAAAATATCCTGAAGCTGGTTGGAAAGACGACATCATAGAGTTTAGGCACTAGCAATGAAGTAAGCGGCATGCGTAACGAAATTCAACAACCCGCGGTTGACACTCGTGAACAGTGGCTGAACCTTTTGGACGAATCTGGGGTAGGCCATCCGAAATCCTTGCGCACAGTGGAAGTTTCGGGCGGCGTAGTTCAAGCGACCATAGGAGAACCACCCGGCCGAATCGCACTAGAGGGCTTGCCTGCCAGCGTGTTGATGTTCAACGTCTCCCCCGTGCAACGGTTGCGACAGACTCGCGAGGGTCGTGCCTTCATCAGTGACATGCTAAGCGGAGAGATGACGCTCCTGCCGCGCGGCATACCGAGCGAGTGGTCTTGGAACAGCGTGTGCGACCGACTCGATGTGACCTTCCCCACCGACATTCTTGGTGACGGTAAGAGCCTGGATGTTGTGGACCGATACGCTTTCCGCGATAGCGAGATGGAGGTGATCTGCCGCCGCCTCTACCAGGCCAGAAGGTCGACCCCATGCAGAATGGCTTGTCTTGACTGCTCTCCATGAATCACTTCTTTCTTTGCCATATTCGATCCTCCTATGTCATGAACTTGAACGTCCTTATCTGCGTGCTCCGACCGGCTCTCCCTTTTCCTTTTCTTTCGGTTTTCTCGCGCCGGTGAGGATACCGAGCACCTCGTCCTCGCGCATGATCAGGAATTCCTCGCCGTCGAGCTTGATCTCTGAACCGGCGTATTTGCCGAAAAGAATGCGATCTCCTTCTTTCACGTCAAGGAGCAGGATCTTGCCGTCCTCATTGATCTTGCCCTTTCCAACCGCGACAACCTCGCCCTCCTGGGGTTTGTCTTTCGCTGTATCGGGAATCACGATCCCACCGCGTGTCGTTTCTTCCTGCTCGACGCGCCGCACGAGAATGCGATCATGGAGTGGGGTAAGTTTCACTGCCATATTTGTCCTCCTCGAAAATCAAAAAGCGTCCGCCCAAGACGGGCGGGGAATGTCTCAAGCTTCGGTCCGGCCCACCTAAGGACCGCTTACGCCGCCGTCCTCAGTCCGCTCGTCCGCTGCTCTCCGCTAGCAGCCAGGCGGCTCTCATTCACCTTCGCCGCCGCCTTCCACCAAAGGACGCTCAAGTGGATCACGGCAGCAGAGCCCAGGATGGCCGGAATGATGTAAACACCCTGAACCTCCCAGAACCAATGCCCGAGAACGGGCGAGCCCAGCCATGCGCCAATCCATCCCAGCGCAATCTTTCCGACCAATGAATCGATGCCCTCCACAAAGCGATAGCGGAAGCCATATTGGTATAGGAGAGCCATTGCGCTTCCGATCACCAACAGGACCAGAAATGACGCGAAATTCATGCCGAGCATAGGATGTCACCTCCCTCCTTTAAGCAATGCTCGTTCAGCTCAACCTGACAGACGGGCCCACTCTCAATGCGGGAAACCCGCACCGAGCCATCGGTCCGTTGTAAGTAAGTTTCGGATCGCGACCAACTATGCCGCTTTTGCTGCGCCCTCGATTGCATTCTGGCCGGAGCTGATTGGAATTCGCTTCGGCCTCGCGTCCGCGCGCTTGTCCAGCCGGATGTGCAGAACCCCGTTAACGTAATCGGCATTGACACGCTCGGGATTCACCGAACTCGGAAGCGTGAAGGAGCGAGAGAACTTCCCGTGAGGCAACTCGCGACGCAGAAAGTTCTTTGTCTTGCCATGCTCTAGCTTGCGTTCGCCCTCGATGGTGAGGACATTGTCCTCGATCCTGACGTTGAAATCCTTTTGTTCGATGCCGGGGAGCTCAATTGCAAGTTCCACATTGCTGTCGTCCTCAAAGACATCGGCCGCAGGGGAGAACCCGCCGGGGCTCGCGGCTTCGCCTTCGAGATTGAAACCTCCAAAAGCGTTCTGGAAAAGACGATTCATTTGATTCTGGAGCCCAGAAAACTCCCGAAATGGATCCCAGTCAGCAACGCGTCGACGGCGATCTCGTCGCGCCATGACCATCACCTCCATTGCGCCAAAGTCACTTTTTTTAATCGAGAGGATGCATCCGCAACTGGAAAAGTTGCAAAATTATGCTTGCCCTAAGTTATTGTATTTAAAGCTTTTTCAGATTTTCTCCTGGACACCTCGAGCCGGAAGTCGCTTAGATGAACGGCTGAGCTTTCCGAGATTCCTAATGTAGCCGATGGGGGCTCGTTCCACCGTGGTCAATTTCAAGTCCATACAATAAACGCAGAGAGCTGAAACTTTGAACTGAGATGTGGCATTATGTGAGTAAAAGCACTCGGGTCTCCGCATTCCGCGGAACCTGCAGTTGATCAGAGCTTTTTTCCTGGGAGGTAAAACCATGAGAATCGCGCTGATTGCGCCACCTTTCATCCAAATACCACCAAAGCGCTACGGGGGAACGGAATTGTTCCTCGCCAGCCTGGCTCAGGGCTTGAGAAAACTCGGACATGAAGTCGTGCTGTACGCCAATGGTGAGTCCGAGCTTCCGGTAGAGGTTCGCTGGCTGTATCCCAAGGGACAATGGCCGATTAAGGGCGATTTTTCCGAGAGCCTTAAAGAGATGAACCACACCGCCTGGGCCGTCAGGGATGCGGCTGATTCCTGCGATGTGGTTCACATCAACAACGTCTATGGCTTGCCGCATTCCAGGTTTGCCAACGCTCCATTCGTCTACACCGTCCACCACGAGCACGATTCTGCCCTGAGCGAGTTCTATTCCCACTTTCCCGAGGTTTACTACGTCACGATCAGCGACTTCCAGCGGCAGCGCGAGAAGATGCCCAATCTGCGTACAATCCATCATGGGATTGATCTCTCACAGTACCGGTTCCGAGACAAAAAGCAGCAATACTTGAGCTTTCTTGGACGGATCGCGCCAATCAAAGGAACTCATCTAGCTATCTCGGTCGCTCAAAGAAGCGGCATTCCCCTGAAAATAGCTGGCGAGATCCAGCCGATGTTCCGCGATTATTTTGAAGCCGAGGTAAAGCCTCATATCGATGGCAAGTTCGTCGAGTACGTTGGTGAGGCCGATTTGGCGGCGAAGAACGAACTCCTCGGCAACTCGCTGGCTCTCCTGTTTCCCATCCAGTGGAACGAGCCTTTCGGTCTGGTCACCATCGAAGCAATGGCCTGCGGAACGCCAGTGCTGGCACTGCCGGGAGGATCGGTAAAAGAAATCGTCTCCGATGGCATCAGCGGATATGTGTGCCGCTCGGTCGGTGAAATGGTTGGCTGCGCACAAGAAATCGAAAGCTGGATTCGGCCTGTGGCAATCCGCCGGTACGCAGAACAGCACTTCTCCATGGAGCGCATGGCCGGCGAGTATTCGCGACTCTATGGCGCAATCCATCGACCGTCGCCCCTCCAGCCGGAGCTTCCAGTGTTGGAGGTAGGCGACGAAGAACCCGCGGCGGCATGAGCACATCGTTTTCGCCAAATGAGCTGGTCGCGATTCCGTCGCCCCACGTCGAGCCCAGGCTTGCATTTCAGCGGCAAGTCTCACGCAAGGTCGACAACCTTACGCTGATCGATGGGAAGACTTTTCTCTCGACAACGGTGGCCGGGGACATTGTGCCCGCGGGCGCGCCGGATGTCGGGTTCTTCCACGACGACACGCGCTTCCTGAGCCATCTCGAGCTGCGCATCAACGGCCAGCCGTCCATTGTGCTTTCGTCGAATACGGAAAGGACGTTCGTTTCTCAGATCGAGCTCACCACCGAGCAGATGAAGTTGCGCGACTCCTTTGAGATCGCGGAGAACAGCATCCACATCCGCCGGCAGCAGTTACTGAACGACGAGGTTCTGTTCGACCGATTTTCGCTCGTAAACTTCAACAATCAAGATCTGAACCTGTCTCTTGCCATGTCATTCGACGCTGATTTCGTGGACGTGTTTCAGGTGCGGGGCACCGCCCGCAGCGTGCAGGGGCAGTACTATCGTCCGGTCAAGCACGGCCACCGCCTATCCTTCTTCTATCGCGGCCTGGACGGACTCCTCCGCGAGACGCGAATCGAGATGAAGCCCAACCCGTCCCTGCTGGAGGAGAAAAGCGCCGTTTGGGATATCAGCCTTCCGCCAATGAAGGACTGCGAGATCGAACTGATCATCACTCCACTCGTTGGAGAAAAAGCGAGCCGAGCTCCGACATGTGACTTCGGAGGATGCTTGCGCGAGCGCAGGCACCGCTTCGCCAAGTGGGAGAGCTTCTCGACGCGGTTCAGCAGCAACAACAGCATCTTTGACGCAGCGCTCAATACAGCTATCAGCGACTTCCATGCCCTTCAAATTTCCGACGAGGGCCAGCATATTGTGGGTGCGGGCATCCCATGGTTTGCCACTGTCTTTGGACGTGACTCAATCATTGCCGCATATCAGGTTCTCTGTCTCAACCCGCAGCTTGCCATCGACACCTTGCAGATCCTCTCGCGCTACCAAGGCAAGCAAGAGGAGGATTGGCGAGACGAAGAACCGGGCAAGATTCTGCACGAGTTTCGCCAGGGTGAAATGACCCGCTGCGGCGAGCTTCCTTTTGGGCCCTATTACGGATCGCTTGATTCCACGCCGCTGTTTCTCATTCTTCTGAGCGAAACCTACAACTGGACCGCTGATACCGCCCTAGTCCAGAAATTGTTGCCCGCCGCTTACGTTGCCCTCGATTGGATCGACCGCTTTGGCGACCTCGACAACGACGGCTTGGTGGAATACTCGCGGCGTTCGCCCAAGGGATTGATGAATCAGGCCTGGAAAGATTCATGGGAGGCATACATGCGACCCGACCACACAGTTTCGCCGTCGCCCATTGCCCCAGTCGAGATCCAGGGCTATGTCTATGACGCCAAGTACCGGATGGCGTCCCTGTCGCGCAACTTTGGCGACCCAGCGAGGGCGGAGAGGCTGAAGAAAGAAGCCACCGAGTTGGCCAAACGGCTGGACAAAGCCTACTGGATGGCGGACCGCAACTACTTCGCGATGGCGCTGGATGGAGAAAAACGGCAACTGAAGTGCATTTCATCCAATCCCGGACATCTTTTGTTTACGCGTGCCGTCAATCGGGAACGGTCGCGTGCCATCGTGACCCGTCTCATGCGCGAAGATATGTTCGGCGGCTGGGGATGGCGTACACTTTCCCAGGATGAACCGACTTTCAATCCTCTCAGCTATCATCGCGGGTCGGTCTGGCCTCATGACAATTCGCTGATTGCGCATGGCATGGCTCTAAACGAATTCAGGCGCCCCACGATCCAGGTGCTCACCGCACTGTTTCAAGCGGCGCTAAACTTCCGGAACTATCGTTTGCCGGAGCTATTCTGCGGAGTGCAGCGCCGCGAACACGATGAGCCCGTCCACTATCCCGTTTCCTGTTCGCCTCAGGCCTGGGCTTCCGGATCATGGTTTCTCATGCTGACCTCCGTGCTGGGCATTCGTCCCACCGCCGCCCGCAGAGAATTGAACATCATCAATCCAGAGTTGCCCGAGTGGCTGGATCACCTGCGCATTCGCAATCTTCGCATCGGCAACAGCCGAGTAGGGTTGGACTTCACCCGCCATCGAGACCGCACTTTTTGCAACGTCGTCGATGTCGAGGGGGAACGATTGCTGGTCAACGTGGCTTTCAAGAAGTAGGCGATCGAGCCGGAAGTCAGCTCTTCTATCAGGCGCAACTTTGGTTCTTATGCCGACCACCATTTGCCCACACCTGCTTCAGATGCCTCCACTCTGGCGTGCCCCGAAAGGTTGGCGGCTTGACTAATCCTCGAAGCTCCTGGCACCACCTTTCATGCGATTCTTCACGAGATTGGTCCAGACGAACTTGATCACGCGGGCATCGTTGTAGCAATAGGCCAGATTATGGTTGAGCGTGGAGAAACAGTGCCGCTGGCAGGTCTTCTTCATGGTGGCCAGCTGCCCGGACTTGAACTTATGCCCGTCGATGTTCCCCCAGTCATACGTTGAGCCGTACATCGGAAAGCAAGGCGCTACCGTCCCATCCGTTCGCACGATGACGTTGTTTTGTCCCGCCCGGCAATTCCACTCGGCGAAATGGATTTCTCCATTCTCGTCCTGCACGAATCCCGGCGTGCCCGCCAGATGCTTTGCAATGTCGCCATTGATGCCGGTTCCATCCCCGTTCCAACCGAGCCGCTTCAGATCCGAACCACCGGCCATGCGAATAAACGCCTTGATTTCCTGCAAACGCTGCACGGAGTTGACCATCTGGTATCTGGCTTCATTCTTCTCGATCAGCCAATCCACCAACGAGTCAATCTGTGGCCAGTCCTCCGGGCGGATGTAGGTGGGATTATCACTCAAATGCTTGAAGTGTTCATCCTGCTCAAGCATGGGAGTCTCATTGATGTGATAGTCGGTCGCGATCCTATGATCGTGCGCGTACTCGGTAAGCTGCCGAATATCCTGTGTGTTATTCCGGCAGATGTTCATGTTGAAGAAAACCATGTAGCCGTATACGTATTGTTTCCTCAGCAGGTGTTCGAGGTGCCTGCGTACCGGCATAACGGCCTTGGGCAGACTGGGTTTTTCGTCCCAGGCATCAACGGCAAAGTTGAAAACCGCGGTGCCCGCATCCTCGAGACGATCAGCAACTTCAGGCCGGAGCAATCGCCCGTTCGTCCCGATGTACACCCAGAATCCCTTCTTCGCCGCATAATAGACAACCTTGTGGGCAAACTGCGGCCGCAGCAAGGGCTCGCCGCCCATCAATGCCAGCACGCGGCATCCGTGATCGTAGAGCCAGTCGATCGAGCGGCGGGCGATGTCCGCGGTCATGCCCTTGACCTTGTTGTTGTACGCCCAGCAATACCAGCAATCGAGATTGCATTTGTACTCGACGAAAAGATAGGCCGTGATCGGATGAAAATCGCCCGGCAAAATTCGCGAACGGATGTATGGAAACAGCCAGCCTCGCATCTTGCGGTAAACCTCGGGCCAGGTCCAATCACGCTTTTCGAGAGGAGTTGCGGGGCCGGGGTCTTTCAGTCTTTCGGGGAATTGCGGGAAAACGGGTTCCGGCAACTTCAAGCCTCGCGGCTCAGGAGCCTTAACGGGTGCCGGCGAGGAATGCACCAAAAGATTGTGAATGTCTACATCAATCCGGAACTTCGGAGCCGTGGCCATGCTGTTGTTCCTCCACGCCTACGAGGCTTTACCAGAGATGACGAGGAAAGCTCCGCATTGGTTGCTTTTTTTTGGGGGACATTGCCGATTGGCCTGGCGCAGGCGTGGGCCTCGGTGGAGATAGGAACCTGGTATGCGCGCTCGTCAGAATTCCTCCATACCCCCATGTTGACGCGCCTCCGCTGGATGCGAATGTTCGGCGATACGATCTTCGCGTTCGGCGCGCTGGTCCTGGGCTGGTTTGTCCTCGGATTGATCACCGGCCATTCGTTCGATCGAGGGGCGAGGGTTATCGAGGAAGGCGAATACACGCCGCACGAGCCAGAACTCGTACATCAAGGTGATTGAAGGCAGTGATGACTGCAGCAAAGCGAGGGGGCGAGTCGTTGAGACCTCGCCCCCTTGCGCGTCGTGACTGGCTAGGCTACGGCTGAGCTTCATAAACGATATTAAAAGGTGTTTCCGTAGCGCGACGGAAGCGGTTGAAGCCGGCTGACGTAACTACTTCCCGAATCCGCGACTCGCCCGCCTGCGCTCCCAGGCACAGTCCAACTTCCTGAGATCGTGAGCAGGGAGTACACAGAAGCGTGGAGAACGAGTAGTACACTCGACCCACCGGATTCAGGTTGTCCTTCAACTGATCGTTGGCAAAAGGCTCAACAATCATCCAGGTGCCATCTTTGGCCAAGGATTGCCGAACGTGTGCCGCTGCGCCAACCGGGTCTCCCATGTCGTGCAGGCAATCAAACACCGCGACAAAGTCGTGGTCTTTACCGGGATATTCCTTTGCTTTCGCCACTTCGAAAGTGACGCGGTCGGCAACGCCTTCGCGCTTGGCATTCTCGCGAGCGGCCTCAATCGATTTGTCGTGATAGTCGAACCCGAAGAATCGAGATTTGGGGAACGCTTTCGCCAGCAGTAAAGTCGATGCCCCCTTGCCACAGCCGACATCGGCCACGCGCGCCCCAGCCTCAAGTTTTTCTTTGACCCCACGCAGTGAGGGAATCCATGTGCTTACCAGATTAGCGGCATACCCCGGACGAAAGAACTTTTCGCACCCGTGAAAGACCCCGTCTGCGTGTTCGTGCCAGCCCATTCCAAGACCCGAGCGGAAAGACTCCGTGATTCGTGGCACCGCAGCCAGCGAGCCCAAGGCAAGTTCGAAGGCTCCGGGCAGATACGCGGGGCTGTCTTCGTTCGCAAGCGTAAAAGCTTGCTCTTGAGATAGGCTGAACTTTCCGGTATTCGCGTTATAGGTAACGTATCCACCTGCCGCCTGGGAAGAGAGCCACTCCCGCAAATAGCGCACATCGGTGTTCGTCCGGTCGGCGAGCTCTGCTGGCGCCATTGGCGGGCCGCAAGCGCCTTGTACAAACCCAGCTTTTCTCCGATCACCACCATTCCGGCGTGAACCGCGGCTCCGAGATCAGTCACAAATTGACCAATGAAAGCGTTCAGTTTGTTCATATCGACAGCCGGTGCCTGTGCAGTGCTCATTCTTGAATTTTCTCCATTCTTTGAATTGTTCTCGCCATCTGGTGACCGAGACGCAGACTTAAACAGATGTGATTGTGGTGGCCAATGTTGAGCAAGATCACCCTATTGACGACGGAACCGCAACTTGTCACTGCCACGTCACCGACATGTCATTTTTTCGCCTGCTCCGGCGTCTGGACACTTCGTGACAAATCAACTACACGCTTTTGAATCGGGAGTAGCTCTAGTGAAATTGTAGGGAATTGAAGAACTTTTCAATGCTCTCAGTGTCGTGCCTTCCGCTCGCATCGATGACCAGCAGCGTGTAGAGCCTGTTTCCCACAACGACAACGCGATTGTCATAGGCTGCATTCCCGCGAGCGATGGCGCGAATGTCCCGGGCCGGGTGTCCCTGGAACGTGAGGCTCTTTTCGCTAAGCAGCTTGGCATTGGTGCTGGAAAGGCCGCCGTCTCGAGCTATGTCCAAAATCTGTTCTGCTGTTTGGCCGGTAGGACGACTAGGGCTTCCCACCAACTGCACCCGTAGACCGCGTCTTTCGATGCTCTCACGTTAAGACCGTGTGCAATGAAGGAACCGCCAGTCACAGATTTCGTGGGCGTATCCACCTTGGCTGCATCGCCCGTAAGGGATACAGAGAAAGTTCCGTCGGGTGTTTTCGCCAATAGACCACAACCGTTGTGTATCATCGTTTCGTGACGAGATGGGGTAAGTTCGGATTATGGGCCTTGATGATCGGCTCGGCCCTCTTTTGTCGTCATCTAGCCTGGGCCCACCACTCTTTCGCGGGAACCTACTCCTTTGAGACGGTAACGATTAAAGGCACGGTAGTCGAGTTCCTGTTCCGCAATCCGCATTCGGCTGTTCTGGTAGAAATTCCGGGCGAGAAGCAGAAGACCATCACGTGGGCCGCCGAGTGGGGCACCGCCGGCCAATTGAGCCGTCAGGGAATTGAGAAGGACACCCTCCAACCGGGAGACCATGTGATTATCAGCGGCAATCCCAGCCGCAACTCTGCCGACCACAGATTGCGCATTGGCGACATTGCGCGCCCATCGGACGGATGGAAGTGGAATAGCAGTTATTAGCTAATCCAATGAAGGAATCAATCCCTCAGTGCGGCCACTTGGCCTTCCACTCGCCGGCTCGGCGCTTCGCCTCGTCCAATTGTTCAGAGGTCATATGGGCGGTGAGTGCATCGCGCGCAGCGGAGTATTTGTCACGGATCGAGCCATGCGCGCGAAAAACGGCCAACTCCATCCACTCGTATGCAGCCACCGGATCTGGCGGCACGCCGAGGCCGCTGGAATATGCCAGGCTCAATTCGTACTGCGCGGACGCGAGTCCCAGGTCCGCCGCCTTGCGGAACCAGCGGACAGCTTCTGACTGATCCCGCGGCACGCCGCGGCCGCTGGCGTACATTCGGCCAAGACTAAGCTGAGCGATGTGCATTCCCTTGTCTGCCGCCTTGCGGTACCAGCGCGCCGCCTCGCCGTAATCCTGTGCCACCCCTTGCGCTTTCTCGTACATCACTCCCAGATCGAATGCCGCGTCGGCATTTCCCTCCTCAGCCGCCTTGCGGTACCACCGTGCCGCCTCCGCATGGTCAACCGGAAAGCCCTGCCCGCTATCGTAGAGCCAGCCCAGGTTGAGCGCTGCCTCCGCATAGCCCTGCTCGGCGGACTTGCGGTACCAGCGCGCCGCTTCCTGGTGGTCGATCGGAATCCCGCCGCCGTAGTCGTATAGGAACCCAAGGTCATTCTCGGCCTCGGCATTGCCTTGGACCGCTGCCTGGCGAAACCACCGCCCAGCTTCTCCCAGGTCCTGACGCACACCCTCGCCGTTCTGGTACTTCGTACCCAAGGCCGTCTGCGCCTCCGGGCTGCCTTTCTCAGCACGCCTCTGCAACACTTGGATTGACTCTTGCGCCTGCGCCCACCGACACCAAGGAAAGACGAGAGTCAGAAGCATCGCACAAAGCCACGTCGCCTTCGCCATGAATGCACGTGCCTCCTGATACAAGCCCGCAATCTTCCTCATCGACTTCTGTAATGCGCGACAAGATACGGCCACCAGCTGCTTGCGGCCGCCACCTGCTCATCATGCCAGAAAACCGCTTGTCCCATGCCACTTTACGATACGCTCTGTGCTGGACCCCGCCAGTTTGTCTCCATCCAAGCCGTATCCAGCACAGTTCGATCCTCTCGGCCTACCCCGACCATTCCTTTGTCCAATCGGACTCCCCCCTTCTGATCGCTGTCTTTTCTGGCGAATGTGAATTTCTGAACACTCATCATGGCTCATTTTGAGACAAGGATCGAATGCGATCATGTTTCGAAAAACCACCCCTGTCGTTTTCATCGAGAAATTAGATACAATGCCCACGATCATCGGCGGCAATCCTGCGGATGCACCACACGGCCGAAGCGTACCCGCACGAAATCGGCCCGCGCCTGGATCGTGCAGACGATAGAGGTTCGCCAGTTGTCAGCGATCGACTATCTGTCCGCGGACTTTGCTGCATCCAGCACATGGATGTGCGGGTGAGCAAGCGCTGGATTCAGTAAGCCTGAACTCGGATCGGGATCTCAAGCTGGGAATCCTGAGTCACGAACCCATCCGAGGGGAATGGTTGTGCGATAACAAATTGAGTTTTTATTCGAACTGCGGCAGGTAGAAGTCAGCCTGCGCCACAAGAGCGGACCGCCGCAGTCGATGCTGTGCTTAACACTGATTATTTCTCCCGGTAAACGAAATAAAGAAAGGAGCCCATATGAACAAATCAACGTGAGGAGAAAACGCACATGAGGCAAGTAGTGGTAGCTCTGCTCGCAAGTCTGCTGATACTTCAGGTAAGTGCGGCTGCGCAGGGAACCAGCACAGGAACCGCATCGAAGGCCAAGGCAAAGAAAAGCGCCGCGCCGAGCGTGAAGCTGGCCGATCTGCAGAAGGCCATCGAAGCGCAACAACAACAAATCAACCAGCTCATGCAGCAACTGCAGAGCCGTGACAAGGCCATCGACCAGCTCCAGCAGCAGGTCAGCCAGGCCCAAACCACCGCGACTCAGGCCCAGCAGAAAGCCGACAGCGCATCCTCGCAGGCCGCCGAGACCCAGCAGCAACAGTCTCAGGTGACCGCTCTAAAAAGCGACGTCAGCGATCTGAAAGACAATCTCGCCACTACCACCTTGACTCTCCAGGAAACACAGAAGGCCGTGAACGAGAGTCCGATCGCTATCAAGTTCAAGGGCATTACCATCACGCCGGGTGGCTTCATGGCGGCAGAAACCGTCTGGCGGCAGCGCGGCACGGCCTCGGACGTCAACACGCCGTTCAATTCGATCCCCTTTCCTGGATCCGCCGCCGCCAACGTGTCGGAGTTCTATGGCTCAGGCCGCCAGTCCCGCATTTCGATGCTGGCTGAAGGTAAGGTCAGCGATCTGAAATTGACCGGTTACGTCGAAGCCGACTTCCTGTCCGCAGGTGTGACATCGAACAACAACCAGAGCAACAGCTACACCCTCCGTCAACGGCAAGTGTGGGGACAGGCTGCCATTCACGGCTGGAGTTTCACCGGTGGTGATATGTGGAGCCTCGTCACTGAAACCAAGAAGGGCGTGGACAACCGTACCGAAGCGCTGCCCATGACCATCGACGCGCAATACACCCTGGGCTTCAGCTGGGCGCGCCAGTGGGGTTTCCGCGTTGCCAGGAACTTCGGCAACAAGGTTTGGCTGGCGTTCTCGGCTGAGGATCCGCAGGTCAATTCCATTGGTGGCAGCGGATTCAACAACAACTTCGTCGTGGGCGCCCCCGGAAACAGTGGCGGACTGTATAACCCCACCGCGAACTACGCTTACAACGCCGCTCCGGACTTCATTGTGAAAGCGGCGTTCGAACCCGGATTCGGACACTACGAAGTCTTCGGCGTGATCAGCCAGTTCCGCGATCGCGTCTATCCTTGCGCGACCACCGCCGCGACCGACATCTGCAACGGTATTCTCGGACCGTCCGGAGCCGGCGCCACCAATGACCTGAGCACCGGCGGCGGCATCGGCGTCAACATCCGCGAATCGCTCTTCAAGAAGCACGTGGATGTGGGACTTCACTTTCTCGGCGGCAATGGAATCGAGCGTTACGGAACCGGCGGCCTGCCAGTCGTGACCGTTCGTCCGAACGGCACACTTGTTCCTCTCCGCGGGTACCAGGCACTTGGCACGCTCGAGTGGCATTCCCCCAAGTGGGACTGGTACCTCAACGGCGGCAGCGAGTATGTCCAGCGCACGGTCTATACCGATCCCGTCAGTGGCAAGCTGATGGGCTACGGCCTGCCGACCGCCAGCAATGGCACGGCTTGCGTCGAGCCTCCTCCGGGGGCCGGTGGCTTCGCCGGCGGATCATCCTGCAATGCAAACACGCGCGTCCTCACCGAGGGAACGCTCGGCTTTTGGTACCGCATTTACAACGGGCCAAAGGGCAGACTGCAATTCGGGCCCCAGTACTCCTACGTGCTGCGCAGCACGTGGGCGGGTGCGAATGGCTTCCAGCCTAAGGCCACCGAAAACATGTTCTTCACGTCGTTCCGCTACTACTTGCCGTAGCGTGCGAACCTCGCCCCTGCTCAGCAAGTCGGCAGGGGCGAGGATTTTTCGAAGTAATGTAGCGCGGGCACCCGCCCGCAAAGCCGGCGACATCGCACCTTCGCCCAAGCAACCAATCGCGTGTCTTCGCGAACTTTGCAAGCCTTAACGAATTTCTTTGCGAACTTTACGATCCTTAGCGCCCTTTTGCGGTTAAAAGCTTTTTCGCATGGCATCCAGAAAGCTCTAAACCGGGAGGGTCACCTCTCGCCCCGCCATCCATTCCCTTCAAAAACCAGCATTTCCCGCGCTTGACAATCCCTCGCTCCGGTAGCAGAATCCTCAAGGCGAATAAAAAGCGAAAGTAGTTGCCAAATGGCGTATTTGCTGAGCTTTCCCGCGTTCGAGGACCCCCATATGGCTTCCCCGCTTCTACAAGTCGAGCCTCTTCCCTTTTCACATTTTGAAACGAAATCTTCGTCTCTCCTCAAGCATCTGGCGGAGAAAGCTCCCGGCGTCACTGCGGCATCCCGCCTGGAAGTACGGCCTGCACCCGATATGGCCTCGAGCGGAATCGCGCAGATCGATGCTCTCACCGGCGGGCTTCCCCGTGGTTGCCTCAGCGAGATCTGCGGGCCGGATTCCTCCGGACGCACCAGCCTGATGCTCGCCGCATTAGCAGCGGCCACGCAGCGCGAAGAAGTCTGCACGCTCATTGATGTCAGTGACGCATTTGATCCGCACTCCGCCGCATCCGCCGGGGTGAACCTGGAACGTCTGCTCTGGGTCCGCTGCGGATCGCATCCGCCCTCCTCAGCCGCCGCCCGCAAACGGCGTCCCGCCTCCAATCTCGAAGAATGGGAGCGCCGCCGCATGGAAGATCCTGTGGAACAGGCCCTGCGCGCCACCGACCTGCTGCTGCAAAGCAGCGGCTTCGGCATGGTCGTGATCGATCTGGCGGGAGTCTCGACGAAGATGGCGCGCCGCGTTCCGCTGACCACCTGGTTCCGTTTTCGCCGAGCCGTCGAAAACAATTCGACCATCTTGCTGGTGATCGGCACGCAGCCCTGCGCGGAATCGTGCGCATCGTTGGCGTTAAAACTCGGGCGCCAGTCACTGACACTCAGTCGTCAGTCGCCAGTCGTCAGTCGTCAGGAAACCCGCTCCAAAGAAGTTTTTAATTCGGGAGAAGTTCTCAGTTCTCGGTTCTCAGTTCTCAGTGAAAAGCCCTCGTCGAACGACGATTGTGCTCGGTACAAAGAGAATCGCGATCAGAATACAAAAGAGTTCCCTATCCAGCATCCAACGCACGCCGAACTGCTGACCGGAATCGAAATTCAAGCCGAGGTGCTGCGCGCCCGCAGTGAACGCAAACCCATGCAATCCGCAAGCGTGTTCAAAACCAGAACTGCATGGACAGCATGAAACTGATAGCTGATGGCTGAAAGCTGATAGCGAAAACCATCAGCCAACTGGGAACTGAGAACCGAGAACTGCTTTCCCCATGCCTTTCGCCTGCATCTTCGTTCCCGACTTCCCCGCCGAAGCGATCCTGCGCGCCGAACCTGAATTGCGTTCACAAGCCGTCGCCGTGCTCGAAGGTAAACCTCCGCTGCAAAAAGTTTTCGCCCTCAACGAAAAGGCACGACGGGCCGGCATCAAGGCCGGCATGACGAAAATTCAGCTCGAGCCCTGGACCGATCTGACGCTTCGCCCGCGTTCCCCGGCACAGGAAACTTCCGCGCACGCCGCGCTGCTCGATTGCGCGCAATCGTTCTCGCCGCGCGTCGAAGACACCGCGCCCGATACGGTCATTCTCGATCTCGCCGGACTCGAATCCCTGTTCGGCGCCCTGCCCAAGATTGCCCGCGACATCGCTCGCCGCACGTCCGACCTAGGCCTTGAAGCCAACGTCGCCACCGCTTTCAATCTGGACACGGCGCGCTTTGCCGCGCGTGGCTTCTCCGGAGTCACCGTCGTTCCCCAAGACAAGGAAGCCGAGCGCCTGGGAAATCTGCCGCTGGATGTTTTGTTTCCGGAACTCAGCGCGCCCGCTCCGTCAGATGAAACTGCCCGCCTGCTCGAGACGTTCGACATGTGGGGCGTACGTAACTTTCGCGCCCTGTGCGCTCTTCCCGACGTCGCCCTTTGCGAGCGCCTTGGCCAGCGCGGCATCGAATTGCAGAAACTCGCCCGCGGCGTAATTTCCCGAACCTTGGTTCCCATCGATCCGCCGCTGGTGTTCGAAGAATCCATGGAACTCGACCACCCGCTCGTCTTGCTCGAACCTCTGGCCTTCCTGCTCGCCCACATGCTCGATCAACTCTGCGCCCGCCTCGCCGCCCGCGCTCTCGCCGCGCAGGAACTCCGCCTGCAGTTGAATCTCGACAACGGCTTTCAATTAAGCGAAGAGTTGGATTGTCCTTCCGAACAAAACGAAAGACCCACCCAAAATTATTTGGATTGTCATCCTGAGCGAAGCGAAGGACCTGCTTTTCCCCCGCGAATGCCACCACCCCCAACCAATCTGCAATCTGAAATCACAAATCTAAAATCGCATCCCCACGAAGGCTGCCGCCGTGATGAGTCCGCCCACTCGAAACCCGCACCTCGCAATTCGAACTTCGCCCGCACCCTAGAACTCCCCATTCCCATGCTCGACCCCAAAGTTTTCCTCAAACTCCTGCAACTCGATCTCAAATCCCATCCCCCAGGCGCTCCAATCATGAAAGTCCATCTCTCTGCCACGCCCGCGCAGCCACGCACTACGCAAGCCGGCCTCTTTCTTCCACCTACGCCTGAGCCTGAAAAACTCGAACTCACCCTCGCCCGCATCGCGGGCATGGTCGGCGAAGAAAAAGTCGGCTCGCTGGAATTGCTCGACTCGCACCGCCCGCAAGCCTTCCGCATGCAGCGCTTCGTCCCCAAGGAACCCGAGGGCGAAAAGGAAACGGACAGCTCTGTTCCCCCCGCCCCCATCACTGCGCTGCGCATGTTTCGTCCGCCACTGCGCGCCACGGTTACGCTGCGCGACGGCAAACCCATGCACCTGATCTGCCACAAGCGAAAAGAAATCCACGGAGACATCGTCTGGATGGCCGGCCCCTGGCGCACTTCCGGCGATTGGTGGGAACAAGACGGTTGGGCCCGCGACGAATGGGACATCGCAATTCAGTCATCAGTTGTCGCTCGCCAGTCGCCAGCGATCGTCAGCCACGTCCTCGACCGATGGAGAGACGGGCGTCCGTTCCGCAACATTGCACTCAGGGAAAAAAGCAGCTTGGCCCTCTACCGCCTCGTCCACGACCTGCTCAGCGGACATTGGTTCCTGGAGGGAACGTATGACTAGAGAGTTCTCAGTTGCTGTTTCCAGTTGTCAGTTCCGGGTTCTCAGTTCTCAGCCGGCAGCAGATTCGGTGGACAAATTTTGGGGTTCTCTCCGTGTCCTGTGTCTGTGTGGTGAATGGTCTTACTGAGAACTGAGAACCGGGAACTGAGAACTTGTACGTCGAACTCCACGCCCGCTCCGCTTTCAGCTTCCTCGAAGGCTCAACCCTTCCCGAGGATTTAATCTCCGTCTGCGCCAGCAAAGGCATGCCCGCCATGGCGCTGCTCGATCGTGATGGCCTCTATGGCTCCCCACGCTTCTACCTCGCCGCAAACAAGATCGGCCTCCGAGCCCACATCGGCGCGGAAGTGAGTTGCGCAGCTTTTTCGTTGCAAAGGAATTCTTCACCACAGAGTCACAGAGACACAGAGAAAACCTGCAAAACAAAAAAAATACACGATACATTCGAGCAAACAAATAATCCTCTTAACGATTGTCATCCTGAGCGAAGCGAAGGACCTGCTGTTCCGCCGCGAACACCGCCACTCTCAACCAATCTGCAATCTGAAATCAAAAATCTAAAATCCCCCGACTTCCGTCTTCCCCTCCTCGTCGCCTCCCGCACCGGATACCAGAATCTCTGCCAGCTCATCACGCGCATGAAACTTCGCGCACCTCAAAAAGCAACTGGCGCTGTCCTCGAAGACGAACTCGCGCAATACGCCAATGGCCTCATCTGCCTCACCGGAGGCGACGAAGGCCCTCTCGCTGCCGCTCTAAAGAAAGGAGGCCCCGCCGAAGCCCGCCGCGCCGCTGAACACCTCACCTGCATTTTCGGCCGCAACAATGTTTACGTCGAACTCCAACGCCACTTCCATCGCGAGGAAGAAGCCCGCAACCGCATCGCCCTTGAAATCGCCCGCGATCTTCATCTCCCGCTGATCGCCACCAATGGCGTCTGCTACGCCACGCCGCACGATCGACCGCTCTGCGACGTCTTCACCGCGCTTCGCCATAAGGGCACGCTGATGACCGCCGGCCGTCTGCTCGCCCGCAATTCCGAGCGCCACATCAAGACGCTCGAAGAAATGTCCGACCTCTTCGACGACTTGCCCGAAGCCATCACGAACACCGCCGAGCTTTCCGCACGCCTCGAATTCAAACTCAGCGACCTGGGATACGAATTTCCACGCTATCCCGTGCCCGCAGGCGAAACCATGATGTCGTTCCTGCGCCAGCGCGCCGACGAAGGCGCCCGATGGAGGTATGGCATCTCGCTGTCGGGTGATCGTGTGCCCAAAAGCGGTTTTCATAATAAAGACCTGCAACAGCGCGCCCGCCGCCAGATCGAGCGCGAACTCCATCTCATCGAGAAACTCGACCTCGCCGGATACTTCCTCATTGTCTGGGACATCGTCCGCTTCTGCCGCGAGCAGAACATCCTCGCCCAGGGACGTGGTTCCGCCGCCAACAGCGCGGTCTGCTACTCGCTGGGCATCACTGCCGTCGATCCCGTCGGCATGGAGCTTCTGTTCGAGCGCTTTCTCTCCGAAGAGCGTGGCGAGTGGCCCGACATCGACATCGACTTACCCAGCGGCGACCAGCGCGAGCGCGTCATCCAGCACATTTACCAGCTTTACGGACAGCGCGGCGCCGCCATGACCGCCAACGTCATCACGTATCGCAACCGCATGGCCGCCCGTGAAATGGGCAAGGCTATGGGATTCGATACCGACACGCTGAACAAAATTTCCGCCGCCGTCGCCACCTGGGAATATCGAGACGCCAACGACGCACTCGACCGCCGCTTTGAAGACGCCGGACTCGACCTCAACCACCCGCGCCTGCGCAAGTATTTTGAGCTCTGCACCGCCGCGCAGGACCTACCCCGCCATTTAGGCCAGCACTCCGGCGGCATGGTCATCTGCCAGGGACAACTCGATTCCGTCGTTCCGCTCGAGCCCGCCTCCATGCCCGGCCGCGTGGTGGTGCAATGGGACAAAGAAGATTGCGCCGACATGAAGATCATCAAGGTCGACCTGCTCGGCCTCGGCATGATGGCCGTGCTCGAAGATTCCCTCAAACTCATCCGCAACGACTACCACGAAGAGGTCGACCTCGCGCACTTGCCGCCTGACGATCCCGAGGTCTACGCGACGCTGCAGAAAGCCGACACCGTCGGCATGTTCCAGATCGAAAGCCGCGCGCAGATGTCGTGCCTGCCCCGCCTGCGCCCGCAAAAGTTTTACGACATCGTCGTGCAGGTCGCCATCATTCGCCCCGGCCCCATCGTCGGCCAGATGGTGAATCCTTTCCTCCAGCGCCGCCAGGGCCGCGAAGCCGTCACCTACCCGCACCCGTCGCTCGAACCCGTGCTCGCGCGAACGTTAGGCGTCCCACTGTTTCAAGAACAGTTGCTGCGCATCGCCATGATCAGCGCGAATTTCAGTGGAGGCGAAGCCGAAGAACTCCGCCGCGCCATGGGCTTCAAGCGCTCACAAGCCCGCATGAAAGAAATCGAAGCCAAACTGCGCGAAGGCATGACACGCAACGGTATCGCGCAGGAAGCCCAGGAGCAGATCATCCTCTCCATCACATCCTTCGCGCTGTACGGATTCCCCGAATCTCACGCCGCCAGCTTCGCCCTGATCGCCTACGCCAGCGCCTGGCTGAAATGCCACTACCTCGGAGCTTTCACCGCCGCCCTGCTGAACAATCAGCCCATGGGCTTCTACCACCCCGCGACATTAGTAAAAGACGCCCAGCGCCACGGACTGAAAATTCTGCCCGTCGATGTGACGAAGTCCGACTGGCTGTGCACGCTGGAACCCGTCGTCAGTCATCAGTCGTCAGTCGTCGGCGAAGCCCAAGCCATCAGCCATCAGCCATCAGCTATCAGCCAAGAAGTTTTGCAAGGGCGCGGCTTCAGCCCTGCCGTACAAGCCTCCAACTCCACCGCGGCTTTAACCGCTGAGGTCGACGCCCAAGCCAGCCCCAAGGTCCGGCTCGTCAACCGCTTCATCGCAGGACAGGGCTTCGATCCCTCCCCAAACACATCCCGTCTCGCGGGAACTCCCCCCGAAGAAACCAACACAGCCCCACCAACGAAACTCAAAACTGCGAACTCCACTGAAATTCCATGGGACGAGATCGGAACCTACACCCGCTCAACGCGCGCAACCCGGGATTTACAAAATTCTCTTAAGACTTGTCATTCTGAGCGAAGCGAAGAACCTGCTTTTCCGCCGCGAACGCCACCGCACGCGACCAATCTGCCATCTGAGATCACAAATCAGAAATCCCCGACTCTTGCCCTCCGTCTCGGCCTCAAATACGTTCGCGGGCTCCGCGAAGCCACCGCGCAAGCGCTCGTCCGCGAACGCAGCCTGGCTCCGTTCCAATCCATTCACGACCTCACCCGCCGAGTCCCCGAACTTCGCAAAGACGAACTCACCACCCTCGCCGAAATCGGAGCGCTAAATTCCATTGGGAATTCACCACAGAGTCACAGAGTCACAGAGAAGACGAATAAAAATGAAAGCTCCCCCTCTAATGAGGAATCACAAATCTCAAAAGCTTGTCATCCTGAGCGAAGCGAAGGATCTGCTTTCCCATCGCGTACGATCAATCTGAAATCTGAAATCACAAATCTAAAATCCTCGTCTTCCTCTGTGTCTCTGTGTCTCTGTGGTGAAAGAACTTTCCACCGTCGCGACGCCCTCTGGCAAGTCGAGAAAGCCATCCGCCGTTCCGGTCCTCTGCTCGAAGAATTTCCCGAGCTCGACTCTCCCTCTCCGCTCGAGCGCATGACCTACGAAGAACGCCTGGTCGCCGACTTTCATGGCACCGGCCTCACGACCGGACCGCATCCTATGGCCTACCGCCGTGCCGAAATGAAGGCACTAGGAATTCATCCGGCTTCGACCCTGAAATCCATCCCCTCCGGCCGGCGCTTGCGGATCGGCGGATGTGTCATAGCCCGCCAGCGGCCCGGGACCGCCAAAGGATTCGTGTTCCTCAGCCTGGAAGATGAAACCGGCATCGCCAACGCCATCGTCCATCCCGATCTGCTACAGAAAAATCGTATCCTTCTCAGTTCGGGACGATTCCTGATGGTCGAAGGCATTTTGCAAAATCAGGACAACGTGATTTCTGTCAAGGCCGAGCGCGTGCTCCCTCTCAACGTCACGCAAGCCGAAACCTCCTCCCACGATTTCCACTGATCCCCTTATCTGTTTTCTGTAGTGAAACTCCTCTTTTGACTGGAGAAAATCACAAATTTTTATTCTTCTTTACGTTCTGATCCACCGCGCGAAGGTTTATAGTTAAAGCATCACCCTCTTTGAACCAACTTTTATTGTTCGAACTTGGCGAACGTGTACAGATGTGGCTCATTCATCAGTTCGACTCACTTCTTAACTTAGGAATCTGCAAGGAGTATCCGATCATGGCAAAAGCAAAGACCCCTCGTAACACCACCGAAAAAAACAACGGCGGAGTGGTCGCGGCATCTGAAACCGGGGCCGCTACTGAGAGTGTTTCCGATATCCGCGAAGTCCGCAGAACCGCTCCGGAAACTCGCGGGAACATCGTGCCCATTAATCTGGACGACGAGATCCGTCGGCGCGCTTACGAACTTTGGGAAGAAAATGGCCGCGAGGCTGGCCGCGACGAGGACCATTGGCTATCGGCCGAGCGCGAAATCTTGGGCCGCTACACCGCGCAACGCCAGCAGTCCGCTTAATCCGAGGCTCCGTTCCCTGGATTGTTTTGTCCGGGGAGGGGGCGTCCAACGCCAATCGCGCTTCGCGCATGCCGCCGGATCTCTGAAATCCACGGCCATGTAGGAGCGCATAGTTTTTATCCCTCCTGGCGCTTCCAATCCGGCAGAATCGGCATTCTCTATGGGCGGAAGCCGCCTGTTCAGTCGGACCCCTGATTGGTACTTCCGGCACTTGTCTTGATGTTTTGGATTGAAGAAGATAGAGCCACGCCGATTGCTGTTTATGCGCGATTGGCGCTTTATCTCATCGGCTCCGCTCCCGTCCGGCATGCTCCGTGTGCATGTAAAATCTTGAACAGAAAGGGGTCTGGTCCGGAATCTCCGGTTGCTCTAGTCGAGCGTTTCTGAAAAAATGATGTCAGGCCTCCCCTCTCATGTCTACTTCTATGGCTCTGCCGCAAATCGGTAGTTTTGCGCTTTTGTTGGCGCTCGGCCTCGCTGGCTATTCCTTCGTGGTAGGCGCGTTCGCGCTCATCGACAAGGGGCCAGGTTCGGAGCGTCTTGGGGAGACGGCACGCCGCGCCGGCATCGCCGCCTTTGGCACCATTCTGCTCGCATCCGTCGTGCTGGTCACGGCTGCGTTCACTGATAACTTTTCGATCGCCTACATCTTCCATCACAGCAACAAGGATCTTCCCGGCCCGTACAAGTTCGCGGTCTTATGGTCGGGACAGGAAGGTTCGCTGCTGTTCTGGTCGCTGTTGCTGGCGGCTTACGGATTCATACTTCGCCTTCGCTACAAGACCGACCCGCGCCTTTTCGCATACGCCTCGGTCGTGATCGCTGCTGTGCAAGTTTTCTTCCTGCTGCTGCTGAATATTTCGGCGCATCCTTTCGCCATTCTCGAGGGCTCGATACCTCCCGACGGCAGTGGACTGAATCCTCTGCTGCAGTATCCGGAGATGGTCATCCATCCGCCGATGCTTTACCTGGGCTATGTCGGATTCACAGTGCCCTTCGCCTTTGCGATGGGTGCGCTGATCATGCGCTACCCGGGCGAGAAGTGGATCCACATCACGCGCCGCTGGACGATGGTGACCTGGGGATTCCTCACGGTCGGCATTTTCCTGGGCGCGCACTGGGCGTACTCGGTGCTCGGCTGGGGCGGCTATTGGGGATGGGATCCGGTCGAAAATGCGTCGCTGATGCCTTGGCTCACTGGCACAGCCTTCTTGCACTCGGTGATGATGCAGGAAAAACGCGGCATGCTGAAGACCTGGAACATGTGGCTGGTGTTTTCCACCTTCTGGCTGGCGATCCTGGGGACGTTCCTGACGCGCAGCGGCATCATCAGTTCGGTGCACGCCTTCGCGCAGTCGACGATTGGGCCATGGTTCTTCTGGTTCCTGGTAGTGTCACTCGCCACTTTTACGGGATTTTACGTAGCCAATAAATCCCATCTGCGCAGCGAGCACAAGCTTGAGTCGATCATCTCGCGCGAGTCGAGTTTTCTATTTAACAACCTGCTGTTCGTTGTGGCTTGCTTCGTTGTGCTGTGGGGAACCTGGTTCCCGAAGATTTCAGAATTGGTGCAAAACAACAAGGTGACAGTGGGTGCGCCTTTCTACAACAACGTCGCCGTGCCCGTGGCGCTATTCCTGTTGTTGCTCACCGCCCTGGGTCCGTTGCTTGCATGGCGGCGAACGTCGTTTGAAAGCCTGAAGCGCAACTTCGCGTGGCCGGCTGCGGGTGCGCTTTCCATTGGCGTCCTGATGATGATCCTCGGGGTTCGTCCCTGGAAGGACATCGCCTATTTCTATTCCCTGATGGCCGCAATGCTGGCCGCTTTGGTCATCTTTACCGTGATCTCTGAGTTCGTTCGCGGCGGGCGCGTGATCTCGCGCCATACCGGCTTCGGCCTGTTCAGCTCCATGATGCATCTCTATCACCGCAACACCCGGCGCTACGGCGGCTACATCGTGCATTTCGGCGTGGCCGTCGTGATCATCGGAATTCTGGGCACGCCCTTCAACCGCGAAGCCGAGAAGGAAATGGGGTTCGGCGACAAGATGAATCTTGGCCCGTACACCCTGGTCTGCCAGTCCTACACGCAAGACGACAATCCCAACTTCAGCAATGAGTGGGCAATCATCAACGTCTTCAAGGGCAACGAACAGATCACCACGATGTATCCGGAGCGCCGCCTTTATAAGGCGAGTTCGCAACCTCAGACCATCCCGCGCATCTACCCGACATACGCGCAGGATTTATTCCTGGTTAACGATCTCTACATCGTTTACGAAGGACGGAACGAAGAGACGGGCCGCCCCATCATCAAGGCGCACCTGAATCCCATGGTGCCCTGGATATGGACTGGTCTGATCATCATGATCTTCGGGACCATCACCGCGCTCGTGCCCAATGCTGCCCCGCTGCCGGCGAGAGTACCTGCACGCGTGCAAACTGCTCCTGCGGTGGGAGCGGGAGACTGATACTTTGAAAAAACCTGTTGTGAAGCGCATCGTCCAGCTGGTGCTGGTGGTTTTCGCTCTGTTCACCTTCCTGGGTGTCGGCGACGAAGACGCCCGTTTCCGCGACATCGGCCACCATCTGATGTGCGTCTGTAGTTGCAACCAGATTCTGCTCGAATGCAATCACGTAGGCTGCATGTATTCCGACCGCATGCGCGGCGAACTCGCCGCCGCTCTCGATCGCGGCGACAATGACGATCTCACCCTGCAGTCCTTCATTCAGAAATACGGGACTACGGTCGTGGCGGCTCCCAGCACGACGGGCTTTGGACGGGTCGCGTGGATTATGCCGTTCGTGGCATTGTTGGCGGGCATGGCCACCGTCGTTCTCGTGGTCCGTTCGTGGCGGAAGCGCCCCACCCCGGCGCTCGCCGATGGCATTCGGCCCGTACAAGGCGCGGAACTGGAACGCTTCCGGGACCAGGCCGACAAGGAGACTGATCTCTAATGGTGATTTTGATTTGCGCGCTGGTCACGCTCGGCTCGCTGGTGTACGTCTTCTACATCCCCACGCAGATCTTTACGGGCCCCGTGAAGACGCGGCTCGTCTACCTGCGGGAGCGCAAGGAAGCCGTTTACGATAACCTGCGCGACCTTAACTTCGAATATAAAGCCGGCAAATTTCCGGACTCTGACTACCAGGAAATGAAAACCTCGCTGGAAGATGAAGCAGCCGCGATCCTTGCCGAAATCGCGCGTCTGGAACAGGCGGCTTCTTTACTTCGCGACAGGAAAGGAGCGAGGGTTTGAACCTTTCTCTCAAATCGGTTGCACTGATTCTGACCTTAACACTGGCTGCATGGGCATCTGCCGAGACTCTGACCGGCACGGTCAATAACGGTACCACGGGCAAGCCGGCCGCCGGCGACGACGTCGTCCTCATCAAGCTGGCCAACGGCATGGAAGAAGCCGCTCGCACCAAGGCTGATACCAAAGGCAATTTCAAGTTCACCTACGACGACGTCGGCCCACACCTGATTCGCGCCATTCACCAGGGCGTGACTTATCACCGCATGGCGCCCCCGGGAACCACTTCGGTCGCCGTCGACGTTTTCGATGTAGGCAAGAAGATCGAGGGCGTCTCGGTCACCGCCGACGTGATGCGCTTCCAGGTCGAGAACGGCCAGCTTGAAGTCGTGCGTCTGTTCGCGGTGAACAATGAGTCCAAGCCGCCCAGGACGCAGATGAACGATCACAACTTCGAGTTCTATCTGCCGGAAGGCGCGAAGGTCATGCAGGGCATGGCGAAGACCGCCAACGGCAATCCGCTGAATTCGGCGCCCGTGCCGCAAGCCGAAAAGGGACGCTACGCGTTCATCTTCCCGCTGCGTCCGGGCGAGACGCAGTTCCAGGTGCAGTACGCGGTGCCGTATTCCGGATCCGCGACCATCGATCCCAAGGCCTTGTACGGCATGCAGCATTTTGTCGTGATGGTCCCGAAATCGATGAAGTTCGAAGCAGGTCCTGGCGCGCACTTTGACTCGATGAACGATCCGCAGCAGACCGACGCCATTGTGCAGGTCGCGACCGAAACAAAGCCCGGACAGCCGCTGAGTTTCAAGATTGCCGGAGAAGGCGTCCTCGCCGCCAGTACCGCCCCTGAAGGGAGCACGAATGGTGGAGCGATGGGAGGTCAATCCGGCGGAGACCCGCGGAACAGCGGCCCTGGCGGCGGCATGGGACCACCCATCGACGCACCCGATCCGTTGCAGAAATATCGCTTGTGGATCATCGGCGGATTCGCCCTGGCGCTGTTCGGCGGTGCGTACTACGTCACCAAGCGCCAACGCGCTGCCCTGGCGACAACCAGCGGCAGCGGCGAGGACATGGAAATCTCCGAACCTGTGCTCAGCAGCCGCGTGATGCGACCAGCGGCCCCCGTGCAGCAGCCCGCGCGTGCGGCGGCTGCCCCAAGCTATGCTCCTGCGGCTACTCCGAACTACGCTCCGCCAGCGACGGCCACCTATACTCCCGCCCGTCCTTCCATGTTGCTCGAGGCCCTGAAGGAAGAACTCTTCCAGCTCGAAGTCGAGCACAAGCAAGGCAAGATCACGCAACAGGAATACGAGAAGGCCAAAGCCGCCCTCGACGGCACTCTGGAAAGAGCTATCAAGCGCGAAGCACAGAACGTCTAACTGCGAAACCCAAGCGGCGAACAGAGCCCAGGACGTACGCCCGACGGCAAAAACCCAAAGCCGCGAAGCGGCGACAGAGTAAAGCCCCGGGCGTAAGAGTCTGTTACGAAACGCGGGGTTAAAAGTAGAAAAAGCGGTGCTCGGTAACTCCGGGCATCGCTTTTTGCTTTTTTCGTCCGACCTCGATTCGAGTGCTCAGTTAGCGAGCCAGGGCCTGTTGAAGCTGGAT
>JBKPEB010000101.1:0-5025 GCA_046728215.1 Acidobacteriota bacterium | reverse complement strand
GTTCGGTGCGCACGCGGGACAGCCCGGAAATCCTCATGGTGTGCGGTAGATCACCGTCGTAACGATTGGGCGTCCCGCTCCCCTTTCGCGGGGGAGTTCGAAGTAGTAATCATGATCGAAGGTGTGACCGAAGAGATGGATGGGGCGGACCGAGTTTCCTGACCTGAAACGATTACGAGCGGGCCTGGGTTGGTATGGCAGAACCTTCAACTAGAGCGAAATGGCGCGCTCTTAGGAGTGCACGGGTTAGTACGCTCAAAAAGTTCTTGACGGGAACGACATTGTCAGAGATGGGGATTTTTCAACAGTTGAAATATTTTCCTGACGGGTGGAGGCTCGGATAGTTCCGGTTTGCGGACACAATACGTCTGGAACCGTGTTGGCAGTTGGCAGGTGGGCCAAGAAGGTAATGACTGTCTGCTCTTTCGAACAGACTTTCGTCCGAAGCGACCTAACCGAATCCTTCCTCACAACTGTTCGGAACAGACATCAGATCTGCATCGTATTCACCCAAGGAGACCTGCGACAGTATGATCGAGGCCGAGCAATCCCTTAGCCCATCCGTCCTCCATCGTGTGTTCTACAATTCCTCGGAACTCCGCGCCGGTTGGCGGCTGCTCATCTTCCTAGCTCTCGTCATCGCCTTGATCAATGCTAGCAACCTGATGGTTCGCCGGCTGCTGCACGGGTCGGACGACACTACCTTGTTCCTTGTCCGCGAAGTAATGGACTTCCTCATCTTCCTCCTCGCCAGTTGGATTATGGGGCGTATCGAGGGCAGGACAATTGCCGATTACGGTTTGCCCTGGCGCAGGATGTTCCGAGTTCAGTTCTGGCAGGGCGCCTTGCTCGGCTTCGCATCCATCACGGGTTTGCTAGTCGCTATGCGCCTCGCCGGCGTGTTTCATTTTGGGGCGATCGCGCTGCACGGCACCGACATCTGGAAATGGGCCGTTGTGTACGCGTTCGTTTTCATTCTTGTCGCTCTGCGGGAAGAGTTCCGCACTCGTGGATACGGGCTCTTCACGCTCTCGGCCGGCATCGGTTTCTGGCCCGCCGCAATTCTCTCAGCCGCATTCTTCGGCTACTCTCACCACGGTAACTCTGGAGAGGATTGGATCGGATTATTTAACGCCGGCGCGTTTGGATTGCTGGCGTGTTTTTTGCTGCATAGAACCGGCAATCTCTGGATGCCCATCGGGCTTCACATGGCTTTCGACTGGGGCGAGACGTACTTTTATGGTGTCGCTGACAGCGGCCAAACGCTGCCCGGTCATCTTCTGAATTCGAGTTCGTCCGGCCCGGCCTGGCTATCCGGCGGTACTGTCGGTCCTGAAGGTAATCTCCTCTGCACCTTGCTGATCGTTGTGGTGTGGTTGAGTTGCTCAGCTTGGCTGCGAGAGGTCAAATATCCCAAGCACACCCCAATCCAGAATTCCCGCGGCGGCCTTTAACAATCTCATTCGTGCATTTTCCTGCCGTCTGCGGAAGGAGACCATTGAAGCCCCAGCGCCGAGTTCCGGTGACTGCGTGAATCCCAAGGCACAGTTTCCTGTTGGCGGGAAGCCGAAGTCGGGAATCAGGTGCCAGCCCCAGCTGAAACGTGAACACCCAACTGGCACCGAGCGACAAGTCGTTCACCAAGAGTGCGAATGGAAGCATGGCGACAGCGGAGGCGGGCGAGAAGCAAACCTGTCCAACAGAATGAAAAAAGACTCGACTCCGACCGGCCTTCTCATGGAAGGCGATTACACCAACTGCGGTCAGTGAATAGCCCACAAGATCAGACTTATAAACAAGATTTGCATCGGTATCCGCAGCCAGAGAGGGGTCACGGGCTTGCCACGTAACGTCAGTCCCTTCAAGGCGGCGTTTAGGTTGGCGGTGAACATTCCGATCAGAAGCAGGATAAGGCAGATTCCGGCAAGAAAGCTGCGGACGTCTTTGCCTGTACAACAAGAAAATCAACCTCAGCGTATCCCTCGCAGGCCAGGCCGTCGGTGTCAAGGAAGTCGACCACGGCATTTGGTTAATCAGTTTTATGGATTACGATCTCGGCTACATTGATCTGGAGGAGAAAACTTTGCAGCCCCTGGACAACCCCTTCGGGCCGAAAGTGTAACCTATGTCTCCGGAACGTTCTGTTACCCATGTCTCCGGAACGGACATTTAGAAAGTGGTGGCCAGGGACGGAGTTGAACCGCCGACGCCAGCCTCTTTAGGCTGCGTACTACCGGCCTATCCGCCTGGTTATTCAACCACTTAACTTTGCAGAGTGGCCCCAGTTTTGTGACCATTCTGTGACCAGCGCCGATCTTCGCTAAAGCGTCGAAATAATAGTCGAAATAATAAAAGAAGGCTTCAAGGTCAGCTTGCCCGGTTTAGAGGTCCCTGTTGAGCCTCGATCGTCCTCCGCTGGCCAATTGGTGACACTGCCGGCCAGTCCGCTCTCCATGCATCCGAACCGATGGCGTTCGCGTACTTGATTCGTATAGGCATGACAGCTAGTCGATCAATGCCGGCGGTGTCAAGCAGGTTTCGACAACACTTGTCCATGCACTCGTAGAAGAGCGCTCTACTTGGAGAAGTGCTACGTCCAAACCAAGGCTCGCTTCCAATCAGGATTCAGGTCGGAAACTCAGTTCGCCCCATGCATCTCTTCGGTCTGCAACCACGATCATGATTACTACTGCGAACCCCTCATGAAGAGGAGCAGGCCGCCCCATCAATTGCTCGGTGTTGAACTGCACACCATCGCCTGTTGCGAGCGGGCCCGCTTGGCTTGCAGTTGATTCATGATCCGGGTGCGTGTCCGCACCAGCCGATGCCGGTGCCACAGCAGTTGCCGCAGATCCCGGTTCTCCCAACTCGGCACCCAGATTTGCGGAAAGTCTTCCTTCAACATGAGTTTCAGTATCAGCTGCGCATCGTGTCGGTGGGTTTTCTGTTTGCGTACTCGCTTGCTAGCAATACCGAGAACGGGGAAGGTAGTAGTACATGATTCGACGTACAAAAAATAAGCTTGAGCCCTTAACTCAGTAGTAAAATTACCGTTGTCTAGTACACAACCCTCCGCCGGGGCGTCGGTCTCTTGTGCAACCTGATGAACGTTCCGCATAGGAGGCCCAAATGGTCACCCAAGAGTTTTCCTTCACCTGCTCGATATGCGGCGAAAGCGTTGACATCACCACTTGCAAAACAGATGAACTAGGTAAACCCGTTCACAACGTCTGCTACGCGGCGAAACTGGCGCGTGAAAACGAGCTTCCTTTGGGTTCACCCTCAGAGCCGTCCCGATCACCAAAAGCTGCTTGATCGACCGAAAGTCATCGCGCCCGCTTACGTTGCATCCGGCATTCGGCGCTTCTACAAACCACCCTGCAATTCTTCAATTTGCTGCACACGCGATATATCTCACGGAGTGGCGTCTCCCTGGCCGTTGGTTGCCGGGAATGGCGTCAATCGAGGACGTGCATAATCTCTCAGGGGATGGACTCCAATCAAAAGGTCGAGTGGGCATCGTCCGAGACCTGATGCTCCCAAACCCCGACAAGAAATCCGCATGAGCTCAGGTGGGCAGCCTAATGATTGCTGATTCGCTGGAGGGCCTGGGCTGCTTGGCGGACGACATTCGGGTCTGTGGCGGCTGCGGCTTTGCGTAGGTGCTCCGTCGCGCTCCGCAGATCTCCTTGTGCGGCCAGAATCAACCCTAAGTCCAGGTGTACCAGACTGAAACCAGGCTGTAGTTTCACCGCCTGCTGATACTCGCTCACCGCCTCCGCCAGTCGCTGGTCTCTAGCGAGAAGTCCACCCAACAGTACGTGGCCTTCAGCAAGACTAGGATCCGCGTTCACTGCGGCCCGCGCTTGTGTCCGCGCTTCGTCTAACCTCTGGGCGCCTACCAGCGCCAGAGCATAGTTATAAAGATAGGGTCCATAGTCCGGACGAAGATGCGTCGCTTTTTGGAAGTTATAGAGAGCCATAGCCATTTCATTCTTTCCTGCCAGCACCCGCCCCCTCAGATCGTAAGCAGCCGCGTCGTACGGATCAACGCTTAATGCGCGTTTCAAGGCTGTTTCGGCAGGTTCCATCTGCCCTTCGCGGACAAAGAGGGTGGCAAGGTTTAGGTCGCCCTCCGGCAAATCTGGATCTAGCGCAAGCGCCTTCTGAAGTTTCTCGATTGCGCGACCGGTTCGCCCAAGTTCGGCCTCAAGCATCGCGTATTGATTCCATGTGCTAGCGTCGAGAGGTGCTAAGTCTAGCGCGCGGTTCAATATCTGCTCGCTTCGTGAGACATTCCCCGAAGTTTTCAAACTAGCGGCAAAGGACCGTAATGCTGTCACAGATTTTGGGTTGATCCGAACTGCCTGTTCAAACGCTCCAACGGCCGCTTTCGAATTTCCGCTATTTTTCCAGGCATCCCCAAGTGCGATGTAAAACTCCTCCTCGTGAGGAGGATGTTGGTTCATTTCTCGGGCCAGGTCGGCTACTCCTTTCTTCAGATTATTCTGACGAGCCACTTGCGCTACAGCAAGGTATCGGCTGTTTTCGCTCGTTTTCGGCAGGAGCGACGGATAATACGGGACCACTTCTCCGTGGTATTCCTCTGCATCACTCAAATGACGTTCCTGAAGCTCTGCCTGGAGATTACGCGTTGGGACCTTACGGTGAATGAAATGGTCCGTGATAAGTGCGTGAACTACATCCTCAGTTCTCCTTTTTGGCATGTGGCACGAAACGCAGTCAGCTGCATCCGGGTGCTTGCCCTGGGCAACCAAGGTGCTAATGACGGGGTCATGACAATGACGGCATTGTCCGGAATAGTAGCTTGTCGCTTCCTCGCCCGCGGGGAGCTTGCGATGTGGATCATGGCAAGACAGGCATGTCAGCGCCCCCTTGCTCTCTAGAAAGCAACGAGATTTCCGAAGTCGATATGCAACACTCACGAATTCAAATTTGTCATCGTATCCGGTGTTAGGGGCATGATCGAAGTACAGGACAAAGTCCTCAAGGGGTTGCCCTGGG
>JBKPEB010000100.1:0-37875 GCA_046728215.1 Acidobacteriota bacterium | reverse complement strand
ACTAGCACGTCACGTATCTGACGTCTCCTCTTCTTCTCACTGTCCTTAGGAGGTTGCTTGATTCTTCCCGAATTTAGCGGTCCAACCCAACATACCCCCCGCCACAACGAACGCTCTCAAAACTCATACCAATGGCGGGTCAGCCGCCGGGAATTGTGCACGGGTAACGCAGCTCGGCTTCATCACGTCTAAGCACAGAACAATGTACGGTGAGTGCTTTGAACTGATTTCAGATGCTTTTGTTGACGGTGACTTCACAACAGTTTATGCGATCAGTCTCAATGATCCCGAAGTGCGTGAACTCAGGCTACCAGTTTCAATCCTCGTAGGTTTGCCAAAGCTGTTTCGTCAGCGGGAAAAGATCACCCGACGAGAGGCTCTATAGTGTTAGAGGACTTCTGATGTGACTGGCCTGCGATGGCAGGGAGTGATCAATATTGAACAGCCTGGTCGCTTGCGCTCCCCGTATGCTTACACTTCGGCCGGTCTTCTCCGGATCGTTGAATCCGCAAAACGCAGGTCGCCGAACAACAGTTTTTCTTCGAGGCCAAGATATGTTCTATTCCACTTGGTTACTTGCCGCGGCCCTGGCAGGTTGGGCTGCTGGGAAGATCACAGGAAACAACGGGTTCGGGTCGGGCGCCGACCTTCTGCTCGGAATCACAGGAGCATTCGTAGTTCGTTGGTCCCTCGAGAACATGGATACTCCAGTTGCCAATGTGTATCTGCTCCTGTTCTCGATCTGGGGAGCGGCAGCACTTCCGGCCATTGTGAGGCTCGGGATCAGGCGCCACAAGCTGTTGAAGACGCGATCGCGACTGCAAAACAATTAGCCTGCGGTCTCCCTTGATCGCGAAGAGGCTGGTTCATACCTACTGGGATGCGGCGCGCGACCCGCTTTAGTCCATAGTTGCGGGCTTGGTACCAACATGCTCTTCGCGATGCCGAACACAACCGAAAGACATGAGATAGCGATCCTGACTAATGCGAAAGAAGAACGGACTATCCAGCAATTTTGCCAACTAACTGCGGAAACAAAACGGACTTCCGAGATGGCCAGCACGAGACCTTGGTACGGCGCACACAACAACGAAACAACACCGCTCGGACACGGGAGAATATGGTGCAGAAAGACCCGACGGAGGTTTTGCAACATGAATGCGAGACTTGCTGCTGCTGACGACAGCATTTTGGCCAGTACGGCAAAGGCTGGCACCAACCACGATCAGGCTACAAAGCCGCACGATCCCTGCGCGCAGCCACAAGAGAGTGCCATACAATTCGAATCCGGATATCTCTCCCCGCACTTCGTCAATCACCCCGAACGCATGGAAGTTGCTTTGGAGAACGTCTACATTCTTATTCACGCAGGCAAAATCAGCTCCACCCAGGACTTGCTCCCGCTCCTTGCGCAGATTACAAAAAGTGGCAAACCGCTCCTGATCATCGCGGAGGACGTTGGGGGCGAAGCCTTGGCTACTCTCGTTGTGAGCAAGCTGCGCGGACCGCTGCAAGTGGCGGCCGTCAGTGCACCCGGTATCGGAGACCAGCGCAAGAGCGTGCTGCGGGACATTGCCCTGCTCACTGGTGGAAAGGCCATCGGAGAGGGCGTCGGCCTGCAGTTGAAAAATGTACAAATCTCCGACCTCGGCCAGGCCTGCAAGATCATTATCGACAAGAACAGCACCGTCGTGGAATGCAGGTGAGTCATTCTGCTCTCAGCTCTGGGCGGCTGCTTCAAACTGCAGACTGCAAATCCGGAGAGCATGCGGATGGCTCACAACATGAGCCATTCTGCACAGTATTGCATTCGCAGATGAGCGAAGCTAAGGATGCTTCAAGAGAGCGGTTTATCCCGTCAAACCAGGCGGCCTGATCTTCTCTCTTGAAGCGGTCCGACCCTGGCAGCGGATCCGCGCCGTTCCGGTCGTTTCCCCTGCGAGACTCCGCAGGCATGGCATCTAGAGAAAGAACCTATTCGTCAGTGATCGGCGCGACGTCCATCCCCGGACATTACAAAAAAACCTGCCCCTTTCCACGTAGGAGAACGAATGTTATTAGCTGGCAAAGTCACATCGACAGGCGTCCTCCTCATGTTGCTGGCCGCCGGGATCTCAGGACCACGTCCCTCACCCCTTCCTGTGACAGCCACCGGCGATGAAGGAGTGCCGGCGGCCGCTCATGGGAACGAGGTCAAGAAGACGCAGCAAGCCCTGCGCGACAAAAAGCACTATCGAGGCAAGGTCGACGGCTCGTTCGGTCTTCGGACCCGAGCTGGCATTCGCGCGTATCAGAAGGCCGAGAGTTTACCGATCACTGGACAAATCGATATCCAGACTGCAGCCGCACTCGGAATCAGGCCTGAATCGACCTGGAACAATGTGCAAGGTGGGCGAGAGGTTTCCCACAAAGAGAAGCCCTCAGCAGGAACTGCGCGGGTTAAGAGCAGAGCAAGCAAGGCTCGGCGCAAGGATATCGCTCAAGAGCATTTCCCTTCCGGCATTGCGAACAATCCCAACCAGGACACCGACAAATAGCAGTTCTCCGTCACCCAACCCTTCGTGAGCAGTATTGCTCAGACCTCTTGATTCCTGATTTGTTAATGTCGCAGTTGCCGGTAGGTCTACGCGCTTTTAAGGCAGTGCACAAAGCCAGAGAAGCCGGCGCAAAGGCAACAGAAATGAGGCTGTCCCAATGAAAAGAATAATCTTCGTACTTGCCATGTTGAGTCTCGGGATGCTGTGCTGGGCAGATTCTGCCCGGGAAGATGCCACCGATCGCCTGGACAACGCCACTAAAGTCTTGCACGAAATTATGGGAATGCCGGACAAGGGAATTCCTGAGGAAGTGTTGGAGCACGCCAAGTGCGTGGCTGTTGTGCCGCACATGATCAAGGGCGGTTTTGTATTCGGCGGAAAGGGAGGCAAAGGCGTTGCCACCTGCCGCACCGCGAATGGCTGGAGTGCGCCCGCGTTCATCACCATTTCCGGCGGAAACTGGGGACTGCAGATCGGCGTCGAAGCTGTAGACCTGGTCATGATCATTCAGAATGAAAAAGGAATGCAAAGACTGCTCTCTAGTAATTTCCACGTTGGAGCGGACGCATCAGCGGCAGCCGGTCCGGTTGGACGGCATGCCGAAGCCGGCACAAACTGGAAGATGGATACGGAGATCCTGACCTACTCCCGTGCCAAGGGTGTATTCGCGGGCCTCACGCTGGAAGGCGCCTCGATCCGTCAAGACAATGATTCCCGCCACGCGATCTATGGGCCGAAGGTCACAACTCGAGCTTTGCTGTTGGGTAAAGTGACGGCTCCAGCCGCAGCCCAGCCGTTCCTTGCGGAAATTCGCGGGGCAAAAGCCCAAGCCATAGCCGAAGGAAAAGCTGAAGCCAAAGCCGAGGCCAAAGAGAAAGATCAGAAGTAAGCGGCTTCAAGAATTACATTCGGGCGCTCGCCAGTGAGCGCAGGAGGTTGACGTGCTTTGGACAATTTTCGTTGTTCTGCTGATCTTGTGGCTTCTCGGTTTCAGTATGCACGTCGGGGGAGGCCTGATCCATCTGCTTCTGGTTGTAGGACTGGTAATCCTGGTCATTAACCTGCTCCGCGGCCGAAGCGCTGTTTGAAAGAAGCTTTAGCTCTTGGTGTTTTGGAACGTGATCGATATTGTGCTTTTTGGGGCAGGATACTAACCGCCGTCTGCAAACTGCTGCCAACTTTGTTCTGGTCAGCGGTACGATCTTCTCTCCGCAGAGAAAGACATGCCCGATTGGCCAACGGGGAGCGAACTACACCTGCCGCACGCAACACCTTGCGAAAGCATTGCAAGCTAGACGCCCAGCGACTGAAATATATCGTGTAATTTGGCACACTCTGAGCAATTGTAACCGTTCTTCTCATCGCCCTAACATTGATGATGTGCAGGTGGGATGGGCCCCAGGAAGGTCCATTTGCGCGGTGGGGTCAATCGGAACCCACAAGAAACTAACTTCTAAGACGATACAACTTACACTTCCTCGGTTTCGGAAACAAATTCCCCGGAGTCACTCGTCCTCAGAACACCCTTCCGCACCGAGTAAGCACCTGACCACTAATTTCTGGCCGAAGGAGCAACCAATGAGAAAGCTAAACGTAGTGTCACTGGCGGTCGCTCTATTCGTGTCCGTAACCGCCTTAGCCCAAGACACTCTGAAACCAGGCGACATAACGCCAAGCAACACAACACCGGTCGCGCAGGAACCGCAGAAGCCAGCGAGCCCAGATACGACCGTGACCGGCTGCGTGCAGAAGGGCGACCAGCCGGGCGAAGTCTCAATTACCGCCGAAGATGGCAGGATTTGGGAACTGCACAGCACCACCGCCAAACTCGACGAACACATCAACCATAAAGTGACCGTTACCGGCACAGCCACCCGTGGCACAAAAGCGGAAGCAAAGAAGGAGGGACAGGTTGAGAATGCATCTGGCAAACAAGAGTATGGGGACCTGCTCGTTAACAGCCTGACCATGGTCAGCAAGACTTGCAGCAAGTGATTTTGATTTGGGGCCAGCGATGCTTTTGCTGGCCCTTTCTTTAATTGGGTCAGATCTCGGACGGTGACTCCGTGCCTACAATCGATCGAATCGATCCCAGCAATCCCGCACCATCACGCTTCAGACATGCTTCTTTCCTATTGACCCCACCGTCCCTCGATTCAGAGCGCGCTCTGCTTTTGTCGCATCATCCAGCCGATTAACGTTCCTGCGGCGAAGCCAACCGCAAACGTCGTGGCGACCGTTAGCACGAGGTGGTACTGCGTGCGCTCAGTTGCATCGCTTAAGAATTCCTCGGCAGCCTCGCCGCTTTTCTTGACGGCTCGCCTCACTACTCCTGCTCCTACCTGTACCGCGTCAGCAACCGCGCTGGATTCAGGCGATGCGTGCCCAGCTGACTCAGCGATGTTCCGCTGTTCTTCCGACGACCGTTTCTGACATGATCCTCCTTCGTGATTTTGCGAGCGAAACGTTGGCTGCGTCTTTTTCTGTCACTGAAACTCCAGAACCGTTGGATTCGATCGGGTCCTTGCCGCGGACTGACCAGAGCGGGCACGTGCGGGGCCACGAGCCGTTCATTTCCCTCTTAGAACGCTGGGAAGGACTGGCCTCCGAGCGCGCTCTCTGTCGGGCGGTCCGCCGGGCTCAGAAGGTGGTTCGAGCCCTTTGTTAACCTGCTCGGGTGAGGCCTGGGTCTCACTGTTCGCATTGGCCCCGTCGTCATCATGAAGAACAACGTTCAGCAGCGTACTGTGAACATGCAAGTTATCTCCCACGTCGTACTTGATGAAGCCGAGCTTCCTGAATCGGTTCATGAAGAAGCTGACTCGCGAACGGGTGGTCCCCACCATCTCAGCGAGCGTCTCCTGGCTCAGCCTGGGGACCGACATTTCGGACACTCCTTCTTTTCCGAATTGCGCCATCAACAGAAGAACCCGGGCGAGCCGCTTTTCGCTGGAGTTGAACAGTTGATCGACCAGATCATCCTGATACCGGATGTTTCGCCTCAGCAAGTACTTCAGAAACACGGCCGACAATTTTGGTTGCAGTCCCATTGCCTGCATCATCGCTTTCTTCTCGATATGCAGCAAGACACACCCAGTCCTTGCAATCGCGGACGACATGCGTAGCAGTTGACCGGCGAGACCGCCTTCCCCAAAGAAATCGCCTTCGCCCAAAATGCCAATGGTCGCCTCTTTTCCAGCTTCGGATACCACACTGAGCCGTACCTTGCCTTTTCGGATAAAGAAGAGTCCGTCGGTGGCGTCACCTTGGGCAAAAATCACATTCCTTTTTTGAAAAGAAAGCATCTCCCGGCCTTTCCCAATGGTGGAAAGGAAGGCGTGGGGACTAAAGTGCGCCTTCTTCCTCGGGCTTGAGGCTTGCTTTACCACTGGGGCTATCCTGACGGGTGGAAACACTCACCACTGTCAAGTATGCGCGAACCAGATCTGCCTGCGCTGATCAGTAGTGCTCACAACACAAGAAGTCACGCGACATCTCTTCTTTGAACAATGGCTGGCTCCGGCGTCTGCACCAGTTCATCAAACAAAGAGTGGTAGTGCACCATTGCCGTTCTGAGATCTTCCGTGTTTGGTTCGTCTTTCCCTACCCGCAGCGCAATTTCATGTGCGGATCGGTAGTTCTCCACTACGCGGGGATGGTCCACAGAAATGTCTGCGGCACGCTGATCGAAGTCGGACACAGGATAGCCACGGGTATTCATCAGCGCAGACACCAGGTCATCGGCTTCCGCAACCGCGCCTTTCGGAGAATCCACAAAGCGAGACTGAACGTATGTCCATTCTTCCAAATAACGTTCGCGCTCCCTCGGGTCAAGATCGCGAAGGTTGAGTTTTTCAACGCGCTTCTCGCGATCCGCCAAGGTTACCTCCGTTTTTCGTTCTGACCCGTGCACCAGAACAGCACGTTCGTATTCAGGCCCGAATCGCTCCCGCAAGGCTGCAGTCGCAATCCTGCGTCTTCGCACGTAGAGCACTGCCGCGATCGCGATAATCAGAAGGAACACGGCTACTAGCACAATCAGTTTCGGATCGGACAGATTCAGGTTCATTGAACGCTCCCCCATGAAGAATGGTCGCTGAGCTACGTTAACGAAGTTCCCTCGGTCGTCACAGACTGCAATAGACGCCAGTATCGAACCCTTGACGTCATAAAAGATGATCAGTATTGACCGTCCCATGAATCTTGCCTGTCCGCGGGTAAGGCAAGAGCGGAATGGGTAGAGCGAAATGCGGAGAATCGCGGGCGTGCTATGATGCACTCGAGGTTGTCCCACCTTCTCCTCTTCAGGTTCCCTGAACTAAGTCAACCCATCTGAAGTTCTCTCTTCTTAGGCTTACCAGAAAGCCGTGCAGCCATGCCCTCTAAATGCGATCCTGCAAGAAGCTCAGCAACTCCACAACATAGGTGACCGGCTTGACTCGCTGGCGGAAACACATCCCATCGTCTCAGCGGCACTCATCACCATCTCAGGAAGTGTTCGTAACACCCCAACCCTGTTGGAGGTTCTGGTTAGCGACGAAAAAGCGATCATGCCTCGGGGTTAGATCCCGCGGAAGCCTGATCTGCTGGCTCCGGCCTTGGTGTTGAGGCAGTCGAGTGTGACGCTGGGGCTAGTCGTGAAGAACGACATTCAGCAGCGAACTGTGTACTTGCAGACCGCTCTCGCCATAGTCGAGGAACCCTAACTTCCTGAACCGGTTCATGAAGAAACTCACCCGCGACCGGGTGGTCCCGATCATCTCTGCGAGGGTCTCCTGACTGATCTTAGGAATTACAATTTCAGGCGCGCCTTCCTTCCCGAAATGGGCGAGCAGGAGCAGAAGGCGAGCCAGTCTCTTTTCGCTGGAATTGAAGAGTTGATCGACCAGATCCTCTTCGTATCGAATGTTCCGCGCGAGCAGATAGGCTACGAAGAGATCCGAGAAGGTGTGCTCCCGGTGCAGCGCCAGCATCATTGCCTTCTTGTCAATGCGCAGGAGTTCGCAGTCCGTCAAGGCGGTTGCAGACCCCATGCGCAACGCCTGTCCTGCCAAGGCGCCTTCTCCGAAGAAATCTCCCTTATTCAAAATGCCCAGAGTGGCTTCTTTGCCGATCTTCGAAACAACCGTGAGGCTGACTTTACCTTCCTGAATGTAGAAGACTGCATCCGCTACATCGCCCTGCGTAAAGATTGTTTGTTTTCTGGAATGGGCCAGCACCCTCCTGCCCTCGCCGATCGTCGCAAGGAAAGTCTTCGGTTCGAATTCACGCTTCTTCTTGGCCGACGGGGTTGGTGCCATTGAATGGCTTCCTCGTATACACCTACACTCTCAGAAATCTTGTCAAACTCTGGCGGCCCAAGATGTTCCTTTTTGCTCACAATTGAGGAAAAATCGCTGGCTACCTCCCCCCTTCAGCTCAGCTAATGTCTTTTGATTGAGCAATATTGAACAGCTTCTCGGCGCTGGAACGCTGCAATATATGGGCCGTGAAAGTCAGAGAACTCACTCCAAGCCAGACATTAACCGTACCTTGTCCTACTTGTGGTGCGGCAATCGGGGAAGTCTGTGAACTGCATTCAGGGGCCCCGCGCAACGAGCCTCATCGGGACCGGAAGCTCACGGCGGCCGACGCCCATCGAAGCGAAGCTCAGCGAAAGCCGGCTATCGTGAAAGTGTGACACCTCTTGCGGGTTGCGGTCAGCACGGCAGAAGCTTGTGAACTACCACTCTCAAGGGATTCCAGCCTTGCCCGTGAACGCTCATGCCCCCCTCTAGAGCGCGCCGGGCACGCTAACCCGCTGGTCATCTGAACCGGCCTTACAGAGGCGTGAAACCCCCTTCTGGATGTGAGCTATCTTGCTCAGACGCCCATTTCCATATCTGTCATTCTTGATTCACTGAGTGTGTAGACCGGAACTGCGACAGCGGATTCGTAGCTCTCATTCTTAGTCGCTACCTGTTCGAAGCGGCCACATCCAGCTCATCGGCATTCATCATCCGTGCGTACGTCGCGAAACTTTGTGGCGAGCGTGAGTGAAAACGAAAAGCTCTCAACGACAGATCAAGGCTGCACCTCCACGCGGATGACGGGAGTAGCCTCGAAAGAAGGTCAAAGTCATGGCGTTAATTCAGCTACTGGAAATTCTGATCGTGGTGGGAGTCCTGCTGTGGCTGGTAAATCGCTTCATCCCAATGCAGGGATCTATCAAGTCCATTCTCAACGGCGTTGTGGTTATTGCAGTTGTCTTGTGGCTGCTGAACGTTTTCGGGCTGTTTCATTCCCTCGCTCGTATCCACATTGGGACCTAAAGAAACGAACGCCATCTGGAAGATGGCATCACGAACACAACATTGGTTCTGCGTAATACGGCAGGAATCTGCCTCCAGGAGATGCTTTTGAAGAAAAGTCTTTTGTTTGCGGCCGGAATCACCCTTAGCTTGAGTGCGTTTGCTCAAACCAATTCTCAAACAAATCTGACGGTCGAGCCCATGGCTCACACGCCGACATTCCGTGTCACGGTGGTCAGCCGCATCGTGAAGGCTGTGAACTACAAGCACCGCGGCGGAGCCACGAAGCTGGATTTCGCAGGTACGGAGCTGATGCCTGGGGCCAACGGCCAAGCCAAGGTGGAAAGCAAGAAAGGCTACATTGAAATCGAGGTGGAATTTGGCAACCTGCAAAACCCCAAGACGTTCGGCAATGAGTACCTGACCTACATCCTGTGGGCAATTTCGCCCGAAGGCCGGGCAGTCAACCTAGGGGAGGTCCTGGTGGGCAGCAACCACCGCAGCAAGCTGGATGTGACCACGGATCTCCAGGCCTTCGCACTGGTTGTTACGGCAGAGCCCTACTATGCGGTTCGGCAGCCTAGCAATGTGGTCGTCCTCGAAAACGTAGTCCGCCAAGATACCAAGGGGACTACGGAGGCGATGGACACGAAGTATGAACTTCTGGAACGGGGTGGCTATATTCCCACTGGCTACAAATTCGATCCGGTGGTTCTGAATACCAAGCTCCCGCTGGAGTTCTTTGAAGCGCGCAACGCGTTGCGCATCGCGCAGTCTGAAGGAGCTGAGACTTACGCCAACGACAGCTACCAGCACGCTGTCCAGCTCATGGACAAAACCGATCAATACGCCATCAGCGACCACATCGACAAAAAGCCACTGATCGCGGCTGCCCGCGAGGCAGTCCAGACCGCCGAAGATGCTCGCGCCATCGCGGTCAAGAAGATCGAGCAGGAGCGTCTGGAAAACGAGCGGCAAGCAGCCGTGAACGCGCAGGCCCAGACCCAGGCACAGGCGGACGACGCGACCCGGCAGAAAGTGCAGGCTCAGTCAGATCAGGCCCGTGCGGAGTTAGCTTCCGCTCAGGCGATGGCAGACGCAGCAAAAGCCCGAACTGATGCCGCAGATGCGCAATCGGCGGCAGCAAAGGCCAAGTCCGATATGGTAGATAGCCAGGTTGCTTCGGCAAGCGCACTCACCGCAGCCCAGGCTGACGCTGACCAGTCCCGACTGGCGGCCCAGCAGTCCCAGTTGACCGCGCAACAGGCGGAAGCCGACAAAGTAGCCATGCGCACACGCTTGTCGGAGCAGTTGAATAAAATCCTCCAAACGCGTGATAGTGCGCGCGGTCTGATTGTCAGCATGTCCGATGTTCTGTTCGATACGGGAAAGTACTCGTTGAAGCCGGGTGCACGCGAGAAGTTGGCGAAGGTTGCCGGCATTCTGCTGGCCTACCCCGGGCTCAATATCGAAGTCGGTGGCTACACCGATAATGTCGGTGGTGATGCAATGAACCAAACCCTGTCGGAGAACCGAGCGGTCTCGGTGCGCGACTACTTGGTGCAACAAGGCGTGGCGACTAATTCAGTCAGTTCGAAGGGCTTCGGCAATACGTTGCCGGTAGCGTCCAACGAGAACTCCGCAGGCCGGCAGCAGAACCGGAGAGTGGAACTGCTCGTGTCGGGCGAAGCCATCGGCAACCCCGCCAACGCGACGACGGGAGCGTTGCGCTAAAGCTGCTCAGGATGGTCTTGCTTTTCATCGCCATCGCAGTCAGCATCTCGATGTAGCTGTCGATCAAACCTGGAGCCGCTGTCTTGTTTCCGGCGAAACGCGGGACACGAGGCAGCGGCACAGCTCAGCGTCTGACGCTGAATCATGAACACTGCAGGAAATACCGGCGTCCGCATTGTTGAGAAAGTCTGCACTCAGACGCGAACAGGGCTTCCCAGGGGTGCCAGCGGGTGACGTTGAGGCATCTCCAGGCTGGCGGGGCATCGGGATGCGGCTGTATGACTCCAAACGAATACGGTCGCGATTCAGAAACCTAATCGGAACTGCGGTTCTCGTTATGAGGTTCGAACCAAGAGGCTCCCCCAAATGGACTGTGGCTGGCAAGATCGGATCGCCGAGAATACTCAGGATGTGCTCTTCGACTGGTGGCACGTCAAGATCACGCCGCTCGGTTCAGTTCCATGCACGTGCTACAAGCGCACCTGAAGTCCGGATCGCCGGGAAGCAACACATGGCCACACTGTTCGCAGATGAACCAGTCGGGCCGTTGCAACATCGGTCTGAACTCATCGGCAAGAAGGCAATACGGGCAGCGAACCACCTGCTCACTCATTTTCACACCTCCGCCGCACGTCTGGGATAGTCTAGACCTCTTTCAGGCCATTTCACCAACTACGAACCTCCAGACCACTTCACAGCGCCTTTGAGGAGAAGTGAAGCTGTTGGTGGGGGATATTTACAAAGGACCAGCTATGCGCATATAGAGTGGTCTTCAGGTTTGAGGTGGAAGACTTCGATTTCGAGTTGACTCCCCAACTCCGCAGCAAAATAATCGTTTGCCACTGTCGATTCTGCGAATACTCATTCGACGTATCAATAGAGCCGGGTTCAACTCGATCGAGATTATCCGGAGAGCCCAACTCCCAGACTGATATAAAAGGAGATATTACGATGCGATTCATGATGTTGGTCAAGCACGCAGAGAATTCGGGCCCTCCGCCCAAAGCGTTCATGGAGGCCATGGCAGTACTCAGCGAAGAGGCGGTGAGAACCGGAACCATTCGCGGGAATGGGGGACTTGCCCCATAAGCGCTAACTTAAGGCGTCGGGTCCGAACAGTCCGCCAACTTTCAGATGCCCTTTTCCGGATTGCTTCACGGTTGACGACGACTCTGGAAGTTGATGGCCGTGAGAGTTGCGCGCTATCGTGACCCTTTCGACTAGGATTCACGGCGGAGTAGCGGCAGGGAAGAAACCCCAGCTCCCTTGGCGTGTCGTTTAAGACACTTCTGCCGTGGCTAGCGAAGCCGAGGTCTTCCTTTCGGGACGCCGGGCAGTGGAAGTTGCTGGAGCTTCGCTCCGCCGGTTCGGATTGCGGCATTGCTGGGTATTGTCATTCCGGACCGCAGGTTCGCATCGCGAAAAAACTACTCTGCGATGGGTTCGATTTCCGAGAACGCCGTCAGATTCCGCGTAGGCTGCAGTCCGATCCTGAAACTGGCGTCCTCGGCCGACTCATCTGCAGCCTCATCCGGCTCCTCTCTTTGTCGTGGAAGGTCGCGGTTGCCTACTCCGGCCAGACTCTGCTGGAGTTTAGAGTTCGCATCTTCGAAGTCATCCTCATCTCTCAATTGGAATGCCCCTCGAAGCAGTAGCGGAGTCACTAGAGTCGTAAGAAGCACTACGGCCACCATCACGGCAACGTCGGAACGGCCAAAAATGCCGGTGCTAGCGCCCATCGCAGTGACGATCAAGCCAACCTCACCGCGGGAGATCATTCCACAGCCGATGCGGACGCTGCGCACCCAGCTCATCCCCGAGCCCAGCGCGGCGAGCCCGCAACCTACCAACTTACTGAAGATCGCAACCACGAAAATTGCGAGCAGCAAGATCCAGTGTCCCGACAGAGCGCGGTAATCGCTGGACAAGCCAATCGAAACAAAGAAGAGAGGAATCAGAAGACCGTGGCCTATCGCATAAAAGCTGCGCTCGACGTCCGCCTTGAGTTCGGATCCGGCAAACACATATCCCAACAAATATGCGCCGGTAATACCAGCCACGCTCCCGAGCCACTCGGCGGAGATGGCATAGATCAAAACCAAAGCGAGCACGCAACTTGGAACCGCCTCGTTGGCGGAGAGTTTGCGGAGTTGGAGAACTAAGGGATCCAGGCAGCGTTGTGCTCCCAAATACCCAGCCGCAAAAAACACGAGCACGCACACGCTGATGAGCGTCATTAGAACTAGCAACGGATGGCTCCCCGCCAAGGGAAGTCTTTGTTGCAGCCAGGCGCTAGCCATCGGGGCCAGACCAAAACTAGCGCCCTTGGTTGTAGAGCCTGCGGCAAGGAAAGCCAGTACAAACAAGCCCATTACGTCGTCGATTACTGCGGCACCCAGGATCACCGTGGCCTCAGGAGACGACATCTTTCCGGCGTCCATAAGTGTCCGAGCGGAAATCGAGACGCTAGTCGCGGTGAGAGCTCCGCCCAGGAAAAATGCTGTTTGCCAGGATAGACCCAGGAGATGGCCTATAGCGGCTCCAAGAAAAAAAGGCCATATGACACCGGAGAGCGCCACGAGGAAGGCAGTCACGCTAGCTTCACGCATGCGGTCGATGTCCGTCTCAATCCCAGCAACGAACATCAACACCAAGCCCCCGAGTTGCGCCAGAAGCATCAAAGCTCCAGTCGCCTGCCCTCCGTCGAACAACGGAAGATGCAGTAGGTTGATGGCGCCGGGACCTAGAACGACGCCCACCAGCAGTTCACCCAAGATGGGAGGAATTCCCAGACGACTAAACAGTGAGGCCGCAACTTTGCATGCCGGGAGTAGGATAGCCAGCAACAGCGCAAGCTGAAGAGCTGGTTGCATGGTTTAGCTGATGTCCAACGCTACGGAAGGCTCACTTCGGTTCCGGGTCCACAGGCGACGCAGCGGACGTGCGATCCACGACCAAGGACTCTTATAGCCACCGCGCTCGATCCCTTCGCGCCGCATCGTGCGTATCGTCGCCGCCTGGCGGCGTGCCAGCTCAGACTGGGCCGGACTTTGTGCCAACAGACCAGCCATACGTGTGTGCTCCTCAGCTTTCTGCATCGCGCGAAGCCGCATCCACAATTCGCCAAGCTTCAGCTGCGCAATAAAGCTATTTGGCGCCAACCTCACAGACTCCTCAAGCTGTCCAATTGCCGCCTGGGCATCCAGGTTGACGCACAGCGCCATCCCCAAGAGGACCCGCAATTCCGAGACGTGCGGATATTGCGCCACACATTCTCGCAGCTGTTCTACCAAGATTCCACGATCCTCTTTCTCAAGCAGGTAGGGGTCTGCAAACATACGGAGCAACAGACTCTGGGTTTTGGATGGAATCGAGGAGAGCGCAAGAGCCGAAACGCGCTCGCTCAAACCGCTATTGGCCTTCGGACCGAGGAGTGACATTTCATCATGCGAGGTATTGTTCATAGGATATCCATGTTCAGACATCGTCTGCGGAGCAATGGCAAGGCGCGAACTCGCGTTTGCGCCTTGCCGATAATTCCCAACATTAACTAGATTGCTAGGCGACAGCAAACTCTCGTGGAGTCTGGGCAAAAACCGTTGATTCTTCACGGAAGACAAACTCTGGATAGCCGAGTTGTCCCATCTCCGGAAGATCCAGGCCGGCCACTTCCGTTTCCGCTGAAACTCGTTGTCCGACGAAGAATTCGAGCCCAAGGTTCAGAAGGAAACTGAAGGTAAAGACGAAACCGAGTAAAGTGGCGATGCCCACTAATTGGGCTGCTAGCTGGCTTGCGTCGCCATAGAAGAGGCCAGTCACGGAACCGGTTACGCCGTTCCAGGCACCTCCGTAGTTACTCGTACCGTCTGCGAACAAGCCCACGGACAAAACACCCCAGAGGCCATTCGTGCCGTGTACTGAAATGGCACCGACGGGATCGTCGACCTTCATCACGTTTTCTATAAAGGAAACACTCACGCAGACCAGAACTCCGGCAACCAGACCGATGATGGCTGCGCCTACCGTGTTAACGAAGCCGCTCGGTGCCGTGATGGCCACTAAGCCGGCCAGCAATCCATTACCGCTCATGGAGGCATCCGGTTTGCCTTTGAAACACCACATATAAAGGAGCGCTCCAAACGTGCCGGTGCATCCCGCGAGCATGGTGTTGACCGCGATCGAGCCGATACGAAGGTTGCCGTTCGCAGAGGCTCCCAGAGTGCTTCCGGGATTGAACCCGAACCATCCAAAAGCGAGAATGAAGCAGCCGATCAGCACTGCCGAGATATCGTGGCCGATGATCGCGTTGCTCGAACCATCGCAATTGAACTTTCCAATTCGCGGACCGATGATCAACGTGACTGCCAAAGCAGTCAATCCTCCCACGGCATGTACCACTCCGGAACCGGCAAAGTCACAGTACCCCTTACCTAGGCCCACGTTGGTCCCGAGTTGTGAGAGCCATCCACCGCCCCACGCCCAATTGGCAAACAACGGGTAAGTGAATGCGCCCATCAGCACTGACGAAACGGCGAAGGTCAAGAACTTCCAGCGTTCCGCACACGCACCTGTGACGATGGTCAGGGCGGTATCCATAAACACCATCTGGAACAGGAAGATCACCATCACGCCAACGTCATAGGTGTGGCCCGACAAGAACATCCCGGAACCGCCGAAGAGGCCCCACGTTTTCCCAAACAACGTAATCGGATGTTCGACAGACAGAGTTTGGAGACCACCCAAGTTTCCGTTGCCAGCGGCACCCCCCATCTGGATGGCGAAGCCGATCAGCCAGTAGGCCAAGAGGCCACAGCCATAGACAAAGAAATTCATCATGTAGGTGTGGTTCGCATTCTTGACGCGACAGAGGCCCGCCTCGACCATGGCGAACCCCGCTTGCATAAACATGACCAAGAAGCCTGTAATCAACGTCCATGTGAAATTGATGGCGATCTTATTCTGACCCGCCATGTTGGCCACATCCGGGAGCGTCACTCCAGCCTTGCGATCGGCCGCGGGGACATCGTTGATCGTTCCGGTAAGAGTGCCGCCGGGATCGCCTTTCTGCAGGTCTGCCGTGGTGGGTGCCTTGGCGGCGGCGTCTTTCAGTTCGGCCGCCGAGGCTGAGGGCGGGGGTGCCGCCGGAGCCGGTGCGGAAGCCGGAGCCGATGACTGAGCATTAGCGACCGCGCCGATTAGGAGGCCGATCGCCAAGACACAAGCACTGAGACATCCACGTCGAAATAGCGTCATTTTTGATTGCTCCATGGGTCATTTTTAGCTGCCGGGCGAAGCCGGCGCGTCTAGCTTTTCCAAATCGCGTTCTTATTGAAAGCCGCGGGTAGCACGTAGATGATCCCGAACAGCGTCACACCAATGCCCACCAGTCCAAGAACGATGCGGCCGCCTGTCCCGGTGACTACGTGCAAACCAACGAGGATGAGAAACCAGCCAAACGCGGAGATGAAAGCTCCAATCAGCTTCATCCCTCCTGCTCCTGCTCTCTGTGCAGGCTTTCCTTCAAGGGGTTTAATCTTGAGAAATGCGAGCAGGCTCATCACCACGACGAGTGCTCCTGCCACTGCGATGAACTTACCCAGTCCCGTAGAAAAATACGCGATCCCAGCACACAGTCCGGTCAATCCCGCGATGAATGTGGTGAATGAACGTCCTTGCCCCGTCGTTGCTGCCATAAGAACTGCCTCCTCGACCCGAAGCGGGTCATTCCGTCTATGGTGAATTCCAGTTGCGCCTCAGAGGGCGCGTGCCATTCTGTTGGTCGAACTGCCAGCCTGGTGCTCAACGAACCGCCCGCGCTTCATTTGCTCGGCCTTTTCGCCGCAGCGCCAGTGGGCAAAGCAAGAAACAATACGAACTGCGCAATCGCCACGATTTCCAGAGCAAGTGGCAACTGGCCCTGCAGCCGAAGTACGAGCATCAACGCCACCATCGAGAACCACTGCCATCGCGAGCGTTTCAGTCTGCCCACGCGATCCGAAAAACGGAACAACTGAGTAAACGTCATATTCTGGCCAGGAGTCCCAGCCGCTTGCGCCCGAAAACAAGCAATCGCGAAGAAACCGCCGAGTAACAGTGAAGCCAGAATCATCTTGCCGCTCATCGCAAACATTCCAATCCCCCTCAACAGCCAAGACGTCCTGAACTCACGAACGCAAAACACACCCGTAGCTATCGATCAGCTTGCTCCATATGCCCCAATCAAGAATGAGAACCCAGGAACCGCCGCTCCTCAACATCGGAGAGGAAGGCCTACGTCGTCTTAGGCGGCGATGCTCTCATCGGGTATCAACCAAGTCAAATTCGTATTTTTTATGGTAAGCATTACTTCAATTTCTGGTATCGAGAAGGAAGAACTCAACGCGAGTGGGAGCGTGACTGCATGGGCACGCGTGAAAACAGAGTTTAGTCGTTCGCTTTCTTAGTGCAGCGCGAAGTAGAGTAGCAAACTGAAAATGAGAATGGGCACCAATGCCACCACCACGTAAGCGAGGATTTTTGTTGACCGAACCTTGCGCTGTTTTTTCCACTCGCGCAGTTCCAAGCGATCGGCAACGCCGACTCGGGCAAGATGTTCGAGGTCTCTGGCAAAGTCGCGGGCATTTGCGTATCGGTTCTTAGGCTCCCGTTCGAGGGCACGGTAGATCACTTCCTGTAACTGAGGCGAGATCGAGGGATCGATTTCACGCGGCGGAATGGGATGCCGTAGGATCCGCTCGAACGGATCAACCCCTGGGAATGGCGTCCGGCCAGTCAGCATCTCATACAGCATCACTCCCAGAGAGTAGATGTCGCTGCGCGCGTCGCCCCGTTTTCCTTTCAGTTCCTCGGGGGAGACGTATTCAGACGTACCTACAACTTGCGAAAGATTCGTAAACGTAATTCGCCGTGCTCCGGCCTGAGTCGCGACACCGAAGCCGATCAGCTTGACGTGGCCAATGGCATCGATCATGACGTTCTGCGGTTTGAGATCACGGTGAACGACTCCATGATTTTGAATGTAGTCAAGCACCTCGCAGATGCTGAGGGCGATCCGTACTGCGCGGTCTGGAGCAATCTTTCCCTCGCCGTCAAGCAGTCGGCGCAGCGTTGCTCCCTCAAACCACTCCATTACTATGTAGTTCTGAGCGGGACCGTCCTCAGCGAAGACTTTCATGATGCCAGGATGATCCAGGGACTTGACGATTTCTTCCTCGCGGCGAAAACGCTTGAAAAAAGTCGGGTCGCTCTCCATTTCGGGATGCGGGACCTTGATGGCCACTGGTCGGCTTGTGTCAAGATCGATTCCACGAAAAACAGAAACCTTGCCGTTGCGCGCAACTACTTCCTCCACCAGGTAGTGATCGAGTTTGTCGCCCGAGTTGACTGGAGTTCGCATCAGAATGTTTTTGCAAAGAGCGGCATGGGCCTGATCGTAGTGGAATTGCAATTTGGTCCGTCCGCTGTGCCCAGGCAGCCCGAGGGCTTCAATGCAGATAGAGCGCTGTTGATCTTATCACCCGTCGTACAGCCTAAGTGCGACACTTCGTACCGCACGCAGAGTCGTTCTTCCTCTAGCAAGGATCAGAAAAATCTATTTGACGGGCTGTACCCGGGTTCGTAGCCTTGATGTTTACGCCGTTTGCTCCTAAGGATGGAGTCCACGGACTTTCAGATCCGCGGCGGTCACAACATCAATCCCCGTCCGGGTTCGGCGCGATTTCAGGAAGGTCTAGGATGAAGCTTGCGGGTCTTCTGCTGTTGGTTGCAGGGTGGGGGATTGTTATAGCCGCCGTCGCCTTGCTCCCTTCCCTGATGGGACGCGCCGGATTCGTCCTCGCCGGTATTGTAGTGGAGTTACTCGGCCTGACTCTCATGGTCTACGCTCATCTTGTTCTGAACACAGGAAAAGGGTGAGCCTTCAGCCGATTGCTTCCCTTTCCGACGCCTCGGCAGGGCTCTGTACACTGCTCGTCTTCATGGTTCCAGTGGCGTCCGCTGGCTTGGCTCTTTTGAACACGGGTCTCGGCCGGTCACGCAGTGCCGCACACGCTATGCTGTCATCTCTGTGCGTGCTCTCCGTCGCCGCGATCGTATATGTGGTCCTCGGGTTTTCCGTTCAAGGAGCATATGGGAGACCGGCTCACACGCTTGTCGTCGGAGGGAAGTCATGGAACTGGATTGCGGCAGAGCCAGTTTTTCTCCGAGGCCTGCACTTCGATTTTTCCACGGCATCACTGACCGTCCTGCTGCAGATTTTCAGCGTGGGGTTGGCAGCGCTGATTCCGCTAAGCTCCGGGGCGGAGCGCTGGCGATTGGGCGCGACGTGCGGCTCCACCGCCTTGCTGGCAGGGTGGACCTATCCGCTGTTTGCGCACTGGGTGTGGGGCGGAGGCTGGCTGGCGCAACTAGGTGTTAACTACGGGTTGGGTTCGGGCTTGGTGGATGGCGGAGGCTCTGGCACCATACAGGTCGTAGGTGGGGTCACCGCGTTATCGATCACCTGGATTCTGGGTCCACGTTCTGGGAAGTATTCGCAGAACGGAACTTCCGCGGCAATTCCTGCCCACAACGTCGTCCTGGTTCTGCTGGGCTGCCTGTTCGCCTGGCTGGGATGGCTGGGACTGAACTGTTCGGGCGCGATTCTTCTCTGTGGTGTCGAACCCTCGGGTGTGATCCTCATTGCGGTTAACACGACCCTTTCCGCAGCGGCTTCGGGGCTGACAGCAACAACGGTCACACGAATCCGCTTTGGGCGTCCGGACGCGTCCCTGGTCGCGAACTCGTGGATGGCGGGTTTGGTCGCCAGCAGCGCGGGGGCTGCCTTCCTGAAGCCTGCTGCAGGAATTCTGGTGGGCGCCATTGCAGGCATAGTGGTCCCTTTCGCCATCGACATATTGGAAACCAAGCTGGGAGTCGATGACCCAGGCGGCGCAGTTTCGGTGCATGCGATCGCCGGACTTTGGGGCCTGTTTTCGGTAGCAGCGCTGTCGGAGGTTGGTACTCAGAGCGGATCTCACGGGCAATGGCTAGCTCAACTCGTGGGCATCGCGACTTTGCTGGGTTTTGTCTTGCCTCTGACGTACGGTCTGAACTGGTTCCTGAACGCGGTCTACCGTCAGCGCGTGGACATGGAAGATGAGTGGCGAGGAATGGATCTCCATGAACTGGGCGCTGGCGCCTACCCGGACTTTGTCGTGCACAGCGACGATTTCATTCAAAGTTGATTCGTGCCATCTCCCAGTACACGAACCTTTCACAGGTAGTCAGCTGTGTCGCGCCACGTAGAGCAGCAGCGCGAAAATCACCAATGGAATTAGAACCAGCATCCCGTAGAACAGGATTTTCCTCCGCCAAGGTGCACGGCGTTCCTTCCAGTTGTGCAGTTCGGGACGTTCAGCAATTCCGACCCGGTCCAGATGCTTCAGGTCCCAAGCAAAGTCATGTGCGCTCGGATAACGTTTCCTGGGATCACGCTCCAGAGCGCGATAGATGACCTCCTGTAACTGAGGCGGAATTGTGGGATCGATTTCGCACGGTGGTACGGGGCTATTCAGTAAGCGATCATTCATGACCAGGAGGGGATTTGCACCGGAAAATGGCACCTTCGCAGTCAGCATTTCATAGAGCATCACGCCCAGAGCGTATAGGTCACTACGTACGTCGCCGCGCTTCCCCTTCACCTGTTCCGGCGAGATGTAGTCCGGCGTTCCCATCTGGGAAAACTTCGCGAAGGTGAGGCGGCGCGACTTGGCATTCGCCGCGATCCCGAAGTCGATGAGTTTGATATTGTCGTGCTGGTCCACGATAATGTTTTCCGGCTTCAAGTCGCGATGCACCACTCCGTGGGAGTGGATGTACTCCAGCGCATCCAGGACGCGCAGAGTCAGGCGAATACTACGCTCATGTCCAAGACCGTGCTGCTCATCGAGGATCTTGCGGAGTGAGCGGCCTTCCACCCACTCCATAACCATGTAGTCCTGGCTGTGGTTGTCGTCCGCAAAGACTTTCACCACACCGGGGTGATCCATTGTTTTGCCAATCTCTTCTTCACGACGGAAACGATCGAACAAGGCGACGTCACTCTTCACCTCGGGGTGAGGAATTTTGATGGCAACTGCGCGTTCGTTGCGCAGGTCAGTGCCGCGGAAGATATTGGCCATGCCGCTATTGGAGACTAATCTGTCGACGCGGTAGTGATCGAGTTGATCGCCAGGATGGAGCAAAGTCATCGTGAGCAGGTCCGGTGAGAACACGGGCAGCACGCCGCGAAACCACATTCAACGCTCTTCTCCATCATGCCAGAATTTCCATAAACAAAGCGTAAAGAATCGCAGCGATGGTATAAATCGCGGCCTGACCTCAACGCAGCCTATAGGGTCTTCCACGGTACATTCCCATGCGCTCTACGCTGCGGATGCGGATAATCTGCACACTGATATTGTCGCTGCCATCCTGCTGGTTTGCCATTGCGACCAAATCCCGAGCCACAGCGGTCAGGTCATGTCCCCGGCTTACCGTGTGCGCAATCTCGGCAGTGCTAACGGCGCCATGCAGACCGTCGGAACACAGCAACAGCACATCGCCAGAAAGTATCGGTATTTGCTTGACGTCTACCTTTGCAAAGCGGTGAGTACCCAGAGATCGACTCAGCACATGCCGTGTGCTGACTTCGGCGGCTTCCACGGCCGAGAGAATGCCAAGACGCTCCTGTTCGCTGGCAACCGTGTGGTCGCGGGTGAGCGGGCGCGCCTCACCCTTGCGAATCAGGTAACAACGGGAATCACCGACATGAGCCACGGTGGCACTATCGAACCGCAAAGCGCACACAACGATGGTGCTCGCCATCCCTGATCCACTGGAATTGGAAAGAGCCCCGGTATCGAACACACGCGCATTCGCTGCTTGCACAATATTTGTTAACAACTCGCGATGCGAGGCGACTGCCGCCGCGCGCCGGAAAGCGCCTAGCGTTTCTTCAATTGCAGCGCGCGAAGCCACTTCACCTTGACGCTGGCCACCGACGCCGTCTGCCAGGGCAAACAACCAGCCGTGGGAACGGGCCTCGCCGGGAGAACGAGGCAGTGCATAGCCCAGATAGTCTTCGTTGCGCGGACGAACGCGACCAGGATCCGAGAGTTGTGAAAACTCAACGTCCAGCATAAGTAAACACACTAGGCGAACGATTCACGGCGTCGTCTCCCAACCGAAGAGCGTTAGCGTGTAGATTCCTGTTGCTCGCCACGGAGAACAAGCCCCAGCCTGCGAGCCTTGCCAAAGAAAGGGCCACGCCAGACTGCCATTTGGCTATCGTAATCTATGAAGGGCCCGACGATGGTTGAAGCCAACATCGATCCGGCTGGCAATCTTGGCAAAAACAGCATCGGGAGATGGAGCACGTCCCACCGAATTTGTGTTGGGAAAGCTGCCTTTGCCAGAACAGATAGTGTCTGTTGTTTCGCGGGTCGCGAGTACTGCTCTTATAACTCTAAGTACAGTCGTCGAGCGGAGTACGGCTACACTCTTGCATCGTTCTCATTATCAACTTCACTTGGAGCCGTTTGTGCCCCGCAAAGACTCGCTACTGACCTCAGGAGCAGGGCCATGGAACCGAGTACGAGCAACACGCCAGTGAGCGGATAGGCCGCCAACAGAAGTAGCCCCCCTAGAAGGCCACCATACGCCGCCAGTATCGCCAAGAGCTCCTTTAGGTGAAACGAGTCCGTCATTTGGTTTGTCCTAGCCGCTAGGCTTTTCTCCAGTTTCTTAGCGTCCGCGCTGCTAAAGGTGCAGAGCGTACTGTTGAAGCAGCAAAACCACGAAGATGTTTCGCCCCTTTCGCATCAAAACATGAATCCTGCTTCAAGAACACCGCGCGGCTGGGTCGCGTTTAGGCCGGAGGGTCCGAAACCGGCACCAGGCGTCATATCTGTAGCGTGGACAATCGCGAAGTCTCCCCGAAGGAAAAATGCGTCTTTGCGATAGGTCGGCGTCACTGTGAACGCAAAGGCCCCGCTGCCCGGACCGTAAAGCAAATTGATCGCGCCGGTACTCACGCTGCCTGTACTCTTTATGTATTCAGGGCGAGCTGCTAGTGAGAATCCGCGCTTGAAATTGTAAGTAAGCAGTACTGCCCCTGCCTTTGTCCCCGCGCCTTGGGCTATTCCAATCGTCGCGTTGGTGGGCACGTCGGTGTATTGAAAGTACGGCTGAACCACCCAACTCCCCTTGGTATAGCTGTAGATCAAGTTGTAAATCTGCTCATTGTTGAGAGCTAAGGGTGTCGCAAGTGTATTCTTAGCGTATGCACCGGCATTCCCGCCGCCCACAAAGGACAAGGTGTTCGCAGAATTGAAGGCATACGTGAGGGAGCCCGATACCCATGTGTAGCGGTTAGAGTAAAAACCGTCGTTCCAGCTCAGTGCCGCAGTCCACTTCTTGTAGGTTTCATTGAGCTGTATTCCTCGGTTGACCGCATTCTCCTGATTCCAGAGCAGACCGCGCTCGATGTTCATGTTTTGAAAACTGAACGTGTACTCGGCCCCGATCAGGGTTGGCAGGGCACCGATTTCTACGTTGAAGTTTCCTTTGACAAGTTTCAGATAGCCTTGCGGAAAGGGCCCGTAGATGTTTTTGATCGTGTCTGCGGTCGAAAGGAAGGGTACTCCGATAGCCGGCAAGTTGTAGGCGCCGCCCTGCAAATAGAATTGCCACCAGCCCGTGGTCTTTTGCACAAACACCTGGGCGTTGCTGACATCCCAGTGCGTCGACGAGTCCCCTGAAATGTGATTTCCTTCCGTCAACATCATGCCACTCAGAATGCCAGTAATTTTCAGACTTCCACCTTCCATCTCACGAGGCGGAGCAGTTTGTAGGGGCCCGGACATCGAAGGCATAGGCAAAGGTTGCGGATCAGGTGGCTTGGTTTCGGCGGCAGGACTAGGCGCCGGTGGGGAACTCGCCGCGGTTTGAGAGTCCCCGGATGCGCTCTGCCCGAAAGACGGAAGAGCCATCAACGCTACAAAAACAAACAGGACAACGAAAGACGCCAATGGTGTGCGCAAAGGTGATCTCCTTGTCGAAGGCTTAGCCATTCGTGACCTTCTGCGCGTCTCAGCGCGGGAGTGCTTTCGGCAAGGTGACTTTCGCCCCGGTCCCACGCATGTCACGTGACTAGTGGCTGCGAAAGTATTGAGTGCCAGGGTCCGTGTCCAATTCATTTTTTGTTTCGCTGCGATCAGAGAAACTGTGAAGAAGAAAAATCAATCAGAGAGATAGCTAATTACGATTTGCCGGCGACGTTGCGGGTGCCGTCGCTGCGTTACGAAACTTCGGACGGAGTTAGGTTTGTGTCAACGATGAGACATACGATCGGTTCCGATTTCTCCAGTATCCATGGGCCGAATCGACGAACCAATCGGTAACGTCCGGGATAGAGTAATGAAGACCAGGAAGAGTCCGTTAGCGTGCGATTGCCGGTTGATTTGATTTGGCGCCGATGATCTGACCGGCTTCGTCGAATGTACGTTCAATAGCGGCAATAAATATTTTCTATAGATGCCCAGGTGCGGGTCACTGTACTCTGTTGCCGAGTGATCGCGTCCTAGGCTTCACCGTCAGGCCCAATCCAAACTATTTCAAGGAGAGACATGCCCAACGAACTGCGTAATTTCCTCGCGCTCTCATACGACGAACTGGAAGAACTCAACCTAAAGGCAAAGGAGCAGCGCAGGAACCGCGTCGCAATCGACAGAGTTCGCGAAGAACGACTCAAGTATCTGACCGACGAAAAACGGATCAAGGCCGTGACGGTGCTTTTCAGCGATCTCGAAGGCCGGCTTCACATGCTCGACTATGACAAGAAGTTCCTGCTCAAGAGTTGGGACAACCTGACCTTCGATGGCTCTTCGATCCGCGGCTTTACCGCGCAGCGCGAGAGCGACCTGCGCCTTGGAATAGATTGGGCTGCGTTCTACTGGGCTCCCGCGGACGTCTTCGGTTCCGGTAAGGTGTTGGTCTTTGGCGAAGTCATTGACAAGGGCGGCACGCCTTACACCGCCGACATTCGCGGCGTGCTGAAAGGGTATGCCGACGAATTGCACAAGAAGAAGGGTTACACCCTGAACGCAGCCAACGAGATTGAAGGCTTCCTATTCAAGGGCCCCGATGCGGAGCGTCATTATCACGAGAATTCCAAGTTTGAGTATGTCAACACGGGCGGATACTACCACTCGCTCCCTGGCGACCCCCTGCGCACCTTCATCGACACGACCGCGGAAGTGCAGCGTGCGATGGGCTTCCAGAACGAGAAAGACCATCCGGAAGTCGCGCCGTCGCAGTTCGAAATTAACTATGGTTATGGCGAAGTCGTCGCGGCTGCCGACCAGATTCAACTCTACAAACTGATTTGCCGCCAGGTCGCGACCAACATGGGCCTGACTGCGTCATTCCTGCCGAAGCCAGTGGTCGGCGTCAACGGCAGCGGCATGCATACCAATGTTTCTATCAGCGAGAATGGAAAGAACTTGTTCTGGGACGCCAAGGGCGAAGAGAAACTCAGCAAGATGGGTTGGGCGTTTCTGGATCGCATCCTGACCCACGGAAATGACATCTGCCTGCTTCTGAACCCCAGCGTGAATGCGTATCGCCGTTTGGATCCGCACTTCGAGGCGCCCAATCAGATCAAGGCATCGCCAGTGGATCGCGGCTCGATGATCCGCATTCCGATCGGCAACGAGAAAAGTATGCGCGTGGAAGTGCGGTCGGTGGCGCCGGATGCGAATCCCTACCTCGTGATGCTTTCGATCTTCAAGGCGGGGATTGACGGCGAGACTGCAAAGATCAAGAACCTTCGCCAAGCCGAGCGCTACTTGCCGGACAACATCTACGACGCACTCGCGAACTTCCGCAAAGCGGAGTGGACCACGACGCTTCTTGGAGAGGACGTCAAGGGACGCTATGCGGACTTGAAACAGGCGGCGGCGGATCGTTGCCCGCGCCTTCTGGGAACGTTTGTGAAGGCTCCTGAGGTGCAGTATCACCACGACGTTTACAACCAGTTCCTCTGGAACCTGTTCTAGAGCATGATTGATGCTGCTCAACCCTAGAGGCGTCCCTTTACCTGTAGCACGTTGTGAAGAAGAAGTTGCTTGGCAAGAAACCATCACCTAGAGCGGATTGCATCCACCCGGACACGGAGCGATACCGCTGCACAGGGCGTGCTATGGACGATCCGCTCAAGCTTGGGAAGGGCTCCTCCCCGTAGTGAGGAGCTTCCACCTTGTGCCCGAGTCACTGCAGTCCTGAGATAACAGATTCATCCTCCTTTCGCCCGACGATGTTTATTAGGCACGCCACTTCGCCAATTGCAGGGGCCGGGTGCGCGACTTTTCCGCAAGAGCCAGTGCAATCTCATTCCACGCAGAAACCGTTTGCCGCAAAGAGAGTTGCGGTTCGATTGCTTGCTGGAGTTGGTGTAGCGCGAACCCGAATTCACGCGACGGACTGCACGGTCCGCCTTGTGGAGAGAGGGTAGCCCGAGGGGGAAATCTCACCTCCGATGCGGATCAACTTTTGTGCTAGGAGGGAGACAAGCAGTTTTCCATAGAGCCAAGCGCGGGAGCTGCGATCGTCACGCTTGGGCACGTGCCCCAGTTGTGCGAGGCCCTTCAGTCGCTTAAACACTAACTCAATCTGCCACCGCATACGGTACGTTTCAAGAACGTGTTCTGTCGAACCGGCGGAGCAGGTGGTAAACACGATTACGTACTTAGCAAATTCCAACGTTCCAGGCCTGGTGACCATCTGTTTCTTACTCGCTTTGCGCTGCAAGCGCCGATGAGATTGTTGAATCGCCCTGTCGCTTTTGCGTACGGCACACAAACGGCCAGCAAATTCCGTATCGCGACCATGCAAAACAACACGCCATTCGCCGACCTGCCCAACTCTGGACAAAGTGCGTAATCGAGGAAGGAGGGAGATACGTCTGCCGGATGCAGAATACGCCACGAAACTCTGAGGGTTGATGCGGACCAAGATGTCTGCCCCATGTTGCCAAACATACTCAATCCCCGCGACTGAGCAGTAGCCGGCATCCGCGAGAATAAGTTCGTGCGGACCGACAGGCAGACGGTTCAAGGACTCGCCGCTGCGTGCGCCAATCGTGGCCGTCACTTCGAAAAAGTCACATAGCAAACTCGGCAGCCTAAGTCCGTACAGAATCCTCCATTGGCTGCCCGTCTTGCCTGGCTCCCTTACGATGGTGCCATCCACAACCCGGATCGCCCGGCTGACAATTTCGTCGGACGAGTACGCGGCGTTTTCCCGAATCAATTCGATACACATGAAGCGCAGCCAATCCTCGCTGTTGCGCAGACGTTTGAGCAAGGCGACATCCGAAATGTCGGCCCAGTGCGCCAGCTTAGCGCGCTCCACGGTTTCCCGCAACGAGTAACCCCGCGCGACATGCAGCATTAGCGTACGCAACAGCACGTCAGGCGATTGAAACCCGTGCAATCGACGGAGCGCCCCCGACTGCCACGCCATTTTCCGCCATCCTGCTGGAAACAACGACGTCAGTACCTTCCAGTTTTGTTCGGCGATATGCATTTACCAAGCATAGATCCACAAACGCGAAAGCAGTGCCTTAAGTTAGCGCTTATGATGGGACTTGCCCCCACTGCGCAGAGTACCCGCGTCCGGGTTTCCGGCGGGCAAATCAAAGTGACCGACGGGCCTTTCACCGAGGCCAAGGAAATCGTCGGCGGCTATGCGGAATTTGAACTGAAGTCCAAGGAGGAGGCCATCGAGGGAGCGGTGCGTTTCATGGAACTTCACAAGAAATACTGGCCAGGATGGGAGGGCGAGACCGAGATTCGCCAGATCTTCGGGCCGGAGGACTTCGGTGAACATGTAAAGGAGCTTTCGAGTACGACGGCCAAGTAAAGGCACGATCTATTGCACGGAAGGTTCCGGCTTGCAACTGGCGGATTAAAGATGGTGTGATCGGTAGCGGTGACTGCTACCGACACCCATCGCGCCGTCGACCCAGTCTGGAGGATCGTGTCGCCCAGCTCATCGACGGGCTGGAGGCTATTCGTCCGCCTTACTTTCTCGGGGCTCCCGAACTGATTGGTGATGCCTAGACGTCAGAACGGGCGAGCAGCCAAGAAGCTTCGGGGGAAGCTTCAAAAAAGGGCACCATTCAGTGCCCTTCCTTTTCGGCGATGCTGTTGTCGTCACTACTTTAGGTTAGCCACAATCTCAACTCGCCGCTGCGTGAGATCCTGCGCCCAATCCTTAGCCAGTTCCTTCTCTCGGCTGGTCTTCGGCAGTTGACGTCCGCGGGTCGCGCCGTTCACCCAGATCTCGGACAAGAAATACCGGCTCCCATATTGATTGAAAACCAACTTGGTTTTATCCGCGGGCTTGAGATTTTCCGCGGCATTGCTACCCACTATCATGCTCGAGTTCCCGTCTCGGCCCTGCAGAAGCAGCATCTTGCTATCGCGGCCGTCGATCGTTCCGACGTCATACGTTCCGGCTGGAAGTGTTTTGCTCCCGACCGCGAAGTTGAAAGGAATATTCGCGCGCACATGGACGGTCTGTGCGATCGCCGCCCCCGCTACCAGGAGCAGGCTCAGAAGGCTGACAAGACTGAACGTTTGCCGTTTCATAGTTCCTCCTCCGGCTCGAGAATGATGGAGGTAGCACATGCGAGGTCCTACCGTGCGTTCCCTTCCACACCCCACAACCGTTGATTTGATTTTCGTTCGCTGGTGTGAATGCACGCGATGTGCCAGATCCACGCTCTGCGGAGCTGCTCCAGAATGCTGACGACTAACTTATTGATTGCGGGAAGGATTCGTTGCGCGCACCCAGGCTGCGACAACATTGCCGCGGAGGCAGCGGCTTCATTCTTCAAACCAAACGGATAGTGGTTGACAGCAGTCTCAACCCTAAATCTCGCGCACAAGACACTCGGTCACGAAATCGCACGTCTCATGGCGAAGGGCAGAGTACTGCCGACCCACAACGACCTTGTGCACAAGACCAACATGTGGAGCTTAAGCGTCGAGCGGGACGAGGTGCACGCTCAAACGTTTTCCGACCGGCCTCTTCACAGACGAGCTTTGGACGGAGCTAGGTGCGGAACGGGTGCGGCTCGACAGAGCGAAGCCTGAACTTGCAATTCGGTTGGTAACCCGATTTCTGTGGTTGGCTCGACAGCGCTCGATGTGACTATCCCCCGTCTGCAGCGGGCGGGTGTGTTGGTGGACAGCTGCACAGAGAGCCGCCAGAACGTGACTCGTTAGCGATTATCCGCCACAACTATTTTTGTGTTGAGTATGCCTACAGCCTCAGCAAGTGTTAAATCATCGGATACTCGGTGGAAGTCGCTGTGGTTCTCGGTCTCGTGCGCGCCAATTGTCTTGAAAAGGAGAGCTTTCCCTTTCATGTCCACACTCAGGAAAGTCATTTCCCAGTGACCTGGTGCAACTTCTGCCTGCGTGACGTGAAACTGGCCCCCCTTGTCCAGGTGTCCTAACAGTCCGCCTCCGAATTTCACATCCTCCATGAGATGGCCCTTAATCTCTGCCAGTCTCTCTTGCTTGGTATCGACTGTCATTTCGCCTTCCATGCAATGGAAAACCCGGGCTTCAAGGGAAGACGGCTGAAAAGTCGGGTTTGGTCTGAAGGTTAGCGTTACGAGATCCCCTTGACTCCTCGCGTAGCGAAACACAAATTCATCTGGCAGAAGTCTGAACAAGCGCGCCCCTTGCTCTGCCTTCTTGTTGCTCGCCTGCTGTAACTTTCGCTGCTCCTCAGGATGGCTTACAAGCCTCTGGGTACGCTGGCTCTCTTGCTGTTGCTGTTTGGCGTCAAGGGCGCGGCCATTGATGGAGAAGAGCCGAGCGAGAGAACCACTGCTTGTCTCCAGGATTTCCTGGACCTGCTTTCTCCCCGATTCCTCCTTTTCAAGTCGGTACATCCAGTGGCGGTGATCATCAGCTTGGGATTTCAGTTCGTTGGCGACCACGTTCCGCACTAGTTCGTTAGCCGACATCCCGGATTGCTGTGAATCGTGTTGAGGGAGGGCGTTCAATCCGAGGAGAATGATCGTCACTAGGATGGTTGCAGGGCGTTGTACCAGTCTTACAACCAATGACGACGCCAAGCCTCGGTACGTTTTGAACCTGCGATGCATCTCGTCATTCCTCCCAGAGGCGGACGCGAACGACCCGAAGGTTCGCGTCGCAGCGCTTGGGTCCTCGCAATCTTGATCATGGAACGAATCGCATCCAAAAAGCTGGTCAAAATCGCGCACTTCCCTGCACCATTTCGCGCATTCGCAGATTGACCTGACTGTGCACTAGACAGCCGTATGTGAGGCTTTGGGCTAGAGTCAGAATCCGATCGTCTTGTAAATCAGCGCTGAAGGCACTTTGCTGAAAGTGCGAGGGTAGAGAAGGAATCCGAATGGCTCACTCAACGGCAGACCCGAACCGCCCAAATGACTAGCGAAGGTAATTCAGCGGCAATCCGGCATCTGCGGACCTGCGTGTTTCGCTGAGTCTCGCAAAGTTTACTTGTACCCAATCGTCAATGCTTCGCATTCTGTTCCAGCTTAAATAGGAGTGTCTGTATTTCTGAGGTTGCGGCGGCGTCCCCCTTCGCCAGATCACCTGTGATCTGATCCCGATTTGCCAGGATGTCACGAAGCAAATTCTGGAGCGCGGGATCTTCCATGCTGCTCCCAATTCGCTGAGCCTGATCAAAGAACTCCTTCGCGTGCTCCCCCCCTTTTCCGTAGTTCTTTTCCACGACCTGCAGATACATCATCGTGGCTGTGTCGCGAAGCTGGGACAATTGTTCGCTGGACTGACAGGCTCCCAATTGTTTTGTCGAGGCAGACAGTTGTTGCTGTACACGTTGGAGTCTGGCGTACTGCAGGATGAACCCCGCAACAAATCCCGTAACCAATAACACAAACCAGAGGACGAGTTTATTTCGCACGGACTCTCCTTCCTATTCCTCTCAACGTTCCTTTCTCAAAGACGGACCAGTTGCCCCTGATGCCCTCCGGCATCCAAAGAATGGGTGAAGGTCGTGATGCTATCGAGCCGCAACCTTTTCCGTGATTTCGTTAGTCGAGACCCAGCTTGGCCACGCGGCCTACACCTTCTTGAACCACGGTTGGCGGAATCTTTTACGATCGTCATCACCCCATCTGATGACCGCGTCATCTTCATGAGCTTGCTCAATGTCGCCGAATTTCACCGGTAGGCTTTTCGGAGTCTCCTAAACCATCGACACGATCTCCGGGCTGCAATTCCTGGTCTTTGGCAGAGGGCTCGGCAAGCGGTGGCTACTTCGCACGGTCTGAGTCAGGGAACCGACCCGCCGGTGTGACAGGGGGCTGGGTAGGCCTTACGTAGTTTAGGTGTCGAATTATTGGCGATATGTGTCATATCCACCATGCCGCCCACGGTTTTCGCAATCCGACAGGTTTTTACCTCGCTAGCTCTCTGCCACTCTGCACGGCAGTCGCCGCCGGCAGCAGTTGCCGGCGGCTAAAGTGAGCATCATGACTCTTTACTCCGCCTAAGCAGCTTTGCGCGTTACGGGCTTGCTGCTGTTGCCTGGGTCGGAACTTGCCCGATGTGAAAAGGAGAGATTTTGGGCGTCGGATTGCCTCAATAGTCTTCGTTTTCTCCACCGGTTGATCAGAGGCACCAGTGTGCCCATGATCAGTACCACCACGGCAATTGAAATCCAGAACCACGGAGATGATCCTTTTTTGGCAGCGACAGCGGGGGTAGCGGCAGCTGCATCCGGCGTGCTGGCAGTGTCCGAAGGCGCGCTGTCAGTCGTCATGGCTTTGGCCGCGTCGGCGACGGGTGTGGCAGTCTCTGCAGGTGGAGCGGCGGCAGCGAGTGTTTCCGACGGCCTCGAATAATCTGCTGGCATTCGGGTTCGGTGAGCAGTGGCTGCCTTGGCTGTTACGACAGTCTCCGGACGTGCATTCGCGTCGGGCGTAATCGTGGCAGCGGCAGACGGTGCACTCGCAGTCTCCGCAGGTGTTGGGACGGTTGCGGCGGCGTCAGCAGGGGCGGCCGCGATTTGTGTGCCGGCAGGCTCAGCTGGTGCAGTCGCGTTGGGTGCAATGGTGGCGGCCGCGGGTGTGCTCGCGGTCTCCGCAGCAAGCGGGACAGTTGCAGTAGGTGCGGGGGCAGCCGCGCCCAAGGTGGGTGTGGCGGCAGGTTCCGCAGCTGGCGTGGTGACGGTCGCGGCGGGTGCAGCCGAAGCTGCAGCAAGCGCGCTTGTAGTGTCCGTAGGCGCCGGGGTCGTGGCAGCCGGTACGCCAGCGGCCGCAGGAGGCGGGACAGCGGTGTCAACAGTTGTGCTGATCGAGCCGGCGGGTGCAGCCGCGGCTGCAGCGCAATGCTCAGAGACCATGTTCAGTGAAGTGACGGCAAAGCTGCTATCGGCAGCGCCAGAAGTCACTGTCGCACTCGCTTTTTGCCCGATGAGGGTCACGTCGTGGCCGAGGTGTGATTTGAGATCAACGGTGCTGGTGGTGATCTTGAAATTGTGGCCGGTGTTGTCTTCGATAAATGTGTAATTGCCATCCGAGCCGCCCAGACATCCCTTGATGCTGGTGATGCTGGTCGGATCTGTATTGCTGCTCGCCGTGGGAGTTTGTGCAAACCCCAGCGCGACCAGCAGGGACGGTACAACGATCAACAGGAATACTCTCTTCATGAAATCCTCCGAAGATTCTCGCCGTGTGGCGGTCTGAAATCTCGCTTGGGATTTAATTCTGCTTCCGACTTCTCAACGTCGAACCCGTGCGTTTGCCGGGCTCCAGCCTGAGAACTTGGGGGCATCCAGGGTGAGACACCACAATCCTAGTCGGTAGAAATCGGCGCATCTGTCCCAAAGCGCTCACATTTCGGGGGAGAGGCAAGCAGGAGGATCGTTCGGTCCACACGTATCAACCCCGGTGCGACTCCTGACGAGGACCGTGCCAGGAGGCCAACGCTCGCCGAGCCCGCCACCACCGGCCAGGAACTGACTCCCGGAGATCGTGTCGAGGGTTTGGGCAACTTCGTAAAGCCTGCCCTGGAGAGCGGCATCGGCGGTAGTAACTAGAGTGCTGCCTGGCACGTTATTCGGGCGTTGAGCGGATAGTAGGGTGGTGCGAAATCCCTAAATGTTGAAGCGCACTCTCTGCTCAGGCGTGTTTGCGCTTAATCAACGGCTCGATTGCGTGATCAATCTCAAACTTCACCGGCGTGCTGCATGACTGGCAAATCGTTTGGTGAATTCCACCGTTCAAACTCATCGCTTCCAGTTTGTTGGGACGCAGGCACATGGGACAAGCGATTATTAGATACCCCGCACTGTCTCTTGGCACGAAGAGTGGAGCAATCTCGCTTTTCCTTGTCTCCGAGCGAAGGGGAGAACCAGCCAGAAGCTTCCCGACTTCGTGGGAAAGCTCCTTGACGGTGTAATTTCCTTTTTGCAAGAAAGCGTCCGCCAGAATTCCGACTGGCATTTCGCCCGAACTGTACCCTCCACTCATTGCAATTGTGGGGATGTATGGAAATCGTTCCCGAACTACCGCCAGAAATTCAAATCCTGACATTCGAGGCATATTTAAGTCGGAAATGATTAAATCAGGCAGTGACTTGGTGAGTGCGTGCAGTCCCTCCAGCCCGTCCTTTGCCGTTAGAACCTCGTAACCCTCGCTTTCCAAAATCTGCCCTGCGGTTTTGCATATGGACGGTTCGTCATCCACGATCAGGACGCGATAGGGGAATTGACGTACCCTGGCAACCGCAGGGAGTGTACCTTCATACGGGGACGCTGGCTGTCCTGCCACCGCAGTCCGTCCCGGCATTTTCTGAACCTCTAATTCTATCGAAACGGTGTTATCCCAATTTTCTCCTTGGCTAGTAGGTATGGGGCACCTCCATTTCTGAAGAAAGTTTCAGGAAGCGGGATCATACCCGGCACGAAGTCGGCGAAGCTGATCAAAATTGCACATTGGCGAAACTTCAGTACATTGGGCGCGATCGAATCCCCGTTTTTCTTTGTCGGCTTTCACGCCACCCATTCTTAGCTTTCAAAGACTAGCTGTTGCAAAATGCCCATTTCACGCATTGACCCGGAATTGTGAGTCACGCCACTAGTACAATCCCCTTCCATGGCCAATCTCAGCCCAGTACTCCAACAACTGGAGCAGGAACGTACTCGTCTCAGATCTCAACTTACAAACCTTGACAACGCACTCTCAGCGCTGAACGGTAACGGATCAACCCGAAGAGGCAGAATGTCTGCTGCAGAATCCCGAAAGGCATCAATGGTTGGGGCGCAGGGTGGACTTCTAAGCGGGGATCGTCGGCTGCCTCCGCTTGCACCGCAATTAGGGACTTGCGAACGGAACGAGACTTTCGGTGATTCTCACCGATGGTGAGAGAATTGCCATCATGGCGCACCTACACAAGCACATGGTCTCGTCTAAGGAGGGAATATGTTGGAACTGCTCTCAATGCGGGTGGGAGTCAGTGCCGATGTATTTTGGTGAGGTCTTCGAGCCGGAGCATTTATGCCCAAATGAATATTGTGGCTGCGGTCATCGTCGGTTAGAGCACAAGCACGACATATGCGCTGGAGCCAAAATCACAGGGGAAGGCGGGAATATTAACCCAACGCAGGAGTTGTGCGGCTGTAGGAACTTTCAGTCGATATAAATATAGTCGCGAGGCCAGCGGAGCATGATTATTTCACCCTCTACTCGGCTTCAGTTCCCGTGACAGTGGCAAGCTCGAAGGTCAGCGTTTAACCTGCAACCGTGGATGTGAAGATTAAGCGCTTTTTTTTGAAGTGACGGGGTAAAAAAGGGACAGTTGCTCAGATTCTAACTACGCGGATCCGAACCTAGACCTCGCTGTTCTCGAAGCGACGCCGCAGCGGAATGCCAAAATGCTCGACATGGCAAACAAAGTCGCCAGTCTCGAATTCTACGTCGAGCTTATGACAAAGCTGAAACAGGCACGGTCGTCGAACCTGGACGAGCAAATCAGCATCACGCTCACGAATGAGGAGATCATGAGCATTCGAGGATTGGTCTGGGCGAAGATAACGCGACTTCATGAGGAAATCGAGCGCGGGATTCCGACAAAAGAGGCGTAAGAAGTTGTAGGGCTGGCCTGTGGCTGAGATCTTACTGTGAAATCGAGACGAACAATCCGTACGCTAACAAATCGGACCGGCCTGCGCCCGTCTCCGACGACCAAACCATGGCTGAAGCTGCAACAGGCGTTTCAATGACAATGCGAATATGCCAGGTCGTTGCAGAACAGGCGCGTGTTTTGACTTTGAGCCCGCTAACGAACGATGGCGTCTAGGCGGGTCAATACGAGAGAGAGGCTGTGCAGCTGCCCAGCTCCGGCCTCTCTCTCCCTTTTTAGCGTTGATGGTTTGTGCGTCTGAACTGCGTGTGCGCGTACACATGAACTGCAGACAGAGCGATTTCAAACCGGACCCGGTTTGTGCATTCAATTCAGCTCGGAAAGATTTCGCCGTAGACTGCGGTTACGTAATGGGGTGATATGTGATCTTTGTTGTGGATGGCTTTGTAGACGCCTGAGAACGGTGCCTTGTCACCGGCTTGAAAGTGTTCCATTGGGGGAAGAAAGGATCTCCTATTTTGGGATTGTCCGATCTGGAACAACGTCGGCTGGCTGGCGAATGTAAGGCGCGGGACGATTCACAGCAATGGCACTAAAGTGCTACGGCGATGTCGGTTCGCGGCAGGCATCTACCCGCTGGGCGAGCGGACCCGACCTGTCCATGATGACGGAAGCTGGAGTTCTGGATCCAGTGGAAAAGACGTTTCGGGAATTATGAAAGGGTAGTGGATCCGAAATACCTCGACGAAATCCGGGCAGGAGCCAAGCAGTTTTCCACTAAGCTGCTCTCTCGCAAATCTTGCGTTGCCGAGTGCGCCATAAGAAGCTTCAAAAGGGGTAAAAACTCTATCAAACCTCGAACGCTCCGAAAACTGGCAAGGGCGATCCATGATCTGCAAAACAAACGCATGGGACATTGATCGGCGATCTGCTGCAGGGATGGCATGTTCGAAAGGGCTTCACCACCCTTGATTGGCCGCGAACTGGGACCGGCGAGACATTGGTCGCGAACGATCACTTTGCCGAGCCAGCCTGCCGCTGGCCGTGCCCATAGCCGTGATTATCCTGACGGCGCGCATCATCGCGATCGCCTTGCCGGCGATTGTCATGGGCGTTCTGCGCCAAGACGGGTAAAGTGAGCGCTACCAGCGCCATCAGAAACAGTGCAAATTCCCAGAATTCTTTTCATGTTGCCTCCTACACATGGTGTAGATACAGTGAGCTTCAAACCACTCAGAAAGTCTTCCAAACGAAGCGTCCCAACAGAGCGAACCGCAATAGGCCGCCAACGCCACCGACCCAAAAGAGAAGCTTGGCGGTTAACTTCGGAGAGTTGATTTCCTTCCTGTCCATCGCCGCAGCTTCAAAGAGAGCGCAGGACAAAAATAATCAGCAGAACTACGACAACTGTTCCCACTAAACCGTAACCTAACATGGTGCCTCCTAGTCCTCAGTTTGTATCCAGTCAACTATGCCGAAGATCGTGAGTTATTGCTGCTCCGTTTTGCTCATCCCTCGGCCCTCACCATCCAGTTGACGTAATCAGGATTCCGGTAGCTAGCGCTTCTGGATCGCTCAGTGTGCTGATCAGTTCGGAATGTGCAATTTTGACCAGCTTCGCCGACTTCGTGCCGGGTATGATCCCGCTTCCTGAAAACTTTCTTCAGAAATGGAGGTGTCCCATGCCTACTAGCCACGGAGAAAATTGGGATAAGACCGTTTCACTAGAATTAGACATTCAGAAAATACCGAAATGGACTGCGGCGTCAGGACAGCCAGCCGCTCCGTATGAAGGTACATCCGTCGCAGAAGCCAAAGTACATCACTTCCCCTATCGCATCCTGGTCGTGGATGACGAACCGTCCATACGCGAAGTCGTAAGGGCAGTTTTGGAAAGCCAGGGTTATGAGGTTTTCACGGTAGCGGACGGGCTGGATGGCTTAAACGCTCTCAGCGGGTCCCTTCCCGATGTCGTCATTTCCGATTTGAATATGCCAGGGATGTCGGGATTTGAATTCCTGGCGATAGTACGCAAGCGATTTCCGCGCATTGCAACCATAGCCATGAGCGGAGAATACATCGCAGGCGAAAATCCAAGTGGGATTTTGGCGGACGCTTTCCTGCAAAAAGGACGCTACACTGTCAACGAGCTGTTCGAGGAAGTCGCGAAGCTATTGGCCGCATCTCCCATCAGGTCGGAAAGAGAGAAGAGTGACATTGCCCCACTCTTCGTGCCGAGAGACCGTGCGGGATATCTGATAATCACCTGCCCCAAGTGCCTGCGTCCCAACAAGCTGGAAGCGATGAGTTTGAACGGCGGAATTCACCAAACGACTTGCCGGTCATGCGGCACGCCGGTGAAGTTTGAGATTAATCACGAAATTGAGCCGTTGATTAAACGCAAATGCGTCTGAGCAGAGAGTGCGCTTCAGAATTTAAGGACGGCGCCCTCCCCTAGTATGCCCAAGAAGTTTTAGATCGGCTTCTTAGGAAGCGAAGTGCGGCCTTCCCGGCGCCGCAGCTTTGTCTCCACCAGCACTGCCAATACCGTCGCGGCCGTGCGAACATTACCCGCGATGGATATGAGTGCTTCCGACACGGGCGGATGATGGCTTGCTAGTCCCTCAATACGATCACTCGCCAAATTCAGTAGATCAACTTCATCCAAAATTGCTTGGAGCGCCATGGGTTTGCCTCTTTTCGTGGAGGCTAAGGAGAGGGAACTTCAGATGAACTGCTTAGTTCAGAGGATCTGAAAGAGGAGAAAGGTGGAAACCACCTCTAGGTGCATTCTACTCTCCGGAACGGCGGAAGGGGTGAGTCATTCGTCCCTGAGCCCGAGCCTCCAAATAAGACCCAGGCGGACCGGAGATTGAAGAATTTCTACTCCTTGGGCGAGACCACCTCGTGGGGAACAGTGGATAGCGAGTCGCGGGCAGGGATCGTGAGGCCAGCGAGCGTGTACCGCCCTAAGACGCGGACTGTAGCCATGGCGTCGAACGAAGTGGGGATCCACATCCCGTTTACTTCTGCAAATTGCAGAGTGATATGAATATCCTTGATCCAAAAGGAGGGGCTTTTGGCGGGCACTCCTTCAATTCGGCGGATACGGAACGT
>JBKPEB010000099.1:0-12858 GCA_046728215.1 Acidobacteriota bacterium | reverse complement strand
GCGTTGCTCACGAAAGAAAGACTGGCGGATGCGCTGCCTGAACTCTGTGGCGAGAAAGTCACGGTGAAAGGGACCGATTGACCGGCGGCGAGGGTAGCAGGAAGCGATATTCCACCGAGCAGGAACTCGGCGCTAGTGCTGGTACCTGAGGAAATCGTAACCGGCGAAGCAGTCGCGCTCAGCGTGCCTGACAGAGACACTTTCGAGCCAGTGCTGACACTGCCGAAATTCAAAGCGGTGGGCGCGAGCGTCAACTGTCCGGGGGTGCTCCCGCTACCTGCCAGTGCGATGTTCAGCTGCGGGTTAGAAGCGTCAGAGAGAATCGAGAGATTCCCGGTAATCGAACCTGCAACGTTGGGCGTGAAGACCACCCCGAATGTCACGCTATGACCGGCTCCGAGAATCGACGGCAGAGACAAGCTGCTGGCCGTGTACATCGCGCTGGACATGCTGGCTTGAGAGATCGTGACACTGCTTGTGCCAGTGTTGGTCAGAGTCTCATTCAAGGTCTGTGAGGTGCCCGGCGGGAGATTGCCAAAAATCAGACTTGTTGGCGAGGCTGAGATCTGGCCCGTAGCGGAGATCCCCGAACCGGATAAGGCCACGGTTGCAGAGGTAGTTGTTGAGGAAGCGTACCCCCACCTGCGATGGCGTTTCCACGTTTGCGTGGAGGCGCTGACCAAAACGGAGCCACTGTCGTTACCGACGGCGGGCGGAGTGAAGGTGACGTTGAGAAACGCACTCTGCCCGGGAGAGAGCGTGAACGGACAAGGGAGTCCGCTAACGGCGTAGCCAGTTCCGTTTGCAGTTACGTTCGAAACGCTAAGGCCTGCGCTCCCAGTATTTGTAAAAGTCACAGATTGAGTGAGACTACTTCCGAGAGGCACATTGCCAAAGCCCAAAGCGGTGGGGGCCGCCACGAGCTGCTGCGAGTGTGCTTGTAATGGAAGAAGAACCAGAAAAACCGAAACAAAGAGGAAAGGAGCCCAGGGCCTAACCAAGCCGAAGCTGGTCACAGTTCACACCTATGCATATGCGCCGTAACGCACAGCGGGGGAATGGTGGTGCTCTTTCACTCCCCGGCTGGACCAGTCGAGACGGCCAGCGGAGGAGAGCTGCTGGTGCGATTCTTACTTAGCAGGCGTGTGTTCACCACGTCACGTTAGTACAGTCTGAATAGGGCAAGGGGACATGGAATATTTTGTGCAATTTTCCGAATGCGCCCGGTTACCCGCGGGAGAGTTCCGCGCTCCAGGACGGAGATCACATCAGTTGAGTGGCGGTGTGGCGATGCCTCTCGCCGCAGGCACGACCTTCACGGACGAGTCCGTTCAGGCGGAACAAAAGGACTGCTGCGTTGTGCAAGCGGTCGACGCGAGCTGCGCTGATCTCCCTAAGTCCAGTCCTCATTTTCGGAACCGCAAAGATTTCCGCCACCATCACCAGGTTGGAGAAGAAGGAGCCGGTGTGACGAGCGCCTGCGTCTCGCGAGTTAGAGGTGCGACGCAGCCTAAGATCGCCGTGCCGCTCGGCATACGATGCATATCTCTCGCTCTTACCGGCGACGAGTCATCAGCGCGGGCACATGAGGTGTAGGGCTTCACGATGCAAATTGAGATATCCTCAAGGTGCGGCCGGTTGCGGGCCACTAGCGCCAAACTGGCATCGCCGGGAAAGATTTTTCTTGAAAACAATGACACCTCGACGATCTCGGAAGAGGAGAAGCCCGAACAAATAAGGATGATCTGCAAATTACGAAACGAAGCCTGTCTGATCGAGTGGAAAACCGCCTCCAGTCGGTATCCGGAAGAGCCGCAGGGACTCCTTATGCTTGATCCTCAGTTGGTCTGCTAGAAGTCAAGAAGAACCTACAGATCAAGTTCACACGGTCCCTCCCGGAGGGGAATGACTTCGTCGCCTACGTTGACGCCATCGGACACTTGGACGGCACGCACTAACAGCTGGATCACACCACCATCACTGAAGAGCAGCGCGAGGAATTCGGCATTCTGGTCGACGACACCATCCGACGGATCGAATCGGCCCGGTTCCTGCCGCACAACGGCGTCCGTTTTCCGCAGAATCCTTGTACCAGTTGCCCCTATGTCAGTTTGTGTTTGGGACAACAACAACTGGTCGACGCCACACTGGTACGCCGTTCGGGAGACAACCTTGGTTGGCTTGACGAACTTGATTTCTAGGAATCCGCCCATGCCGCCGAAGCTGAACAAGAAGCGGGCTTTGTTCGTGCTCACCAAGATCGACGAGATCCTAGCGTGGGAGCGAAAACGCGAGGCGGAGCAGGATACCCGGTTCGTGGAACTGGGCAGGTACCTGTGTGAGGTACGGGCCGGGCAGTACTGGAGGCTGGAAAATCTTAAATCGTTTGACGAGTTCCTGGAACGGCGGTTCCCAGAATCGAGAAGGAAGGCGTACTACCTGATGTCGATCCACGAGCACCTGCCGCCGCAGGCAAGGAAAGACCTAAAGGAAGTGGGGTGGACGAAGGGATTAGAGTTGGCGAAGGTGGCGCGGGCGGAGGGTCAGGAGTTCGATTGTGCAATCTGGTTGCACAAGGCCCGAGAGATGCCGACGGAACAGTTTAAGCGGGAAGTCGAGAAGGAGCTGACGGGGCGCGAGACGGAACCCCACGAGATCATTTACTTCAAGCTCTATAAGACTCAGATCCCGGTGGTGGAACAAGCCCTTGAGACTGCCGCCCTGATGCTTGGCACGGACAAGTCCCGCGGCTACTGCCTGGAGATGATTTGCGCAGATTTTCTGGCGGGGGCGAACCTGGATAGCGGAAACCCAGAAATATTGCTGCGCTCTATCCACCAATTCCTTAAGTTCATGCCAAGCGAGCAGCAACCGACACTTCTGAGTGAAGTGAGCAAAAGAATCTCGTGAATCAGACCTGGTCCAAGAATCCAAGCATCCGACTGGACTCAGAGTCTTACCGCCGACTCTGCCAGGATGTCTTACGTAAGGATGGCTTTCGCTGTCAATCGTGCGGCAGCATGCAAAACCTGCAGGTTCATCACCAAGAATTTCGCAGTCACTCCGGTGACGATTCTGAGCTGAACCTGATCACCTTATGTGCGTCGTGCCACCGGCTTGTGCACGAACGCATCCGGAACGATGCTACGACGCTGCACGACTACGGTTCTGAACACCGACTCTGTGGCACAAGCAAGAAGAAGCCAACGACTTGAGCCATTGGTCTCGGAATAGACGTGAATTCGCTTAACAACCGGAGCTCCCCAGAGCTCAGGTTCTAGCCCGAACCAACGAACCCATGCCACTCAGTTCATTTTGACAACGGGAAAGGACCAGCCCCGTGCTGAGTTCGGGAAGCCTCTTCCTCGGCATGCCTCCGACCTGAGTGCTTATTCCAAGAAGCAGCCGCACTGGGAGTCAGCTTATTCTTCTGGCGGAGGAGAGTTTGGAAGGCAGACGCGGAGGTCTTGTTCATGTCGAAGGGGAAATATTTCAAATTCCTGTCAGAAGAGCGGAAAAGCGTACGGAGCGGCCTGTCAGAAGGCTTCGTGAAAACCCAGCGTGGCAGATCGTCCCGGTTGGTTAGATCAACATGCTTACAGGCAACTTCGTCGGCAGATACTCCGACGAGATGGCTCGCGATGTCAGGTTTACAGCCGTCGTGAGAATCTCGAAGTTCACCATAATGAGCTTCGCTCGCACCTGGGATCAGACACCGAAGTTGATCACGTAATTCCTGTCATTCAGCAACGCACCGTTCATAGTCGAAGGCGGATCGGTCATCTGATTTCGGTCCGCAGTTCGCCTTCGAATCTTCGCTATCTACTTCTGTGGTCGACTGACGGGAGGACCCATCACGCCTGCGAGGGTTTTAGCTTTCAAAAATTCCGCAGTTGCTCCAGGAGCGCCTGCAATGGGCTTGCTTCAAGCAGATCTCAGGTGATGGTTTCGATGGCGCGAGATTGCAGTTGGACAGCCCAGGTGACATTGCTGAAAAAGGCAGCAGTGATGATCTGTTTTCGCCACGCTTGCAAGATCTCCCAGCAAATGTTGATGTGTCAGCCTCGATCGATGAGTTTGTACTCGCTATTGTCCTTTCAGCCTCTACTTCATGCACTTCCGATACCTGTGCAATCGTGCTCGAACAATTTAAGAATGCTCTTACTCTCCCACCAATAACGCACTCGTGGGCGAGCCGCGATTTTGCTTTTGCTTGACCTAAATCCCCCGCCGTACTTCCCAAGTGCGGCCACGAGGTCAGGAAGTGAACAGACTCGGGCTGGGTCGGACTGTCTCTGCGTGGATATTTATCTTGGCTTGCTTGATTGGGATGGTAAGCCGTCAGAGTCTGGGCGACGATACGCTAAATGGCCGGGACGATGGGCCAAACCGTCACCAGCACAGTGTTTTATCACTGAAGAACGCGAGCCTCAATTTTGGGACTGTGCCGGTTGGTGACAGCACAGTCCTTGCCGATACGCTGATAAATAACTCAGCTTCCACGGTGGTCGTCAAACGAGCAATTCTCGCTGATGGCAACTTTAAGGTGGATGTTCCCCTGCCACTGACCCTCGCGGCGGGCCAGAGCTCTCCCATCAATGTGACCTTCAGTCCCAAGGTAGGCGGCACACATGCTGCACACCTGTTCATTAGCGGGGATAACTCAAATCAAACGGCAGTCCTGCCCTTGTTCGGGACGGCGATGACATCCACAACGCCACAACTGGGCGTGAGTCCTTCGAGCGTTAGTTTCGGCTCTGTGATCGTGGGGAGCAGCAGCCAACCCCAAGTGATGACTCTGACCAATCCTGGAGGCAGTAACCTGACCATCTCGCAGGTGACGGAGACCGGAAGCGGCTTTGGATTTAGTGGAATTACCCTGCCACTCACACTGCCTGCAGGACAAAGCGTAAGTTGCAGCGTTACCTTTGCTCCGCAATCAACTGGCGCTGTTATTGGCGGAATTTCGATTACCTCGGTCAGTGGTAACGGCAAGGGCGGAGGGCCCAAAAAAGGTTCGAGCACGACGACCGTGCCGCTATCGGGAACCGGGGCGGCACCCGGTTCACTCGCTGCCAATCCGAACAGTATCAGCTTTGCCAACGTGCAGGTCGGCAGCAGTCAGAAGCAAACTGCGACTCTGACAAACTCCGGAAGTTCCTCGATAACGGTTTCCCAGGCAACGGTTACTGGGTCAGGCTTCAGTCTTGCCGGATTGAGTCTCCCGCTCAGCTTGGGTGCCGGCCAGAGTGCGACTTTCAGTATCACGTTTGCTCCTCAGTCCAGCGGGAGCTCCGGGGGTGGGGTCGCATTCACGAGCAACGCAGCGAACGCCACTCTCAACCTGCCGCTGTCGGGAACGGCGGTTAGTGCCGGTTCTTTGGCGGCATCTCCAGCGAGCATGGGCTTTGGGAGCGTTTCGATAGGCAGCAGCCGCACGACTTCCGAGACCCTCACGAACTCGGGAGGTTCCAACCTCAGTATTTCCCAAGCTACGGCAACGGGAAGCGGTTTCAGCTTGAGTGGATTGACACCACCATTAACGCTTTCGCCGGGGCAGAGCACGAGTTTCAACGTGACATTCGCTCCCCAATCCAGCGGCTTAGTAAACGGGGGTATTACAATAAGCGACAACGGGTCGAATCCCACAGTCAGCATTTCCCTCTCGGGTACCGGGGTTTCTGCCGGCACAGTGGCAGCAAATCCCGCTGGCCTCAGTTTCGGCACGGTCCAAGTGGGTAGCAACACGAACTTGTCCGGAACCCTCACCAATTCCGGCAGTTCCAGCGTGACGATCTCACAAGCGAACGTGACGGGATCTGCATTCGCCGTGAACGGGCTGAGCATGCCCGTGACTCTCAACGCGGGTCAGAGTACGACGTTCAACGTGACCTTTGCGCCTACGAGTGGAGGCGCGGTGAACGGCAACTTGGCAATCGGTAGTAATGCTTCCAATCCGACGCTCAATATTGGCTTGTCCGGAACGGGTGCCACACCCGGCGCGATAAGCGCCGCCCCCGCGAACTTAAGCTTTGGCAGCATCCAGACCGGCAGCAGTAATTCCTTGCCCGAAACAATCACAAATTCCGGCAGTTCTAGTGTGACGATCTCGCAGGTGGCTTCGAGTAGTGCAAGTTACAGCGTGAGCGGCATTGCTCCACCTGTCACTTTGAATGCCGGCCAAAACTATACCTTCAACGTTACTTTCGCTCCTACCGCGAGTGGCAATTCTAGTGGAACGCTCTCTCTCAGTTCCAATGCCTCAAACCCAACACTTTCCATACCGCTCAGTGGGAGTGGCACGACGCCAGGATCTCTGGCGGTGAATCCATCTAGCATTAATTTCGGCAACGTGGTTGTCGGGACAACTCAAAGTCAGACGGCGACCCTCTCGGCGAGCTCAGCACCAATCACAGTGTCTTCTGCGGGAGTAAGCGGCTCCGAGTTCTCTGTCAGCGGCCTATCCTTCCCCCTCACACTGGCGGCTGGAAGTACCGCTTCCTTTAAGGTGACCTTCACGCCGCAGGCGTCAGGCACAGCGTCGGCGAACGTTTCCTTCGCAAGCAATGCCACAAATTCTCCAGTTGTGGAATCCCTGGGCGGTTCGGGAACCCCAGCCCCGCAACACAGTGTGGCGCTCTCCTGGAATGCGAGCACGTCGACCGTAAGTGGGTACAACGTCTATCGTGGGTCCGTGTCGGGCGGGCCATACGCAAAGATCAACTCGGCCCTTGATGCCTCAGCCGCCTATTCCGATGGGAACGTGCAAGCGGGGCAAACTTATTACTACGTCGTGACTGCCGTTGACACGACAGGTAATGAGAGCGCGTACTCGAACCAGGTACAGGCGGTGATCCCGACACCGTAAGGTCCAGAGAAACCGACACCGATCCCCGGATACGCGGTTGAATTGCGGGTATCCTGCGAGGTAAGGCGTGAGCGTCCGGTTGGGACCGTCTGGACATCTCCGTAAGTGAGAGGCATGCTCGCGGAGTGGAGACTTCGGATAAGTGTCCACTTGGAGAGGAGATGGATACTTCCCAGCAAAGAGCCGTCATTCCCAGAGACAAAGAGGTCTCGGTCGCGCCCTTGCGGCAGCGGAGCATCGCCGAGAAGCGACGGATTGTGGAAGAGACGCTGGCGCCGACTTTACCTGGCAGGCAGACTTGGGGAGCCGAAGCCGGGGAACAAGTTGCTGCCGGTGCGGGTGAGCGAGGGTAAGGCTGCAGCGGTGGCTTCCGCATACTCGCCCACCAGCCACGACACCCCACCGGCTACTTACGAATAGTTCGGAACTTTCATGCGCAACTTCCTGCGCAGCGGAATGGAGGGCTTCCGGAACACGCGCTCGAACTTCACGAGGGAGATAGGTTGATTCAGTGATGCATCAAGTTTCTTGCGTAGGGCAGCACGTCCCAGGTCTGCCAGAACGCGCGCATTTCATCCGGACGACCCAGTGAGACACGTATGTAACTATCCATGGTCGGGAAGAGGTGTCCGATCAGAATATTGTTCTTGCGAAAATGTTGGATCACTTCCTCTACAGGATGAAAGGTATTCATCATTACAAAGTTGGCATGCGAATCGATAGGTTTAAGCGCACGAGCCATTGCCTGATTAAAGAATTCCTGACGGTCGTCCGTGTTGCGCCGAACCGAGTCGTTCACTCCGTCGGTGTCGTCCAGCGCGGCCGCAGCGGCTTGAGTAACTACCGCATTGATGTTGTCTTCGGTAGCGAATCTCCGCATCTGCTGAACTATCTTCGGTGATGCCACCGCGTAACCCAGTCTCAGGCCTGCGAGACCATATACCTTGGAAAAAGTACGAGCAACGATGACTCTCTCGTCACCGAACGGGCGATCGATGAAAGAGGCGTACATTCCAGACTGACCAGCGTAGTGGTGGTACGCCTCGTCGATCACAAAGCTTGCCGCCGGAAGCTTGCCAATGAAATTTTCCAGGTCTTTACGAGCCGTCAGGGATGCGGTGGGATTGTTAGGATTGCAGATATACACCAGCGTCGTCGAAGCAGTGGCACGCGCCAGCATGCCGTCAAGATCGTGAGCAAACGCTGGAGTCAGGCGCACGGATATGACTTCCGAACCTGCTACGCGCGCGTAGTGTTCGATGGCTTCAAAAGTCGGAGAAGACTGGATCAGCTGCTTACCATTGCCAAGGAACGCGAATGCCGCCATGCGGAGGATCTCAGTAGACCCGCAGCCGAGGAGTACCTGTTCCGGTTTCACCTTGTGAAACCCAGCAATTCGCTCGGCTAGCGCGTTATATTCCATGCGGGGATAACGGTTCGCGCTCCCGATGGAGGATTTTATGGCGTCGACCACTTTCGTGGATGGGCCATACGCATTTTCATTGCTGTTCAAGTGGATCAGTTCTCCATCCTGCTTGAATCGGGAAGGCTCAACGGTGGCGGCCCTCGAAATTCCTGACGGCTGCCAGTGCACGGCCATCCCGGCCGCAGCACCGGTGCTGAGCGAGCGGAGAAAGTCCCTGCGTGACGTAATCATCAGTTCTCTCTTAAAGCCGTTTCGACTAGCGTAAAAAGGCCTCCGCGCAATGAGTCAAACATTTTGGCTCTATGTTTCACCGGAATTGCGACAGGGAGGTGCCTTCATTGGATTTCAATTGGGTCGGGACCGTTTTGGCTTCGCAAACACGGATAGCGGAGACAAGAGCGGGGCATTCTCACGATGAGACGTTTAGGATGCCCACGGGCAGAAGCTAAGGAAACGGTCAATAGCCAAAAGTGACTATCGTTTAGCCAAGGTCCCCGTTCCGTCGTCGGTTTCGCAGGTACCGGTTGCGCTGCCGTTCAGAATGTATTTAGCCTTGAGCAGCGTGCCCGTATTATCAACCGTCCCCCGCACCGTTATGTTGTCCCCTGCTTCATTGCTGCCTGCAAGGACAATCTGCGAACCCGTAACCGTGACCTCGAGCTGTGCGCCTTTGAGGCAATCGGAGTTCAGCGAAGAGCTGCCGACAAGGTGCCCGTGCGAGTCTGGGCTAATGACCACCGTCATCGTGAAAGGCGCAACATTTGAATGCTTCGAAAAGAACGTGCCTGACCATGTTCCTCTGACATCTGTAGCGGCTTGCTGCGTCGAGCCAGCCGCGGATGTGGGTTGCTTGCTGTCGGGGTTGGCGCGGGCCGCAGCGTAGATAGGACCTGCTCCTACGGTGCTTATCAGCAGGAACGAGGGGAACAGAACATTAATCAAGAAGGTATTGCTGGTCATCGCAATTCTCCCTTCAACAAGGATATCCGAGGTTACTGAATTACTAAACTTACGTTTGCGGAATGGGTAAGACCTCCGCCCGTGGCAGTGATCGTAAGCGGATAGTTTCCGGTCGCCGCCGGCCGGTTTACTGTTATGGTCAGTGTTGAACTGCCTGAACCCGCTACGGACGTGGGGTTAAAGGACGCGCTGGTGTGCCGGGGTAATCCAGTCACGCTGAAATTCACCGTGGCAGAAAATGGACCCAAAGCCGTGATGGTCACGGTGTACGTTGTCTTTGAACCGCGACGCACAGTCTGGCTGCTGGGAGAAGCTGAAATGGTGAAATCCGCCACAACCAGAGTCACTTGTGTGGAGTGATTGAGCGTACCGCTGGTGCCAGTTATCGTAAGCTGGTAAGTCCCAGCGGGAGTCACACTCGAAGTGCTTATGGTCATGGTGGAGGACCCCGAACCTGAAACTGGGCTCGGACTGAAGCTGGCAGTCGCACCGGACGGCAACCCACTTAGGCCGAAAGTTACGTTTCCGGTGAATCCATTGGAGGGTGTTATGCTTACGGTATAGTTCGTGCCGCTTGCTGGCGCTACGGCCCGGGAAGATGGTGTCGCCGATATTGAGAAATCTGGCGGTGCTGTCGTCGCGGTCAGCTGAACGAACGTTGCCACTGAAGGTACGCCAGAATTCAGGATAAACAGCATGTAGTAGCCGGGCGGTGCGATATTGCCATCGGGAGGAGCTGTGACCGTCAGGGCTCCACTTCCTGCCGTGAAAGACAGTGCCACCTCACGCTGATCCATGCCGAAAGCATGCGTTACAGTTCCATTACGCACCAGGACCACCGAGGAAATGTTCGCAGCGTCTGGGGTTGTCACACTAAAGGTATTGCCATACGAAATCGAACTCGGGGCGCTTGTAATTGTAGGCCGTGGCGTCGAGCTGAACAGGTAGGGAGGTTCATAAATCTCCATCGTGGTGTTATAGGTACCCCGCGACGGATTCCCCCCCGCCACCCACACCGTGGCGTTCGGCAGCAGCAATGCCACGGAGTGATATAGGCGCTGCGTAGCATTCGCCGAAGCGGAAGAAAACGTATTACTGGCAGGGTCATAGAGGTCCGCATTTAAACTCAGGGTGCTCGTGTCTTCATCATTCACCGAGCCGCCGAGGGCAAGAACTTTCCCGTCGGGCAGAATCACCGCGTTCATCTCGATGCGTGCCTCGCTCATATTAGGTCCGTACTGCCAACCTGGGGTGGAGGCGCCCATGTCGATGAGCTCGGTGGTGTTGGTAGCGGGGCTATGGCCGCCCATTATGATCACCTTGGGATCGTAGTTGTTCGCGTGCGTCAGCGGGAGCAGAACTGACGTACCATATGTGCGCGTTCCGCTGTAATTCGTAGTGGCGACATTCGTGTTCCAGGTTGTCGTCGATGGATCGAAGAGCTTGGATGTGGTTTGTGCACCAGAGTAGAACACTTTGCCATTAGGCAGAAGGTGCAAACGCGGATAAAGGTCCGGGGTCCAATTTGCGATGTACTGCGTGCTCCAGCCCGAGCCAACCGTGTAGAACTCGACAGCAGTGTTGGTTCCGCCAGTCTCGTTCAGGCCGGAAAATGTCATTACCCTTCCGTCACCCAGAGTTAGGACCGTGGGATACCAACGCCCGTGCGCCATGTTCTGGGCGTTGCTAAAGGTGCTTGTGGCAGGGTCGAAAATCGCTACCTGTGGCTGTCCGTAGAATGGATCATACTGGATCGTTCCTCCATCGATGAGAGCGCGTCCATCCGGCAGAAGCACCATACCATTGCAGAACGTGTCCCAGGATAGGGAAAATTGGGAGCTAATTTGTCCGCTCACCGGATCAACCAGCAACGCCCCAGAGCCATTCGATGGTCCATAGGGCGGACCCGACGGACAACCTGACTGCGATGGCGGACAGTTTCCCGACCCGGCAACCACCAGCACCTTGCCATTACCCAGGAGCGCCACATGAATGGGATTGATCGGCAGGGTATTGGATAGCGTGCTCCACTGCCCCTGGATATTGGCCTGACCTGCGGAGAATGTGACCAGTGCCAAGACGAGAATAGGTAGCACAACAATGTCGCGTGGGGACGAAGAGCATGTGTGTCGCATAGAAACCTTCCGGTCTGAGGCGCCGCTGATCACAACGTTCGCCTGGATGAAGCATCAGAATGGTGGCGCACGCAACTCAGAAGGGGAATGTCCCCTAGGGCGTCTTTCTCGTGTGTGGCGCTTTAGTCCCGCTGAGTCAAAACCATCCTCTGAGCTTTCGACATCGTATTCCAACGCCAGTTGGCGTCAAGGTTGATTGTTTTTGCAACCTATGAACGTTTTTGCAATGTCTACTCCAATATGCCGGAGGTTCGCCACTCGAGGTTACGCGAGCTGAGGAGGACACTCCAGTTAGCCCACTACTAACTATTGAAGTTGGCGACCGGGGTGTTTGCAGTGGTCTGCATACTCTGCAAAAACTATCATCTTGACTGGCAACAGCGCAGAGCTAACATTCGCGACAAGGAGGATGGCAATGAATCGGCTCAGGAACTTTCTCTTTTGTCTTGTGCTCCTGGCGGTAGCTGGCATTTTGCACCACCAGTGGCTGCAAATGTCAGGATCTTCTGGCATGGCAACTGCGGCTTCGGCGGCAACCTTGAGCAACGGATCAGGCCAGTCCTGTAACGGAACGGGCACTTGGCACTTCGTCAACCCCCAAAACGGGGGCGACTGTGAGCCGCTGACTGTGACCTTCAGTTGCGGCGGGCAGCTCGTCCAGGAAACCGCAACCATTAGGCAATGCAACACCAATACAACCAACTACAACAATATACAGACAAGCGGTGACTGCACGCTTGCAGCCGCAGAGAACACCGCGCCAGGAAAGGTCGTCCTGTCGAACTTCTCCTGCGTACCAGCCACGCCAACCCCAACCCCCACTCCAACTCCTGCTCCAAGTCCAACTCCTCCAACGCCGTAATGGGTTCGGCTAGGAGTCTAAGGATTGCCGATTCCTTCGTCCGGCAGCGGTCTTATCTGCTGCCGGACAGGGAAACGCAATCTTCCGTTCGGATCGCATGCAGAGCAGTGATTCTGGTCCACAGGGATAGATGCCCGCGACCCTCGCCTTGACGCTGATCGCTATCATTGGCGGCGCGCTGCTAACCTATCTCTACGACCATCGAGCGTCGCTGGCGGTGCGGATAGGGACGGGCGCGTGTACGGGTTATGCTTTGTTGGGTTCAGTCGGGACATTTTGCGCCTCGGTTTGGCAGCTGGACCGCGCTCTCGTGCTCACCACGACGATCTTCACCCTTGCTTTCGCCCTCCTAGTCTTCCGACAAATCCGTGGCCAGCTGCTTAAGAATATCTGCGCAAGCGCAGACAAGCTCCATAAGGCATGTCGCAGGCCTGGTTGGAGAGAAGCCCGCTGCTTCATCTTCTTTGGCTTCCTTGTCATGCTGCTCTGGCGTGTCTTCGACCGTGTCATGTTCGAAAGTAGAGGCGAAGTATTCACAGCCTTCAGGAACAATCTTGGTGACCTTCCGTTTCACCTGCAGGTCATCTCCAGTTTTGTGCATGGTCAC
>JBKPEB010000098.1:0-39481 GCA_046728215.1 Acidobacteriota bacterium | reverse complement strand
CTAGACGACCAGTTTTTCACGAGCTGTCCGAAGCGCTCGAGCGCCTTGGGAAAATTATCTCCCGCTGCGGCGAAGCCGAGACGAAAGTGCGATGGAACGTCGAAGCAGTCGCCGGGCGCGAGAAGAATTCCGCGGTCCGCGGCGGCCTGGCAAAAGGGACGCGCGTCTTCGCCGTTCACCATCCACGGGAACGCGGTCATGCCACCTTGCGGAGGGATCCAGCCGAGCACGTCGGCGTGTTCCTTCATGAAGGCGTCCAGGACTTTCAGGTTGGCCGTCGCGGTCTGTTGCGCTTTGCCGAGCACGATGTCGCGCTGGCGAATCGCGATCTCAGAGAGAATTTCTCCAGTCGTGCTGTTACAGACGGAGAAGTAGGCACGCGCAGTCCAGTACTGCTGGCGGCGATGGTCATCGTGCTCGATCATCCATCCGGTACGTACGCCTGGGATCGAGAACGCTTTCGATAAATCGCTGATAACGGTAGCGTGCGGCAACCGGGCAGCCGACGTCGTTCGCTCGCCCTGATAGATGGGGTGATACACCTGGTCGCTAATCAACTGGATGCCACGCTGCGACGTGAAGGCATGCAGAGCTTCCATGTCGGTGTCGCTGATGGTCGCGCCGGTTGGGTTGTGCGGGCTGTTGACGAGGATCAACTTGGTTTTCGCGTCGGCCAGGCGCTTGATCTCGTCGACGTCGATTCGAAAACCGTTCTCGCGATGGACTCGGTAATAACGGATTTCGAGGCCGAGGGATTCGGGGAGCGCCGAAAATGTCGTAAAGCCGGGCAGCGGAAGGATCACGTTGGCGCCCGGCTCGGCGGCGAGCCACATCAGGGCGACCAAGGCTTCGGAAGCGCCGGTCACGATTTGCACCGCATCCGGGCTGACGCCTTCCATCTGGGCAATGGCTTCACGCAAGCTGTCGTTGCCGCCGGGGTGGCCGTAAACAAGCTTGTGATTCAGAAAGCGATGGCGGGTCTCGGCGTCGGTAAGAGCGAGGATGTCGTTCACGGTCCATGTCGGACCGGTGCTGGCGGCGAGATTGAATTCAATGTCGTGTTCGTATTGATCGAGCCAGATATCGAGCAGGAAGGGCTTGAATTGCATCGGCATACCTCGCAGCAAGTGGCCTGCTTGGGTACAGATTCTGCCGGGCTGCGCAGGGATGAATTTAGTTTACGGCTCCGCCTTGCGGGCCGAAGCGACACGCGGGATGCCCTGCAGATCGTTCGAGATTGTCATGTCTTTCCAATCGCTTAGGAGCCCACGGACGGCCTCTGCGATCGTGCCGCTGATTTCCATGACGAGATGGCCACCGGGTTTCAGGATGGTGTGGGCGGCGGGTACCAGCTTCTCGATCACTTCGAGCCCAGTGGGTCCAGCGAAGACGGCGTTGCGCGGTTCGAACTTGCGCACTTCGAGTTGGACTTCGTCTTCCTCGGACAGACCGACATAGGGCGGGTTAGAGACGACGAAATCAAATGTCTCTCGATCGAGCCCGTTGACTAGATCGGTGTCGTGAAAGAAGAGACGATGCCTGGGCGGGTTATGGTTCTTCGACGTGAATTCGAGCTGAAGGCGTGCGGCGTTGGCTTCCGCGATTTCGAGTGCGGCCGGAGAATTGTCGGTAGCGTGGATCTCGGCGTTGGGAAGTTCTTCCGCAAGTGCGAGCGCGATGGCGCCGGAACCGGTGCCAACGTCAGCGATCCTGGGAGATTTCATTGGGCGCGCGAGCGGTAGGACGATTTCGATCAGGTGCTCGGTCTCGGGGCGCGGGATGAGGACGGCGGGGGAGACGATCAGGTCGAGACCCCAGAATTCCTGGTGCCCGGTGATGTACTGCGCGGGGACGCCCTTGGCGCGTTGCGTGAGCGCCTCGTCGTAGCGGGATTGCTCCTCCGCCGTGAGCTCGCGTTCGGGATGGGCGTAAAGGTGGGCGCGGTCGCAGTTGAGGGTGAACATCAGGAGAGTTTCGGCATTCAGGCGCGGGGAGGGGACACGCTCGTCGGTTAAGCGGGTGATGGCGGACTGGAGGGCTTCGCGCAATTGCAAACCGTTATTTCAGCACACAGCGCTGACAGGAGTGTCCGCGCCACATCAGGCTACTGGCGCCGCCTCGCTCTTCAGTTTTTCCGCCTGGTAATGGGTGATCAGGGCGTCGACGATCGGCTGCAGCTTTCCGTCCATGACCTCGGTAAGTTGGTGAATGGTTAGTCCGATGCGGTGGTCGGTTACACGATTCTGCGGGAAGTTGTAGGTACGGATCTTTTCGCTGCGATCGCCGGAGCCGACCATGGCCTTGCGCTCTTTCGCCAGCGCTTCTTGCTGCTTTTGCATTTCAATTTCGTAGAGACGTGAGCGCAGGACGCGCATGCCTTTCTCGCGATTCTTGATCTGCGATTTTTCATCCTGGCAGCTGACCACGGTATTGGTGGGAATGTGCGTGATGCGGACCGCGGAATACGTCGTATTGACGGATTGGCCGCCGGGGCCGGACGAGCAGAACGTGTCGATGCGCAGATCTTTGGCTTCGATCTTGATATCGACGTCCTCGGCTTCGGGGAGCACGGCGACCGTGACCGCGGAAGTGTGCACGCGGCCTTGCTGTTCGGTGGCGGGAACACGTTGCACGCGGTGCACGCCGCTCTCGTACTTCAACTGCGAGAAGACGCGCTTGCCTTCGATGATGGCAATGACCTCTTTCAGGCCGCCGACCGAGGATTCCGAGGTCGAAAGCACTTCCACCTTCCAGCCTTGCGTTTCGGCATAGCGGGAGTACATGCGGAACATTTCGTCGGCGAAGAGCGTCGCCTCGTCGCCACCGGTGCCAGCGCGGATTTCGAGGATGACGTCTTTTTCGTCGTTGGGATCCTTGGGAATGAGCAGGACTTTGAGATCGGCTTCGACCTGGCCGACACGGGCTTCGAGCTGGGTCAATTCTTCCTGCGCATAGGCGCGCATGTCGGGATCTTTTTCGTCGGCGATGACTGCCTTGCTCTCGGCGATGCCGCGGGTCAGGTCTTTGTACTCGCGATACTTTTCGACGATGGGGGCAATTTCGCTATGCGCCTTGGCGGTCTTCTGGTACTTGGACGAATCGGTCACGATCTCCGGCGAGGCGAGGGCCTGGGTCAACTCCTCGTAGCGGGTTTCGATTTGGTCGAGTCTCTCAAACATAAGCTGTCAGCTCTCAGCGGTCAGCACTCAGCCCATACGACTGAATGGCCGATGCAACATTATTGTACGTGTCGATTGTCAGGAGGAAGAACGAGATTCGCGGCGGGACCCGCTAAGCAATCACCAGTTCGCCGCCGTTTTGCTTTTCCAGCTCCATGGCCTGGTCAAGCGCGACGATGGCGCAGTGGACCTGGTCATCGGAGGGAGGCTGCGTGGTGATGCGCTGCAGCCAGAGGCCGGGGGCGGTCATGAGGGCGAAGAGCGAGCCGCGGTGCTTGGCGGCGAAACGAATGATCTCGTACGAGAGACCGGCTATCACCGGCAGCAACACGATGCGGGTGGCAAAGCGGGCCCAGAACGTCGTGACCGGGAAGATCGCGTTAGCGACAATGTAGACCGCAATCGAGAAGATCATCACGGTCATCAGGAAGCTGGTGCCGCAGCGCGGATGATACGTCGAATACTTCTGTACCGCGGTGTTGTTCAGCGGATCGCCGTTCTCGAAGGCGAAGACAGTCTTGTGCTCAGCGCCGTGATATTCGTAAACGCGGCGAATGTCTTTCATGAGCGACACGCCCCAGATGAACAACACGAAGAGGACGATTCGAATGATGCCATCGACCAGGTTGAAGATGATCGGATTGGCAAATACCGGGTCCACGCGCTTGAGTTCGGTGGCCGCGGCCAGCGGCAGGAACTTGTACATGAAGATGAAGAAGCCGAGCGAGATGGCGATGTTGATGGCCGCCATCCATCCGCTGATTTCGGCCTTCTTGCCCTGCTTTTCCGCGGGCATGATCTGTTCGAGCGCGACGTCGGCGGAGAAGCGCAGAGCTCGAAAGCCCAGCGTCATCGCGTAACCCAGCGTCATGACCCCACGAATCACGGGCCAGCCCATCCACTTATGTTTTTCGGAGGGGCGTTCGAGCGGTTCGCTCATGGTGGCAACTTCGCCCGAGGGTCTGCGCACAGCGATGGCCCAGGCGTGCGGAGAACGCATCATCACGCCTTCGAGCACGGCCTGGCCACCGACCAGCGTCTCTTCACCACTTTCGAGCGCCGGCAGAAGCTGCAGGGCCAGCAGAAATCGCCACATGTTGCGCAAGTATTGCATCATTCGTTAGATGATACTTCCAGGTGGGAAGTAGCAGGAGTTAAGGGTATCACAGGGCAATGTGATTTCGGATTGGGAGAGATGTAAGTTGTTAATTTAGAAGGGACTAGATGAGGCGTGCGCCGAACTTCGTTCGTCCGTACGGGCGGGGCGGGGGTTGCCAGGGCAAAGGTGGTGCTTCACTTTACGGCTGGACAGCCGAGGCGGCTGTCTCTACGTGATCTATGCGGAAATTTGCGGAGACCTGCGAGGCGATCGCTGGGACGACGAAGAAGCTTCTGAAGATTGGGATGGTGGCGGAGTACTTGCAGTCACGACCGATCGAGGAAGCGTCCGTGTCCGCAGTGTTCTTGTCCGGTAAGCCTTTTCCGGTTTGGGAAGAGACGACAATGCAGGTGGGGGGACGAATTCTGTGGCAAGCCGTGTCGGAGTTGTCCGGATGGACCGATGCGGAATTGACGGCGGCGTATCGGAGGTTGGGGGATGTTGGAGCGGTCGCGGGCGAAGCGCTGGGAACGGGTCGATCGGGTCACGCGGAGAGCGTGCCAACCTTCGCTCGGCAAGGACAGCCCGAGGCAACTGGCCCTGTCCGAGGTGTAGATGCGCAAGTTGGGCTGAGTGCGGTTGAGGTGGAGGCGTACTTTCGCAGGATTGCTGCAGCCCGCGGTCCGGTCCCGAAGAGTACGCTCGTGCGCGAGTTGTTGTCGAAGGTAGGCCCGCTCGAGGCCAAGTACCTGGTCAAGATCATGACTGGTGATTTGCGGATCGGGTTGAAGGAAAGCCTGGTGGAAGAAGCAATCGCGCGCGCGTACGGATCGACGCTTGCGGCAGTTCAGCGCGCCAACATGCTGCTGGGCGATATCGGCGAGACGCTGCGGCTGGCGGCTCGAAGTGCTCTCGGCGGGGCGCACATGCGGATGTTCCATCCGCTGGGATTCATGCTGGCGAGTCCGGTTGAGTCGGCAGAGGAGGCGCTGAGCTACTTCGAGGAGGCCTCGATCGAAGATAAGTATGACGGGATTCGCGCGCAGGCCCATGTGTCGAACGGCGAAGTCCGATTCTTCTCGCGGACACGCGACGAGATCACAGAATCGTTCCCCGAGTTGCCGGATGCCCTGTCCGGATTACCGAAGGACGCGATTCTCGATGGCGAGATCGTCGCTTGGAGTTACAGCGAAGAGGGGCCGGGCCGGGCACTGCCGTTCAGCGCACTTCAGCAGCGGCTGGGACGGAAGAAAGTCAGCACGGAACTGATGCGACGAGTGCCGGTGGTGTATCTCGTGTTCGATGTTCTTTATGTTGGAGACGAGTTGTTGTTGGAGAGATCGCTGCGGGCTCGGATGCAAATCTTGGATAAGTTGCTGGCGGAAGATCGAAAAATCCACCGCGGAGGCACGGAGGCACGGAGAAAAGCACAGGGCTCATTAGTATTCGGCGAGGACGAAGGGCCAGTGGTCGAGCGCGTCATACGTGCGCCTGTGACACGAGCGACTAAGTCGGAGGAACTCGAGGAGCTCTTTACGGCGGCACAGGCGCGGGGCAATGAAGGGTTGATGATTAAAGACCTCGAGTCACCCTACACGCCGGGACGGCGCGGCAAGGCGTGGCTCAAGATGAAGCGTGAACTCGCGACGCTTGACGTGGTCGTGACGGCTGTCGAGTTTGGGCACGGCAAGCGTATTGCGGTGCTCAGCGACTACACGTTCGCGGTGCGAGATCGCGACCGGCTGGTAAATATCGGGAAGGCTTATTCTGGGCTCACCGATGTTGAGATTGCGGAAATGACCAAGTGGTTCCTCGAGCATACTATCGACGATCAGGGATTCCGGCGCGAGGTCGAGCCGAAGATCGTGCTGGAGGTGGCATTCAACAACGTGATGAAGTCCGACCGGCACGAAAGCGGATATGCGCTGCGCTTTCCGCGGATTGTGCGGCTGCGGCCAGATAAATCGCCGGAGGAGGCGGATACCATCGAGCGAGCCGAAGAAATTTTCCGGCTGCAAGATGGCCGCAAACCTTAGTATCCCAACCGTTGAATAGGGTAGCTCCAGCAGGAAAAACATTTAACGGCTAAGGTCACGAAGATAGCGCGAAGAGTGCAAAGAGCGCGAAGAGAGTCGCCTTCTGGTGAGCTTTGTGGCACTCACTATCTGTTATCTATGTGGCCGACCTTGCTTGTTGCAGAGCGGCTGAGGTGCGGGCGTAGATCTGGTCGGGCGATCCCGTGGCCGCGACCGGCAGCAGCAGGCCGAGATTGCGGTAAAAGTTAATCAGCGGCGCGGTGCTGCGTTCGTAGGTTTCCATGCGCACGGTGACTGATTCGGGGCGATCATCTTCACGCTGCACAAGGCGTCCACCACAGCGGTCGCAAGCGCCGGGAGCTTGCGACGGCTGGCGCGTGACGTGGTAGACCGCTTTGCATTTGTCACAGGTGCGGCGGCCGCTAAGGCGCTCGACGATTTCTGCCAGCGGCAATTCGTAGTTCACGACGGCATCGAGCAAGAGTTTCCGTTCTTCCATCAGGTTCTTCAGCGATTCAGCCTGCGTGAGCGTGCGCGGAAAGCCGTCGAGGATGAAGCCACCGCTGCAATGCAGGCACTGGCTGCGTTCACGGACCATTTCCCAAACGGTCGCGTCGGGCACAAGAGCGCCGCGGGGCATGTAATCGAGAGCGGCCATCATCGCGGGGCTCAGCGAACAACCGTCCCCTTTGCTGGCGCCCCGAAAAAGGTCTCCAGTCGAGAGGTGGCAAGCGCCCAGTCGCCGGCGGAGCAGATCCGCCTGTGTGCCTTTGCCGACGCCGGGGGGACCCAGGAGAATCAGGCGCCAAGGATGTGCGACTTCCTCTGATGCCAGACACTCGGCAGAAGGGCCGTTGAGCCAGGCAGCGCGAGTGTTCTTGGCGGGCGACTTCACAACAAAGCTCCGGTCTGGCTAGCCTAGCGCGTTTGATCCGGCGATTTGGTGACGGGAGTCACATCAGATAGTGCGGAGTTGGGACGGCAGGCAGAACGCAGGGGTCCCCTTCGGCTGTGCTCACGGCAGGCTTTCGCTACGCTCAAGATGACCGAACTTAAAACAGGACAGTTCGTTCAGCTCCTTGCTACCGAAGCGATGAAGTGAGGGCAGTGGTGAAGATGATGTTTGTATCAGTGATGATGATGTTCAGCTTCGCCCACCGGGATGATGCAGCCGTGGGCGACTTCACACTCGACGTGCTCGAACTGGATGGTGGTGTGGACCACGCGGAAGTCGTGTTGCAGAACCTCTTTCACGTCGCGCAGGATGCGCTCGCTGGCCGAGGGTGGAATGTCGGCGATCGCGATATGGCAGGACAGCGCGTGGCTTTCCGAGCCGATGCTCCAGACGTGCAAGTCGTGCACATCGTTGACCCCCTCAACCTTGCGGATGGCCGCTTCCAGGCGGTCGAGCTTCATGCCCCGCGGCGTGCCTTCCAGCAGGATGTTCATGGTCTCCCGCAGAATGCCCACCGAGGACCACAGGATCAGAGCGCCAATGCCGAACGAGAGGGCGGAATCGATCCAGTACCGGCCAGTTGCCAGGATGGCCCAGCCGCCGATGATGACCGCGGCGGTGGAAAGCGTGTCGCCGACTTCGTGGATCAGGGCGCTGCGAATGTTGACGTCGCCGCCTGCTCGATAGAGCAAAAGCGTGATCACGCCATTCATGACCACGCCGCCGGCAGCAACCCACATCATCAGCCCAGCATGAACCGGTTCCGGGTTCTCCAACCGCCGGAAGGCCTCATAGAAAATGAAGAACGAGATCACCACCAGCGAGGCGGCGTTAATGAGCGCGGCCAGCACTCCAGCGCGGTGGTAGCCGTAAGTCTTGGTAGCGCTGGGGGGACGGGACTGCAGATAGACCGCCACCAGCGACAAGAGAAGTGCAAGGAAATCGGACAGGTTGTGGCCAGCCTCGGAAAGCAGAGCCAGCGAATGTGCCCGCAGACCAGCGACCACCAGCAGCACGATGTAAGCCAGCGTAACGAACAGGGAAATTCTGAGCACCCTCGAAGTGCCCGCTCCCGCGCCGGAATGCACGTGCATGTGCATTCTCTTAAGTCTATCGGGGAGGCGCAGGGGCTTCAAGGCGGGCCGGAGACACGACGGCGCGTGTCCGGCCGTAGTCAGGAAGCGCTTAGCCCATCATTTTCTCCGCTATCTTCGGGTGGGATTTCTCTGCGTACTCAAGAGAGAGGACACCGTCGGTTGTAAGATCATGGCATGTCGTCATCGTTTCGTTCGAAGAGAAGCTCTCAGCCGGGAGGGTTATTCGGTGGGCAGACTCCACCGGATTCCTATTTGATTGCGCATGTGGACGGTGGTGCGCGAGGGAATCCCGGGCCAGCGGCGTACGGCGTGGTCATCACCGACCTAGACGGCCACAAGGTCGCCGTCTTAAGCGAATATCTCGGTCACCAGACCAATAACTACGCAGAGTACAACGGTTTGCTCGCCGCGCTCGACTATGCTCTCGAACACGGTCACAAAGCGCTGAAAGTGGTTGGCGACTCCGAACTATTGGTAAAGCAGATCCGGGGCGAGTACAAAGTGAAAAGCCCATCGCTGCTGGAGCTTTATCAGCGCGCCCGCAAGATGATTGGACAGCTTGAGTGGTTTTCGATCCAGCATGTTTTGCGGGGCGGAAATCAGGAAGCCGACCGGTTGGCGAATCTGGCGATGGATAAAGGAATGGGACGGAGTTCAGGCACGGTAAGCGCAGCCCCGGCTCCGCGTGGCGAGGAATATACAGGTGTCGTAAGAGACGGTGTGATTGTGGTGGACGGGAACAAGCTGCCGGACGGCACCCGGGTGCAGATTCGGGTGAGAGGCAACTCTTAGCCGTTGGCTGCTAGCTCTTAGCTGTCTTCCTCTCGCTCTACTCGGCAGCGGAAGTGTGGTCATGAACAATCTTCCAACCGTCCGGGAATTTTCTGAAGACTAGCGTAAAGAGGCCGTGCGGCGTTTTGCCGTCGCTCATGGTCAGGTGCCAGGCGCCACGAACTAAGGCGGCGCTCTCGCCCAGCGATTCGATCTGCAGGTCTCGAAATTCCAGCCGGCCCATTTCCTTGCCATCGTTCTGATAGTTCTTGTGGTAGCGGTCGAGTGCTCCCTGCCAGCCGGCGGTACGTTGGGCGCCCGAGAAGAACGTCAGGTCTTTTGAGTTCCAGTAGCCGGCCATGAAGGCATCGAGGTCGTGGTGATTCCAGGCTTCTTGCTGGGCGCGGAGGACTTGGTCGATCGCAGAATGGATTCCTGTAGTGCTCGGGCTCGCGGAAGAGTGATTTTTGCCCTCCGGGTTTTTCGACTGAGCGAGCAGAGAGCCCATCAGCGCGGGGAACAAGAGACCAACCATCCAAGTGCGCATTCACCCTCCAAACCGCAACAGTGTCGCACAACCTGAGAAAGGAAGCAGTCTCCCTAGCAGATGGTGCAAAGGTTGTAGGGCTTGTGTCGTCACCGGAATTGACCCGAGGTCCTTCAACAACCCTTACCGCAAAGCGCGCCAAGAACGGCCGCGAAGGTCGCTAGGAATCGGGGTGTAGACGTCAGCAGTTTTCGGCGCACTCGCCGTGCTCGGCCGCAAATAGTCTTCGTCAGGTCGGCCACAAAAAACAAAACAGCGGCAAGGGCCGCTGTCGTGCTCAGCGCAACTCGGGACTCACCTAGGCTTCAGGCGTGGCTCTTTTTAGCGATCAGTGGTTTGACGCCGGCGATCTCCCACGGGCGCTTCTTGCGCTCGGCGGCGGGCTTATCACGGTCGACGATGCGATCGTACTGATAGGCCTCGCTGACGGTTCCGAGGGATTCGTTGTAGAGACTCGGCAGGCCGAGCGCTTCCTTTAATTCTTCAGAGAAAGAGTGCAGTGCCTTCAGGTGATCGGCAGTGGCGGGCACTTCGGTCTTTGAGGTCTTCAGAAACTGCTGGTAGCCCTTGTTCACGAGCTTGGAGATCTCGCTACCCACCAGGTAGCCGGGATACGCGAAAATTTTGATTCCGTTGTCGTCGCTTTTCTGTATGGCCGCGGAGACGTTGTATTTCTTCAGAAACACGCGCCCGCTCGTGCCGGGAGCCTCAAGCACATCGAAGCCGTGCTCGCGCAGCCACACCACCGCGTCATCAAATGTTTTTTGTTCCGTCTTGTTCGCCATTTCTCGCGAATCCCTTCTTCACTCGTAATCGTTAGATGCAGCTTCCACCGAATTCGTTCTGAGCCTTAAACTTCCCTGGAACCCTTTTACCTTCTTCTATAATCCAATTGTGGTAGTAGATACCTCTTTCGCCGCATCCGGCACATTACGATAGTCATAGCTATTCCTGATGGCCCAGGCTTCCACCAAACCGGTGAACACCCCGAACGCATCGAGTGAATCTTCGCGAAGCTCCGTGCGCCTTGGCTTGAATGCGCTCGATAGCATCGGCAACACTCCCCTGCTACGGCTCGACCACATTGCTCGCGATGTTGCGGACACCGAGATTCTCGGCAAAGCCGAATGGTACAACCCCGGCGGATCGGTCAAAGATCGCGCCGCCTCTCGAATCGTGCTCGAAGCGCAGCGCAGCGGTAAACTCGCGCCCGGAAAAATCCTACTCGACTCGACCAGCGGGAACACGGGCATCGCCTATGCCATGATCGGCGCGGCGCAACGCATTCCGGTCACACTCTGCATGCCGGAGAACGTGTCGCCCGAGCGCAAGCGCATCCTGCAGGCGTACGGCGCGAACATTATTTATACCGATCCCGGCGAAGGTTCCGACGGCGCGATTCGCATGGCACGCGAACTCTACGCCCAGCATCCCGATCTTTATTACTACGCCGACCAATATTCCAACGATGCCAATTGGCAGGCTCACTACCATGGCACGGCAAACGAGATTTGGCAACAAACCGAGGGACGCATCACGCATTTTGTTTCCATGCTCGGCACTAGCGGGACGTTCGTAGGCGCGTCGCGCCGCTTGAAAGAACTGAATCCGAACGTGCGCTGCATCTCGCTGCAGCCCGACTCACCATTCCACGGAATCGAGGGCGCGAAGCACATGGCGACCGCCATCGTCCCAAAAATTTACGACGCGACTCTCGCCGACGAAAACATTGGCATCGCCACGGAAGATGCTTACAAGATGGCCATCCGCTTGGCGCGCGAGGAGGGGTTGCTGGTCGGGATCTCGGCAGCAGCCGCGGTGGTAGGCAGCCTGCAAGTTGCTGCCACCCGTAAGAAGGGTCAGCCCGCAGTGATAGTGACGATTTTGTGCGACTCCGGCGATAAGTATCTGAGTGAGCGCTTTTGGACGGAGGCGTGATATAGGCATGTCCTACACGTGATTTCACCACAGAGTCACAGAGAACAACAAAACCTTCGGCTTTAGATTGCCGTGTGTCCCTGTGACTCTGTGGTGAATCGATCTTGGCGATGCTGAAAATCAGTCCCAAAAATTACGCGGAAATCCGGCGCCATGGAGAGGAAACCTATCCGCACGAGTGCTGCGGCGTGCTGCTCGGCCAGATGGACGGCGACGTTCGCACCGTCACTTCGACCGCCCGCTGCGGCAATACCCGGACGGACTCACCGCAGAACCGCTATCACATCGACCCCAAGGAGTTGGTGCGCATCCAGCGGCAGGCTCGGGAACGGGATGAAGACATCATCGGGTTTTATCACTCGCACCCCGATCACCCGGCGCAGTGGTCCAAGACTGATCTCGAGGAGGCTCACTGGATGGGGTGCTCTTACGTGATCACGCGCGTGGCACAAGGAAAGGCCGACGTCACGAACTCCTTCGAACTCACCGGCACGGATGAGGCCGACAAGGCGTTCACGGATGAGAAAGTCGCAGTGGGTTAACGCTACTTTCGCGACGAGCCATTCAAGCCTTCTGCGCGCCTAGCAATTGCCTCTGGTATTCCTCGCTGTCGAAGTGGCCTTGGGATGTTGCGATCAGCCCATCTTCCCCGATATGCCAAATTTCAAAACCGCTGATGCGGACTCTGTGTCCGGTGCCACCGGGGCCAGTGTTCGTGCCGGTCAGCGTCCAGTGGTAGTGGGAAGTGTCATCTTGCACAAGCAGGTCATCCATCACAATCCGCATATCGGGAAATGCCGACATGAAGGATTGAGCGGTTGCGATGATTGCGCTGCGTCCAACAGCCGGGGCGTCTCCGTTCACGGTGAGGGATCCTTCGGGGGAATAAAAGGTAGCCACGCTCTTCGCGTTCTGGCTGCACCAGGCCTCGGTGTAGCGCAAGGCAAAGTCCCGCAATCTGGTGAGGTCCACGTGCATCGGTGGCTATGGTATCAATTGGTTGGAAACTCCAACAATTCGCCGACGATTACAGAATCCCGCCATGCACGTCTAAGTTGGTCAGCCGTGTCCATCATGAATCTCTGCGCACGGCACCACGGATCCCACAAAAAACCTATGCTTCGACATCTCGCTCTTAGCCTTGTTCTCTTAGCGTCTGCCGCCCCAGCCCAGACAGCCCTCGCGGCTCCGCCCGACTCGCCGCGCTGGGAGTTTGAGGGAGAAGCCAGGCCGGCAGAGTATCTTGGCCGTAAGTGCCTCCATCTCGATGGAGGCGCGGCCGTTCTGAAGGATTTCGAGCTGCGCGACGGGGTGATTGATGTCGACGTTGCAACTCCGGCGAAGCGCGGGTTTTTCGGTCTGCAGTTTCGCATCGTCGATGACGGGTCCAGCGCCGAGTGGGTTTATCTGCGGCAGCACAAGTCTGGTCTTCCCGATGCGATGCAATACACCCCGGTCCTGCATACGGGTGCGAACTGGCAGATTTATAACGGTCCCGGTTTCACGGGCGCGGTTGATATCCCACGGGACAGCTGGTTTCATCTGCGACTGGAGGTGACGGGTGCGCAGGCGAAGCTCTACGTGAAAGAGATGGACAAGCCCGCGCTCGTGATGAACGACCTGAAGAGCGGAGTGCGAAAAGGGCAGGTTGCGCTCCACGTTCTCATCGGCGAGACGTACTTCTCAAATTTCGAGGTCCACACCACGCCCGATGCGCCCTGGGAGCGTCGACTGCCGCCGATGCCGGCCGGGACCGTGACCAAGTGGAGGCTATCGCCGTCCTACGACGCGCTCGCGCGGAATCTTGAGGAGGCGCCAGCGGGGAGCGAATCGATCCAGTGGCAGGACGTGGAGGCCGAACCTCCGGGATTTGTTGTGCTCTATCGATATCGTGAGGCGCCACACTTGCCAGTGTCGTTCGCGAACGATTTTTCGAAGCGGCTCGAACCGCAGCCGGGAATAAAGCTTGTGTATGCGAGAACAACGATCGAGTCCGATCGCGACCAGGTGAAGAAGCTCTACATCGGCTACAGCGACGATGTCAGCGTATTCCTCAATGGCAAGATTCTCTATCGTGGTCGCAGTGCCCAGTATTTCCGCGATCCCGGATTCCTGGGAATCGTGAATCCAGAGAACGACGCCGTGTACCTTCCTTTGAAGAAGGGCAGCAACGAATTGATGCTCGCCGTCAGCGAATTGGGCGGAGGCTGGGGATTTGTGTGCCGTTTGGTCGACGTGGGGCAGTGAGACTACGGCTAGAAGCCGCTGTGCAGTGCCATTACACTGGATACAACAAAAGGAACAACCCGCTGCCCTTCGTGATGCTCCTCCTCACTTGCTGGGAGGGACCGCCTCCATCAGCTGCGCAAGAGCCTTCTTGAAACTCTTCATGCCCTCATCCGAACCTTTGTAATGCCCGAGCCGCACAACGACGAGGTCGTGAGACGGAATAATCATCGTCTTCTGCCCGCCTGCACCCGACATGAAGTAAGCGCTCCTCGGCACCGGGTAGGAGCCGTCACCGTTGATCCAAAAGAAACCGCCGTACACCGGCTTCTGGTCGGCCACCCAGGCTGGCGCCAGCGTGCTGACGAACTTCACAAAGCCCTCGGGAAGAATTCGCTCTCCGTTCCAGACGCCGTTCTGCAGATAGAGATTGCCCAGCCGCGTCCAGTCACGCGCTGCGGCGAACTCGTAGCCTTGGTTCAGGAAGTTGCCGAACGGGTCAGTCTCCAGGACCATGGTGCGCATGCCGAGTTTGTCAAACAACGCGCGCCGCGGGAATGAAAGGTATTCCTCGCCGCGCTTCTCCACGGCCAGCCGGATCAGGTAGTTCGTCAAGACCGGGTCGGTGTTGCGATACCGCCCGACCTTTCCCGGGAGCCATTGCAGCGGCCGGGTGGCTGCATAGTGGAACGTGTCCACCCCGCCGGTGTACAGGTACAAGTGGTCCGGATACGTGCCGGCAGGATCGTAATCGGGATCCTCAAGCGCCTTGATGCGCAGCCCGCTCGACATGTGCAGCAGGTCGGCGATTCGGATCTCCGACCGCAGGTCCTTCCCCTCTTGCCACTCCGGGATCGGTGCAGGCTGCCATAGCTCATACGCGCCTTGCTGGATCAGCACACCCATCAGGGTTGCCGCCACGCTCTTGCCCATCGACCAACTCTCGAGCGGCGTCTGCGCCGTGATCCCCGGCGCGTATCGCTCGGCGATGAGTCGTCCCTTCCAGGTCACCACGAAAGCAGCAGTCTTCCCCTCCGGCGGATCGAACGCCGCATCCACCGCCTCTTTGACCTTCGCCATGTCGAGTGCAGACGGAGGCGGATCATCTGGCAGCACGTCGCCCATCGGCCAGGCTTGCTTCGAGGCGTCGGGCAAGCTGCTCTTGAGCTTCACGGGCTTGAAGCTGACCGATTCCTTGTCTGCGGGGAGCGTCACGCATCCCTGATCCCCGAGGTAGACAGCGGTGCGAGTCACCCCACCGGGCACTGCAACGCGCACCTGCTTGCGCTCACGGTCCACGACCGGTTTGCCGAGCTTTGCGCGCACCTCGTACGGAGCCGTGAAGTAACCGACGTTCTCCGCGGCGAAGTCGGGATCGAGCCCGGTGATGAACACTGCGGAACACATGACTTTCGCGAAGCCGGCCGCGTGGTGCGACAGCGGGTCGCCGGGCGGAGCGACATATGCTGTATCCAGCTCGAGCGCCTTCGCGCGCGCGATGAGTGCCGCTGGACTGGGCGGCGCGTCCGGTGCAGACGGCACCGATTTATTGGTGACGGTCTGCTGTGTCTGGGCGCCAGTGACTACGAATGCCAACAAGAATGCCGATATCAATGCTCGCATTAGATATGTTTCTCCTGGTTTCAGCGCTCGTTCGCAGAAAGGCACAATAGGGGGTCCGCTGTGGCCAAATCGAGCGGGGCGGTTGTATGGACCAGAGCCGTGCCCACAAGTTGCAGATTTTACCGTGTAGATCCAATGTCGAGCGAGTCGTTGCTATGAACGCCGCTCTGCTGGCTACGCTTCGAGAAGCAGATCGGCGGATTTTTACGGCCAACGAGAGGCTTCGACATTGGCCGCGACACGTGCTCGCCTCCCTCCGACCAGCCCCCGTTCGCCTTCACGGGCACGATCATTCGCGTGATGGTGGATGTCAGTGAGGCGACATTCGAAGATCTTGCGGCGGCGGAACACGAGGCCCATGCGCGGCTCGCGCTGGCGACACAGTGCGCTTAGATTCAATCGTTACCGTCACCGCCCAGTGGGCGGGGTTAACGTGTGTCAGCCAGCAGGACCGAATCAATTCTCACTCTTAGCCAAGATTGTTGGTGAAAAATCTCTCTAATTTCACCAACTACGACGGCGGCCCACCGGGTCAACTTTGCAGCGGTGTCTTCTTCGTCCCGACCTCGACGCCCCTGAAGGCGTGCCTACGAGCCTTTCGTGAACCGATGAAAGCTTCTTCGAGACTCACGCTTCTCCACACCGCCCAGGCGAAGTTCCTTTCGAGCGGGCCTTCCTATTGCAGTAGATCGGTGTGGACGTCGTGCTCTGTCTAGCCAGCACTTCAGTAAACCCATTGTTTTCTTTAGCAAAGTAAGGAAGCGAGGCCCAGTAAAATCCTCTTGCATTTAGTGTTATAGTTATGTATAACACTACTACATCGCTGACCCCGGCTGATCGCGGGCACCGTGAGACGTGGGTGAAAAGGCGCGATCCGGCAGCGTAATTTCAGGAGGATGGAATATGAACCACGCTCGCTTTCTGTGGGTTGTTTTGCTGTCGTTTTCTAGCCTGGCTTTTGCCCAGTCGGACGCGCAAAAGTCGTTTGACAAGATGAAAACCCTGGCAGGTTCCTGGGAAGGCCGCGTGACCACGGTTCCTTCCCATCCCGATATGGATGGAAAGATGGGACAGGTCACGTTTCGGCTGACCTCCATGGGAAACGCCCTGGTGCATGAGATGACGGCGGAGGGGAGGCCAGACCATCCGCTCACCATGTTATATCTCGACAGCGAGCGGTTGCTGTTGACGCACTATTGCGATGCTGGGAATCGGCCGCGCATGGTGGGCAAGATGTCGGCGGACGGAAAGACGGTAGAATTCGATTTTCTGGATCTCGCCGGCGGCACGGAATACGGACACATGGATCATGCCGTGTTCACGTTCCTCGATCCTAACCACCACATCGAGGACTGGACCTACATGGGGCCGGGAGACAAACCGATACGCGCGCATATCGACCTGCAACGGGCAAAATAACGCACGAACTTCGTAGGGGACTATCTAGGAATCCGGATGGACCGTGAGTGGAACGACAGTCAGCCGATATACCGCCAGCTTCGCGACCGCGTGGTCGCGATGATCCTCGACGGTGTGCTCAAGGAAGGCGACGCGCTGCCATCGGTACGCAATGTCGCCGTCGAGTATCGCGTCAATCCGCTCACGGTCTTGAAGGGATACCAGCAGTTGGTGGACGAGGAACTGGTCGAGAAGAGGCGAGGCCTGGGCATGTTCGTCAAGACGGGGGCGCGCAGCTTACTGCTGCGCGGGGAGCGGCAGAAGTTTCTCGACGAGGAGTGGCCCAGAGTCCAGGACACCATTCAGCGGCTGGGCCTGAGCGCCGATGAATTGCTGAATGGTTCGTCGAAACGCCGGGTGCCATCGAAGGCCACCGAGGAGGAATCCTGAAGCTATGTCAGTCATAGAAGCACGCCGCCTCCGCAAGACATTCGGTTCGACCGTCGCACTGGATGGCGTCGACCTCCGCCTGGAAGAGGGACGCATCCTTGGACTAATCGGGCCCAACGGCGCGGGCAAGACCACCGCGCTCAACGCGATTCTCGGCCTCACCCCTTACCAGGGAGAGCTCAAGGTACTCGGCCGGGATCCCTGGAACCAGCGAGACCAGCTGATGCGCGACGTTTCGTTCATCGCCGATGTTGCGGTGTTGCCTCGCTGGATGCGGGTCTGTCAGGCAGTGGACTATGTTGCCGGCGTCCATCCGCGTTTTGATCGCGCCAAGGCGGAGGGCTTTCTCGCGAAGACCACGATCAAGCGAAGGAGCAAGGTCCGGGAGTTGTCGAAGGGTATGGTGACGCAGCTTCACCTGGCGCTGATCATGGCCACGGACGTAAGACTGCTGGTACTGGACGAGCCGACGATTGGCCTCGACATCCTGTACCGCAAGCAATTTTACGATTCACTGCTGAACGACTACTACGATCACAGCCGCACCATTGTCGTGGCCACCCATCAGGTAGAGGAAATTCAGCATGTTCTCACCGACCTGATGTTCATTGACCGCGGCCGGATCGTGCTGCAGTGCACCATGGAAGAATTCGAGACGCGCTATGTGGAAGTGACGGTGAAGCCGGAGCAGATCTCAGCGGCGCGGGTTCTGAAGCCGCTGCACGAGCGCGAGGTATTTGGACGCAGCATCCTGCTGTTTGCAGATGTCGACCGTCAACGGCTGGCGGAATTTGGCGACATTCGGACGCCGAGCATCGCCGATTTGTTCGTCGCAGTCATGAGCAAAAGCGGCATGGCGGAAGGAGCAGCCCGATGAATACACAATCGAACGCTGTGCCGGAATCTCGTTTGGACTCGCAGGCCATAGCTCCGACGACAGCGTCGGCGACACGGCCGATTTACTGGTCGGTTCTTCGCGAGTTGTGGGAGTACCGTTCCATTTACTTCGCGCCCCTGGCGTTTGCCAGTTTGTTCGTGTTCGCCTTCATGATCGGTTCGATCCTGGGCATCTGGGAAAAAGCGCTGCGTATTGATCCCATGCAGCATCCCGACAGGTACGGCGATCCGTATGGCCTGGTGGCTGGGTTGATCATGGCGGTGGCTTTCATTGTCGGGATTTTTTATTCCCTGGACACTCTGCACGGCGAGCGGCGTGACCGCAGCATTCTGTTCTGGAAGTCGATGCCGGTCTCCGATCTGACAACGGTGCTGGCGAAGGGGAGCATCCCGATCGTCGTACTGCCACTGCTGACGTTCGCCGTCACCGTGGCCGCGCAGCTCATCATGTTGCTGACGAGCACGTTAGTCTTGATGGTGCGCGGAGCAAGCGTGACAACCCTATGGACGCATGTGCCGCTGTTCGAGATGTCGCTGATGCTGCTCTATCACCTTCTGTTCGTACACGCCCTTTGGCACGCGCCCATGTACGGCTGGCTGTTACTGGTTTCAGCGTGGGCGCGGCGCGCTCCATTTCTGTGGGCATTGCTGCCGCCGCTGGCGATCGGGGTGGTGGAGAAAATCGCGTTCAACACCACGCATTTCGCCTCGCTCGTGGGGTCGCGCCTGTCAGGGCCCGACGACTTCAACTTCGCGGCGCACACCGAGGGTTTGAGCGCAGTTATGTCGCATATCAATCCTGGGAGATTCCTGATCCTGCCGGGTTTGTGGGCGGGACTCGGCTTCACGGCGATATGCATTGTGGCGGCGGCGCGGCTACGGCGGTATCGGGAGCCGAACTAATGGCGGAGATGATCGGCCAAGGTCCTTGCGGCAACCCCTGAATCTTTCCTCCCGCTGTGGCATCATGTATCCATGGCTAAGATCCACATTCCAACTCCTTTACGGCAATATGCCGGGAAGCAGGCCGCGGTGCAGGTGAAGGGGGGCTCGATCGCCGACGCTCTTTCAGACCTCGTGGCGCAGCATCCCGAACTGCGCCGGCACCTTTACACGGAGGATGGCAAGCTGCGCGCTTTCGTCAATGTTTACCTGAATGACGAGGACGTCCGCTACTTGCAGAAAGATGCGACCGCGGTAAAAGAGAGTGATACCATTTCGATTGTGCCCTCGATTGCCGGGGGCCGTTAGGTACCATGCCAGCTGGACTGACAACTCGAATGCCCCGCCGCAGCGCCTGCTGCTGTTGTCGTCCCTGTTGTTGTCGCTAGCCGACCAGTCCGCTTGTTCTCAGCTTTGAAATTTCCACCGAACGAGGTTGTGATGGCCACCACATTTGAAGTCAAGCCCGAAGCCGCTACCCTGACGAACGACGAGATCCTGCGCTACTCGCGCCATCTGATCATGCCCGAGGTCGGCATGGAAGGGCAGCAGAAGCTGAAGGCGGCACGCGTGCTTTGTATTGGAGCGGGCGGCTTGGGGTCCCCGCTGGCGTTGTATCTCGCGGCGGCTGGTGTTGGCACGCTGGGCATCGTGGACTTCGACGTGGTCGACTTCACCAACCTGCAGCGGCAGATCATCCACTCGACCGCGGACGTGGGACGGAAGAAGCTCGATTCGGCGGCGGAGAAGCTGAAGGCCATCAATCCGTTTGTGAACGTGCAGAAATTCGAGACGCGGCTGTCGAGCGAGAATGCGCTGGAGCTGTTTCGTGAATTCGACATCATCGCCGACGGCACTGATAATTTCCCGACCCGATATCTGGTGAATGATGCCTGTGTGTTGACGGGCAAGCCGAACGTTTACGGGTCGATTTTTCGGTTCGAAGGACAGGCGAGTGTATTCGCCACCGAAGAGGGGCCGTGCTATCGCTGCCTCTATCCCGAACCACCGCCACCGGGGCTGGTACCGTCTTGCGCGGAAGGCGGCGTGCTGGGAATTCTGCCGGGGCTGGTGGGCGTGATGCAAGCCACCGAGGTCATCAAGCTGATCTTGGGGGCGGGGGAACCGCTCATCGGGCGCCTGCTGTTGATCGATGCGCTCGGAATGAAATTCCGCGAATTGAAGCTACGGAAGAATCCGGATTGCCCGGCGTGCGGCAAGCATCCCACGATCACGAAACTGATCGACTACAATGAATTCTGCGGAATCCGCGGAGAGGAAAAGCCAGTGGAGACGGGAATTCCCGAGATGCAAGTGGAAGAATTGAAGCGCCGTCTGGATGCGGGCGAGAACCTGTTTGTGCTCGACGTGCGCGAACCGCACGAGTACCAGATCTGCAACATTGGCGGGCATCTGATCCCGCTGGGCGATCTGCCGAAGCGCGTCAACGAACTCGACTCGAGCCGCGAAATCGTGGCACACTGCCGGTCGGGCGTACGCAGCGCCAAAGCGGTGGGCTTCCTGCAGCAAGCCGGGTTCAAGAAAGTTCATAACTTGGCGGGCGGGATTCTGGCCTGGGCGGACCGGGTGGATCCGAAGATGCCGAAGTACTGAGAGCTCGACTCGCGAACGAGATGGCCTTCTAGTTTTTGGGCTGATCAACTACATGGCTGCCATGCTTACCTCGAATTAGCGATTAATTCTGAAAGCAATGGGGAGCCTCGCGGCTCCCCTCGTTGTTGCTGCGTATCGATTGGGATTACCGCGTGGCTTCCGCTTTTGCCGCTTCCTCTCCCACGGCGATCGCGAATTTCTTTCCGCTCAGCCGAACTTCGCTCAGCGATCTCGAGCCGTCTCCGTTGTTCTTCACGACGGTCGCATCACTCTGCGAGGGCTGGTCGAGGTTCACGATCTGGGCTGGAACCTTGGCGATGACTTTCTTGCCCTGCGTAATGCTGAGTTCCACGCTGGGGCCGCTGCCTTCCCATTGCACCTTGTAATCACCCGCGGGCAACTTCGTGCCGTTGACCGTGATGGGCTCTTGTACCGTGAGAGATCCCTTGTTGGCTGCGAACGCGCTGGTTGCCAGCAGCAGGGCCAGCCCCAGAAATACACTCTTCCAAGTCTTCATAAAATTTCCCTTCTCTCCCGACGTCGTGATCGGGCCGGTTCTGGGCGGCCTGAGGGTTTCCAGTCGAAGGAAGGCGCTTGCCTTTTCCCACCGCTGGCTTACAATGCTGCGGTCGGGGTTCACGACAAAGGGCGCGGTCGCAAACCGTTACCTTCGCTCCGGGGATTGTTCTCATTTGGCCGCCAAACCTTGCTGAGACAGTCCCTGAACCCCGTAATTTTTCTTACTTGGTGAACGCGACTGGTTTTCTCACCCCGTTCCCAAGCTTCTTCTGCTGTTACGTTCTATCCCAACTGAAAGTTCCTTCTCGATTTCAATCAGGATCACAGCGTTGGACGACTGGTTCTATACATGGTTAGCGGATTTTCGCCTGCACAGACGCATACAATTTGTTTTTGTCTAAGGAGTGTACGTTCGGGTCTTGGATGCGGCGCATGCGGAGCACGATTCGTCCAGAATCTAGGGGCCTCGCGTTCGAACCACGCGAGAGGTCATGGTCTTGACCTCTTGCACGACGTTCATAGTCTGTTAGAAATCCGCAATAAGCAACTTTAAGAGGCAATCTTCAGCACGACTTTGCCGAAGTTTTTGCGACCGAGAAGTAACTGGTAACCTTCCACTGCTTCCGATGCACTGAGCACACGGCCAACGACCGGATGCAGTTTGTCTTGCGCGATCCATTCCGAAAGTTGCTTCCATGCCTGCTGCATCAGGTCACGTTTGCCGGATAAATATGTGAGCCACAATCCCTGCACGCTGGCAGCTTTTGCGTATAGTGCGCGCAGGTCGAGTTGGGGCTGTTTGCCGGTGGCGGTGCCGTACTGAATTACTTTGCCAAAATCACGCAGGCAACGGATGCTTTTCGCGGTGTGCTCACCTCCGAGCATTTCGAAAACAGCGTCGACACCTTCCCCTTTGGTCAGCTCTTTGATGGCTTCTTCATAGTCGTGCTCTTTGTAGTTGATGCCGTTCTGCAGGCCGAGTTCCTTCACGCGCGCGAGTTTGTCGTCCGAAGAAGACGTGCCGTACATCTCTACACCCAAAATTTTCCCGATCTCGACTGCCGCAGTTCCGACGCCACCGGCGACCGCATGGATCAACACTCGTTTGCTGCCTCCGCGCTTGGTTAAGAAGCCTGCCTCCCAGTACGCAAAGTATGCGGTGAAGTAGTTCACTGGGAATGCAGCCGCTTCTTCGGCACTCCATTTCTCTGGAACCGGCCAGAGCAGTTCCGGCAGAGCCGCCGTCTTCTCGGCGAAGGCTGCCCATTGGGTATAGCCCATCACGCGGCGTCCGCTTGCTTCCTCAACCCCGGTGAACTCGCGGCCGGCAACCAGCGGTGGTTTGGGAGTTCCGGGGTATCCGCCATGAGCAGTCATGATGTCGGCGAAGTTGAGTCCACCCGCCTGCACACGGATGAGCGCTTGTCCAGGATTCAGTACTGGCTCAGGAACATCGCGGATCTCGATCGTTTCGGGACCACCGAAACGAGTGATGACGACGGCTTTCATGCCTGAAAGTGTAACAGTCGCCGGCCGCGAAACGCCGATGGGGAGGGCCGAATGGCTACTGCGTGCGCAGCCCTTAGGTACTGTCTGGAGGGTAGAGAAAGGTATATACTGCGGTCGGTTATGGTAGTTGCCCTGCGTTTTCTACGGCGGGGCCCGCGGAGCGCCGTTTCATCCCTACATTCATAGCTCCGCTTTACAGATCGTTGGCCTCGGGGCGTAAAAGGGGCTGACGCGGATGGGTGCGGTTGCGGGATTCGCGACTCTCACCTGCCGGGGAGGTCCATACTTGTGGACTTGGCACTGGTTCGGGTCTTATTTGTCCTGATTGTTGCAGTTGCTTGTTACTTCATACAGCCTTTCGGTCGAACCGCCGCTTTTGACGCAGGACTCGGTGCACTCATCGGCCTTGCGGTCATCGTATTCGAGTGGCGGCTTCGGCTGGTGAGCCTGAAGCGTCTGATCGGCGCCGCGATCGGTTCCATCCTCGGCATCATCGGCGCTTACCTGTTCGCGCTGGTCATTCGCACCAGCATCCCGGAAGGTCATACCCAGAGCTTTCTGCAGATCATGGTCATGCTGCTGATGGCTTATGTGGGTCTGATCGTCGGGGCGAACAAGGGCGACCTGCTGAACCTGGCGGCGCTAGGTGGCATCTTCGGCGGCGAGAAGCAGTCGAAGAAGAGCTACAAGATTCTGGATACCAGCGTCATCATCGACGGCCGCATCGCCGACATTGCCGAGACCGGCTTTCTCGACGGCGTCATTGTGATTCCCCAGTTTGTGTTGCGGGAGTTACAGCTGGTGGCCGACTCAGCCGACTCGCTGAAGCGCAACCGCGGCCGAAGAGGGCTTGACATCTTGCAGCGCCTGCAGAAAGTCGCTTCGCTCAACATCCAGATCGTGGAGGACGACTTCCCCAGCGTGCGGGAGGTTGACCTGAAGCTGATCGAGCTGGCCAAGCTTTACGAGGGCAAGATCATCACCAACGACTTCAACCTGAACAAGGTTGCGCAACTGCAGGGCGTGGCGGTGCTAAACATCAACGAGTTGGCGAACTCGCTGAAGCCCATCGTGCTGCCAGGCGAAACCATGCGGGTATTCATCCTGAAAGAGGGAAAGGAATACAACCAAGGCGTCGCCTATCTCGATGACGGCACCATGGTCGTGGTCGACAACGCGCGGAAGATGATCAGCAAGACCATCGACATTTCCGTCACGTCCGTTCTGCAGACCACGGCGGGGAAGATGATCTTCGGGAAGTGGGACGAGCGTGCAGCGGCGGCACGGCAGGAACCAGCCCGTCCAATCAATCTGGGATCGTCGCCGTCGAATCCGGCTCCGAACGGTGTAGACGTTAAGAAGCCGCAGGCGATGATGGTAGACCGTCCCGCGGAGTGAGTTTCGATCGCGGCGGCGGGCAACTCCGTCCTCCGAGACGGACGAGACCCTTAGACTTTGCTGAGAGCAGGTTGTCCGTCTCGCCACCGGCATTGCACTAGTTTCGGGCCAGCCTTTGGTACGTCGTTGAAATTCCTACCTCGAGGATCTCATGCATAGTGTGAAAGTTGTTGTGATTGCGCTTGGAATTGGTGCTTCCGCTCTCGCATCTGCTCAGTCGACGCTTTCCGAATCGACCGCCAATGTGCGCTTTACTCCGGACATGCTCGACAAGAGTATCGACCCTTGCACTGATTTTTACGCCTATGCGTGCAGTAAATGGCAAGCACAGAATCCAATTCCGAGCGATCGGCCTTCCTGGGGACGGTTCAACGAACTGCAGGACCGCGGCGAAACCATCGTGCGCGGGATTTTGGAGAAATACTCCAAGGACGATCCCAAGCGCAGTCCAGTCGAGCAGAATATTGGAGACTATTACTTCTCCTGCATGGATGAAAGCGCGATCGAAAAGGCCGGCAGTAAACCTTTGCAGCCGACTCTTGACCGCGGGGCCGCGATGAAATCAAAAGACGACTTTGCCAAGGAAGCGATTGCGCTGCACCGGGACGGCATCAGCGCGTTCTTCGAATTCGGCTCGCAGCCGGACTTCAAGAATGCCAACCAGGTCATCTCCGCCGCGGAACAAGGAGGCTTGGGACTACCCGACCGCGATTACTACCTGAAGGATGATGAGAAGTCGGTCGAGATTCGCAAGCAATATCTGGCGCACGTGCAGAAGATGTTGGAGTTGCTCGGTGATCCAGCGGACAAAGCTGCGCCCGAAGCCAAGGTGGTAATGGACATCGAAACCGCGCTTGCCAAGGGGTCGCTGGATCGTACGAGCCAGCGCGAACCCGAAAAGATCTATCACAAGATGTCGACCAAGGAACTGGCAGAACTGAATCCATCGTTCGGATGGCAGACTTACCTGGAGGGAATCGGCGCGCCTCCGCTGCAATCGCTGAACGTCGCGGAACCGGAGTTCTTCCAGCAGTTCGATTCCACGTTGAAATCGACTTCACTCGATGACTGGAAGACCTATTTGCGCTGGCATGCAGTGCACAGCAATGCGACGATTCTTCCGACCGCCTTCGTGAACGAGAATTTCAACTTCTACGGGAAGACGTTGCAAGGGACCAAGGAACTGGCTCCTCGCTGGAAACGGTGCGTGCGTGCGGCTACCAGCGACTTAGGCGAGGCTATCGGACAAATCTATGTAGCAGAGACTTTCGGCGCCCAAGGGAAAGAACGCACGCTGAAGATGGTGAATGCGCTGGAGAAGGCGCTGGGCAGTGACATTCAGACGCTGTCGTGGATGGGCGACGATACGAAGAAACAAGCTCTGGTGAAGCTGAAAGCGATCACGAACCGCATCGGCTATCCGGATAAGTGGAAAGACTATTCGACTCTAAAGATCGTTCGTGGCGATGCGCTTGGAAACTCCCAACGGTCGAACACCTTTGCGTTCCAGCGTGACCTCAATAAAGTCGGCAAGCCGGTGGACAAGGGAGACTGGCCGTATCCGCCGATGACCGTGAATGCGAGCTACAACCCGTTGCAGAACAACATCACGTTCCCGGCAGGAATTCTGCAGCCACCCTTCTTCGACAACCGGGCAGACGACGCCATGAATTACGGCGCGATCGGGGCGGCGATCGGGCACGAACTTACGCACGGCTTCGATGATGAAGGCGCGAAGTTCGATCCGGACGGAAATCTGAAGGATTGGTGGACGAGCAAGGACAAGGAAGAATTCGAGAAGCGCACGAGCTGTATCAAAGACCAGTACGCCGATTACAACGCGCTCCCTGACGTGAAGCTGAACGGCAAACTGACTCTTGGCGAGAATACAGCCGACAACGGCGGCCTGCGCATTGCATACATGGCGCTGGTCGATTCCTTGGCCGGAACAAATCCCGCGCCCATCGATGGGCTGACCGCGCAGCAGCGCTTCTTTCTTGGCTTCGCCAACGTGTGGTGCCAGAACCGCACCGACCAGATTTCGCGCTACTTGGCCAACATTGATCCGCACTCGCCTGGCAAGTGGCGCGTGAACGGGACCGTATCGAACATGCCGGAGTTTCGCGAGGCTTATCACTGCAAGGCCGACGCGGCTATGGTGCGGCAGAACGCCTGTAGGGTGTGGTAGTTCGGTTGTCCGAGGATCGGCATTCCGATTATTTACGGGAAGCCGACGCCTGATCCCGAAAGCTACTTCCGAGTTGTTCATCGTGAAGCCGCATCCGCGTGCTGACCGTTACGGACAAGCCGCGCGCCGAAACCATATCGGCTAGCTTGTTCCTGGCGGCGAGCGGTCGTACCATAGCGCGTTCCGTTCGTCTGGGGTCCGGAGGGCGTCATGCTCGACCGCCGTCATTTTCTCTCCACCGCTGCCACCGGAGTCGCCGCATCGCTCGCCTTCCGCAGCAGCCTGTTTGCGCAGCTCGAAAAGACCCCGCCACTGCCCGATCGATCTTTGATCGACAAGAACGAAGACGCATACTGGGCCGAAATGCGGCGGCAGTTCCTGATCCCTGAGGACGAAGTCTACTTGAACAACGGCACGGTAGGTTCCAGCCCTGCGCCCGTGCTGCGCGCCATCTTCGACGGCTACACCACGACCGAGAAAATGGACCAGCAGGATCCGGAAGACTATCCGATCTGGGGATACGGCGCGTGGAACGAGTTCCGCGATCCGCTCGCGGGGTTCGTGGGCTGCACGCGCGACGAGATTGCGCTCCTGCGCAACGCCACCGAAGCGAACAGCTACATCGCCAACGGCATTGATATGAAGGCGGGCGATGAAGTTCTCATGACCGACCAGGAGCATCCCGGAGGAGAGCATCCGTGGGATCTGAAGGCCAAACGCTACGGCGTCGTCGTGAAGAAGGTCACGCTTCCCCGACCCGTGAAGGACGCGGCGCAGGTTCTCAATCTGTTCAACGACGCCATTACGCCGCGCACGCGGGTCCTCTTCTTTAGCCACATTACGACGTTTTCCGGGGTTGTCCTGCCTGCCAAGGAACTCGCGGCCCTGGCGCGCACGAAGGGAATTCTCTCTGCCGTTGACGGAGCCCACGTGCCCGGCATGATGCGCCTCAACATTAAAGAACTCGGATGCGACATTTACTCCTCGAGCCCGCACAAGTGGCTGCAAGCACCCAAGGGTTCCGGATTTCTCTACGTGCGCGACGAGGTCATCGACCGTCTCTGGAATACGATCGCAACCGAAGGCTGGGATGATACCAAGCTGCGCGCCGAACGCTTCCAGCGCATCGGCAGTTCGAATGTCCCCGCTCTGTGGGGCCTCCGTGCCTCCATCAAGCTGGCCAACGACATTGGCATGGAGCGCATCGAGCGCCGCCAACGTCATCTCTCCGACTACATCCTCGACGAAATGAAGAAGCGCGGAGCCGAGTCGTGGACCTCGCCAGACCCAGCTCTGCGCTGCGCGATTGTCAGCGTTAACGTGCCGCCGGTGCCGCGCATGGATCTGGAGAACTGGCTGTGGAAGACGCACAAGATCCGCATCCGCGGCGGCGACCCGCACAAGCTGCGGCTTTCGACGCCCTACTACTTGCAGAAAAAGGATATTGACCGATTCCTCGACAAGCTCGACGAATACAAGAAAACCAAAGGCATGGCGTAAAGCGCTCGCCTCTGACTCTCAGTTCTTGGGGGGCGAGTATGCACGGTTTGTGGCCCTTCAGCGCGCCAGGAGATCGTCGAACAACTGTGGAGTAACGACGTGTTTGTGTATACCACGCACGGAATCAATACCCTCGTCCGCGGGATTCGAGCCGCGTCTACGCGAAGACATTGCATCGGCCATTTTTGGATTGCCAACCAGATGGAGAGCTGACTCCAGTTCCTGCTAACAGGTGAGCAAATTCAAAGGCCCGCGTTACACATGCGCTACCTCGATACTGGTTGTTAAGTCAATATATGTAGTAAGCTACGTTGCAACTGAATGGTGACGTTGGATTGAGTTTTAATGAAGTTATTCCGTTGGGAACGATTGTTACTATTTGCGGCGATAAGTGCCGGCATTGCTCTCAGACTTGCGGAGTATCTGCGCGATCGCTCCCTGTGGGGTGACGAAGTAGCGATTGCGACCAATCTTCGATTGCGTGGTTTTGGCGGTCTACTGCACCTTCTCAGCTACAACCAGACCATGCCAATCGGCCTGTTATTCGTACTAAAAACCTTTGTGAGCACTCTGGGACACTCCGAACTTGTCCTGCGATTGCCCGCGCTGCTTGCTGGTTGCGCCCTCATCGTTCTGACATGGAAGTTGATGGGCAAGGTGGAGGAAATGCCGATCGTGATTGTGGTAGTTGCACTCATGGCGACCTCCAGCCTCCTCATCGATTACTCCGCCGAAGTAAAGCAGTACGGTGTGGATGCTGTCGTCGCGCTGGTAATTCTCCATCTCGGCATGGTCACCCTGAAAGGAGAGGGGCCGCAAGCCTGGCGGGATCTGATTGTGACCGGCGCGATCGCGATGTTCTTTTCTCAGCCTATTATCTTCATATTGGCAGGGATTGGTATTGCAGCCCTTGTCGATCCTCGCTTTCGTTCCGCATCGATGTGGCGGTTCTGGTGGTATATTGCGGCCGCCTCCTGGCTTATCCCGTTTGCTCTTCTCTATTGGCTTTCCTATCGCGAAACGTCGCAAAGCCGATTCATGCGTGCGTTCTGGGCACCGCACTTCATCCAAATTGGAGCACCCAATGTTTTCCGCGATTTGATCGCAAGCTTGCAGATAGTACTCGGCAAAGACCATCTCGAGTACGTCCCGACCTTGGTTCTATTTTGTTTGTTCGTGATTGGCCTTTATGGAATCGCAAGCCGCCACGGGCTCAGCATCGGAATGATGGCCGGCGCTCCATTTCTTCTGCTTCTGTTGGCGGCTGCGGTGAAGCAATATCCCCTGGCCCCGCGACTGGTGCTGTTCTATATACCGCTTCTGTTCTGGATTTACGCGGCATCTGCTTTCACGATTGGCAGTTGGCTTCCGCATAAACTCCTGCTTCCGGTATTCGCCCTGCTTTCGGTGGCCCTGGTTTTGCCCGCCGCATTGCGAGCCGGCCATCGAGCACGGCACGCGGCGCAGCATGAGGCCACGCGGGACATGGTTCAGATCATGAAAGCTCACAATCAGGACACTCCCGTCTATCTGGCTTTCGGCCGATATCTTGAATGGGAATACTACGCCGGGGACTGGTCTCACCCAGAGGAACTACACAGGAGAATGGACACGGCGTACCAGTGCATGACATCGGAGGAACTCGTCCATCTCGGCTACACAAGTCAGGTACCCGGCGATTGTAACGGCCTCAACTTTGCCGCGACCTCCGGCCGCCCCGCGGAACTCGTAGGAGATGTACCGCCTGCTCCGAGGAGTGGTAAGGAGGCCGAAGGCCAATGGGCCTTAGCGGAGTCGAATCGGATCACTGCGGTGGGTTCCAAAGGTGTGTGGCTGTTTACACCGGTCTACAGCGATCACTGGTTTGCTGGGTCGCTGAAAAGCAGACGGCTGCTGGAGAAACTGGATTCCGATCTGGAACTGAAGCATTGTCAGTTTGTCGAATCCGACGCGCGCGGCACCAGCCTGGCCTACCGCTATGCGTGTGCTCGGCCGTGAGCTTTCACCCATGAATTCCAGCGATTTCGAAATCGCGCCGACTAATCGAGAGTGGCACCCGGGTGGGTTGGTGGGCCTCTAGGCGCGGCCCACCCAGCGCGCGAGGACGCCCGCGACATCTTTGCGACTCGCTTCGGCGCCGACCAGGGCCGGCTCGGTGTCGTAGATCGAGTGCCACGACGTAGCCGCTTTCAGCTTGTCGTTCACATGGTTGATGTTCTTCACGCCTTCACCGGCCTGCCCGAGCGTCTCGCTGAATTCGGGGTTGCTAACGCTGGCCCAGAGATAGATGAACTGCCGCGTGCTCGTGCGCATGGTAGCTCGATCGCACCAATGGTCCCGACTCAACGTGCTGGAATCCGAAGCGAAGGGATTCGTCTTTCATGTACTGAAATTCTGCGGGCGTGTAGAAGCGAGCAATGGGGAGATGGTCTTTCGACGGGCGCAGGTATTGGCCTACGGTGAGGATGTCGACCTTGCGCTTACCCAGGTCGCGGAAGACATCGATCAGCTCTTCCATCGACTCGCCCAGGCCGACCATCACGCCGCTCTTCGTAATCACGCCAGGAGAAAACTTCTTGGCGTTCTGCAGCAAATCGAGGGTGCGCTCATAGCGAGCACCGGAACGAACTGCGCGATAGAGTCTGGGTACAGTTTCCGTGTTGTGATTCAGAATGTTGGGTCGCGCCTCGAGCACGATGCGGAGCGGCTCTTCCAGGCCCTGAAAATCCGGAATCAGGACTTCGACGCGGCAATCGGGAGTGACCAGGCGAATCTGACGAATGGTCTCAGCGAAAATCCTCGCTCCGCCGACGTTGTCGTCATCGCGATTCACGCTGGTGACAACGGCGTGCTTCAATCCCAGGGTCGCGACCGCTTCGGCCACTCGTTGAGGCTCATTCCAGTCGATAGCTTCCGGCTTGCCTTTGGGCACGGCGCAGAATCCGCAGCGGCGCGTGCAGATGTCGCCCAGCAACATGAAGGTGGCGGTGCAATGGTTCCAGCACTCGCCGATGTTCGGGCATTGCGCCGACTCGCACACTGTATGAAGCCTCAGGCCGCGAGCTAATTTCTTCAGATTGTGGAAGTTATCGCCGACCGGGGCCTTGGCGCGCAGCCACTCCGGCTTGGGTTGCCGGACGGGAGGAGCAAGGTCGATCTGGATCAGTTGGGAGGCGCCCGCCATCTGTATCCAATTTTACATGGCTACCCGTGGATTCGTCGAAGGCGGAGACAGAAGCATCATCGCTTGGGCGGGACGCACACAGAGTCGAACCAGCGGCTAATGAAAACCTGGGCATGTGCCTCGCCGCAAAAATGGCGGGCTGTGGGCTTGCCGGCGACCTCCAAATCCCACTTGTGTACAGACAGTTTGAGATCCCCACACTCGATGACGAACCAGTGGATGGGATTCTCGGTCATGGTGCCGCAGATTGCGCACTTGAATTCTTTCAGTGTCGACATAACGGTCAGCTATTCCCCGGCAAGAGATGAGAGTTAGTAAACCACCTTCTCAAATTGCAGGCGCTAAGGGCAAATCAGACTGGCTAGAGCAATCTGGTAAATCTTTGGTTACCTGTGCATCCATGGGCTTTCTGGTATCCTCCCGGAAACCGACCCATCTGTTCGAGTTTGCTTGGGGTCGAACAGTGCCCATGAGCTCACCGAAGAAAGACGCGGCGCACGAGGAATTGCTCTCAGTGCTGCGATCTGCCAAGAATCGCCTGGAGTACCTGACTCAGAACGACTGGATACTCATCGTGGATCGCGCCAAACGAACGATTTTCAACAAAGGCGACGTCCTGCTTCAGGCCGGCAAGCAGAATAAGACAGTCTACCTGCTCGTGAGCGGCATGGCCCGGGTGGAAGCATCGAGTAAGGCCTTCATCGCACAACTGGAACCAGGCGAGGTCTGCGGCGAGATGGCGTTTCTCGAAAACGGTGTGGCCAGCGCAAGCGTCGTCGCCGCCGAGCCTCTGGAAGTCTGCACCATCGAGTGGTCGGCGCTGACGGATTTGTTTGAACTCTATCCTCACCTGGGTTCTCGGTTTTACCGCTCCCTCGCGGTCAATCTCTCTCGCCGCATGCGGGAGCTGCTGGGAGCACGGCAGACCGCGAAGACGTCAAGCTGACGACTCACTGCAGTGGCTTCCGGCTCAGCCATCATCCCGGTTCTTTAACTAGTCGACCAGTCCTCTCGCATAGAGCTTTTCGTACATTGCGATGTCCTCCTCGCGCTCAGGCGCCAGCGCTCGGAAGATTTCAGCTGCAAATGCGAACGGGGATAACCCGTTGGCGGTGATGATGGATCGATCGCGCACCGCTGGGGCGGCGCGGTAGTACTGCTGTCCGCGATATTTCCGAACATGGTCCCCGATAAAAGTCGCGCCGTTGCTCGTGTGCAGACGTTCGTCAAGCAAGCCGCAATGAGCCAAGGCCAGAGTCGCGGCACAGATCGCGGCTGCTGGACGGTTCAACGAGGCCATCGCCAAAACCGCTTTCGAAACCTCGGGCACCTCACCGGTCATCCAGGAGTCGCCGCCGGGCAGGATCAGGATGGATGCAAGTTCCGGCTCAAACTCCGACAAGACGAGATCGGGAAGCACCGTGACTCCGCCCATACTCACGACCGGTTCCGCGGTAAGGCCAATGGCCTTGATGGGATATCCGAACGTTCGCCGCAGTTCGGCCAGCGCAGATGCCGCCTCCCAATCCGCGTACCCGTTTTGCACAAGCACGTAAGCAGTATTCATGGGTTCGTCACTCGAAGAGTCCAGAGACAAGCCGACATTATATGCACGGACAGCGGGCACTCTTTCGCCGATTGACCTGCATTCTTGGCAACTCTAAACTTAGTAAGACGATTCCTCTATGGCGTGTAGTGGGACGGCTCGAACGACGAAACCCTGGCTCGTTTCTCTCCCGTTGTTGTTCCTCGCTTGCGCTCTCTTTGCCGCCGACTCCCCGTGGCAGCAGGCGCGCATTGTGGACGTGAAGAAGGCTGTCGACACGCGAACGTCTACGTTCATCGTGAACACCCCTATCCAAGATGAAGAAACCGTGTGCATGGTTCGAGTCCATCTCAAAGATAAGATCCTGCAGGGCGTCTACACGCTCGACAAGTCGCAGCCCGCTCCTCCCGCAGAATGGGTGAAGCATGCACCCGTTCGCGCGCAGGTTGTCGGTGACCGGCTCTTCCTGAAGGGTCCCAACGGGCACGATTTCAAGCTGCGCCTCACGTCCGCGAAATCCGCGCCCATGTTGGATCCGTGGACAACCCAGGAACTGACGACAGAAAAGGCTGCCGCCATGACGGACGAAGTGCAACACTCCATGATTGGCTTCGATGACAAACCGGCGGCCACGACGAGCCCCGCGCATACCGAAGCAACGCCCGCGCCGCCAGAACCGGCTCAGCCCGCTGCGCCCGAGCCTCCAACGGGCACGGTCAGCGTCAGTTCCGTTCCGTATCTGGCGGAAGTGTTTGTAGATGGGGAAAGCATGGGCTACACGCCCGCGAAGCTGAAACTGGCGCCCGGCAAGCATTCGTTCCGATGCGAGAAGGCTGGGTACAAGCCGTGGACGAAGGATATTAGCGTAACGGCCGGCTCTGAGTTGACTCTCGACGCTACGCTGGCTTCCGGTCGCAAGTAGGGGGTTCAGGGCACGCGTGAAGGCGATGCACTTGGAGTAACTAACTCCTTCACGGCGCTAGCTTCATCCATCGTTTCGAGGGCATACCGGAAAGCGTCGGGGTTCACGTGGACATCTCCCTGGTAGGGGCGGTTGATCGAGGCGATCGCCACCAGCATCAATGAGAGCAGAAAGCTGATCTCAAACACCTGAACCACGTGCAGCTTGAAACTCTCGACGCCGAATAGGCAAGTCGATCCTACCGTGATGATTCCACCCACAACCAGCACTGCCCACAACAGGGCGGGCAGTTCTTGACGGCTCTGCAACAGCCGGAGGCGCCGGTGCTCGGTCATGCTCGTGAGTTCCGAGAGTGAATGGTCCATGATGGTCTGTTGGCTAGCGTTGCCGGGTTGCACGCTGGTCAGCGAATGCCAGAGTTGCTGGGTAATGCGCCGAGAAGTGGGCCCCTGCTGCCCGCGTTCCATGGCGGGCCATTCCTCGGAAATCATGACCTGGCAATAGTTGCGGGCCAGTTGCTGCACCTCGGTCCGCGACTCAGACGGTAGTCCATAGGCAAAGCGAAAGATATTCACTAGGCTGTTGGCTTCCTGTTCCGCATTCACACGCGCGCCCTGCAAGTTGGTCCACACTCCTGACAGCATGAAGGCAATGAGCACCGCATAGGTCGTACCAATGACGCTGACGTTGGGTCCGACGACGTCATTATGCGCAAGGCGCGCGCTTGGCGACCAATAATGACGCAGGACTCCCAGCACAAACAGCGCCCCCACAATGCAGGCGACGATGATCATGGCACTGCCGAGAGCTGACTGAACCATGGCTTGTCTGGCGTGGAAGGCGTCCTCGACCTGCCCCAAGTGACCCGAGCAACCAATCGTGAGGTCTGCTCATAGCTCGAGGCTCACCATCGGATGCCGTCCATCGCGCGGCGAGGCATCATGTTCTTTCATGAGGAAGCCCAGGAGCAAGTAAAAAGTTGGAGGACGCTTACCCTACTTCAACCAAACCAAACGTGTTTTGCCACCGCCCCCGCATGTGGCGCACGGCGCGGTCGATCTCTTGCTGGGTGATTTCGGGGTTTGGACCCGCTAAAACCGCAGCCGCTTCACGCTTGGCAGCCTCGAGAACCTGCCGGTCGCGGATCAGGTTGGCTACATGGAAGCTCGGCATGCCTGCCTGCCGGGTGCCAAAGAACTCTCCCGGCCCGCGCAGTTCAAGGTCGAGTTCGGCGATCTGGAAACCATCGTTTGTACGCACCATGGCATCAAGTCGCCGCTCGCCTTCCTCCGACACCTTGCCGCCGGTCATCAAAATGCAATACGACTTGCCCGCTCCTCTTCCGATGCGCCCCCGCAACTGATGAAGCTGAGACAGGCCGAACCGCTCCGCATGTTCGATGACCATTACGGTGGCGTTCGGCACGTCCACTCCAACCTCAATCACCGTAGTAGCGACGAGGATGTTCAGTTCCCCGGATGCGAACCGCCGCATCACCTGTTCCTTCAGGTCATTGTCAAGGCGCCCGTGCAGAAGGCCGACCTTCAGATCGACGAAAATCTGGTTGCTGAGTTCCTTGTACATCTTGAGCGCCGCCTTCAGCTCACGTTCTTCGTTCTCTTCGATGACCGGGTAGACAACATAAGCTTGGTGTCCGTCGGTGACCTGTTTCCTTACGAAATCCCACACTTCGGCAGAGCGGTCATCGGAGACCCGCCGCGTGACGATCGGTGTGCGGCCGGGAGGAAGTTCGTCGAGAACACTCAGGTCGAGGTCGCCGTACAAGGTCAGCGCCAGCGTTCTCGGAATCGGAGTGGCGGTCATGACCAGAACGTCCGGCTCAGGAGGCTCGGCCCCGGCGGACCCGTTGCCGGAAGCATTTGTTCCGGATTTGTGCCGCTGCACCCCGCTTGTTTCCTCGTTGGTTTTCCGCATCAGCTTTAGCCGCTGCATGACCCCAAAGCGATGCTGCTCATCGACGATCACCAGTCCCAGCTTCGCAAACTCCACGCTCTCTTCGAGCAGCGCGTGGGTTCCAATGATCAGGTGGGCGTTCCCTTGCGCGATGTGCCGGCGAATGTCCCGCTTGCGGTCTTGCTCGAGAGAGCCTGTCAACAGAACGATGCGATACCCGGCACTCTCCAGAATGCGACGCGCTGAAAAGTAATGCTGCTGCGCCAGGATTTCCGTCGGCGCCATGAGCGCGACTTGGCAACCGTTCTCGATGGCGATAATCGCAGCCTCGAAGGCCACGATTGTCTTTCCCGACCCCACGTCTCCCTGCAGCAACCGCCGCATGGGATATGGCTTTTCCATGTCGGCGGCGATTTCCTTCAGCACGCGTTTCTGTGCAGCCGTTGGATGGAACGGCAGGATCTTCTTGATTGCCTCGCGAGAGCGATCCTCCAATCGGAAGGCAATGCCGGTTTGCGCTTTCATCTGCCGCCGACGGAACTCCAAACCTAGCTCCACAAAAAAAAGCTCTTCGAAGATTAGCCGCAGGTGTGCGGGTGTACGAGATGACTGCAGGTCCGCGAAACTCTCACCGGGCTCGGGCCAGTGCACTTGCCACAGGGCCCGGGTTGGGGGAATCAGGCTCATGCGGGAGCGAACGACTGCCGGGATCGCGTCAGGCAGAGTTTGCGGCATGTTTTCCAGCGCGTGCCGGATGATGCGGCGGAACCAACGAGCCGTCAGGCGGCCCTGTCCGGCCGATTCGTAGATGGGAACGATACGGCCGACCTCGAGGGAGGCTGCTTGCTTCTGATCGATATCCTCAGCCGCACCTTCTTCCGATGCATCGCCGAGAATCTCGAACTGCGGCTGCATGATCTGCAGTTCACCGTTTCGGTCGGTCTCGACCTTGCCGTAGAGCGCGACCATCTGACCCGGCTTAAAGCGATCGCGCAGGTAAGTCCCGTTGAACCATAGACATTTAATCCGCGCGCGTCCCTGCCCGGCTGTCATCTGAAAGATAGGCATGCGCCGCGTGCGGAAAAGCCCCGAGTTGCGGACTTCGGCGATCACGGTCGCCATCTCGCCCGGCCGCAGTTCGGCGATCCCCCGCGGATTCAGGCGATCTTCATATCGAAAAGGCAGATAGAAGAGAAGATCGGCGACTGTATGAAGGCCTTTGGCGCCCAGGACTTCCGCGAGTCTGGGCCCAATGCCCTTGATGTACTGAACCGGGGTCGAGAGTTCCAGCATGGAGTGAGATCAATGAGAATGGTAACAGGGGTAGAGCGGCGGGCGCAGGAGCGCGGCCCAATTCGCCGTTGGCTCCCGGCGGGAGTTCGCGGTGTCTAAACCATCGGTGATGGCGAACTTCATGCAGTCGCTGCTCGCGGTGCTGCTCGGCAACGCGGCGTATTACATCCTGATGCCGTCCCTGCCTCCGGCGGCCCATCACCGTCTCTTCCAGATGGATCTCGGCCTGGTCGTGGATTTCTGGTTCTGCGTGGTCGCGTTCGGACTGATCCGTACGGCACAGTGGTGGAGGCACCGCAGGCCGTAAGTTCTGCAGGGCGGACGCTCCCGATCGTCCCATGCGTTCCATCCTAGGTTACTTTCGGAACCTCGGTAACCCGCCCCGAAGACGCTAGAATTTCTTCAGCCGAATGCAGAAAATCGCAATCCTCTACGATGCGAGCCAGGCTGTTCTGTCTACCTTCGACCTCGATGAGGTTTTGAAGGAGATCCTCGCCATCGCGCGGGACTACTTCCACCTGCAGAACGTGGCGATCCTTTTGCTGAATAAGGAAAAACAAGAACTTATCCCGCGCTGCCAGATCGGGTGGGACGCCGGCCACGAGGGCACCCGCCTCAGCGTGAACCAAGGGCTAACGGGAGCGGCCACTCGCCAGAAACGACCGATCTACTCGCCCGACGTGTCCAAGGAACCGCAATACGTTTCTTCGGCACAGAGCACCAGGTCAGAGCTTGCCATCCCCTTGATGGCGCGGGAGGAAGTGCTTGGCGTCCTCGATTGCCAGAGTGAAAACCTGGACCACTTCGACAAGGACACCATTGATCTGTTGACTCTTTTCTCTACTCAAGCCTCGATTGCATTGCAGAACGCACACCTATATTCCCTGGAGCGACAGCGCGCCCGGCATCTCGAAGTCATCAACGCCATCGCGCGCGAAACAACGGCCGTGCTCGATCAGGAAGAGCTCCTGATCAAAGTCTGCGCGGTCATCCAACACACCTTTCAGGTGGGCCACGTTTCGGTTCTGCTGCGCGACGGCGATGAATTGCTGCTGCGTGCGGGCCAAGGGCGGTTTACGGCCAGTGAAGCAGCTGGCAGCAGGCTAGCGAGCACAACCGGCATTTGGGGAAAAGCACTTTCCGCAGGCACAACCCTGATTGAAAACGACGTTCAGGCTAGCCCCGAGTACGTCGGTTTCTACCACGAAACGCGCTCGCGCATGTGCATTCCGCTGGTTTCGTTTGGGCAGACGCTGGGAGTACTCCTGCTGGAGAGCGAGCAATTGGGAAGCTTCCACGAAGTCGATGTCGAGTCGCTCGAGGCGGTCGCCGATATATGCGCCACCGCCATCCAGAACGCGCACTACGTCGAGCGGGTGAAGCAGCTGGCGTATCTGGACGGCCTCACCGGAATTTTCAATCGCCGCTACTTTGAGATGCGCGTGGTGGAGGAGATCGACCGGGCCCGTCGCTTTAATAGCGGAATGGCCGTGCTCATGATCGACATCGACCAATTTAAACGGCTGAACGACGAGTTCGGGCACCTGTTGGGCGATGAAGTGCTGCGCCAGGTGTCTTCCATGTTTCACCAGCAGGTGCGCAAGATAGACGTGGTGTGCCGCTTTGGCGGAGAAGAGTTCGCCATCCTGCTGTCTCAAACCAATCCGCAGCACTCGCTGGCAGTCGCGGAAAAACTACGAAGACTGGTGGAGAACTGGCAATTTCCGGGCGTCCCGCAGAGGGTCACCATCAGCGCTGGAGTGGCCACGTTCCCCGATCACGGAACCACCAGAGATGAGTTGGTGAAGTCCGCCGATGCGGGGCTATACGCCGCAAAGCAAGGCGGGCGCAACCGGGTCTTACTCGGCCCCACATGCTACAAGGCTGCGGCGCAAGGTGCCAGGGATTGAGAGTGGCGCGCTACATTGCCGGTTCTTTGCTGCTGTTTCTGATCTTGTCCATCGTCGCCACTTCCGCTCTTAAATCAAGCGTCTCAGCCGATGGATTTCCCACCGGCCAAGTAACGCCGGAAGGCGTCGCGTCGGACCTGGCGAGAGCCTTCGCGAATGGGGACGCCGCATTGTTTCAGAAAATCTGCATCCCACCTTACGGTTCCGGGCCGTCTCGAGCTGAGTACATCCACGACCTGGACGGTGTTTCGCAGCACCTGAGGAACGAGGGGCTCGGCCCGTCGCCTGATGATCCGCGGAAGATCCTGAGGGTGTTTGCTGCACGTCATTTGAGCAAGAACGGGCCAGCCTCGTACGGCTACGCAACCTTTGATTTCCAAGATTTGATGTTTGTAGATGTTGAAGTCGAGCTTCGAAGCGGGCCGAAGCATCGGAAACGAACGCTCGTGATCAAAGACCACGATGGTAGGTGGTACGCGCACCCGATGCCGGATGTGTCGCCGCTGTTAAGCGTCGGGTTGTATCACGAGAGCGCGTCAACTCGCCTCTACACTGATCCCCATGATTAGGACGCCGAGCAACTAAGGCGAGCTGCCCTCGGCTAGGCAGACGAGGGCACGCCTGCCCCTTCGCGAACCTAGATCTGCATCCATTCGCCGTGCAGTTCGTGCCGCAGGCGCTCCATTTGCTTACGGTTTTCGCGGCGCAGTTCCTCACTTTGTTTTTGAAGTTCCTTGCGCATCTTCTGCGTCTGGCGGCGCAGCTCTTTGTGCTGGCTACACAATTCGTTGCGCATGTGCTCGGTCGCGGCCTCCATTTCGCGCCG
>JBKPEB010000097.1:0-5628 GCA_046728215.1 Acidobacteriota bacterium | reverse complement strand
AACAAGGGTAGTTCGACCACCTCGCGGTCAGTAAAGGTGGTTGCGACATCGGCGCGGTCAGTTTTTAGCAGCGGTAGATCTTCGGCACTCACCGTTACCGACTCAGTCGAGACGCCAACCTCAAACTGCAAGTCGACCCTCACGCCTTGGTCGGCAAAGACCTGGACTTGTAGCATGGTCTTTGACTTGAAGCCGGGGGCCTCCCCGCGCACGTTGTAGTCTCCCGGCGCCAGGTGGGTCACCGTGTAGTTGCCAGATGCGTTGCTCGCAGTCTGGACGACAGTGCCCTTGGCCACATCGAGGACGGTTATTCTCGTACCGGCGATGAGGGCGCCGGACTGATCCGTAATCGTCCCGTATACGTTGCCGTAAACAGCTTGAGCCACTGCCGGATAGGCGAAGAGGATTGCTAATAACAACGATGAGGGTGATATCCGCAATGAGATTCCAAAACTCGGGTGGAGTAAGGCCCGGGCAGTTTGGGCGAGGAACACGCGAACCTTACCTCGATGGCCGCCCCTAGTCAAATGGGTTGTACTTCTCCAAATGATTGGTGACTCTGTCAGCCGGTTGGAAGGCCAGGTGGAATGAAGGCACAGCCCCGACCTTTACTCCAGAATACTGGCCACACGGCGCTGCCAGAGCCTTCTGGAGCGAATGATGGTTTCTCCCGAATGACGAACCATTGGGAGGTCAACTGTTGTAATCAGGCGTGGCTGTTGAAAAACTCTTTTTGTCCGTTTCGACCACAAAATTTGACTCGTAAATTGTTGAGTCCTCGTTCAGCGCAGACGCAGAAATTGCTTGAAATTACTCATTTGGTTCCTTTTTCAACAGCCGCAGGCGATTACATTCGTTGACCTCATGCCAGTCCGCAGGAAGGGGTTTTTGAGTGTAATGGGGGTGTTTAGCCAACCGAGATTCGCCAAATGCTGTTGACCCGAATCCTCTGCTCCCCGGACACGCTCATGCGCTGGAAGCGGCCGCCTCGTTTTTGAGTGAGCCAGAAATAGAGCAAGGAGGCAAAGGCAAAGAGCGACTATCACAAGTGCAAAGACAAGTCCTGCCGCCCGCTTTCCCGCAATCACGGGCAAGTATGATGCAAACCAGCGATACCGCGGTTACTCAAAAAAGCACTTCCAGCGGTCATCAAAAATCATCCAACCGGCACGTATGCCCACGACCCGCACCCGGATTTGGGATATGTTGCGGCTCCTTGCTCACGGCGGCCCCGGCTTGTGCAACATTGCGGTGACCAATTCCTGCAATGCAACCTGCGATTTCTGCAACTTTGCCAATGGCAAAATCCCGCACGCCAACTTACGTTGGATCGACGCTACGCGTCTCGACGCTGCGCTCCAGATCCTGCATGGGCGCGGCATCCGTTACATCAGCTTTTTTGGTGGCGAGCCCCTTCTTCATCCTCGTATCGCCGAGATGATCGCCCTGTCAGTCCATAAGGGCATGGGCACGGCCCTGATTACCAATGGGTGGTTGCTACCGGCGAAACTCGATGAACTATCGGCTTCGGGATTAAAAACCATTTACATCTCCATCGATGCAGCGTCCATAGCGGCTCATGAAGCGAACCGGGGATTGAAGCGTTTGGTTGAGCGGGTGGGCGCAGCCACAGCCAGAATGCCCGAGCTTGGGATCACTCCGGTTGCCCAGGTGACCATGAGCAAGCTCATCAAGGATTATCAACTCCTCGCACCTTTTCTTCGTGAACTTGGCTTTGCAGCAGTCGCGTTTTCATATCCGCAGCGTGCGCGATTGGGCTCGACTTCGCTTGCCTGGTCCGATAGCTCCGATCTGATGAGTTTTACGGACAACGAGCTTGTCGAGGCCTTCGAAGCGGTAGACGAACTGCGGACTGCGTTTCCAGTCAACAATCCCCGTGCGTCAATTGCTGACATGAAACGCCATCTGCGTGGCGAACCGGAGCACTTCGTCTGCTATGGGGGATACAAAAGTTTTTATATGGATTGGAATTTCGATGTGTGGCGCTGCGATGCCTGGCGCGAACGGATGTGCTCTGTATGGAACTTCGATAAGATCCCTTTTGTGCGCGACGGATGCACCGCGTGCATCGCCGACTGCTACCGGGATTCGAGTGTCATGCTGCATTTTGCAGTGTCGCTGGGGGACACGTTGGACCGAGTACGCGAACGAAAACTCGCCGAGGCGCTCAAGATCATCGCGAATGCACGAAACCTTGAGTCTCTTGGCTCGGTTTTCGAAAATGCTAGGATCCGTTCACGGCTCGCGCGAACCGGATAGGTCCCGCCCCAAAGCCTCTTTGTAGCCGGTTCACTGACGCGGTTCATTTATGTCCATGAAAAACCTCCCTCGTACCCTTTCAGTGTGGGCCGTACTGGTCAGCTTCGCGTGCGCTCAGAAAGGTGGTGCCGACGGTGAACATTCGCAACCTGCACCGGGAACTCATCCGACTGGCCCGGGCAGTCGGGAGCGCCATTCGGGGGGCGGGATCCCGGTCACGACGCCCCAATACAGTGTCTCCCGTATTGTCGGGCTTCCTACACTAATAAAGACTTGAACCGCTCGTCGGCGTTGCCAGTTACGCCCTCCGCTAGCTCAAAATGCCACGCAGGATTCTCATTGCCGACGACAGCCCCATCATCCGTCGTACTGTTCGTGCTTGGGTCGAGTCCAAGACTGATTGCGAAATATGCGGAGAAGCGGGCGACGGAGAGACCGCCGTCCATCTCGTGAAGCAGCTTAGACCTGACACTGTCATTCTCGATGTCGCAATGCCTGTAATGACGGGGCTTCAGGCGGCGGATGAAATCATCGCCAATGCTCCGAAGACACAAATAATCGTGCTTACGAAGTTTTCATCTGACCTGCTCAAGCAGCGCGCTTTTCGCGTCGGCATTAAAGCCGTCCTCGCTAAGGATGGCAAAGGCACTTTAGACCGTCTAGTTTCGACGCTACAAAACTTGCCCGACGTGGCATAATTCCGTGGCGTTGGCTGGGGGGCGCCGTGACCAAGAAGCGTAAGAAACTGCACGGCTCCGTCAAGAAGCTCATCAGGCCCGTGCTTCCGAATGAGCCCGAAAAAGCCGAAATTCAAATCGACGAAGCGGATGATTTATACAAGGAAATTCGAATCGAAAACGTCGTCACCGATGAGAAGGGGGAGAAGGGGAGTCTGAAACCAGGCGAAGACGTCGATATCGTTCTTGAAGCTGATCCCGACGCGAGTAAAAAGCAAAAATATTAGCCCAATCTGCTGACTGATTCCTGTCATGTCAGTCTATCGCCATCTGACATTCTCTTCCACCGCTACTCGCTCGGTACAATTCCCCGAATGTTACCGGTGAAGTCTGTCTCAGCTAAAAATTCCCTGTATTGCGCCGCCAATGTTTGGTAAGCGTTCGGTAATGACCGTCTGGACATCGTTGTAGATGAGAGCCATGCTCGCCAAGTGGGCGCTTCGGATAGGTGTCCACTTGGAGCGGAGATGGACACTTCCCAGCAAACTGCAGTTACTTTCCGAGACAGAGCAGCCGGCTCAGTCGCAGCGCAGCGGCAGCGACGAAGCATCGCGGAGAAGCGGCGGATCGTGGAAGAGACACTGGCGCCTGGCGCATCGGTGGCGCGAGTGGCGCGGGCTCACGGTGTGAACGCCAATCAGGTGTTTGGCTGGCGCCGCCTTTACTTAGCCGGACGACTTGGGGAGCAGAAGCCAGGAATCAAGTTGCTACCGGTTCGCGTAAGCGAGAGCAAGTCGGCGCCGGTCGTGGTCGAGCATCGCGTGACGGATTTTTCCCACCCACAACCGGGTACGATTCACATCGAGTTTCGGCAGGCACAGGTGCGGATCGAGGGCAACGCCGATCCCGCCTTGGTGCGCGTGTTGCTGGAGTGCCTGCGGGCATGATCGCATGGCCAGCGAAGACACGGATCTGGATTGCGGCGGGCGTGACCGACTTGCGTCGCGGCTTCACGGGACTGAGCGCGCAGGTGCAGACGAAGCTGGAGCAGAGTCCGTTCTCCGGGCAGGTGTTTGTGTTTCGCGGACGGCGCGGCGATCTGATCAAAGTACTGTGGTATGACGGCGACGGTTTGTGTTTGTTCGCGAAGCGGCTGGAACGCGGGCGCTTCGTGTGGCCGCGAGCCAGCAGTGGCACGGTTTCGCTGACCCGAGCGCAGTTATCGATGCTGTTGGAAGGCATTGATTGGCGACGACCGGAGCGCACCTGGGAGCCGGAGTTGTCGGTATAACGCGCGAGATTCTTTGCACAACTTTTTTCGCATGCACTGGGATGCGAAGGTGCGAGTTCATGCGATACTCCGCGCATGGCGGTGACCGCGCTTCCCGATCTGAACGTGCTTCCGGCCGAGCAACTGCGCGCGCTGATCCTGGCGCAACACGAACAACTGATCTCGCGAGAGCGCGAGATCGAGCATCTGAAGCTGTTGCTGGTCAAGCTGCACCGCATGCAGTTTGGGCGGAAGTCGGAGAAGTTACAGCGACAGATCGAGCAGTTGGAGTTGCGGCTGGAGGAACTGGAATCGAATCGCAGCCAGAAAGCAAGCCCTTCCGAGCCATGGTTGGTGTTAACGGCTCTAAGTGCAACAACCGCGAAACCGGCCCGTCGCGCTCTGCCCGCTCATCTGCCACGACAAACGCGCACGCATGTGCCGAAGGAAACGGCCTGTCCGCAATGCCAGGGCGAGTTACGCAAGTTAGGCGAGGATGTGTCGGAGATGCTGGAGTACCTGCCCGCCAGCTTCGTGGTCATCCGGCAGGTACGAGCGAAGCTGAGCTGTACGAAATGCGACTGCATCGTGCAGGCGGAAGCGCCGAGCCGCCCGATCGAGCGCGGCGTGGCGGGGCCGGGACTGTTGGCGCATGTGCTGGTGTCGAAGTACTGCGACCATCAGCCACTGTATCGGCAGTCGGAGATATACGCGCGTCAAGGTGTGGAACTGGAACGCTCGACGATGGCCGACTGGGTAGGCGGGAGCAGTCGGTTGCTGGAGCCGCTGGTGGGAGCGCTGCGTCGCTACGTGACGGCCGCCGGCAAACTGCACGCCGACGACAGGCCGGTGCCGGTGTTGGCGCCGGGCCAGGGTAAGACCAAGACGGGACGGTTGTGGACCTACGTTCGCGATGATCGTCCTGCCGGCGACGCCGCCGCGCCCGCCGTATGGTTCGCCTACTCGCCCGATCGCAAAGGCGAACATCCCGGGCAGCATCTGGAAACGTTTCGCGGTACGCTCCAGGCCGATGCCTACGCAGGCTTCAATCAGCTTTACGAAGATGGCCGCATCCAACAGGCTGCCTGCTGGGCGCATGTGCGGCGCCACTTCTACGATCTGGAACAGGCACACAATTCGCCGGTGGCACGGGAGGCATTGCAGCGGATCGGCATGCTGTATGGAGTCGAAGAACCCATTCGCGGTCGACCGCCGGACGAACGCCGAGCCGTCCGCCAGATACAGGCCAAGCCGCTCGTTGATTCTCTGCGGCAGTGGTTCGAAGCGACCTTGTCGAAACTGTCGCGCAAGTCGGAGACGACCGTGGCGATCCGATACGCCCTCTCCCGTTGGGACGCCTTGACCCGCTATATAGAAGATGGACACATCGAGATCGACAAC
>JBKPEB010000096.1:0-17942 GCA_046728215.1 Acidobacteriota bacterium | reverse complement strand
CTGAAACCATTGAAAGAACAAAGGCTTCTTGGTGAAATAATTGTGTTCCTGCTGATAGTTGAACGAAGGCCATGTCCAGTTGGAGGATCCCCATATCGACATTGCCTGACCATAGAGAATCAATGATTTTTCGTGATTCTGGCCCTGGTGCGCCGTAATTTTTAGGGGGACCCCCGCCGCAAACATGCGATCCACGTTGTAGGAATCCCACGGCCTGGCCGGATTGCGATATTCCGAAGAATCCACGATCATGCGGATGGGAATCCCACGGTTGAAGGCCTTGATCGCCGCATTGGCAATTGTTTCGTTGGTGATGCGAAACATATCGATATCGAGCTTGACCTTTTCCGCGGCCATGGCAGCCATCGTCCGAGTGCCGTAATCCATGTTCGGAGCTGACGATGGAAGGAAGTCCAACTCGGCATTGATGGGATACGTAGGATAGAGCCGCTCGAGTGGCCCATGGATGTTTGCGTAGTTCTGATAATCGGTGGTGTCCGTCCACCAATCATCGTATTTTGTCTTGAAGCTGTTCACCACGGAAGGGTCGTCAGAGTAGTAGATCGCTTCATCGGTGTAGTTCACATACGGTGTGTAGGGAACCATCTCCGAGCGGGTAAAATTCGCGCCGCTGAATTCCACCGTTCCCTGGCCGGCGAACAACATCATCTTCCAGTGCAGAATTCCATCAGCAGTGCGGTTTCTCATGGGGAAGCCGGCAGAAGCCAGTTGCGTCAGGATCTGCGTATTCGTAGGGTGCCCCTCCCCCGCTCGTGGGTCCATGAGGATGCGGACAGGAACGCCAGACTGAAATTTCTTGATCAATGCATTAGAAATCGTGGTGTCGTCCATGAACCAGAAAGCGGCGTCGATTCCCACAGTCTCGTTCTGAATCAGTTTGATCAGCGGGGCGCGGCAATCTTCGAAAGACACATCGCATAGCCGTTCGATCCCGAAGGCTGGAATAATGCCAAGCAATAGAAAACTTAAAAGGAAACACGGTAGGGAGAAATGCGATCTACTCATATTCACTTCCGATCAGCCTATCCTTACAACGTAAGCTTTCGTTTCGGGCATGGCATGAGGTAGTCCAGGATTACGGCGTCGACCGGGTACTCGGAAGCCAGTTCCAGTCCCTTGCCGCCGTTTGCAGCTGTCAGAACCGTATAGCCAAAGCTTTCGAGGAACGATTTCTCGCATTCCAACAAGTCCTCGTTGTCGTCGATGCAAAGAAAGGTTGCTTTTTGGAGTGCCGGATAAACCGCCGCATGGTTCACCTTCAACCATTTTCAACACATCGGCTCAGGAAACTGTCCAAAATTGCTCAACCACGCCCGGTACAACCGATCAATTTCCAGTCTGGCACCCCGACTAGCTAACTTGCTGTGGAACCTCTGCTCGATTTCAGCTGAGCCGTTGCTTGCCGCGCAGACAAGCTCCAGTGAGAAGACAGGAGGCAAAGATAACCGGGGCCGTGATGATGAACAGCGCGAAGATGCTGAGGCTGTCATACTCTGGGAGGAGTCTGGCAAATCGCAGCGAGTGGTAAATCCACTTGTAGACTCCGAGCCCAACTCCCACCGCAATCGGATTGACTACTCATGCCGCTTGGCCAAACCTAATTGCGTTGATCTTCGTACCGATAACGGCTCCGAACATTAGGAAGCCAACGCCGACTGAGAAGGCTTGTACGAGCAGTGCCTGAAGGTAGGCGGGACGGGACGTAAAGTCCTCGCGGGAATCCAGCGGGCACACCGAACAAGACGCAGCATCGCTTGGACAAAAGGCGCATCAGACCCCTGACGCAGTCTGCCCTGAGCTGGAAGCCAATCCGGTTGTGCTCACCAGCAAGAGTGCATCAGCCGTTGTTTCGCAGTCGAAAGCAAGCTCTGTGGAATCTTCATGGGGAACCGATGGAGCTACAACCGGAAGCGGAACTATGGCTCGCAGGCTCGTTCCATGACGATCCGATTCTATTTCAAGCTTGCCGTTCAGTTCGGTCAAGCGCTCGCGCATTCCGGCCAGACCCACGCCCGTTTCCGAGCTCGCTTCACGAAGTCGAGTCAATCGCTCCATCGGTATGCCGCGTCCGCAATCTCGTATCTCAAGCAGCGCCGTTTCGGCTTGGTACTGAAAACGGATGCTGACCTCCAAAGCTCCAGAGTGGCGATGCACATTCGTCAGGCTCTCCTGCAGCACACGGAAGAGAGCGGTCTCGATCGTGATAGGCAATCGTTCACGTTTGGTCGCGAGGTCCAGCCTGACCTTAATCCCGCTTCGCTTCCCGAAGCCGTCGACGTACCACTGTGCGGCGGAATTGAAACCTACCTCGTCCAACAAAGGAGGGTGCAGCAGGTATGAGGTGGTGCGAATTTCCTGGATCGCCTGATCGGCCAATGCAGCAATCTCGGACAACACGTCGGACGTACATTGGTTTTGTTTTAGTCTTTCCTCAAGGACCGCTATGCCCATTTTCAGTGCGGCCAGTGTTTGACCGGTACTGTCGTGCAAGTCACGGGCTACTCTCCGTCTCTCCTCGTCCTGCACCTTGAGGAGCCGCTGGGAAAGGTTCTGCAATGCTATTGTGCGTTGTGAGACCAATGATTCAAGTTGAGCGTGGGAGAGCCTTGATTTTTTCAATTGCTTTGAAAGAATCCACATGGGTCCTCCTCTAGCGGTTGGACGACACGAACGCTTCTTTCAGAGTTCGGGAATTCTTTCATTCAGTGCCTTCGGAGGTCTGGTCAAAATTGCTCGTTTGACCTGAGGATGGTTATCCGGGTCTTCGGCCTCGCCGATTGTCGTCCTTTCGTGGCCTTCATTTCCACAGCCTCGGCAGAGGACAGCTTCCGATCCCGATGTGGCTCGGTGCGCAGGGCACCGGTTTGGAGTTCACACGCATCCCCCGTCGCTGCACCACAAGTAGGACAAGGCACGGATAATATCTGTTTCGCGGTGAGTTCTATGGTTTTCATCCCCAAAGATTGCAACGTCTCACCGCTACTAGAATGCTCAATTTCAATTCTGGCAAGATGTCGTGGAGTGTAGCTCGACTCCAGGAGAATCGTTGAGAGCATCAGCTGTGCCGGCTAAGAAAAAACGCGATTTCGACCCAAGGAAATTCCTTGCTACGATTGGCGAGGGTCGCAAAGTCGTCGCCTTTCCAAGAAAGCAAACGATCTTCACACAGGGGGATGCATCTGATGCAGTCTTCATATATTCAGAAAGGCAAGGTGAGACTCACCGTTGTATCCGAAAGTGGCAAGGAGGCAACCTTGGGCATATTGAACCAGGGAGAATTTTTCGGAGAAGGCGCACTAGCAGGACAGCCGTTACGCATGGGATCTGCAACCGCACTGACGGAATGCGAACTTCTGCAAATTGACAAGAAGGCAATGATGCTCGCGCTCCACCGAGAATCCACGTTCTCTGATCTGTTCGTTGCGTATCTGCTCGCACGAAACATCCGATACGAAGAGGACTTGGTTGACCAACTCTTTAATTCGAGCGAAAAGAGACTCGCTAGGGTTTTGCTGTTGCTGGCTCACTTCGGTAAGGACGGAGTGCCCGAGATTGTAATCCCCAAAATCAGTCAGGAGACGCTCGCCGAGATGGTGGGCACTACCCGGTCGCGGGTTAGTTTCTTCATGAACCGGTTCAGAAGGTTAGGCTTCATCAACTATGACGCCGCAAGTGGATTGCAAGTTCACAGTTCGCTTTTAAATGTCGTCCTTCACGACTAGATCCCCGCACCTCAATCCCAAAACGCAGCTCCAGGACGACGATGACCGTTCAGGCATCTGCTGGATCCAATCCAGAGAGCGGCGCCATTTTTGTCGCAACCAGCACCTCCAACAGGGTTGCCGTGTTTCGAACGCTTCCCGAGATGGTCATGAGTGCTTCTGAAACGACAAGAGGTCGCTCCGCCAAAGCGTCCAGACGGTCACTCACCTGTAGAGTTGCTGAACTTCGTGCAGGATCGCACTCGGATGCATGGGGGCACGCAGCTTTCCTGGATCTAAGGAGAGAAGCAAGACTTCAGGTGGGCTGACTCAGCTCAGGGAACCTGAACGAGGGTTCGGGGGTCTGCTGGCGTCGAACCCCCTCATAAAATTCCGCAAGATTAGGATCAAACAGGTTGGTGACACGTTCATCCTGCGATCACGTTAGCCGCGCCAACGAGAATATCCCCAGCCCCCGCCACCGAGCAAAAACAGCACCGAAAGAACAATCAATACTGTTTGACATGTTGTACCTCTCTTTGTGAGAAGAAAGCTGACGGCCTTTGTAACGGTCGCCTCACCTCTTCACTACACAACATCATAGAAGTAGCCAAGAAAGATGTCTGATCACATTGGACCAATTTGAGCGATTCGATCGTTGCGGCGCGCCAATAGCAGAATTAATTATCAGAACTGTGCAGTTTGGACCGGCCGCGCCATTCTGTCCAGGCCTATGCTGTATCTAGCGAGCCGATGAAGAGTCGTGGCGAAGCGCGATTGTCTTGGCCTCGGGGAAAAGAAAACACTATGACCCATGGTGCCAAAAAGCTGATACCCAAACTGCGTAAAGCTCCCCAACCACCGCTGTCACACGCTGGGGCGATCCCCGACTCAGACCGTGCCAAGAGCCCACCGCTCTCCGAGCCCTCTGCCACCGGCCAGGAGTTGACTCCCGGAGATCGGGTCGAGGGTTTGGGCACCTTCGGAAAGCCGACGGGAGAAATTGGCACAGTTGAGCGAGCTAACGAAGAGGACGCGGTCGTCAAGTGGGATGACGACGGGCGCACGAGACTCCGCCAGCCGTCGCTTAAGAAGATCTAAGCGGTCCGATCATTGTCGTTTACATCCGTGATTTTCGGGAATTGTAGAGACGAGATGTCCAACGCGGACGTCATCGCAAATACTTTTCCGCCTACGAAAACTGAGATCGCAAGGCCGTCGAATCTCTATTGACCGACGACTTCGTATTTACCAGCGCATACGACTATCGCCATGGTCAATTCTGACCAGCTTTACGAAACACAGAATTCGATACTGAAGATTCACAAGGTTCTGACGGTAGAGGACCTTTCGTAAGTACAAGGGGAGGGTTTTCGATGAATCTAAATCTGCTAGATCCGAAGTTTATTGTGGTCGCCACTCTGGTGATTCTGATCATCGCAGTGGTTGCTTGGCTGTACGTGCGAAAACGCAGGAGTACGACTGCAGACTTACGGCAAAAGTTTGGCCCCGAGTACGAACGAGCGGTGCAGAAGCATGGGTCAGAACGAAAAGCAGAAGCGAAACTGGCGGATCGCCAAGAGCGGGTTGAAAAGCTCAACATTCGCGATCTTGACCCGATGGAACGCGAACGTTTTTCGAAACAGTGGCAATCCCTACAGTCGAGGTTTGTCGATTCCCCAAAGGGAGCGGTCGCCGAAGCCGATGACTTGGTGTCGTCTCTGATGAAATCTCGTGGCTATCCCGTATCCGATTTCGATCAACGTGCCGCCGACATTTCCGTCGACCATCCCCGAGTAGTGGAGAACTACCGGTCTGCGCATGAGATTGCCCTCCGGGTTGGGAAAAATGGAGCAACTACGGAAGATCTGAGAACGGCGATGGTTCATTACCGCTCTCTGTTTGAGGAACTGGTGCAGGTATCAACTACTGTCGAAAGGAAAGAGGTAGCGTAATGGCGGAAAAAAGAATAGAGGTAGAACTTCCGACGGCCGGGTTGGCAGGCTACGGCACTCCGCCAAGGCAGCCCGAGGGACCAAAGCTGGTGAAGGGCCAAGAGCCGGAAACTCTGAACAGAGCGGCTGCAGTCTCAGAGCCCACGCCCTTGTTTTCTGAATCGGAGATGGGAGATTTCCGATCCCAGTGGAGCAAAATACAGACAGGTTTCGTGGATGAGCCACGCCGCACGGTCGAAGACGCAGACAAGCTGGTAGCTGCCTTGATGCAGCGACTCACGGAAGGTCTCGCCAACGAGCGGTCGGGCTTGGAAAAGCAGTGGGGCCGCGGTGACAACGTGTCCACTGAAGGTCTGCGGATTGCCCTACAGCGCTATCGTTCCTTTTTTGACAGACTGCTGAACCTATAAAGGACGAACACGTCGGATACGGCAAGAACCCCACGAGTCGACCATTTCGGCGCACGAACCCGCTTCGCTTCTCCGGCCTCCAATCAACGGTGCATTTTGCGCACCGAAAACATATGTCTGATCAGGTTACGAATAAGCCGGCTGCCGAAGAAATTCAGTTACCCGCGGTGGAAATGGTCCTGCCGCCTTCGACCTCAGCATCTGATAATCTGCTAAGGAGAATCGCCATTCTGCTGTTCGTACTGGTCGGGGGCTTGCTGACGTTGTTTGGCTACTACGCAAGCTCGATTTGCATTACGGTTATCCTGGCGGGATTTCTCGCCATCCTGTTCGACCCCGTGGTAGTCACACTGGAGAAATTGCATTTGCCGCGCAGTCTTGCTGCGGCCGCCATAGTCCTCGCCGGCGTGGGTCTAATCGGGCTGCTCGGTTACCTGTCTTATGGAAGAGCGATGAGCTTTGCGGAAGAACTTCCAGTGTACGCCTCGAAGGTTCAGCAAACCATTGAGCCAATTAGCCGGAAGATCCAAGATCTCCAGCAAAGTGCCGGAAGCCTAACGAACGACGCACATCCCACCAAGAAAGTCCCCGAGGTTCGGTTGCAGGAATCGCCAACCTGGCCTGACTATCTGGTGCGAGGTGTGGGATCTGTGTGGGGAGTGCTGATTATTGCCGGCGTGGTGCCATTTCTAACGTTTTTTATGCTCTGCACCAAGGACCAAATGGCCATCCGAATGGATGGCCTCTTCGGTTCGAGGAAAGACGCGGTTCGATTCATCACGAACCTGAACCAGATGATTCGCGGCTTTGTCGCCGGCAACCTTATCGTGGGCTCCGTGATGGCCGTGGCGACAACCCTCGTGTTGTGGAGTATTGGCATAAAAGGCGCCATACCTCTCGGAATCGCCAGCGGGCTTTTGAATCTGCTGCCCTTCCTCGGACTCATCTTTTCACTTGCGCTTCCTCTTGCGGCGGCCCTCCTTCAGTTCAACACACCAGGACCATATATTGTCATTATTCTGACGATTCTCTTGCTGCATGTTATGTGCGCGAATTTTCTAATTCCGAAATTTATTGCCAATCGCGTGAGCATCGGACCGGTGGCGGCGACGGTTGGGATTCTCTTCTGGGGCTGGTTGTGGGGTGTGATGGGCTTGCTGCTCGCTGTACCGCTCACAGCATTGATTAAGCTGGTTGCGGATTTGCATCCGTCCTTATGTCACTTGTCCAACATGCTGGCTCTGACGCCGCGTCCGACTCCACGTTGGGTGCACTACGGCGAAACCGCTTTGGGACGGGCGATTCCTTACTTGCGCCCCCGTCCTGAGAGAGTTCCTGTTGGGCGCTAAGCTCAGTCCCTGCAGACTCGGGCTCGATTAGAAGATTTCGATGTCCGAAGTAACCGTGCCTGTCAAAACCGCAGGGGAGAGTGCGCGATTTTGACCAGCTTTTTCGATGCATTTCCTTCGATAATCGGAATTGCGAGTATGCCGCCACTGGGACACGAACCTTCGGGTCGTTCACGTCCGTCTGATTGGAGGAATGACGAGATGCATAGCCAGTTCAAATCGCACTGCGCAGTCGCGTCGTCATTTGCTGTGAGACCAGTTCACCGCTCTGCAACCGTCCTGGTGACGATCATTCTCTTCGGATTGAACGCCCTTCCCCAGTCGGATTCACAGAGACTCGGGATGTCTGCTAACGAACTCGTACGGCGTGTGGTCGCCAACGAACTGAAATCCCAAGCTCATGATCATGGCCACTGGATGTACCGTCTTGAAAATGAGGAATCGGGGAGAAAACAGGTCCAGGAAATCCTGGAGACAAACAATGGTTCTCTTACGCGACTCCTCTCCGTTGATAGCCGGCCTCTTGACGCCAAACAGCAGCTGAGAGAGAGCCAGCGTATGCAGCGGCTTGTAAGCCATCCAGACGAGCAGCGGAAATTACAGCAAGCGAGCAACAAGAAGGCAGAACAAGGGGCGCGCTTGTTCAGAGTTCTGCCTGATGAATTTGTGTTCGGCTACGTGGGGCGCCAGGAAAACCTGTTCCAGGTCTGCGACGGTGGCCGCTTGACGGTCGGCAAGACGCGCGACACGGTACGTTCTGAAACCTCGATTCCGAGCTTCCGCAACTGGCCGTGAATGCGCTGCGCACGCCACGAGGGATCTGCCTGGGCCAAAGTCCGAATCAGTATGCAGACCTGAATGCTGACCGGCGGTCGACCCATCCACGAGGGAATGGTGTACTTTCGCTTTTTGTTCGTCGAGTGTCCCCAGATCAGGCGTTAAAGGGTTCTACCTTATTGTTGGCCGCACCCTGATGGACCTACGCTGCACCCTAGATTGTTACGCCCCGTGCCGGATCGAAAATCTCGGTTCTCTCCCAAGGTAGAACCGAACTCGTCCGGCGCGAGGTGTCTATTTTGTGCGTTGCGGCGCTCCCTTTATGTACTCTCCCACCACAGCCCGAATCAGGCGCTCTTTCTCTCTAGCCGGACGCTGAGTGGCGGCGGCTTTGGCACGTTCAGCCTGATGGAATGACAGGTAGGATGGGCAGAAGGTTGTATTGCACGAGGCGTAGCGTTGGGCATGAGCAGAGCAAGCACGGTTCCGCAATCGGAGCACTTAGAAGTGGATCGAGCACATGTTGAGCCGAATGTATCGTCCAAGCTGCTCACTTCAACCACGCCGCGGTAACCCATGATTGGTGTCTCGATTCAGCGAAAACAGACTACATGCTTTGAGAGTGGAAACGCAGCGCTCATTCTAGGCCCGTGAAATCAATTTAGCTCCATACAAACGAAAGCCTCATCGCAGAGGACGGGGCTAAGGCAACTAGGACTTCAAACTATTCCGGCTTCATTCCCATATCCTCAATCATCTTCTTCTGTTCTGCGGTCCAGGTGCCGGACATGTCTCCGTGTTGCATCAGCAGCTTCTTATTCGCGTACATCTCTTTCGTGGTATGGAATTCTTTCACATTGGCCTGGTGACCCGAGAGATCCCATTTGCCGACGCCTTTGTCGTGGTATCTGAAAACGACGTTATCCAGATAGGTGATCTTGTTGCCCCAAAGATCCATCGCGGGAACAACGTGCAGAGGCTGGCCCGCGCTGTCCCGCTTCATGACGCCCTTTTCCTCGAGGATGTGGGGAATAGTGAGCGTATAGGTGTTTTTGTCGCGGGAGACCTTGAAGTCAATTGAAACAAGTTTGCTGCCAACAATGTGGGGTGGGTTCCATCCGAACATGAACGCGAGCATTTCATTAAATGCTTCCCGCTGTGCCGCCGTAGAACTATTATCGAAATACACGGTGCCTTGGACCTTGCTGGCGTCGCGATCGATCAGATCGCCGATGACCACAGCCTTGAAGCCACCCATGTCAACTTTTCCATAGCGGCCCTGTTTGATGTAGGTAAAGTCGGCGGCGTCGCAGCTGCCGTGGTCCGGATGGCCATTGGAGCGGCACGGACAGGCGTAAGCAGTGCACTGGCATTCGGTCATGCTGATACCGTACACGTCAAAATCGGGGACGTCTTTGGGTGCGCTCTTGGTTTCATCGGCGGCGATGGCCAAGCTTGAAACCACGAACGTGAACACGAGAAGAGCGGCCGTACGTAGCATTCTCATACCTCCTCCTATCGGTTAGGGCGTAGTCACCTCACATTTCCTTTTTTGACTTCGAAAACCGGATGCATTGTACACCGGTGCTTACTCCGGCGCGTGATTGTCGGCACGGCTTCTGCTTCGAGATTGTTTATAGCCAGCGCGGACAGTCACGTCTCTCCCGTTGGCCCGGCATGCTCGAGCAAAAGTGATCCCTTCGGACCATACGGCGGCTGGAAATGCCGTGTAGTGTGGTGATGCATGCAGATGGACAGAGACTAGGCCGCGAACCTGCGGCCTTCCCTTTTTGTGGCTAACCGGAAACGCTCAGCACACGAGCGGTCACTTGTGACCATCTATCCAAAGCCATGCGTCGTAGTATTGGGATTGACTCGAACAGAAGGGTTACCATGTCTGCAAAAACACAGAAGAACTGGCGGGAGTTGTGCCGCGATCTTCATAATGAACAAGAATCGGGAAATCTAATGGACATTCTTGGTGAATTGAAAGGAGCAATGGAGCAACGAGTAGTGGAAATGACGCCGCCTGAAGGTCTTAGCGCGAGCCTGGCAAGATTCGATCCTGTTGCGCAGGCGATCCGGTCAGCCGCAACTGACAGGACCAGATCTTGACAACATCGCGCGGATAGAAGATCCACGGTTCACAGATTTGCGCGACGAGAAGAGGCGAGTACCTAGGCCACGAGGGGAATGATTGGCAAATTAGCGACCCCGTATGCTCGACCCTGGACACGACTCGTTCTAGTTCTTTGACATCCGAAACGCGAGTGACCGCCGGATCTTTCTGCCCTCACTTCCATTAGTGCCACATCGCTCGACAAAATTACACGGGAACCCTCATGGAACAGTTGAGCTGAATGACTTGGGTTATGGCATGGCAAGTGCTCGTCCATCTGGGGGAAGTGACCTAATACGCACACAGAGAGACTGACGGGACGAGAATACACAGTGTGTGTGTCGCGCTCTGCTTCGCTTGAGTGAAACTCATTCCCTCCTAGCCCAAGGAACCTAAGCCCAAGGGATCCGAAACTGATTTCTGGAGGTTGATCAATGAAAGATGCTCGCGACGTTCTGCGCCAGAAAGAAACAGATCGTGCCCGCATACAAAGCGAAATTGAGGCTCTTCAACTTGTAATTCCCTTGCTTACCGATGACCGGCATCAGGCTGAGCACATGGCGGAGTCAATCTCCGAGTCGCAGAGCACTGGCACCGACGGCACCTTTTTTGCGTCGATCGGGGAGACAGAGTCGCAGTTGTGGAACACTGGGAAGCATCGTCGCGAAATTAAGAAGTGAGTTTACAGTGATACCACTGCGGTTTGGACCGAACGCGCATAGTCAACAACACATTGATGGTCTCGCGGCGGACATAAGCCACTCTTCCTACTCGCACTCTCAATTGCAACCAAGACACGGATTAGACTAAAGACGTTACTCGTACTGCAGCCCACAGCAGGCACGGCCCACGTTTGCTGTATGGTGCTGCCAGTCGTTTGCGAGTCGGATGTGAGCTGTTTTGGTCAGACCGCAACAGATCCCAGGTGCTATTTTGACTGGCGTACGCTGTTTCCTGCACGAGCAGTTGGGACACATGCATCTACGGGATCGAACTTGCGGAGGCTTCATGAAAAGAATTCTAGGAATTTGCGCTGTTCTGATCGCGCTTATCGTACCAGTCCTGGCGCAGTACCCCGACGACAACCACCGACAAGGGGATCGCGACGATGCGCGTAACCAAGACAGTCGCGGCTATGGGCATGGGCAGTGGCGCGGTCGCCTATCCCCTGAGGAGCAGCAACGGTTCGACAGTTACTACTCGCGCTGGCTCGACTATCGTCGCACCAACAACCGGGATGAAATCCAAAGCATGGAAAATCGCATGCGGGAAGTGATGTCCCGCAACAGAATTCCATCCGATGTGCCGTTCGACCGGATCGCATCGAACGGTGACCGGGGGTACGGCGGCGACTACGAGCAGAGTCGCGGTCGCTTATCGTCCGAGGACCAGCAACGCTTCGACAGTTACTACTCCCGCTGGATGGATTATCGACGCACCAACAACCGGGATGGAATCGAAAGCATGGACAATCGCATGCGGGACGTGATGTCCCATAACAACATTCCGTCCAATGTGCCATTCGACCGGATCGCGTCTCGGAGATAGCTGAGTTCTGACAGATAGCCTTGCGGCTTCCACTCGCCGAGAAGGCGGCGGTTACGCTCGGAGGGGTGCGCTCCTTAGTGGAGAAGCCACCTGCTCCACTTCCTCTTTTTGGCACCGCGAGTACAATCGCACAGAGTTGGCGATTTGAAGACACGCCATGAACGAAATCGAGAAAGACGCCTCCCATCCCGTTCGGCGAGCAGTAGTGGCGCTGTCGAAAATGTATGAACAGAACTTTAGTTAAGCAGCGGCGCGCCGAAGTCACTACTCCGTGTCTGTCCCATAGCACGGATCCCCCTCGGGCACATGCCTAAGAAGATGTCCTCGTCAATCTGTCCTTTTCCACTTCTCGTTATCCGGGAAATTGATCTGGCCCGACGCATTCGGCTTGCGTCCCTCGATGCGCGCCCTTGCGAGGCGTATTGCCTCTGAGGGTGACGGATATTCCGTTCTCGTGCCTAATCCCTTTTACCGAGTGTCCAAAGCTCCTTTCACGGACGCCTCCACCTTCAACTTTCAGAACGCCGACGATATGGCGAAGCTCCGGCCCCTGATGGCGTCGGTGAACGCGGCCGGCAATGCCGAAAAAGATGCCACCGCCTACGTTGCCTTCCTGGATGCGCAAAAAGAAGTGAACAAGGCAAAGAAGATCGGAACCCAGGGTTATTGCATGGGCGGGGCGCTGGTTGTGAGGACCGCCGCGTCCTTGCCCAATCGCATTGGTGCGGGGCGCATCATTCCACGGCGGAGGCCTGGTGACCGATAAACCCGATAGCCCGCATCTGCTCGCGCCGAAGATCAAAGCACGAATGTATTTCGGGATCGCGTCGAACGACGACGAGCGTCAGCCGGATGCCAAAGATAAGCTGAAGGAGGCCTTTGCAGCCGCCAAGGTTTCCGCCGAAATCGAAGTGTATTCAGCCTTCCATGGCTGGTGCGTGTCGGATATGCCCATCCGCGACCGGTGTGCCCATCTATAACAAGGCCGAAGCCGAGCGTGCCTGGGCGAAACTCGTCGACTTATATAAAGTGGCTCTGGCATAGCCGATATCCGATCCAGCTACGGGCGACTAAGCATCAAGCGCCCGATCAATGCTGCAACTGGCTGTGCTGCTCATAGCCCTCGGTCGCAAAGCATAGAGCGGGGTATCTAAAAGAACTACGATGTGAACGATCTGCTCACGAAAATTCGTTGAAAAATACTCCAGGTGTCGATGGGCACTCGCGAGACGGGTCGCGGCGAAAAACTAGCTTTTTGGCCGCCGTGATCGGGTGCATGATATAGAAGCATGAACCCGCATCGCCATCCTGAAGGAGGCCGAGGTGGGGATAGCCCCCGACGAGTGCGTTGCGAAGGGACGAACACGACCAAACTGAACGCGTACCAAGATGTCAACGTGCCAGACAAAAGTGTTGAGAGCGCAGGCGACTGCGGCCATGGACGGGGGATGCGCCATGATCGCCTCGCTTCGGTCGGGTGCCTCCGGTTCATCCAAAACACGACTGCGAGCCGATCATGGCTGCGTGCCCAGACTTTGTTCTTCGTGCCCATTCGCCTTGTTGAGATGCATACGAGAAAGCAATGAATGTGGTCCGTTATAGAGGAATTCCATGGCAATCTTTTCACCTAAAGACCCCAGCAGGGCGTAGTTGCCCATGCGGAAACCATCCATCGCGTTGTAGCGTCCTGGGTACCATGCATAGACGGCAGTCATGGTTCCGGCATACGGAGCGACGAGAGCAGGGAAAGAAAGGACGCGGTGGCCTTCGTCACCACGCCGTGCTGTGATGGTCGAAATAACTGCATGGCTCAACCGTGGGAACACGCCTTTGCACGCACAGGGAGAATACAATGTGTCCTCCCGGAAGGCTCGCGCGAGCGCATAGCGCGTCGTCGTACTTACTGCTGCGATGCCGAAGTTGGACGCGAATCGCTTGCCATAACCTTCCGCGCCTTGTTTCCACTCCCGCGGAGCGTTCTTCGCCTGGTTAATGCCGGCTGCCAAAGCGGCGCCGACTATGGGATACGGACCGAATGCGTCGAAGGCGTAGTTGCGGAGCTTGGGTTTTTGTGTCGGGCGTATGTATGTCATATCGGGAAGCGTGTGGGTCGCACTGGCTGACATGACAACAGAGGTGGAAGAGTCTTCCGAATCGACCAGTGATTGCGACTTTGCCTTCAAAGGTATGGCTGCGAGGCCGGTAGTGGCCAGTAGCAAGAGAATAACCTGCCGTATCTTCATATCAAGATTCTCCGTTTCCGCTTTCCGCAGGGCCCTATTGGGGCGGTGTTGATTTGTGCTCGGCCGGAATTGCCTTGGCTTCCGAGGGGGTTAGATGAGACCGGTCGCAATACCCGTAACCCTTTAAGCACGCTGTGTAATTGCGTCGTTGCTCGTCGTCGGTCAGCACTTTGGCTTCCGATGGAGTCAGCTTTGTGTAGTCACAAGTTTCCTGTCCGTTCTTGCACTCGGAGAAATTGCTCTGGTGTTCGGCGACCACGGTTGGACCGGCCTCCGACGGACTGAGTTTGGAGTGGTCGCACTCGTTCCAGCCATTCTTGCAATTTTGCGTGTTGCGCTGGTGTTCAGCAGTGGCCACTTCACTGGTTTCTGGACCAATAAGTTGGGAATGATCGCAGAGTCCCACGCCGTTCTTACAATCGGATAAGTTGAGCTGGCGCTTGGCAACGTTTACTTCCACGGTTTCCGATGGAGTCAGTTTGGAGTGATCGCAAGCCTCCACGCCGTCCTTACAGTCGTCGATGTTGCGCTGGTGGGCCGTGACCGACGATTCACGAGCCTCGGATTGAGTCAGTCGCGAAGGGTCGCAGGAAGCAATGCCATCTTTGCAGTCGGAAACGTTGCGTTGGTGTTTGGCTACGGCCAGCGCAATCGCCTGTTGTTCCGTGAGCTTCAAATGGTCGCAGGAATCGAAGCCGTTTCTGCAATCGGAAACATTGCGCTCGCGGTTGGCAATGTCTAGTTCGGCGGCTTGCGACGGGCTGAACTTGGAGCGCTCGCAACCCTCTCGGCCAGCCTTACAGGCAGCGACGTTTTGCACGAGATTGGAAGATTGTGCAAAAGAAAAAATAGGGCCGAGGATCAGGCAGGTTAGTTGTACCCAAACACATCTGCGCAGATTGACGATCATACGTCTCCGTTTTTCGAGGCTTGAAAAGCGGGCCGAAACCGCGTGAGAGTCCCGGTCAGCCTTTATCAGATAAGCTGACTTAGCTCAGAGGACCTGAAAGAGAGAAGGGATATTTTTCTCTGGCATCATGTTCTCTCATGTTCGAATGAATAGCTGGTCTAAACTGCTCACTTCACGGTCCCCGGCCGGAACGTTGGTTGAACGAACGCGGTGCATGATTCGGAACGTCGTCGAGGCCAGGGTGGCCAAGAAGCTAGGCGAGAGAGTAGCGGCCAAGGTCTGTACTCTCGTTTACGGCGATCTTCGCAAAAACATCAGCTGGCCAGCCCTCCCCTCGGAATCGAGCTGCAGATGTTCTCCTCTGGCGACCTGCGCGCCTTCGAGGCTGGCTTCGACCTTTTCTTCAAGCCCGCTCGGGTGAGGAATCTTGCACAGTATCGCCATTGTGAAGGCGGAATACTGTTCTCATAGAGTGTCTCGTCAATTGTTGACGAGATGATTCCGTGCTTTGGTCATCTCAGTCGGGCGCAAGCTCATTTTGAGAGGAGAAATGTGAAATTCAAGCTGCTTCTGTGTGTGATTCTTGCTGGTTGTACGTTTGGATTCGCTTTACTCCGTCTTCTGCGCTGCGGACCTTTTGCCATGCTTCGTCTTGTTCCGCCTGCGAAATAGCCCCACAACTTGTGACGGAAGCCATCGGGATCAGACATCCACCACGGCAATGGACAGTATCAGCTTCACGCGATGGGTATTCTGCCACACTGTCGCAATCAAAGGGTATTGCGACTCACGCGGCTTTCCCCCTCTGCCAACTTTGCTAACCACGAATCGACATCCGACTTTTTTAATCTCACAGACGAACCCATTCGCAACACCGGCAATGGGTGCTTACGAACGACACCTGCCTCTTGGAGTCGTGTGTGGACCGGGCAAGATTCGAACTTGCGTCTGCTGGGCAATTAACGGAGAAGTGTTGCCCGCTGTCTTTCTTTACACCACCGGTCCCCATCGTGACGCTGAAATAAACACGCGCCGAACGCGGTGGCCTCTCCCAAGTCCCACAAGCGTCCGGCGCGTCTCCCCCGATTCGCCGGGGATTCTACGACGACGGTTTTCGGATGTCTGTAGGATTTGCTACTCGCGGCCGAGTTTCCTTGGGGGCCCATCAGCAGCCAGGAGGTTGCGGGACGTATGCATACCAACAGAGGGCTGCGAGCATTACCAGCGCCACGACCGGCATTATCACGACCAGGACCCACCACTTTACGTCGTTCATATTAGGGGAAGGGCCGAGCCGCCATTGAGGTATGGGTGTGGGTGCAGCGGCTCTGCCCTTAAAAACAGCTGATCAGGTTCCGGGGAGGATATAGAAGAGGACTTGTGAAAGCAATACCGACTACGGGGGGAAGTAGTGCCTATTTCACGATCAAATAAACACGCGCCACTACGGAACATCATTCCTTGCTCGATTAGCCTTCAGCAGGGCTTCCTTCTCGGCGAGTAGGCGGTCAATTTCCTTCACCAACCCCATCAGTTTCTCAGGGTTCTGTTCGAAGGCGGCCTGCTCACACAGTTGACGCCAATGCTCTTTATCTGTCACAACTACTCTTCCGACCTCAGGGCAGCCAGTTGGCGGTACAGAGCAGCGATACGATCGATTCGTCTGTAATGCTCGTCCTCGGCTTCACGCGTCAAACCGCCAAACATGGCCTGACGATTGGATTCTATGTGGAGCCTGTGCAGTTCTTCGATCTCGGCCTTTAATTCCACACGTGTTTTGTCGGGAGCCATCCCGGCCTCCTGTGAACTTTGGCGATTCACAAGATGCCCGTCGCTTTGGGAGCACGGCAGAAAGGTTGTGAAGTACGTCTTCACCTCACCGTACGCTCAGAACGGCGCGATAGTCCAACAAATGTGTGCAATATTGAACAGTTTTACGCGACGTGGCCGTGTAGCCTACCAGACTGTTGTTCATTCCAGGGCTGGAGCCGTTACGCTTCGAGGATGCTGTGTCGCGGCTCTTGCCCTGCCCCAATACCTTCCGTGGAAATCGACCCCATCGACGAACGAATTAGAAATCTCTGCACCAAGGCTGCCTCTGCCCGGGGCCGTGAGGTCGAACGTGTTTTCTCAGAGATGCGTGCCGCTCTAAGGGAACACGCTCAATTCGTTCGGGACCGCCGACACAACCCTCAATCACTTGCCAAAAGAAGACTCACCCTCCCTAGAGCAGCCTCCCTCCCAAGCAAAGGCTGCAGACTGACCGGACGGAGCGCCACTTCTGTCCGGTTCATGTCGCTTCGTTAGCTAACCCTCGGAACTTCGTTGGACAAAAAGACTATCCTCTACACACAGCTAGATACCCTAAATAGTGACATCATTCTTGTAGACAACTTCCGGTAAAGAGGTCTGGCATGCACCAATAGTGGTCGCCTCAACGTGCGTTTTCACTCTTTGAGAATTCCTGAAGGATGGGCATCCCAACTCGCCGCAATCTCGGTTTCCAGAAACAAGTCTTTTGGGAACGCGAGGAACGCCCGATGCGCTCGGGTAAAGAATCCGTCGCTTGGCGACCTGGCCTGCCCATGGTTTTTGGAAGGGAGAGCCGCGGTCCATGCTTAGAGAGTATGATTCGTGCCATGGCTCGCAGACGGGGAAACCCGAATTGGGGACGGCCGGCTCAGCCCGTCCCAGTTCTCGCCACTGAGTTCGAAATGCAAGTTCACCAGTTGGGACTCAACAATCAAGCTTATGCCGATTCCAGGGAGTTACGTAGATGGTGCGAGCGCAAGAGGAATCGGTGCTACGTTCCTGGATGGCTCCTCGGCGTATGGGAAATCCGCGTGGATCCGACCTTCAGCTAAGGATGCCACACCGAAAGTAACAACCGCGGGGGTCACGGTCAGAGC
>JBKPEB010000095.1:0-31352 GCA_046728215.1 Acidobacteriota bacterium | reverse complement strand
CGAGAAAAGAAAGCAAACAAGCCGATAGCTCGCAAGACGCGGGCTTGAATCCATCCATGCTTGATTCACAGCGGAGTGCTAATTTGCACTCCGCCCTTTTTTGCTCGGAGCCAAAACTTCGCTTGGGATGAACTTGGTTCGGCGCGACTCAGACATGGGTCCTTGCCACAGAGCGCCCAAAGTCAGAGTGGCCCACTGCGGATTACTTAGAACACATTTGCGGTTCAGCTTCAATCCGTTCCGCCTTCTAGAGTTCAGTTCAGGTGTAACTTTCGCAAATTGATGGGAAATCAGAAAAGGGCATCTTCCGTCGAGGTCATCAGAAAGCAGGTACAGCCGGTTTCACTCCACACACGATGATCGACGCTGCCCGCCTCGCTGTGGATGAAATCACCGGGATACAGCGTTCTGTCATCAACCTTCAATATGCCGTAGAGAAGATGCAGTTCTTCGGTGCCTGCATGCCGGTGCGCGGGATAATCGGTTCCTGCATCAAGGCGAACCAACATGCTCACGCTGTCGATTTCCGCGTTCCTCGCGAGTATTTTGACGTGGATACCTGGCGCCACTTCTTCCCACTCTGGTTTACCCGGCGCTTCCAAGGGAGGCACGAACGGCTGTGTGTCGGCTTCACTAGCGATTCGTTTGGCGAGCCGGCCCCAAAGCGATTCCGCTGGGCGCAACACATCTGTGGGCCAGCCGACAAACGACCTGACAATGGGCCGCAGTGTCTCAATTTCCTGCTGGCAATCCTTGCATGACAAAATTTGAGCTTCAACCGACGCCATCTCGCTCGGAGGAAGACACTGCAATACAAACAGGAACACGAGATCCAGGTGTTCTTGACCGTGGTTGCCGGGTTTTGAGTTCATCCCGTCGCCTTAACTTTCATTCCCAGCGCATCTCGAAGTTTTCCCAGCCCGGAGCGAATTCGCGTCTTCACGGTTCCAAGCGGCTGATTCAATTTGCTTGCCGTTTGTTGATAAGTCAATTCGGAAAAAAATGCGGTTTCGATCGCGTTTCGTTCTTCCATAGTCAGGACCCTCAGCGCATCCCGCAACAGCCGGCCTTGCTCCTCAAACAGACATGCCTGTTGAGGATCAACAATGTCCGTTGTCGGCCGTAAGCTGTGCGGATACGTGTTCACTCTTTTTTTCCTCTGATCGAACCGCAGGCGATCAATCGCCCTGCTACGTGCCTGATTCATGATCCATCCGACGACGGATCCATTAGCAGGGTCATAGGTCGAGGCTTTTCGCCACACGTCATAAAAGACGTCAAGCGTAACTTCCTCGGCAGTTTCTCGATTCATGGTTATGCGCACGATCAACGTAAAAACGATCCGATTCGTCTGCTCGTACAGAGAATGCAGTGCACACTGATCACCGCCCGCGATGGCTCGGAGGAGTTTTAGCCACTCATCCTCGGATACACGAATTTTTGACTTGTCGGCATAGAGAATATCCCCGAGCCTCTTCGTCACTGGCGCCTGCACACCAGCATTGCGTCCACCGTTTGTGAAACAATCACGCAAACAGGGATTCCGCACAGCGGAAGCCCTGGGTTGACGTGAAGCCGGGCATTTTCGTTTCACGGTGCCGGCGAAAACTTGCTGCGATACGGATAAGGCCTCCCTAGGCGCTCCCGAAGCATCTTGCGAACGCTCTCGGGAAGAACGACCTTCGGGGCTTCGCCGATCTGGCCTATGGCAGCAGAGGTGGGGCTTTCGGTGTCGGGTTCACCATTTCTCGGTGTCGCTAGGAAGGCGTGGATTTCGCCGGTAGCATTTTCGAATGCCAGACCGACCACTTCACCAACCGCATTGATTTTGAAGTTGCCGAGCAGGTACAAGCCGGAGTCAGCGGGTATTAGAGTGTTGAAGTCGGTTGGCACGCCATTTTGCCAGAGGACGGCTCGACAGTTTCCGCTCGCATCGCATGACTGACCAGCCGTCTGGCCTCTATCGTTGATAGCGAACGCAGCACTGTCCGTATCGCCCGGTAGCGTTCCGAGATCTTGCATCGCGCCGTCTTGCCAAAGGAAGGCGTGAAAGTTTGCGTCGCCGAAAAGACTAGATTGACCCACCACCTGGCGGTGGTTATTGATCCAGGGGAAAATGCTGAGATTGCCTCCAAGCGTCCCGAGGTCAGTCATCCTACCCCTCTCCCACAGGAAGGCATGAAAGGGCGGAAAGCCCAGGGTCGGATCTGGAGTGGTGGTCGTTTCTGACCAACCAACGACTTGGCCACGCTCGTTAAGAGTATGGCCATTACTGTTATTCCCGCCCAGCGTGCCCAACTTCTTCATCACACCCTTTTCCCAGAGGAAAGCCCGCGTGATCAGTAATCCAGTGTTCGGATCGACTGCCCGAGTTTCTGCCCAACCGACGACCTGAGGGCTACTGTTGATGCCAATGGCCAAACTGTTGTTGCCTCCCAGCGTACCGAGGTCGTGCATCATTCCCTTGTGCCAGAAAAAGGCTCGACAAATTGATTGGGTCCCGAAGCCACAAAAGTCTTCCCCCAGCGGGTCTATGTTGGAGGTCTCTGCTGCGCCGGCCACTTCGCCGCGCGAGTTGGGGTTGTAGGCAAGGCTATTCGCGCCTCCGAGGGTGCCGAGGTCGCGCATCACCCCGTGTTGCCAGCGAAAGGCATGAGAGTTTGTATCGCCAGCTAGATTGGCGCCACCCGTCACTTGGCTTTTCGTGTTGACGCCAAATGCGATGCTAAAGGATCCGCCGAGAGTGCCCAGGTCGGTGACGGTGTATGGAGCTTGGGCAGCGGCCGTATTGAAACAGAGCAGAACGATCAGGGCCGGCCCAAAGCCGAGCATGCGACGTTCGGCTAATTTTGACTCAGTTGTGCTGTGCATAAGTGCTGCTCCTTCTAGAACTGCAGTTCAGGGCGGAATTGGGCCCACCGTTCTCCCGAGACTCCTGCGCTTCAGCTACTCGTCCACCGGAACCCCGAGAAACCCATGCGTCACGTTGTTCGTATCGGTGTACATTCCGACTATCGCTCCTCGGGGATTGATACCCTGTGCGTGGCTGGCAACCGCAGCCGGGAAATCAATGGATTTGTATCCTTCGGCAGTCTTCAGAAATCCGTGAAACATTCCCGCTGCATCTGTGAAGTCACCGACGATGCCGTGTGCAGGATTGACATCCCAAGCTTGCGTGAACGTACTGTTCGGCACGTCGAATGACTGGAAGTTACCATTCTGCAGCACATACCCATGCGTTAGGGGTGGCATGGATGTCATGTCAGTGTAGAGACCGACGATCGTGCTGCCGTCTGGAGTCGCCCCCGTGTGCATGGATGCAGGCACATCAATGCCTCTGAATCCGGCGGCTGAAAGTACAAATCCGAACATCGATCCCATCAGATCGGCATCGTGATAGCACCCATAGATGTCGCCGTTGGGCGTGATTCGTTGCGGGATAGATCCCACGTGTCCAGGAAACAGAACGGTTGAGAAAATCCCGCGATGCAGGAGAAAGCCCTTAAGGCAAGGAGGCGAGCCCGCCACAGTACAGTCTGCTGACGACCCCGGTGGGGCGATGTAGAACCCTACGATATCACCGCTAGGGTTAATGGCTCGAAGCGAAGTCGGAAGTGAACCCGGCTGCCCAATCAGTGCCCCGGGGACGTCCACTGTCACATATCCCTCTCGACTCAACAGAAAGCCGTGCGAAACGTTTGAAGTGTCGCGATAATCCCCTACGATCGTGCCTCTCCGGTTTATTCCCCAAGCGCGCGTGCGAATCGCGTTGGGAAAGTCGACAGAAGTGTAAAGAAAATGTCGCTGGTCGGTGTCCAGGTCCCGCATACGGTAGCGCGTTTGGGCTATTGCCCCACTTGAAAGAACAGCCACCATCGCGAGCGCAAAGCCGGATCTCCAGAGCTTCCAGAAAGACCCTTCGGCGTATACGATCTTCACTTCATTCCCTGACGACGGTTTGTTCATTTTCCTTCTCCTTAGTCTCGGCACAGGACCCACTCTTTGTTCATGCCGAGTGTTTTTCGGCGTGCTCTTGACTGTTAAAGTGCAATTCAGGGCAGAATTGGCTCACGAGTTTTGAAATTATTGTCGAACGAGGACGAATCAAGAGCAGGATGCTCCCGAACGAAAGGAGCTAGTGCGGTGCTGCTAGTGAGAAAGAATGAAAAACTACTTAGGGAATCCTTCGACAAGCCAGGCGTTGCTAGCTGATACAACATCACCGAACGCGAGATAGTGCCCATCCGGGGATGGCCTCGCTCCCTCAACCTCCTTGGCTCCCCTGTACAAGAGACGGTATTTGCCATCGAGGGTGACGTGAAAGAGAGAGCTTCCAGTAACTCCAAATGTTGTGACAAAAAAGCTCTTCCCGTCGGCCGACCATGAGAGGGTGGATAACTCCGTCATACCCTTCAGAGCGATTTCACGAGCGGTATTGCCTCTGAGTTCGTGAACGTAAATCGACGCTGAACGCCATGTGAACTCGGCGTACGCGACTCGGGAACCATCGGGCGAAAGATCCCATGAGATGGCGTTCGGATCATCGGCCTTAATACGAAACAGCTCAGATTTGCTGGCTCCGGGCAGAGGAGCGAAAGAATAGAACACTACCTCGTTTGGATCCGCTTCGCTCAGAACACAAGAAGTGCCCGACTGCGACGGGCACCGAAAAGCAGGTTGACCTGTCATCGTCGGCAATATGACACGGTAGGATGTTTGCGAGCGGTAGGGTGTTTGCTCTGAGTCAAGGAGGCCAGTGGCTTCTAGGATCGTCTCGGACAAACCGCCGCCCACTGGCATTCTCTTCAACTGAGCCCTGCTCACCTGGGCTGCCGAACGTGGCCACGCAAAATATAAAACCCAGGCGCGGTCCGGGCTCAGCAATGGCGCACGGTTATCATTTTGATCCATGACCAGTGCGTCCGCATTCGTTACACCGATGGGCTGGCGGAAGATATTCATGTTTCCAGTGCGATCAGATTGGAAGAACAGGATCTTGCTGTCGGCACTCCAGCCGCCAGGCCACTCCACCCGATCCTGTGGGCTAACACGGCGAAGGTGAGATAGAGAATTGTCATGGTCGGTTAACTCGCCGAGGAAAACATTGCTTTGGTCGGTCTTCCTGGTTAACGCCACCAGCTTGCCGTTTCGAGTCGCGCTCATATTTAAAACAGAAAATCCAGCCCAGTTTGTCAGCCGACGCGGCTTTCCTACGCCCTTCAACTTCTTCGGATCGACATCAATATGCCACAGGTTCGAGAAGGGTTTGTCGGGAGCTTCCCATCGGTTTAACACTATTTCGGTGGCGGAAAGCCAGCTGTAACCCTGTAGATCTGGATCCGCCAGAATCGTCGCTGTGCGCCCATTCTCCATAAGGCGAGCTTCCAGAACTAGCGGATCATGCTCTCCCGTTTTGCGAAGGTACGTTAGCCAGCGACCGTCGGGTGACCATGCCAGGCCAGAAAGATCCGAAAGCCCGGCATGACCAGCGAACTGCGAACCGCCTGAAAGCTGGACCAATGGCGCCGGGTTTTCACCGTTTGGCCCCATCTGCCAGAGCTGTTCTTGCTTCTCGAATACAATCCGCGAACCATCGGGTGATAACGCGGCTTCGCCTACATCGTCTTCAATCTTCCGGATCTCGCCACCAATCGTCGCGAGCGTCCATATCCCCGTGACACCAGTTCCTCCCGGACCGCTTATGAGAAGTTTGGTTCCTCCCGGGAACCAACTCAGTTTTGCTCAACGAAAGCACAGGCCCGGAGGGACAGATATGTTGTAGACCTCTCCCGTATCGAGCGTGCGGACATGAACGCCGCGAAGATCGGTGTAGGCCACCTGGTTACCTTCCCCCGAGATGGCAGCCATATAAACGGAATCATTAACGGGATTGGATGTTACCTGACGCTGGATTATGTTTGGGGCTTCAGTAACAGTGCTCTTCGACAGGACTATCCACACCATGGCGGCTGCGCTGAGGAGCAGAGTGGCTGCGACGACGGAAATCCGGGTCACCCAAGCCCCTCGGCGCTGCTTGGCCTTCTGGAATTTATTCAAATCATGCAGCAGCTCCGAAACTGACTGATATCGCGCGTTTCGCGCTTTTCCTAGGGCTTTAATGATTATTCTTTCCAGGCTGCTCGGCACAGCTGGGTTCAATGTCGAAGGCTTGGCAGGAGTTTCGTGCAAAATCGCGTTGATTAGCTCTCCGGAAGTCTGTCCGCGAAACGTTGGGCGTCCGGTCGCCATTTCGTACAAGACAAGTCCAAATGAAAAAATGTCCGTGCGAGCATCCACTTCCTCGCCCCGCGCCTGCTCCGGCGAAAGGTAGGCTGGCGTCCCCACGAGTCTTCCCACGCGGGTTCGTGTAGTCGAGCCAGCGATTATCTCGGCCTCAGTCATCGTGACAGTCGCAGCTCCGGAATGACTTTCCTCGACAAGCTTCGCCAGTCCGAAGTCAAGAATCTTAATTTGCCCACTTGTCGTGAGGAACAGATTCGCGGGTTTAATATCGCGATGGATAATTCCCTTTGCATGTGCCACTTGAAGCGCGTCGCAGGTCTGTACAGCGAGATCCACGAGTTCCGGAACCGGTACAGGCTTACCCGAGATGCGTTCATTTAGAGACTGCCCTTCCAGGAGTTCCATCACGAAGAAGGGTCGTCCGTGATAATCGCCTATGTCATGTACCGTGCAGATACGGGGATGATTCAACGCAGAGGCGGCGCGAGCCTCGCGCCGGAAACGATCAAGTGCTGCTGCATCCTCGGCTAAGACGGTTGGAAGGAATTTAATCGCGACGTCCCGATCTAGACGTGTGTCGTGGGCTTTGTAAACTTCTCCCATTCCCCCCGCTCGCAGAAACTCCAGAATGGTGTAAGGCCCAATCTGTTCGCGGGAAGGAACGGGCGTGTCAGGGACTTGGCTCGGAAGTGGTTCCAGGAACTCCAGCAGCGATTCGACTTCTCGGCGTAGGTCCAGGTCGCTACCGCACATGCGATCGAGGTATGCCACTCGCTCGGTAGATTCCAGTTCGCTGGCCGATAAATACAATCTCTCGATTTCCGACCATCGTTCTTTTAACATGAGGGTTCCCCCTCTCGGACCAAAGCGTTTCAAGCGTTTTGTAACCTGAGCTCAAGAACACAGCGCCGGAGTGAATAAGGTAAGTCGCCCTTTGGCGCCAATGACAACGCAAAATTGCTAGCGCTCAAACTCGCCGGTCGCCTAGTGTGATCCTTAATTGTATAAAGTGCAATTGGGAGCAGAATTGGCTCATTCTGTTTAAGAAAATATTGCCGGCCAATCCCCTGAAAATCTTGAAGCGACCGCGTCTCGGTAACTATTCGTGTTTTCAATGAATTGACTTCGGCCAGCAAAGCCGATATCTTCCCTTCGAAACCTCGGGATTACGGTAGAGATACTTGTGCCAGAGACTACATCCCAGCCTATCAGCGAGCTACTGGCCAAATGGCGGGCCGGTGACGAAGAATCTTTGCAACACGTATTACCGTTGGTTTACAAAGAACTTCGTCGATTAGCGCACAACTACCTTCGAAAAGAACGTCCTGACCACACCTTGCAGAGTGCAGCTCTCGTGCATGAAGCCTATCTTTGCCTGATGAAACAGGAGCCGATGGAGTTTGAAAATCGCGCACATTTCTTAGCGGTTTGTGCTCAATTGATGCGGCAGATTTTGGTTCAGTACGCGCGTCGTCGAAACGCAGTGAAACGGGATGGAGGGTACAAGCTTACGCTGGACGAATCGATCGTACCGGCCACGAGTCGCAACGTAGATCTAATAGCCCTCGACGATGCTTTGAACGGACTGGCGAAACTCGATCAGCAGCAAAGCAGAATTGTGGAATTGCGTTTTTTCGCCGGCCTATCCATTGAGGAAACTTCGAAGGTATTGGGCGTATCGCCAGCCACGGTGAAAAGGGACTGGAACGCAGCCAAGCTCTGGTTGTTCAACGAGGTCCGCAAGGCGAACACCCATGACGTCTGAACGATGGGCATTAGCTATGAATGCGCCAGGCGAGCATGGTGTTGAATGTCGCAACATGAGCCTCGGCGTTGCCGATTATGTATTCCAGGGCATTGGAGATTAGAAAACTAACCATTCCTAACCTCGCGTTGCGAAAATCAACAAGGCCATGCGGCCGGGCGGCATAGAGACTACTTGCGAGGGTTCATTGCCAACCTCCAGCCCACGGGTTCTGCCGCGTACAATCGCAATGTGTTTGGAACTCACAACACCACCCCCGACTGACCTCTATTTGTTCGAGCGCTCGTGCTCGGAATTCCACTCACCTGTCGTCAAAATCGGGACGCCCCCGAACCCAGTAGTGGGACGACGGACAAGCGTTTCCTTCATTCTGATTGCCACGTGCAGGCCGGAAAGCAGTGTTAACACCGCTACAGCCTGAATTGCGGCCCGCATCCCCAGCAGGTCGGCGATAATTCCCGAGATCAGTGCGCCGACTGCGTATCCGAGGTCTCGCCAAAACCTATAAACTCCCATCGTGCTCGCGCGCCATTCTGGATGCGCAACATCGCTGATAGCGGCCAGCAGCGTCGGGTACACCATTGCCGTCCCAACCCCCTGCAACAGAGCCGCTACGATCCAAGCTGGGTACTTCGGAACTACGACCGTAAGCCAGATCGCACCGGCTTGCACGATCATCCCGACCGCGATCAGCCACTTCCGTCCCCAGCGGTCGCTCAGCGGCCCGGTCAAGACTTGCAGAGCGCCCCAGGCCGCCGGATACACAGCTTTGATGGTACCGATCGCCGCTACTCCCAGACCGAGGCCAGAGAAAAACAGTGGATAAATGCCCCACGACATTCCATCGTTAAGGTTGTTCACCAATCCGGCCTGGCTACACGAAAACAGATTCCGGTCTTTCCACGATGCCTGGGCAAAGATCTCGCGCATGGAAGGGTGTGATGTTGACGGGCGGTTCTCGCCTAACGAGACCGCCGCAACAGATGCCTGGTGCAGCTTTGCTTCCAGCTTGGCGTATTGCCGCGTTTCCTTCGCGAATACCAACGACAGCAGTAAGCCTGCAAAAGCTACGCCGATGCCGAGATAAAACGGTTCTGGGCGAAGAGCGTACACCGACGCGATGTAACCGGTAATCCAGGCAGTAAATCCGACGGCAAGGTAGCCGGCGAATTCGTTCAGTCCTAGCGCCAACCCGCGCCGCTTCGGGCCAACCAAATCCACTTTCATAATCACCGTCATCGACCAGCACAATGCCTGGTTGATGCCAAGCAGCACGTTCGCTACATCGAACCAGAACCAACGATTGGCAAAAATAATGATGAACGGGACAGGAAGGCCAACCAACCACCCAGCTACTAACAGCTTCCTGCGGCCTACGGTCTCCGAGGCCCGAGCGGCAAACAGGTTGCAGATGGCTTTCGTAATACCGAAGCTGACGATGAAGGAGACGATGGCGGTTTTAGAGACGAGCCCGAACTCCTTCTCGCCGATCAGCGGAACGACGGTCCTTTCCAGCCCGACCATCATTCCCACGAACACATTGATCAGGACCAGGAGCGAGAACTGGCCAACGTTCTCCCGCAGACCTAACTTCATCTCGCCTTGTACCTCATCCATAGCTGGCTCTTCCTGGCAAGGCGGCCCTCCGCCTCAGCGAAAGGTTCGAGGGGGTTCACTCTTTTCCGCATGCAGTTGCGCCCAAATTAGTGGCTCGTATCTTGGCAGCTTCTGGAGGTGGCGTTGGTATGTTTTGCATCATGTGGCGCACGAACTCGTCTTTGTCGTCGATGTGGAAGGCCTTGTTGAACCTGCGCTCGAAGCCAATCGTGGACATCGGCTTACCGCTCAAGGATCGCCCACAAACCGAGCCCGAATAGGCTCCCGGCAGAACTTCCAGATAATCGGGCAGTGATTTCAATTTCTGGATCGTTTCGAACAACGATCGCGCTCCCTGCTCCGCGCTTGAGGCCAGCTCGGTTCTTCCCAAATCGCCAACCATCAGAGTGTGCCCGCTGAGCAAGAACCAAGGCTCCGGCCCACGAGTCTTGTCGGTAACCAAAAGAGAAATGTGTTCGGGAGTGTGGCCCGGCGTATGCAATACGCGGACCTGCACGTTGCCTAGATCCAAATTGCCGCCATCCTCCACGGGAAAGAACTCGTACCCGGCCCCGCAGCTGGCGTGAAGCACATACCTGGCACCAGTCATCTCGGCCAGTCTGCGACCTCCGGAAATGTGGTCGGCATGGATATGCGTGTCCACCACGTAGCGGATTTTCATTCCGGAGTCCTCGGCAGTCCGAAGATAGAGCTCAGGCTCATCAATTGGGTCGCACACGGCGGCCAAGCCTTTGCCCCCTCAACCGAAAACATAAGAGGCCGCTATTGGGTCGTGGTGAAGCAGTTGACGCAGAATCATCGGGCCCTCCTCTGCAAAGCCTTGATTGAGCCTTGTTCCATACCAATTGCCACGGGAAGTCCACGGGCTCGCCAGTCCTGAACGCTGGCTTCTAGCCGATGCGCCCGCAGCCCGCGCGCGCGGAGAAGCCGGACCGCGTCAATTGCCAACACGCAATACGGTCCGCGACAGTAAGCGACAATCTCTTTATTGCGAGGCAGTTCGGATAGACGCCGCTTCAATTCCTGCAACGGCAGGGCCAAGGCTCCGGGAATATGCGCCGTCTTGTATTCCTCGATAGGACGCACATCAATCGCGACGACTTCACCCTTTTGAACTCGATCGATCAGGGCTTCCGCGTCCACCGGGTCGAGGTCTGCTCCAGCTTCGAGGAAACGGCGTCGCAGTTGCTCGATCTCAGCCAGACGATCTTCTGCCAAGACCCGGAACGCCCGGAAAAAGTCACTGACCAGGGCGTCCGCCAGCGAATACACCACAAAGCGGCCCTGCTTCTTCGCCTGCACCAGGCGCGCCGCTTCCAGCAGTTGAAGGTGCTGGGATGTGTTCGCGATGCTCATCTCGGTTTCACGAGCTAGAACCTCGACCGTTCTGTCCGTTTGGCAAAGCAAGTCCAGCAACTCCAGCCGTTTCGGGCTAGACAGCGCCTTGCCAATACGGGCGAGCTGCCCGTAAGCAGAGTCCTTGAATTCGCGTTTATCCATGTGATTTGACATATTCAATCATTCGCTTGATTATTTGATAGTCTGCATCTTGAAGGTTATTGATGTCAAGAGCCATCGCGCCCCAAGATGCGAAGACATACATGAGTCAGAAGTGCATCGCATGAACGCACCAGTGCTATGTAGAGGTACTCTTATGCAGAAGCCGGTAGGAGCTCCACATATATATTTAGATTTCAATGCCAGCACGCCCCTTGCACCGGAGGTGGCCGATGCCATGCGGGGCGTCTTGGCTGAACCGTTCGGCAATCCTTCCAGCGAACACTGGGCTGGGGAGGCCGCAAAACATGCCATCCAAAAAGCACGCGCCCAGGTCGCCGCGCTACTCGAATGCAGGCCGAACGAGATAGTCTTCACTAGCGGTGGAAGCGAAGCCAACAATCACGCCCTGAAGGGCGTGTTTTTTGCCACGGGGAAAGCTAAAGCTCACTTCATCACGACGCAGGTGGAACATCCGGCTATCATCAATCCGTGCCGGTTCCTTGAGCGGCTCGGCGCTACCGCAACCTACTTGCCCGTGGACGGATTCGGCCGCGTCGATCCTGACGACGTGCGGCGTGCGATTACCCCAGAGACCATTCTGATTTCCGTGATGCACGCTAACAACGAAGTCGGCACGATTCAACCGATTCCTGACATTGCCCGTATTGCCCAGGAGCACGACGTTCTCTTTCACACCGACGCAGCGCAGTCGGTTGGCAAGATCGCCACTCGCACAGGTGAGCTGGGTGTCGACCTTCTATCGGTGGCAGGTCACAAGCTTTACGGACCAAAGGGAGTCGGGGCCCTCTTCGTGCGCGAGCACGTCCGATTGGAACCGCTGATCCACGGCGCAGGCCACGAATTGGGCCGCCGTGCCGGAACTGAGAATATTCTGCTGGACGTTGGCTTGGGCGCCGCCTGCGCGACAGCTCAGTCGTGGCTAGGCATGGAATCCGTACGGCAACTACGCGATCTCTTCTGGAACATGTTGCAGAACGCCTTCGGCGACCGGATTGCTCTCAATGGGCATTCCGCCGAGCGATTACCAAATACATTGAATGTCAGCTTTATCGGGAGAGCCGGATCGGAGATTCTGGCTCGCATGGAAAACGTTGCCGCCTCCACTGGTTCCGCTTGTCATTCCGGCTCAGTAGAGTTATCGCCCGTATTGAAAGCAATGAAGATTCCATCCGAAATCGGAATGGGGGCGATCCGCTTCAGCCTGGGGCGAACAACAACACGCGAAGAAATAGAATCCACCGTCGCTTTACTTACAAAAGCCGTATCGCAATCTCGTAGCTGAGCCTAGAGGACCACAGTTTGGAGCGGAATGCTTCCGCCACCGACTGGCTGCGTTTGCTGAGGCGGATTGTATGCGTTAGATGGTTTCCCGTCGGCGATAGAGGTCTAGTATCCATACGAGCGTCCCCTCTCGTGCAACGCGCACGAGACCAGCACCCTCCAACACCGCTTCCATCCGTTCTGGCGAGTGAACAAAAGTACGAAAGGGGCTGCCTCTCAGCCGCCGCCAGAAGTTCTCGAGCACCGTCAAGATCCACATGTACCAACGATCGCGGGGATAGCTGAACGCTAGCAGTCGGCGCGTTCGTGAGGCTGCTCCCCGGAGCAGCGCCTCTGCATCAGGGTAGCAACAGACGACGCGGTCGAGCGTCACCACATCAGCATCGGTCAGTGTATGCGCGATCGCGGCAAAGTCGCCAAGGAGGAATCGGGTGGGACGTGACTCGTAACGTGATTCAATCTCCGCGCGTGCGACGTCCAAATAAGCAGGCGACGCATCTACCAGGGTAGCGCTGGCTAGCCCGCTGCCAGCGAGTTCAGCACCAATGACCCCAATCCCACTGCCGACATCAAGGAGATCTTCTCCTTGCAGTGGCCAACGGCGGAGTTGTGCCAACATCAGCCGCGTGACAGCGTCGGGGCCACGGCGGCGGTAACGCTGGAGGTCACGCGCCGCCACTTTGCCGTCGAACTGTTTCTCCGCAGCGCAATACTGATTGCAGCACGTCATATCGGCCAACTCGCAAACGGACCTAGGTTCATTACAGCTAGGGCAATGCAGGATGTAGTTCGAGCAAGTTCCCTCGGCCATTCGCCCCGCGACACATGATAAGTCAAGCTGCCCCTATCGACTCCAAGTCGAATTCCTCTTCAACGAAGGGAAACACATGCCTCCCACGCTGATAGACTTTATCCGACCATAAACCGGGGTGGACATGGCGTTCTATCGAAACCACGTGTATCCGGAGGTGGTAAGCGTCTTGGGAAATCCGCCGCCCATCCAGAAAATTCGCGAGCGGATTATTCCGTTGGCGCACGGCACGGTTCTTGAGATAGGTGTTGGCCCCGGTGTGAATTTTCCCCACTACGATCGGACAAAAGTCGACAAAATCTTCGCACTTGAGCCCAACCCAGGGATGGTTCGGCGCGCCGAAAAGCTGGGTCGGCAAACCAAGCTGGATATCCAATTTTTGGACCTGCCGGGAGAGCGCATTCCATTACCCGCGAACAGCGTGGATACCGTGGTCAGCACGTTCACGCTGTGTACGATTCCCGGAGTGGTTGACGCGATTCAGGGTGTCGGACGAGTGCTCAAACCGGGTGGCAAGTTCATTTTCTTCGAGCATGGACTTCCCCGGATGGTGGTGTGCGGCGTTGGCAGAAGAGGATGGAACCGCTTTTCCAATGGGCATTCGAAGGCTGCCACATCACGCGGGACATCCCATCCCTGATCAGTGAAGGCGGGTTCAAAGTTGAAGAGATTGAGACCGGCTACCTTGCTCCGTTTCCAAAGTGCGGATCGTATTGCTTTTGGGGCGTGGCCAGTTCGATATTGCGGCAGGGCTAACGTTTGGAGGTAGCAGATGCAGAAAACAATATTGCTCCTATTTTTCCTCATTCTGTCTTCGTGGCAAGGAACTGCTAGCAACACGGCGCCCGATGTCTGGACCCCGCTTCAATTTCTGGTCGGCCATTGGGCGGGCACCACCCACGGAGAGCCCGGTAGTGGAAAAGTTGAACGGAGTTATCAATTCACACTGAAAGGCAAGTTCCTCCAAGTGGAGAACAAATCCAGCTATCCGCCGCAGTCGTCCAATCAAAAAGGAGAGATCCACGAAGATGTCGGATTTATAAGCTTTGACAGTGCTCGCAAACGTTTTGTGTTGCGGCAATTCCATGTCGAAGGATTCGTGAATACTTATGTGTCTGATGAAATTGCCGATGGGGGACGCGTGATCACCTTCACCTCCTTGGCGATCGAGAACATTCCGGCTGGCTACCGCGCGCGCGAAACGTACACCATTCTTGGGAAGGACGAATTCAGTGAACGTTTTGAGATCGCAGAACCCGGCAAGGACTTCACGTTGTATTCGGAGAACCGCCTCCAGCGGGTGAAGGAGAAATAGGGCGCTATCGCGAAGCTTTCTGGTGGAATGGGGCAAAGTAAATCTTTGAGAGGCGGCACCGAATTTCCTGTGCTCCAACAGAGTCGGTGCTCTAGGAGGTGAGTTATGCGATTTCCGAAGCGCCTGATTGCTGCCGGGATCGTGCTACTTTCTGTGGGAGTCGCTTGGCTTGGAGCACAGGAACGACATGATGGCGGTGACAGTCCGAAGGAATCGACCGTTGGTAAGGTCGTCTGGCAATACGACACGGGCGGGTGAGTCTTCTCTACCCCCACGGTCGCGGGGGACATACTACTGATCGGATCATGCGCCGGTACCTTCTACGCCTTCGATAAGCGAACCGGCAAGGTGCGATGGAGCTACAACATTCATCAAGACGGGAATCAGACGAGCTTCCACGGCAACCCTCTCATTACTGATCAACTGATCCTTATTGGCACGGATAAAAGCTGTGCCGCGGGCAGTATTGGCCACGTTTATGCGTTTGACCGAGCGACGGGAGCCGTCAGGTGGAAATACCGTACGGCCGGGACGCCAACCGACATCGCACGCATTGGTTCCACCGTGTACGCCGCGAGTTTCGCGGATGAACTGATTGCGCTAAGCCTTGCAGACGGAGACTTACGTTGGAGATTTGCGACTGGAACGCCTAACCCGGACTGCAGTTTGCCTCCTGCTCCGGTCGTTGTGGGTGACCGAATTTTCTACGCCGGGTTGAACGGAATCCTTTATGGCCTCGACGGCCAAACGGGAAAGCTGTTGTGGAAACACGATCTCGGCAAACGTTCCACAACCAAGCTGAGCGCCATCGGCAATTCACTTTACATCGGGAATTCGACAAATCGAATATTTCGAATTTCCACCGATGACGGGCACGTTCAAAACGAGATCTCAGTACAAGCTTCTCCGACGGGCCGCATTCTAACGGACGCTCCTGCTCTATACATTTTCCTGGAAGACACGGATGTCCAAGGTGGATACCTGGTCAGCACGGATGTGAATTTGTCCCAGATTCGCTGGACACGTAGATCAGATCGAACGTGGTCTTCGGAGTGGCCACGGGTTTGGGACGGTCTTTTGCTCGCCGGTAATTGCCGGAGTGATTTGGTCGCCTTTCGCATCTCTGACGGCGCCCTCCAATGGTCTGACAAGTTGAAGGGCTGTCTCCGCAGCGTAGGTACGGATGGCGAGAGCGAACAAATCTACATAGGGGTGCAGGAAGGTACTGTGTATGCCTATTCGCCGCCTTCGAAGGGCTCAAGAATTACAAAATGAAAACTGCGGTGCTCACCACTGGGCCCAGAACCCTTAATTGGTTTGTGCACGCCGGCGTGCCCACCGTTGCTGTAAGTGGTGCACGAACAAGTAAATTGTTGTTTACCCTGCACCCCGCGGGTCTACATTCCACAGTCACCAACTGCTGCGTGAATTTTGAACCTCGCTTCTGCTTTGCCGGCACAAAAGCGGACTGAAAGCGGACTGAGAAACAAAGAACCGATTCGAATTGCCTTGTTTACACTCACTTCGACGCGGCCCGCATCGAACGGCTAAAAATAACGGACTGAGAGCGGACTGAAGTAATTCTGTTGATTCGACGTAAGTCTTTTGGAATGATGGTGGCCAGGGACGGAGTTGAACCGCCGACGCCAGCCTTTTCAGTGCGTACTACCAGCGTATCCCCCTTGTCCTTCAACAACTTAACTTTGCGGAATGGCCCCAGTTTTGTGACCACTCTGTGACCAGCGCCGATGTTCGCCTAAGCGTCGGCCCCGCGATTTCGATCCTGAAGAACAAAAATGAAGATTGGTGCGGCAGGGTTTCTTGATTGGAGGGCTGCGGTTGTCGTATCGAGAATCTGACGCCCGTTCTACTATTGCCAACGACATCCGCAGATGAGTCCCACCAAGGCTATCCTAGGTGCGGGCTTTTACACGGGAGTAGCCGGCTTATAGCCGGCCAAGCGCATAGTAGCGTCAAACCGTGTCGATGTCACCATAGCGGCAAACGTGCGAAGGGCTTTGCCCGAGCAGGTTCCAGAAGCTTTCGGATATAGAGAAACATCCCGATGAGCATACCCACGGAAATAGCTGTGAGCAGGTCAGCGAAAATTGTTAGAAGAGTGGTTGCCGCCCACGAGGCGACTTCCAAACGCTGGGCCTTCATCAACTGGGGAATTTCGTGCCACATCGCCATGCTGAAGAGGCTCGACAGGATAAGGGCAGATATCGCAGGAAACGGAATCCATCGAACAACCGGAGCCGCGATGAGCAGGAACACGACGAGAAAGACCGCTTGCAGCATGCCACCTACGGGAGTTTGGGCTCCCAGACGCACGTTTTCAAGCGTGTGAGAAGGGACCCCAGAGACAGGTACCCCGCCAGCCAAAGCAGAAGTGAGATTTGCGCTTCCTTGTAGAAGGAGCTCACCATCGGGATTGGTGGTTTCACCAGTGAGTGCGGTTGCGACGACCAAGGCGTGGAGCGACTCAACCGCGACCAGAACCGCAATCGCGAAGGCCGGGGCGATAATTCTGCCGAACGAATCGAATCCGAGAACTCCAGCCAGATGGAGGGGAAACAATGGACTTGATCCGTGGAATGCTCCGACGGCGTTTACCGGGAAATGCCCAAACCTGACCAGTAGTGCTCCCATCGCAATGACGATCAGGCCTGCGGGAGCGTATCTCCATGTTCTTCTGCACGCCGCCACCAGGACCAATGCTGCAAATGCCAAAATGATTGCATGGGGCTCAATCACCGGATTTCGTAAGAACGCGAGTGCTCCCTGAATAACATGATCGGTGCGGAGCTGCGAGCTAAGACCGAGAAGATCCGGAAGCTGTTGGCTGACAACCAACACTGCGATACCAGTCGTGAAACCAAGAGCGACAGGGCGCGGAAGTACTCGGATGGCTGCCCCGAGGCGGATTGCCCCGAAAAACATCAGGAGAACGCCAGATAACAGGGTGGAAAGACACAGGCCCATGACCCCGTCTCGCGCCACGATGCTCGACGCGACTGTGATGAAGATAACGTTCGGCGCGCTGACCCGAATCTTTGAATCCCCGAATGTCGAAGCCAGAAGAGCGGCGACGGCCGCGCCAGAAATCCCATAGAGTGGATGTATTCCGATCGCAATCGGGATTGCGATGGCCAGTGGAAAGATCTGCAAGGAGAGCAGGAAGGCCGCGAACGCATCCGCGCGGAAGCGGGAACGGTCGTAGTAGCGGAGGCAGACCACCGACTTGGGCAGCCACGTCATATTTCGAACGACTCCGGCTCGACAGCCCCGGGAGGTTGATGTTCCCGTTACTCGCCTCTTCGAAACGCCCGATATAACGTCAGCCGGCCGGGTCGCTATGCAGCCTTGCAGTCAGCCGTCCGATCGCGAGCAGGATCCCGTGCAGCAGAGCTTGGGGGCGGGGCGGACACCCCGGAATGTAAACATCAACAGGAAGAACCTTGTCCACGCCGCCCAGAGACGCGTAGTTCTCGCCGAAGATACCGCCACTGATACCACAAGCGCCAACTGCCACAACCACTTTGGGTTCCGCCATCGCGCGATGCGTCTTCAAAAGCGCTAGCTCCATGTTCCGTGTGACCGGGCCAGTGACCAGCAGCATGTCGGCGTGACGAGGAGAGGCGACGAAGTGAATTCCGAAGCGTTCGATATCGTGAACCGGATTGTTCAGGGCGACGATCTCCTGTTCACATCCGTTGCATGAACCTGCATCTACCTCGCGGATGGAGAGAGACCGCCCCAGAATCTTGTGGATTGTTTCGTACGTTTTCTGCTGGAGAGTCTCGATATCCGTTTCAGAATTCAGGAGTTTGCGATCGACCTTCAGCAATGCTTGATGCGTACGGTCGGCGTTCAAGGCGTATTCCGCGGTCATCACCAGCTTACGACGGTCAGTAGTCGCAAGTTCAAATTCTTGGGTGATACGCACCGCTTGATCGGACGACGCCTCCGCGCATAAGCCGCAGAAGACACAGAAACCGTAGTCGACAGTGACTCTCCGGGAATCACCTTTGTCAGAGAGAGAAATGGCCCCGGTAGGACACACCTCAGCGGCAGGTCGCGCGTCTTTCCATTTGTCGAAGTCGAAGCTCGGTCGTCCACGAAAGCGTTCGGAGATCTTAGCCGGCCCAGCCGGATAGTCCACGGTTACTGTTCCTGTGCGGACCGTCTTTTGAAGAATCTTGAACATCGCTTAACGATCCGTCCCCGAGTAGGAAAGATTGAAACTCTTGTTGATCACCGGAAAATCCGCGATGATGTTGCCCTGCACAGCTTCCACCAGCGCTGGCCAGTTGTTGAGCGAGGGGTCTTTGATCTTGCAGCGTTCGAGATGATTGTCAGGCCCAGTACGAATCCAATGGATGATTTCCCCGCGCCATCCTTCAACCGCGCTCAGCGCACAGCGATCTGGTGGGATGGCCGGCACGGGTACACGGAACTCTCGCTGCAAACCGTCCGTCATTGCCTTCCGGATGATGCCAATGGATTCGTTCACCTCATCGATGCGGACCTGCATCCGGTGCCAAACGTCTCCAGCCTGGTAAACCGGGATGCGGAATGAGTAGCGAGAATACGCGGCGTAAGGGTGATCGCGGCGCACGTCCAGATCAACCCCTGACGCACGTCCACCCACGCCTACGATACCCAGGTCCCGTGCCTTGTCGGGCCGCAGAACTCCCGTCTGCTCCAGGCGGTCGCGGGTGGATTCCGAGGAATCAATCAGACTAATCAGGTCCTGAAATTCGAGAGCAAAAGAGTCCACCGTCCTGCGCAGCGTCTCGAGTTGTGCCGTATCCCAGCTTCTGCGTACTCCGCCGATGCAGACCATGCCTCGCGAGAGGCGGTTGCCAGTCAACTGCTCGTTTAAGGTGACCATCGTCTCCTTCAGGCGGCTGGCATGGGCATTTGCAATGACGAAGCCGACATCGGTCGCAATGGCCCCAATGTCGCCGACATGATTCGAAATTCTCTCTAGTTCGAGCAGGATGGCCCGCATCACCTCGCCGCGCAGCGGGACTTCAATTCCGGCTGCGCGTTCGATGGCCTGACAGAACGCGGTGCCGTGGGAAAAACTCGAGTCCCCAGAAATGCTCTCCGCCAGAAAGACTCCTTTCTGAACGGGCACATTCTCAAAGAGTTTCTCCGTGCCCTTATGGGTGTAGAACATGCGAAGCTGTAGATAGAGGATCGGTTCGCCCGCGACCGCGAAATTGAAGTGTCCGGGCTCGATGATTCCCGCATGAACCGGCCCCACCGGCACCTGAAAGACGCCTTCCCCCAAGGCTGGCCGGTAGAGGTGACGTTCTCCTTCGAAGGGCGGTAAGACGGTTTCGAGGGAAAAATCCTTGCGCAAGGGATAGACGTCGGGCCAATTGTCATGCATGGCGACCCGGCGGGGATTCGGGTGCCCCACCGCTTTCAGACCAAACCAGTCCTGGATTTCACGCTCTTGCCAGTTCACCGCGGGGAGTTCGGCTGAGAGCGAGGGAAACTCAAGACTGTCGCCACGGACCGGCGCCTTCACAATCAGATACTGGGAGCTGCCCTTCTGCTCGAAGACATAGTAGTTGAAGAAGACGCCGTCCGTGGATCGGCGATCCTCCGCGAATACCACAACCAGCCTGGCTCCGAACTGGCCTCGCAGGTGTTCTGTGACGGGCCGAATGTCCGGATCACTGAGGAGAAGATAGATTTCATCCTCGTGGTCAGCACGTATTGACTGAACCTGCTGCCCGAACTTCTCCCTTAGAGCCTCAAACATTGCGGACGTTGCTCGCGTCATCATCCACCCACCACGATGCTCACCGCACTCTGAATCAGCTTAAACAATGGGGCGGGTATCCAGAAGCCCATAACGACAATCACGACCGCCAAACCCACGACCGAGCCCTTCTTCCACACGCACATATCGGCCCGAGGAAGACTCGGGTCCTCTCCGAGGACCAGGTTGGCGATGTGCACGAGGAACCCGGAAAAAATCAAAACGAGAAAAGAGACGAAAAACATCGCCAATACGAAATAACCTCCGCTGAACGCTGCCCGCAGAATGGTGAACTCACTCTGGAAAAAGCTGAAAGGAGGCGAGCCAGTGACCGCAAGGGTCACCATGAGAAATGCGGCCGCGGTCAACGGCATCGAATGGATCAATCCACTTTTCGCTTTCTGGAACAGGTCCGTCTTCAGGTGTTGCTGGACATTTCCGGCACAGAAGAAGAGCAAGGGCTTGGTTACCGAATGAAAGGTCATGTGCAGAAGCATGCCCAAAATACCCAAAGGCCCTCCGAAGCCGAGTGCGAGCACCATGATCCCGCTATGGTCGATGCTCGAATATGCCAGCAGTCGCCGGAAGTTCTTTTGGACGAGGATGAAGGGAACGGCCACGGCCATGGAGAGCAGTCCAAAAATGATCAGAAGGTGCGATCCGAACTGTGGGCCGAGGCACCTCGCGCTCAGAATGTAGAACCGCACTAGGCCGTAGAGAGCACAATTGAGGACGCCGGTGGCGAGCATCGCCGCCCCTGGGATGGGAGCTTCGCTATAGGCATCCGGCTTCCACGTATGCATGGGAGCCATGCCGGCCTTCGTTCCGTATCCAAGCAGAATGAGGATGAAGGCCAGCCGCATGGTCGCCTTGTCAAATTGTGCGGCATTTCCCAACAGGACAGACCAGTTCAGGCCGGCAAGGGTATCCGTTCCGGAGACCTGATGAGCGGAATAGTAGGTGAGAATCGTACCGAACAGCGCCATGGAGAGGCCGACGCCGCCGATGATGGCGTATTTCCAGGCAGCCTCAAGAGATGTCTCGCGCCCATAAAACATCACCAGAAAAACCGACGCCAATGTGGTTCCCTCGATGGCTACCCAGAGGATTCCAAGGTTGTTGGCGAGAGCGACCAGAATCATGGAGAAAACGAACAGAGGCGTGAGCGTGTAGTACTCTCGCAGTTTGTGGATAGCCAGACGACCGCCCAACTCTGCATCTTCCTCGAAGACTCCGTCTCGTTCATCCTGACGGAAATAGCCGACGGCGTAAATGGAACATACGAGGGCTACGAAAGCAGCTAATAACACTGCCAAGGCGCTGAGCGCGTCGGCGTAAAAAAATCCATTCCAAAGCGAAACCGGGCCACGCCGAAGCACCTGAAAGCCGAGCGTGCCGGCCAGGCCGACCAGAATGGCGAAAGCCACGAGGTTAACGAGCTCCATGAGGGACCGTCTTCGAAGGAAGAACGCCAGAGGGCCGGCGGCCAAAGGAACGACAAGAAGTCCAAGAAGAGTCATAGGATTGCTTACTCTCGCAACTTCCGCAGCTTGCTGACGTCCATGGAGTCGAACGTCTCGCGGATGCGGAAGACGAGAATGCCGAGGACCATGACCGCGACCAGAACATCAAAAAGGATGCCGATCTCAACCACCAAAGGCACGCCATACGTCAAAGAAATGGCCGCCAGGAAAAGGCCATTCTCCAGTGAAAGCAGGCCCAGGACCTGCGTCAATGCCTTGCGGCGGTTCACCATCGCAAAAAACCCGATCAGGAACAGAGCGATGGCGACAGCGAGAGTGTTATGCCCCAGCGCCGCGCGGGCTGAAGTCTCTTCCGGACGGTAGAAAGATTCCGCGACCACGTAGCCCAACAGAGTCAGGCCGCCAGCAATGAGGATCGAGAGCGGAACGTTGATCAGCGGCTCAATCTCCCGGCGAATGCCAATCCTCTCGACCAGTCGTTCCAGCAACCGCGGGAGCACGCCAGCTTTCAAAAAGACTATGAGAAGAGCGGCAACATAGATGTGGCTGGCGTGGTTGAAGTAGGCGATGACGGCTGCTATGGCCCCCAGGAGAAACGATTGCACAGCAAAGATGCGGATGCTCGAAACGATCCAGCGCTGCCCGACCGCAGCGATCTGCAACACTAGGACGAGCGCTGCCATCAGGGTGATGATTGTGTTACCAAACTCGGGATTGGGCACAAAGGGCATACGCAGTTTCAGAACAGAAACGTCGAAATGAGCGCGAGCGCTCCCAGGATGAAAGAAACCATGAGCAATTCCGGGACTCGAAACAGGCGCAACTTGGCGTTGACGGTCTCCACCAGAACAATCATGCAAGCTAGCAGCAGCAGCTTGGCGAAATAGAAGGCCAGTCCAACACCAACCGTCTGTGCCGTCCAGTCGGAACTCAACCCGAAGGGAAAGAAGGTGTTCACCAGCAGAGTCATCAACACCAGTTGCTTGATGGAGGAGCCCCACTCGATCAAAGCCAGATATGGCCCTGAATACTCGAGGACCATGGCTTCGTGGATCATGGTCAATTCGAGGTGGGTGGCAGGGTTGTCCACCGGAATGCGGCCGGTCTCGGCAATCAGCACAATGAAGAGCGCCGCAAACGCGAGCATCTGCGACGGCGCCAGGAACCTCCAGCTCTGGCTCACCGCGACCTTGGCCATTTCGCTCAGGTTGGTAGAGTTTGCTCCCAGGGCGACCGTAAAAATCGCCAGCATCATGGCCGGCTCTGCGATCGCGGAAATCGTCATTTCGCGGCTGCTGCCGAGGCCCCCGAATGAGCTTCCTGTGTCGAGCCCGCCGAGGGCAAGGAAGAAGCGACCAAGCGCCAGAAGATAGACCACGGCGAGCACGCCGCCGAAGAGGCTGAGCGGGGCGTGGGTCGTCGTCATCGGAATCATGAGTCCGACGAGCGTGGCCGTTGTGAAGACCATGTAGGGGGCCGCAGAGAAAATCCACGACGCCGTCTCGGGAATCACCATCCCTTTGCGCAGCAACTTGAAGATATCGCGGTAGGATTGCAGAATTCCCGGCCCGCGGCGAGTCTGAAGTCTCGCCTTCAGCGTCTTGATCAAGCCGCTCAGCAAGGGAGCAACCAGCAATACGAGCAGTAACTGCAGGCCCGAGTTGGCAATCACTTCGATCACCGGCGGACCCCAAAAAGCAAGAGCAAGATAAGCGTAATAAAGATGTAAGCCAGGTAGGCGTGAATACTACCGGCCTGAATGGCCCGCATTTTCGCGGAAAGTGTGAAGATCAGCTCTTGCAGGGGAGCATACAGACGCTTCTCGAACGTCGGCTCAATCTCGCTCTCGAAGCGGATCTCCCTGGGAAAATACGGGGAGACGTCGAAAACCGCTTGGATCTCACGTCGCGGCTTATACAAGACGGAGAAAATCATCCGCAGCGCTTTTGAGAATGCGGTGGCAGTATATTCATTTTCCCCAGTGAGGCCAGGCAAACCGCAGTCCCAAACCGGCCCTCGCTTGCGCCCAAACCGCCTCGTCCCGATCGATACCAGAAGCGCGGCAGGAACCAACAGGATGACAAGTCCAAGAGCAATCACCACGGTAGAAACGGCGCCCCCGTGAGGCACGCCTGTGGAGAGCACGAATCCATTTCCCGTTATGAGATTGGCCCCAACTCTCTGCCCGAGCAGTTGGTCAGTCATCGCACCGAATACTGGGAGAAACCAGGTGACGCCCAAGCCAAGGGCTATGCAGGCGACCGTCAAGCTGCCCATACCCGCCAGCATAGATCGAGGCGCCTCATGCACCTCGCGAGACTCTTCGCCTCGCGGCAGCGCCAGGAAAGTAATCGCGAACGCTTTTACAAAGCAGGCTGCAGCCAGGGCCCCGGTCAGCGCCAGCATCGAGCCCGCGAGCGGGAACAGGATGCGCGTTAAGCCTCCGGTCGCGCCAAAACCTGCCAAGAGACTTTGGTAAGTCAGCCACTCGCTGACAAATCCGTTCAATGGGGGAAGGCCGGAGATGGCGACCGCGCCGATCAAGAAACAGAAAGCGGTTACTGGCATGGGACGGATCAGGCCGCCCATTTCCTCCATGTTGCGCGTCCCCGTCGAATGGAGCACTGATCCGGCTCCCAGGAATAGAAGACACTTGAAGATGGCATGATTCAGAGTGTGAAACATTGCCGCGACTAAAGCTACTCCCGCCAGCAGCGGATGCCCTGCCACCCGGAAGATCAAAGCGGCGCCCAGCCCCATAAGAATGATGCCAATGTTCTCGATGCTGTGGTAGGCGAGAAGCCGTTTAAGATCGTGCTCCATCAAGGCATACAAGACGCCCAGCACGGCGGAGATGACGCCCACGATGAGCACTGCCAAGCCTGCCCAGGAAGGCACGCCTCCCAGTGAATCGAGGAAAATGCGGGTCATGCCATAAATGCCGGTCTTGATCACGATCCCGGAGAGAAGAGCCGACGCGTTGCTTGGCGCAACCGGGTGGGCAGCAGGCAACCAGATATGAAACGGGATGACTCCCGCTTTAATGCCAAAGCCCAGGAAGAAAAGGACAAACGCAGCGGATTGGCGGCCGCTGGACAAATGCGCCGCCGCGGTGTGAAAGTTCGCGAACTCGGCACTACCGCTTCCCTGTATAAGCAGAGCGAAACCAAGAAGCAGACAGCCAACGTCCGCATGCGCCATGATGATGTAGAGCAATCCCGCTTGCTGGCTCTCCCGTTGTTCGTGGCAAAACGCCACCAATCCGTAGGCGGCGAGCGCCATTACTTCCCATGCGATCAAGAACAAGAAGGCGTTGGCGGCTGTAAAGACAATGGTCAAGTTGAGAAGGAGGAGGTGGAACAAGAAACCAAAGAAACCAGTGTTCCTCATGCCCTCGAATTCTTTCAGATAGCCGAATGAGTAGACTGAAACGGCGAGGGCAAGGATCGCCAGCGTCAGGTTGAAGAAACCGCCGAGGGCATCGTAGGAGAAGCTATAGGCAAAGAGGGGAATGCCGGACGGGACCGACCAGCGGACCGGGGTTCCCTGAAGAATGCCGAGGACGGCGGCGAGTCCTCCCAGGAGAGCGCCAACCAAGGCCGCGCCACAACAGATATTCCGAGCCACAGTCGGTTTTCGCCAGCTCGCGAGAGAAGCGAGAGCGCCCGCAGTGTAGGCTGCAAGACTAAGCGCAAAGGCTGTGCCAACCGGAAACGTGTTCATGAACTCTGTTTGCCATTACCCAAAACAACATCCTCCACAGCATCGTCGGTAGCTCATCAGTGAATCCGTAAGCGGTATATTTTCCCGCCCACTAAATCGATCCGCGGTTAGTTATCTCTCCGGAGTCGATGCCACTGCACCCGATGCTGAGTTCGAGGGCGCAAGGTCGGTACTCCTTCGCCCCACGCGAGCCCTCCCACACTCTGCTTCGCACCCTCCGGGAACAAGATTCTAGCCCGTTCAAGGGCGTCTGCCACGCTCCGGCAGATATTCTCCTCGCCCACGTGCTCGTGGAATTCAGCCTCACGCATTCGCAGCGAGGGCTGTTCCCTAGCACCACAAAGTATGAGCTGTCGTCCGGACTCGTGCACTCGGTCGGCAAAATTCTCGAGCGCCTGCAGACCGGTGGAATCGATGGCAGTCATATTGCGGAGCCTAAGAATAATGATAGGCGGCAGGTCGGGCAGACGGTTAACCATGACATCAATCTTGTCGGTAGCGCCAAACAGGAAGGGCCCGTGAATTCTGAAGATGCTGACATAAGGCGGGATTTCCTTGTGCTGCAGAATATGTACATGCCCTTCGTGAATGTACTCTGCAGTTACCTCCGATACGGTGGTGGTTTGGGTAACTTTCCGGATGAACACCAGCACCGCCAGAATCATGCCCGCTTCGACAGCCACAGTCAGGTCGGCAAACACGGTCAGAAGAAATGTCACCAGCCATGCAGCAATCTCGAACCGGGACTGTTTGAAGAGCTCGGGAATCTCCCGCCATTCTCCCATGTTGTAGGAGACCACCAGCAAGATGGCGGCAAGAACGGAGAGCGGAATAAACCGCGCAAGCGGTGCGGCAAACACAACGATCGCAAGGAGCGTGAGGGCGTGGATCATTCCCGCGACAGGCGTCTTGGCGCCAGAGCGGATGTTGGTGGCTGTTCGAGCAATCGCTCCCGTGGCGGGCAGTCCCCCGAACAGCGGGGAGAGAATGTTGGCAACTCCCTGGCCAACCAGTTCGACGTTGGGGTTGTGTTTATCGCCGCTCATGCGGTCGGAAACCACGGCGGACATCAGCGACTCGATCGCACCCAGCATGGCGACTGTGATGGCTGGGGAAATGAGTGGGCGCAGCAGGTCCACCCGAAAGTGCGGAATCATTAGCTTGGGAAGTCCCGAAGGGATGCCGCCAAAGCGAGTGCCTATGGTTTCGACCGGGAGTTTGAAGATCACTACCGCTGCGGTCCCAGCAAACAGGGCCACGATGTAACCTGGGACTCTCTTCACAAAAATCATGAAGAGGATAATCACGGCAAGCGCGCCAACGGCCAGGGTTGTTTCAAGCGGCGAGAAGGATGAGAAGTTGTGCGCGTAAGTCAGGATTCGCGACCAAAACTCACCTGGAACCTTGTCGATTTTCAGACCGAAGAAATCCTTGATCTGGGTGCTGGCGATGATGACAGCAATGCCGTTGGTGAAACCTACGACCACTGGGCGCGGTATGAACTTGACGGCCGTACCTAAACCGGTTGCGCCCAGGATCAAGAGCAGGACGCCGGCCAGGAGCGTACACATGAACAGGCCGTCCACGCCGTGCTTCGCGACAATGCCATAAACGACGACGACGAAGGCGCCGGTTGGACCACCGATTTGAGTTGAAGATCCTCCTAGCGCGGAGATCGCAAAACCCGCGACGATCGCGCAGTAAAGACCGGTTTGCGGGGGCACGCCCGATGCGATGGCGAAGGCCATCGCCAGGGGGAGCGCCACCAGTCCTACGGTGATACCGGCAAGAAGGTCCCCCACAAACATACGTTTCGTATAAGACTTAAGGCAGAGCACGGATTTTGGCAGCCAGTCGTTCATCATTGCTTTTCCACGATCGGTGGTTCCAGTGCGGGGGCTACCCGGCTCATCAGTTCGAAGTGAATGAGAATCTCCCATATGAGGTTGCGGAACATTCATAGCATGTAGTGTAGGAACAAGCGCGGAAGTAACTCGATATTTGGCCGAGAGTGAACTCTATCGGCCAACCTCCTTTGCCTTCTGCAACGGAGGATTCTCCGGATTACTCTCAACGGAGCGCAGCATTTCGAAAACGGCTTGCTGGTCTTTCCGGATCCGGGTCACAAGCGCGTTCCCATCGTTCTCAGGAGTGCGTATCTCCTGTGCCACCGACAAGGCACGGCCATACAGGGCGTGGGCCACGACGTAGTTGTGATTTTCGCGATGCCGATTCGCGAGCGTGCATAGGTTCTCTGCCATCGCTTGCAGCTGCCGGAGACGAGTTGGGTCCATACCATTAGAACTGCTCATCGAATGTTTCCTTTGAACGTTAGATAGATTGCCGTGAAAATCAAGAGAATCGACACCGCTGCCCATAAAAATGTGAGAACCAATCGCACTTTCGCCAAGAAGGGGTGCTTCGCCGGCGGGCTCAACTTCTGCCGCAGCTCGCGCAGCGGCCGAAACAGCATGTGCAAGCCGACTCCATTCCGCCCCCGCCGGGCTCGAAGCAAGCAGTGGTTCCAGGCGCCTCGTCAGCCGGCCTATCTGCATCGCTTCTTCACGTACGACTTCGGGAACCCCGGGGCCAACGTCAAGCGCGAGCTCATAGTCCGCGCAATTTTTCAGTGCGATCGTAATCAATTCCGCAGTGCGACGATCCGGCAGCAGTTTTCCCAGGCGTCGCGCCTGCTTGGCGAGGACTGTGCATAGAAGAAAGGGATTGACCGGCGTCTCCCGACCTAATCTCATCCGCGATTGAACTTCCATCGGTACTCTGCCTTTATCCGCGAATCTCCGCGGCCGACTTGTCTTCAACAGGGTGATCGACTCGCATTTGCGCCTCTTCGAGCGTCAAACCACGGCTCATGAAAAGCAGGATTCCCTGGAGGCGGTACATATCCCGGGATGAGTAGAAAACGCGCCCCACCTTCGGAATTCCGTGAACGATCCCTTTTTGCTCCAGTTCGCTTAGCTCCTGGGCCGAAATCCGCAGCTTGTCAAGCAAGTGTTCTGCGGGAAAGTACATTCAGATACCTCCTAGTAAGAGGCCAACCCGTCGGACAGATGCTCTCACTTCGCGTGTCAATCAGAGCCTTCTCCCTCTGTGCAGTGCCGAGGAATAGCGTCGCCCTGGATGTGGGTTCGACAAAACCGGGTACCGTAAGCCCTCCAGATCGCTTCCGAGCGGCGCCTCATCGCAGTTCCTTCGGCCGAGCGGTTGGTTCTTATAAGCAGATCGGAATAGCACTCCAAGACTTCGGCCATCATCGGATGTTTGTGCCCCAGCGTTCTCTCTACCAGACCCCATGCGCGTTGATAGAGCTTCTCGGCGGCCGCGTACCGCCCCTTCCTGGAAAACTCCTCTCCCCAGATCAAGAATCCTCGCGCTGCCACTGCGGTCGTCTCCTGAGTAGCTTCTTTGGCCATATCGGGAGTCCTCTATCAACCAGTCACTCGATGTTCCTGGACGTTTGGCCCAGCATCGCGCTGCAAACGCTTGACATTGACAGCGCACGGCCGCTCAAACCCGTATTGGAGTTCAAACTCGACCGAGTGACCTACTCTGAGTTCTTCCACACCGTTGCCGCTTGCCTCCGACCGCTCAAAGCAAATTTCTTTGCCATCTTCGGCCAAAATGCAGCCGGAACCGTCTTTCCGTGAAACCCGCGTGATCGAACCGCGCATCGGACAGGCTCTCCTTATTAGGTGCAACTAATCCCCAACAGAGGGGGCCATGAATATCCGCGCACCGCGATTGAAGTGCTGGCAACCGATATCGGAAGCCTGGCAGCCTTGAGCGAGATTGTCCCAACCCTTGACTCCAACGATTTGATCGGAGGCAATGCCGGAACTTCCCAGAAACTTCTGGACTATGGTGCCGCGCGCTTCAGCCAGTGCGCGCGTGCAAGTCTCCGACCCTCCCGGGTCACAGAAACCGACAATCAGAATTCGCGCTTGGCGGTGCTGTCGCAGCCAATCGGCCGCTTGTTTCAGCATGTTCCTCCCTGCGCCAGTCAGTTCAAGGCTGTTCGGTGCGAACTGGATCGGGTGCCTGAGAAAAGGAGGATCGGAGATTGTCGCGGCACCCGCCTGGGAAACAGTACCGGAGGGTTGGGAACGGTTGACTTTGGAAGCCTGCTGCCGGCCGGAAAGAGGTCCAGAAGGCGGCGAACTCGGCACCTCTCTTGTCGGGAGCACTGCCTCCAAAACTGATGGGGTCAGAGAACATGCTGTCCACCCGCGCGTAGGCCACAGATCGCCAGTGAATAAAGCTGAAGTACCTAATATGACGATATTTGAATATATGCTCACAAAAAAAAAGGGCCTAACCTCTACTGGCAGAAGGGACAGCCAACTGCGAGAGCAGGTCTTTTACGTCGATGAGGTGGTTGTTGAAAATCTTCTTGGCGACGTCCAACAGCTTGAAGATTTCCGGGTCGCGAACCGAATAGAAAACGCTCTGTCCGTCTTTCCGCCCCACAACAATGCTGCGGTTCCTCAGGACAGCCAATTGCTGTGATAGGGTGCTTTGCTCCACTTCCATGCGCGCGCAAAGGTCGTTCACGCCGACTTCGCCGCGGCGCAACTCGTCCAGGATCCTGATTCGTAAAGGGTGAGCGAGTGCCTTGAAGAACTCCGCCTTGAATTGACTTAGCTCGGGCATCGCATGAATACATTTGCATATTACAATTTATTGTGTCAAGTTGCATTTGCACGCATTTAAGTCGTAAGCCTTAGTCCTCCGGAGCGTCGAAGGCTGCACCGAATCCGTTTGGCGAAGGACGACGTCGATTCGGACAAATTGTCCCAGGCGTGTTCACTCCTGTGCTGGCGAAGTACTCGAACCCGAATCGGGGTCACTGACCCTATCGTCGGCAGAACCGGAAACTGTCAGTGCCGTGCAGCCGAAAATTGCGTAAAGACGAATGTCACCGCGTCTGAGCCATTTCATCCAGCAAATCTAACGCTACCCCCTCTTGATTTGCAGTCTTGGATTCTTGTCGTCCCTCTCGTGTCTCATGTTTCGGAATGTTCGACAATCCGTACAGCATTCGCTTTACCAAGGAGAGACGACAATGGCGCAGAGACATCAACGCGGCTGGCTAAAAAAGGAAATGCGTGCTCAAGGCGAAACCTGGGTATTGTTCTTCCGCACTACTCGAAAATCTGATAGCAAGCGGGTGGAAAACAAAATCCCTATAGATTTGGTCCGACACCTTCCTGACGAACGCAGCGCGTGGGCCGAGGTCGAACGACTCCATGTTCCTATCAACCGGGTAGATGTGCGACGCGGATTGACCTTTGGAGACTTGGCTCAGCACTATGCGGAACACGAGTTGCTTGAGTGCTCCGAATCAATTCGCCCCAAGGCCCACACAACCATAAAAGGCTACGAGCGAGTTCTCCGAAACCGCCTGTTCCCACGTTGGGGGAACAGAATCGCACTTGGTATCGAACCGTTGGAAGTGGAGCAGTGGCTGAGGACCTTGAAAAAGGAAGGACATCTTGTCGAATCCAACACTCGACAAGACTCGTCGCGTCATGTCCTTGGTGTATAAGCATGGCCAAAGATACGGTCTAATTCCACGAAACCAGGAGTCGAACCCCATGCGCTTTGTCCGCTGCAAGACGACCAGCGGATACGAAGCGATGATTCTCACCCCGGAACAGGCGTATGCAATCGTGTGTAACCTCCGAGAGCCGGAACGCACTCTGACGCTTTTGGCCGCCGGCACAGGTCTCCGTATATCCGAATGCTTGGGCTTGCAATGGTATGACGTCAATTTCGCTGACGGAATGATCCAC
>JBKPEB010000094.1:0-36506 GCA_046728215.1 Acidobacteriota bacterium | reverse complement strand
GACCAGCAACACGAGCGCCGACGGATGTTGTGCATCGTGCAGGATTGTGTTGGACGCAGTGACCGAGGTACGCGCGGTTCTGGTTTCTGCGCCGGTGTTGGGATTGCGGTCGAAGCGCGGGAAATTGCTGCTCGCAATCTCGAGTCGCAGCGAGTGGCTCCGCAGAAAGACGTTGCTCGTGGCCCAAAGGTCGAGCGAGATTTCGTAGATCTGTCCGGGGTTCATCAAGGTCGTGTGCTCGGGAGAAACGCGATACCGCATGCGAAGGATGCCTTCGGTGAGGTCCTGCGCAAAGCCGTCAGGGGCGACGTCAACCAGCTTTGCGGTGAAGTCCGTATCCACGGCCGACGACTTGACGAACAGATTGGCAGTCACGGGACCGGTGACTTCGAAGTCGTTTGCGAACGGAGCCGTGGTGTATACCAGCACATCGTCACGATTTTCCACCGAGCGCTGATCACGCGGGCCGGGCTCCATGTGTTCCTCATCGCAGCAGAGCGGGCCGCCGAAAGTCGGCACGGGATTGACCGGATCGTAAACGTAAGTGTCTGAGGGCTCTACCTTGGGCGCGGATGCCGTCAAGGAGCCGTTTCCGCGCAGCGAATTCGCCTTGCCGGCAGAGTGCAGAAAGTATTTCGTGGGCACGGCTTGCGGCGGCGGCCAATCGTCCAGCGTGCGGTATTCATTGGCGCCCATCGTGAAGACCTTGACGGGCTTCTCGGTGGCAAGTGCGTTGTGGATGCCCTTGAAAAGGAAGTCGTACCAATCGAGAATCACATCGGTGTATGGGTTTTCAGTGGCGTGCGGACCGAAGTCAACGTCGCCGATACGGCGGCCGAAACCGGCGTGGCCACCAATCTGAATCAGCAGATGCTGCTGGGTACGCGCTGTCTCGGTCGCTCCGTGCGCTTTCGCACCCATGTAGTTGCGTAACGTGCCGCCATTGAAGATGTCGTACCAGCCGCCAACTTGCAGCATGGGCACGGCAATCTTGGAGAAGTTCTCCTCAATCGACCACTGCTTCCAGTAATCGTCGTAGTCCGGATGCGCCAACCAGTCGAGGTAGTAGGGCGCGATCGCCGCCGTAAGTTTGCCGTCCGCGGGTAACTGGCCGAAATTGAAAACGGGATAATCCGTCAGGGGAACCGTAGGCGTGCCGACCAGCGCATTTGTGTTCTGCGTGATGAGCCGTTGCAGCGTGTTCTGCGCTAGCTGCGACGTCCAGTTTTGATCGAACCACTGTTCGAAAGCTCCACTCTGGTAGGTCCAGCCGTCATGATAGTTACTCGCCGTCACATTGGGGGCGATGGCCGCCAGATGTGGAGGCTGCGCGATCGCCGCAAGCATTTGCGTCGCCCCCACATAAGAGGCGCCCATCATGCCGATCTTGCCATCGGAATAAGGAAGCGCAGCCGCCCACTCGACCGCATCGAAGCCGTCGGCCTGCTCGTGTCGGAACGGATACCATTCGCCTTCCGAGGTGTACCGCCCGCGTACGTCCTGAATGATCACGACGTAGCCCCGCAAGACCATCTTGTGCGCGGGAGAGACGGCCCAGTTCACACTCTTGTCGTAGGGCGTGCGCATGAGGATGACGGGATACTTGCCCGGCGCACTGGGGCGATAGATGTCGGCGTAGAGGGTAACCCCATCGCGCGTTTTCATGGGGACATCATGCTGAACGATGATGTCAGAGGACGGAGCCGTCGTGGCTTGCGCGCAAACAAACTGGGGAGAAGCCAGACAAGCGATCGCGACAACAAATCGAAATGCCTGTGTCCACAACGAACCCGTGCCAATCTGTTTCATGCTTGGAGCCTCCCGCCGCGCAGGGCGGCAGACACAGGCTCCGCCTACGGCCGACGCATTATTTTTCATTTCGCCCGCGGACGCAAGGCGGGACTCAACAGTCGTGGTACTTCCCTAGGATCGGGGAGTGATCCATTCACTGAAGCCCGCTCCATGTGTGACGAATAACACCTGATCGAAGGGCATGTCGGAAACGATCAGTTTTAGCTCCTGGTCGCTTCGGCACGTCTGAGCCGTTGCGCGACATTGATGACACCGACGAGCGCTCCGCAGAGTTCCTGCCCGACCAGAGTGAGGGAATACCACACGGTCGGCGGGGACGTCGGCTTGGTCGACCGCCCGATGATTCCTTCGACTTCCAGCTGACGCAGACGGTTTGTGAGCATCTTGGCCGAGATTCCGCCGATGTCGATCTGAAGCTCCGTAAAGCAACGCTCACCTTCCCGCAAATACCAGATCACATGCGCGGTCCACGCGCCCCCAAGCACATGCATGCAGTGAGTCAGAGGACACTCGGACGGAGGAGGCGGGACTTTGCTTTTTCGTCTCTTGACCATATTTCACAACTTACCAAATGGTAACCCGATTCTGTGTCCCTCTGGTGGAATGACGAATCGGACCGATGTCGATTCCCATCTGAGTACCTATGAACAGCGAAAAAGAAACAGCACTGATTACCGGAGCCTCCAGCGGCATAGGTCTAGGTTTAACCAAAGGATTTCTGGCCGCGGGCTTTAATGTAGTTGCGAATTCCCGCCAGGTTACGGCCGCAGGGACGCTGATTCCATCGGACGATCTGCTGCTGGTGGATGGCGATGTGGGCGAGCCATCCACTGCCCGGCAGTTAATCCACCACGCTGAACAGCGCTTCGGAGGGGTCGATGTGCTCATCAACAACGCGGGCATCTTCTTGCCGAAGCCGTTTGTGGAATACACCCCGGAGGACTTCCAGCGCATAGTCTCAACCAATCTTGCAGGGTTCTTCTACGTATCGCAGGCGGCCGCACGCCATATGCGCCAGAGGCGTAGTGGTCAGATCATCACGATCACAACGTCGCTGGCTCAGCAGCCCGTGGCCGGCGTCAACGCTGCGCTGACCAGCCTGACCAAAGGCGGTCTGAACTCAGTTACGCGAGGGCTGGCGATTGAATACGCAGCCCAAGGAATCCGCGTGAATGCCATTGCGCCCGGGATCGTTGACACTCCCATGCACAAGCCCGAAAACCATGAATCGCTGAAGGGTCTGCACCCCATCCCGCGACTGGGCACTGTGCAAGAGATCGTCGACGCCGCTTTGTTCCTGGTGCGGGCTCCCTTTATCACGGGAGAGGTGCTCTACGTGGACGGCGGGGCACACGCGGGAAGATGGTAAATCGCTAGGGTGTGCTGCGTGTGGATTGGAGCGAATCGTGAAACTTACGCCACTTATTCATGGACTTACTGCTCACATAGAAGGAGAAAATGAGCGAACACTATCATGATGTTGGAGATCTGCGGTTTCTGAAAGAGATGGGCAAACTGGCGCCGAAAGAATTCAACGCGTGGTTCGCCCTGGACAAGATTATCGGACGTGAGGACGGAGCAATTCCGAGAAAATATCGCGAACTGATCGCATTGGGGGTTGCCTTAACCACGCAATGCCCCTACTGCATCGAGGTGCACGTGAAAGCCGCCAAGGCCGCGGGCGCATCTCGTGAGGAGATTACAGGTTGACCAGAAGCTGACGCCCAAAACCGAACCTCACCCCCCACCCTTCGGACTCCGCTCGCAAATGTACTCACTCACCACACGCTTCCACGTTCCCTGCGCCTTGAGAATAAATTCAATTGCGTCGCGGGCGGCCCCGTCGCCGCCGCAATGTTCGGTCACGAACTGGGCCTCGGCCTTCACCTCCCGGCGCGCGTTGGCGACCGCGATCGCCAGTCCGCAATTGCGCATCACGGGAAGATCGATCACATCGTCTCCCACAAACGCCGCTTCCAACGCCTTTAGCCCTTCTTTTTCGAGGATGCCCTCAAAACATATCAACTTGTCCTGGATGCCCTGGTAGACGTGCTCGAGTTTGAGATCGCGCGCGCGCAGCGCGACCGTTTCGGAAATTCGTTTGGTGATGATTCCCGACTGGATTCCGCCGAGGCGCGCGAGGGAAAACGCCGCGCCGTCGTGAGCATTGAAGCCTTTGGCCTCGATCATGTTCTGGCTGTGCAGGCCGAATCCGCCCTTGCCGCCATGTTGCGCGGCCTGCTGCTGCGTCGATTGCTGAATGCCGGCGGGCGCCGGAAAAATCCAGATCTTGCCGTCGGTCAGAGTACCGTCGACATCGAACAGGATCAGTTTGATGTTCTTGGCGCGCGATTTAGCGGAGGATCTTTGGGGCATCGCCGGATTCTAGCATCCGTGGAACTCCCGGCAGGGCGGCGCGCTGCGCAGGCTAGGAGGCGAATATTTTGCGAAAGTCCAGAATCGCTATAAAATGTCGGGATGTCCCCCCAGGTTCCTGAATCGCTCCGCTGGGCGCACCCCCTCGTACAGGAGTGGTTCGTTCACCGTTTCGGCACGCCGACCGAACCGCAGGAACTCGGCTGGCCGCACATTCTGGCCGGGCGGACCACGCTGATCTCGGCTCCCACCGGATCCGGGAAAACGTTGGCAGCGTTCCTCGCGTGCATCGACCGGCTCGCCCGCAAAGCGCTTGCCGGGGAATTGCAGGACCGCACGGAGGTTCTCTACGTTTCGCCGCTGAAGGCCCTGGGCAACGATATTCAGAAGAATCTCGAACAACCGCTGGGCGAAATCCTCACCCTCGCCGGTGAACGCGGCTTCTTGATGCCGCAGATCCGCTGCGCTGTGCGCACGGGCGATAGTTTGCCGCAGGAGCGCCGCGCCATGCTGAAGCGGCCGCCGCACATTCTGGTCACAACGCCGGAATCTCTCTACATCCTACTGACCGCCGATAAGAGCCGCGGCGTTTTGCGCGATGTGCAAACCGTCATCGTTGACGAGATTCACGCCGTAGCCGACGACAAGCGCGGTGCCCACCTGGCCATCTCGCTTGAACGACTGGAAGCTCTCACCTCCCAGATACCGGTCCGCATCGGCCTATCTGCGACCCAGAAGCCGATAGAAGCGGTCGCGCATTTCCTCACTGGCAACGGCCGTCCCGAGCCGGTCGTGGTCAACATTGGGCACCGGCGAAAACTCGATCTCGGAGTAGAAGTTCCTCCCAGTCCACTCGGCCCGGTAGCCTCGAACGAAATGTGGGACGAGATCTACACCCGCGTGATCGAACTGGTCGAACAGCATCGCTCGACGCTGGTGTTTGTCAACACGCGGCGCATGGCCGAGCGCATCGCGCACCAACTGGGCGAGCGCATCGGCGAAGACAACGTGGCCGCGCACCATGGCAGCCTGTCGCGCAAGCTCAGACTGGCGGCGGAAACGAAGCTGAAAGAAGGCCGGGTGAAGGTCCTGGTCGCAACCGCCTCACTGGAACTTGGTATCGACATCGGGACCGTCGACCTCGTCATCCAGATCAACTCTCCACGCTCCATCGCAGTCGCGCTGCAACGTGTAGGGCGCTCAGGACACTGGCGGGGTGCCGTGCCCAAGGGTCGCTTTTTCGTCACAACGCGAGACGATCTTATGGAATGTGCGGCCTTGGTGCGCGCGATCCAGCATGGCGACCTCGATCGTCTGATCATTCCAGATTCCCCGCTCGATGTGCTGGCCCAGCAGATCGTCGCCTCATGCGCCGCCGAGGAGTGTGGCGAAGCCGAACTGTTTGATCGCATCCGTCGAGCCTACCCCTACCGAGATCTGACACTCGAAACGTACCACGGCATTCTGGAAATGCTTTCCGAGGGAATCGCGGCCCGCCGAGGACGCTACGGTGCGTATCTGCATCGCGACCGGGTCAACGGCAAACTGCGCGCGCGTCGAGGCAGCCGCATCGCTGCGATCACAAGCGGGGGCGCGATCCCCGACACAGCCCTTTTCACTGTGGTGGTTGAACCTGAGGGTATTGTGGTCGGCACACTCGATGAGGACTTCGCCGTCGAGAGCAGTAAGGGCGACGTGATGTTGTTGGGAAACACGTCCTGGATGATCCGCCGCGTCGAGGCGAATTCCGGCCGCGTACTGGTGCAGGACGCCCACGGCGCTCCCCCCAGCGTTCCCTTCTGGCGCGGAGAAGCCCCGGCGCGTACCGAAGAGCTTTCATCCCACGTCGCCATGTTGCGGCAGCACGTGAGTGATGTTCTCGCGGACACGTCGCCGATCGGCGCGTCGCAAGTAAATCCTAAAGTAGCGGCCTCGGTGACGTGGCTGAAGCAGGAGTGCGGACTCGACGACTCAGCCGCCGAGCAGATCGTGGAATACATCCTGCAAGGCCGGGCAGTCTTGGGCGCTGTGCCAACACAAAGCACCATCATCGCCGAGCGCTTTTTCGACGAAGGCGGGGGAATGCAACTCGTGATCCACGCACCGTTCGGCGGGCGCATCAACAAGGCATGGGGACTGGCGCTGCGCAAGCGATTCTGCCGCAGCTTCAACTTCGAGTTGCAGGCCGCCGCCACCGACAACGGGTTGAACATCGCCTTAGCCGAGCAGCACAGCTTCCCGCTCGCCGACGTGTTTCAGTTTTTGCAGGCCGAGACCGTACAGCCAATCCTGGAGCAAGCCTCGCTCGCGTCTCCGATCTTCGGCACACGCTGGCGCTGGGACGCCTCCCGCGCTCTGGCTCTGCTTCGCTTTCAGAATGGCAAGAAAGTTCCGCCGCAGATTCAGCGAATTCGTTCGGATGATTTGCTTGCCTCGGTCTTTCCCGATGTCGCTGCCTGCCAGGAGAACATCGAAGGAGATATTCAGATTCCCGACCATCCGCTCGTGCACGAGGTGATGAAAGACGTGCTCACGGAAGCAATGGATATCGCCGGCCTGCAGAAGTTGCTCACCGGAATATCCGATGGCACCGTCCGCTGCGTCGCTGTCGACACACCGGTGCCGTCGCAGTTCTGCCACGAGATTCTGAACGCGAATCCGTACGCCTATCTGGACGATGCGCCGCTGGAAGAACGGCGTGCCCGCGCAGTGGAGATGCGCCGAGTGCTGCCCGAGTCCGTTCTGGAAGAGGTGGGTAAACTCGAACCCGCGGCCATCGCGCAGGTGCAGGAAGAAGCCTGGCCCGATGTGCGCGATGCCGACGAACTGCACGATGTCCTACACACACTCGTTGCCCTGCCGGAGGATTGCCCGGGTGCTCCTCAGGTGATGGCGCAGGACGCATTGGCGGCCGTGAATACAAACGCGACCGGTTCCTGGCGGAGATTCTTTGACAGGCTTGCGCTGGAAGACCGGGCCGGATTGGCCACAGTGACAGAGGGCGGGACGTCCTCTGGACTGCCGGCAGGATGCCGGCGCTACTGGGTCGCAGCGGAAAGGGTTTGTTGCTTCTCGGTGCTCTTCCCTTCCGCTCGCTTCGAACAGCCATTGGCTGAAGTCCCCGGAACAACGCCGACTCGCGACGATGCTGTTTTGTCCCTGGTAACAGGATGGATGTCGCATCTTGGTCCCATCAGCGCGTCGCACATCGCCGGAATGCTGGGCTTGACTTCTTCGGAAATCGAAAAGGCCCTGCTGCGCATGGAGGCCGGGGGATCAATTTTGCGTGGAAAGTTTACTGATCCGAAAGTCGAAGAAACCGAGTGGTGCGATCGGCGACTTCTCGCGCGCATTCATCGGCTGACGGTCGCCACGCTTCGCAAGCAGATCGAACCGGTCACACAGGCGCAATACATGCGCTGGCTTCTCCGGTGGCAGCACATCGCGCCCGGCACCCAAGTCAGCGGCGAGCGCGGTACGCTTGAAGTTTTGCGCCAGTTGCAGGGATTCGAGACGCCGGCCAACGCCTGGGAGCGCCATGTGCTCGCGCGACGAGTCGCGGATTACGATCCCAAATGGCTCGACCAGCTTTGCCTGACGGGTGCCGTCGGATGGGGCCGGCTCTCTCCGCATCCGGCGACGCTGGAAGACTCCACCGAGGGCAAGCGCCGCGTAATTCCGACCAGCGTGGCGCCGATTACGTTCTTCATCCGGGAAGAAGCCGACTGGATGACGCCAAAGCACCCCGGCGCCGACCAACCCGAGGCGCGGGGTTTGAGTCCGGGAACGCTCCAGGTGCTCGACTACCTGCGCCAACGCGGGGCATCGTTTTTCGCCGACATCGTTCGCGGCACCGGGAAGCTAAAGGCCGAAGTCGAGACGGCGCTTTGGGAATTGGTTGCGGGCGGCCTCATTACCGCCGATGGGTTCGACAATCTGCGATCGCTGATCGATCCGAAACGCCGCGCGCGACCAGGCAACGGCCGAGTAGCTCGCCCGCGCCACAGCGCCGGGCGTTGGGCGCTCCTTCACACCGGGGACGCCATCGACAAGAGTCGCTCCCTCGAATCCGCTTGCTGGATGCTGCTGAAGCGTTACGGCATCGTCTTTCGCGACGTGATTGCGCGCGAGGCTAACCTGCCCCCGTGGCGTGAACTCCTGATGGCATTTCGTCGCCTCGAAGATCGCGGCGAGATACGCGGCGGACGCTTCGTGGATGGTTTCCTGGGTGAGCAGTTCGCACTGCCAGTGGCTGTGGAGTCAGTGCGTGCAATGCGAAAACAGCCCGCGGTGAATGAGATCATCACGATCTCAGCAGCCGATCCGCTGAATCTGATTGGAATTGTTGTTCCCGGAGAGCGAGTGCCGGCCATCTCAGGAAAAATCGTAACGTATCGCGATGGTGTTGCCGAAGCCCCGCCTGTTGTTGAGTCCCACCAGAGCAACGCGGCTGCTGCTGATTGACGACGGAATCATTACAAAAGAAAAAAGGGAATCTTGAAATTCGGCGAGGGGGTCCCTCCGAATTCTCGATTCCCGCCACTGCCCAGCGAAAGAATCTAAGCGCTTCCCCCGTCGCTTTGCCAGGCCAGTCGTCGCCCAATCACTTTGCAAGTTGGACGCCAAGTTTTTGGACCCTGTGCAAGCCTCCTGCGCGATCCTCGTAACCCATAGAATTACAAGGCCTTATATTTATTTTTATCGAGACGAAGCGTTCCCGGCGAATTCTTCACATATTATGAAAGCCCTATCCGATCGGATAGTCGACTATCTTCTCGGATAGTTGCTCAACGAGTGGGCGAGAAAAGAATGGCCACGAATCCTATCAACAAGACGCCGAGCGGCGCGAAGAACCGGGTGAATCCCAGGCTCATCGCCGTCTCCGGGCCGCTGCGCGATTCAGTCTTTGCACTTCCCAGCGACGACCTTTCGCTGGGACGCGACGCTTCCAACGGTTTGCCCATTAGCGATCCTTCGGTCTCCCGAAGACATTGCCTCATCCGTCGAGACGAAACGGGCTTCAAAATCCAGGACCTCGACAGCCGCAACGGCACTCTCGTGAATGGTGAGGCGGTGAAGGACCGCTGGCTTCACCACCTCGACGAGATTGCGATCGGAGATTCGGTTTTCCGTTTCTTGATCGAGGAGGATTCTGACAAGGGCTCGGGATCGAGCCGGGCCGTGGAGTTTGAGGATAGCGGTGCGACGCACGCGACCGCCGAGATTCGTCCGCAGGACGTTCTCTACCTTCAGCCCGACAAGATTCTCAGCGAGTTGCCGGCAACGTCCCGCCTGGCGCGCAACCTGAGCGCGCTGCTGAAGATCAGCCGAGTCGTTCACTCGATTCGTGATCTGGACGAACTGCAGGCGCAGATTCTCGATCTGATCTTCGAAGTCGCCCCGGCGGAGCGCGGAGCGATCCTTCTCGACGGGACAAACGGGCGCGAATTCAATTCTGTCTTCGCACGCAATCGGGATGCGGGGAACGACCGAGCTGTGCGGGTAAGCCGGACGATTGCCGAGCGGGTTCTCTCGCAAGGGCTGGCAATCCTGGGTTCCGATGTTCCGGGGAGCACCGGTCTGGGCGCCGTCGAAAGCCTGATTGCACTGCAAGTGCGTTCTCTGTTGTGTGTGCCGTTGACAATCTACCAGCGCACGATTGGTTGTATCTATCTTGACACCATCAACGTCGCCGACCGCTTCAACGATGACCATCTGCAACTGGTCACGGCCATCGCGGGCATTTCCGCGGTCGCGCTTGAGAATGCGCGTCGCTTGCAATGGCTGGAGCAGGAAAATCAGAGGTTGACCACCGAAATTACTCTCGATCGCACCCTTGTCGGCGAAAGCCCGCGCATGAAGGATGTTTTCCAGTTCCTGGCGCGCGTAGCTCCGACCGATGCAACAGTTCTGGTCGGAGGTGAGAGTGGCACGGGTAAGGAACTCGCGGCGCGCGCGATCCACCGCAAGAGCCCGCGTGCCAGCAAACCGTTCGTCGCCATCAATTGCGCTGCCATTCCCGAAAACCTGCTGGAGAGCGAACTTTTCGGGTACGAGAAGGGTGCATTCACCGGTGCGGTATCGCAGAAAAAAGGACGCCTGGAAATGGCCGACGGCGGCGTGCTGTTTCTGGATGAAATCGGCGAACTCGCGCTCTCGTTGCAGGTCAAGCTACTGCGGGTTCTACAAGAGCGGGAGTTTGAGCGCGTGGGCGGCAACCGGCCGATTCATGTGGACATTCGATTGATTGCGGCAACCAATCGCGATCTCGAAGAAGCATCTCGCAGCGGAGGGTTCCGTCAGGATCTGTACTTCCGCCTGAACGTGGTGAGCCTGAAGATGCCGCCGCTGCGCGAGCACAAGGAAGACATCCCGATACTGGTGAGCTTCCTGGTGGAAAAGCATTGCAACAAATGCGGCGCGAAACCCAAACCATTGTCGCGAGAAGCGCTGGCTTGCCTGCAGAATTACGATTGGCCCGGAAACGTGCGTGAACTGGAGAATGTCATCGAGCGGGCGCTGGTGCTGGGCTCGTCAGAGGACATTTTGCCGGAAGACTTGCCGGAAAATCTCCTGGAACGCGATCCCGCGCCGGGCGTCGGAGAGGCCAGGTACCACGCCGCGGTCAAGGACCTGAAGAAGCGACTGATCCAAAATGCGCTGGAAGAAACCCACGGCAGCATTACAGAAGCAGCCAAGGCGTTGGGGGTCCACCCCAACTACCTGCACCGCTTGATCCGTAATCTCGATTTGAAGGAATCGAAACCGCCCGCGCCCCGCGGGCCGGCAACCAAGCAGCCCGGAGTTCGACTCTAATCAGCGCAATTGCGAGTTCTGGGTCGGCGCGTCCGGTAACTTCATCCGCAAGAGAACGGCGGGGTCCAGGTACACGCCCTGCCACCGCACAGCGAGATGCAGGTGCGGGCCGGTGGCCCGCCCCGTGCCGCCACTCAATCCGATTTCCATTCCGCGCTCCACGCGGTCTCCCTCATTTACCTTGAGTTCCGACAAATGCAGGTAGAGGCTAAGCAAGCCTTGGCCGTGATCAATCACGACGCAGTTCCCTTCGAAGTAGAGGAATCGCGCCAGGATCACTGTCCCGGAATTCACTGCCATGATCGGCGTACCGGTGCCGACGCGAAAATCTAGTCCTTGATGCACGCTCTTGGTCACGCCATTGAAGACCCGGCGCGTGCCGAAAATGTCCGACGTTTGCGCGTTTACGGGAGCTGAGAACGATCCAGCCCACTCTCGCTCGGGAGAAATACGGCTGAACGCTTCGTGCTTGACGTCTTGCGCCTGCTTGATTTCCTGTTGCTGCTCAGGATTGGGCTCGGTGTACTGCTTCGATACCTTGAGTTCGATTTTCGGATACTTGGCGAATCCGACTTTAAGATTCTTCTCGAAGTGGACGTGTTTGCCAGCGGAAGTAACCGCTTCGACCTTCAGCAGATACGTTCCCGGCTTGGTCTCCAGACTCACGCCCGCCAGCACGAACCAGTTCTTTGCGCTGCTGTGGTCAAAAGTGAGGTCGTGTCCCAACCAGGTCCCGCTCATGGATTTCATGGCAACCGTGGGTTTCACTTCCACGAACACAGGAACACCGTTAACAATCTTCGCAGGCGTGACTTGCATGGACCAGCGCGTTCCCTGTTGGGCTGGCGACGTTTTGGTAGCTTGTGCGAAAAGCAACTGCGGCCGGCAGAGCAGGCACACCACCACGACTAGCCATAAGCGTCGGCTACAGGGAATCAGAGCCATCTTCAAGAGCGTAGCACCAGTGGCGGCTGCGCGAACTGGCCACTCGTTCCTAATCTTGTTCCTCATCGCATGGCTCGCCGCCCCGCAGACTGGCCATGCGGATGATCGCCTCCCGAAGGACGCCCACGCCGACAAGGTACGGGTTCTAAAAAGCAAACGAACGCTCGAACTGCTCGATCACGACAAGATTCTAAAGAAGTACAAGATCGCGCTGGGAAGTCAGCCAGTCGGCAAGAAAGAACACCAAGGTGATCACAAGACTCCCGAGGGCCTCTACTTCATCGATCACCGCAATGAACACAGTCAGTTTTACCGATCGTTTCACATCTCATATCCGAACGCGGAAGACCGCCTGCGGGCCAAAAAGTCAGGTGCAGCGCCCGGTGGCGAGATCATGATTCACGGGCTGCCTAACGGCTACGCATGGATCGGCAGCCGACATCGGCTGCGCGATTGGACTGACGGTTGTATCGCGGTGACCAACGAAGAGATAGACGAAATCTGGCGGACAGTGGCGAATGGAACGCCGATCGAAATCAAACCGTAAGCCAATGTTTAGAGGAAATATCTGGTGGACCTGGTCGGGTTCGAACCGACGACCTCTTCCATGCCATGGAAGCGCGCTCCCAGCTGCGCCACAGGCCCACGATCACGCGGCGGTTGCCGCGCCTACGGTTGGTGCCAACCATTTTATACTCCCGCGGCCTCTTAACGATAGTCCAACCTGCGCCCTCGACGGATTTTGAGAATAGGTCGAAAATGAGTATTCTGAAACAGAAGTGTTTCACTTCAACAATGACCCTGAACCTTATCCGAATTCCTCTCCTGGCGTCGCTGCTCGTTTTCACGCAGTGGCTGAGCGCGCAAATCACTCCCGCCCCCGTGCCGTATTCATCGGTCAGCGAACTCAACGCGATCCTCGGGCCGCTCGAACAGCTTTCCCAGGCGACCCAAGCCGACCTGACCAAGTTGCGAATTGACAAGTGGAAGATGGACTCCGGCTACAAGAAGCAGGTTCTGGGAAACACCGACTCGGTGAAGAGGAACCTGGGAGCGGCGTTGCCGGAAATCATTACCCAACTGCGAAACTCGCCGGAGGACCTGACTGCCACCTTCAAGCTCTACCGCAACCTGGACGCCCTGAATGACGTGTTGGGCAGCATCACCGAATCGGCTGGGGCCTTCGGATCGAAAGATGAATTCCAAGCACTGTCAAACGACCTGAATGCGATCGAGCGGAATCGGCGGTCGCTCGGCGAGCGACTGGAAGCTCTAACGGCATCGAAGGAATCAGAATTGAACCAGTTGCGGAACCAGGTAAAGACCCTGCAGGCCGCAGCTCCGCCGCCAACTCCGAAGAAGATTGTCGTCGATGACAATGAGCCGAAAAAGCCGACCGCCAAAAAGAAAGTTCCTCGCCCACCAAAACCGACCACTCCTCCAGTTCAGCCCGCTGCACCGCCGTCCTAAAGGCCAGTTCGCGGAAGGACGACACGGGCGGCATTCGCCCGCCAATTCACTCCGCTGAGCCCACTGAAAACAGGCCACTTACATTCCTGGAACTCCGACCCCCGGCTCGGGGTCTATGTAGAAGGGTACCGTTTCGATTCGATCCGGGTCTCAGGAGGGCGGCGCAAATCAGTTTTTCCGCTGGTTGGCGGCGCAAAATCCTATAATACGAGGTGCGCCGTGAGAGTCATGGCGGGAGTAGCCACCTTGGGTGATGTAGCAAGTGCGATTGGAGCCCGGGACCTTGAAGGGGCGATCATCGCGGAGTTGAAGGCTGGGTCCGAGGAGGCTTATGCCTGGCTCATCGGCGAGTTCCACCAACCGATCTACTCGCTGGTGTATCGCGTTCTTACGGACCCTTCCGATGCCGCGGATACGACACAAGAAGTATTTCTGAAAGTCTTCCGGGGCATTAAGCATTTTAACGGGCAGTCCAGTCTGAAGACCTGGATCTACCGAATCGCACTCCATGAGGCGTCGAACCGCCGGCGCTGGTGGTTTCGCCACAAAGCGAAAGAGACCTCGATGGAGCCGCTGGAGAATCCCGGCGAGACGGGAGGCTCTGGTCGAGACATGCTGGTCGACGAAAGAGAATCGCCCTTCGACAGCGCGGCCCACGAAGAGGTTCGCGCGCACGTCGAGATGGAATTGCGGAAGATTCCAGAGCCTTATCGCAGCACGGTGATCCTGCGAGACCTGGAAGAGATGTCGTATGAAGAAATCGCCGAAGTGCTGGACATCTCGCTCGGAACGGTAAAGTCACGATTGACCCGCGGCCGCGAAGCGCTGAAGCGCAGGCTGGCCGCGTATGTACGCGAAGTCGGCCCGGAATTGGGATTGATCGATCTCGACGAGCCGGAACGCGAGTCAGAGTGCGACATGTCAGGATCCGGGGAAGGACTTGAGGTGACGTCATGAAGTGCGCCGAGGCAAAGCTGATGTTCTCGCCGTACCTTGACGGAGCTGTCTCGGGAGCAGAGATGCAGGCCTTGTCTCTGCATTTCGGGAAATGTTCACGTTGCTATCGGGAGTATGCGCTGCTCCGTCAAACCCAGGAATTGCTCAGCCAGGTGGGCCGCCGCAAGGCGCCCGCGGATTTGCCGCTCAAGCTTCGACTGGCCATCTCTCGCGAAGCCGCACTGGCGAAGAATCCACCGTTCCAGGGACTATGGGTCCGCCTGGAAAATCTATTGAATGCTTTTATGGTTCCCGCCACGGCGGGGACCCTGGCGGCAATTGCTATTTTCGGATTCGTCATGGGGCTGACCTTGCCCGAGTTGCAGGCCCGCAATACCAATACCAATGACGTTCCGCTGATGTTGTACAGCGGTCCGGAACTACAGGAATCCTCTTTCGCCGCCACGCTGAGCACCGTCAGCGAAGATTCTCTCGTGATCGAAGCCTATGTCGACGCCAACGGCCGGATTCAGGACTACCGAATTATTTCGGATCCCGATGGCACCCAAGGACTGCTGCCGGAAGTGAAAAGGATGCTTATTTTCACAACCTTCCGGCCGGCCATGTCGATGGGGCGACCCACGTCCGGGCGCGCTGTGCTGTCGTTCTCGAAGATCAGCGTCCGCGGGTAGCGAAGCGAGGTCCCTCGACCTTTTCTCCGTGCTTGCGTTGGGGTTACCGGGGTCTGACAGCGTTTGACCCTCTGCACGGAACCCCTTAAACTATCGTTGCATCTCCTACAGCCTGCCGCCCGGTTGGAGGTTTTCCTGGGTTTTCGGTTGCGACATTCGAAAATAGCCGCTTTTCTCGTCCTGCTCTCGCCCTGGTGTCTCGCGCAGAACACGCCGAAGGTCACTCTGGATACAAGCGAGACCATCTTCACGATCCTGGCGGCGATGAATACTTGCGGATACGACCAGGAATTAAGCACTTCCGATCCGGTTCGCAAGCAGATTCGCGGAGAGTTAGCGCGCGCCAGTCACAATTCCGACGACGCACTCGAAGCCACGAACTTGATGTGCCAGTACTACCACGAGCACGTGCGCCCTGACACCTCCCGCGACCTGGCGCAGTACATCTCGCTGGCTTTGTACTTAGGCGATCCTCCAAACTTTCTGCCGAAAGTAAAAGAGGCGGAACTGCCGCCTGACGCAGCGAACGTGGTCACCTTCGCCGGGTTGGCGGCAATCGTTTATGAGAAAGCTGGATGGCACTCGATCTGGCAGAAGCATCGCGATGCGTATACGCGCATGACCGAGCGCTACCACGAACCGCTCTCCAAGACCTTGTTCGACACCGAGATTTACCTCAAATTACCGTCAGCGGGATACCTGGGCCGCGGATTCTCAGTATTCCTGGAGCCCATGGGCGCACCCAGCCAGGTGAACGCGCGTAATTACGGCAGCGACTACTTCGTGGTAATTTCACCGGCTGGTCAGGAACTCAAGATGGATCAGATCCGGCACACCTATTTGCACTACCTGCTGGACCCGTTGTCGCTGAAATACCCTACATCGATGAAACGGCTGGAGCCTCTGCTCGAATCAGTCAAGGGGGCTCCCATGGAGGAGTCCTTCAAGATCGACACTTCCCTCCTGGTCACGGAATGCCTGGTGCGGGCCGTCGAAATCCGGATGCAAGGGACGAGCAAGACGCCGGAAGCCCTGCGTGACGACGCGATCGAGAAGTCGGCGGAACAAGGATTCGTACTGACGCGCTACTTCTATGATTCGCTTGCGCAATTCGAAAAGGCGCCGGAAGGAATCCGCAACGCCTACATCGACTTGCTCGCCAATGTCGATTTGAAGAAAGAACAGAAGCGCGCAGCCGAAACGCACTTCGCCTCCGAGGCGGTTCCCGACGTGTTACATTTTGCCCGCCCCAAGCAACAACATCTTCTCGTGCTGGCGGAGAAGCGTCTGGCGGCGGGCGATTTGAAGACTTCTCAGGAACTGGCCCAGCAGGCGTTGCACGACGGCCATGAAGACGCGGGCCGCGCGTTGTTTATCCTGGCGCAAGTCGCCACGGCAAACCGTGACATGGCGGGCGCCACCGGATATTTCGAACAAGCCTTGAAAGTGGCACAGGAACCCAAGGTGATTGCCTGGTCTCATATCTATCTGGGCAGGATTTTCGATCTGCAGGAACGGCGTGAGAACGCGTTGGATGAATATCATGCCGCGCTCAACGCCGGTGGCACCTTGCCCGAAGTCAAAGCGGCCGCGGAGCGTGGGCTGCAGCAACCGTATGAGCCTCCCGCAAGCCGGCAGCAGTCAGACAAGAAGTAAGCACTTCGATTCTTTTGTGAGATTTATTCTAAGGAGAGAGCATGAAGCGAGTAGCGATGATCGGTGCTGTGCTGGCGGTTGCGACGTGGGGCGTGGCGCAGTCCAATAGCAAACCCGACACGCAAAAGGCACCGCAATCCGGAACGGCACAAACCGGAACCCAGGCTCCCGTACCGGCGCAGGGCAAGCGTCCGCCACAAGCCAAGACGCAACCCGAGTACGATGCGTACAAAACCGCGGTCGCGCTGACCGATGCCGCCGCGGCCGAGAAGGCCGCCGACGACTTTGCCACGAAGTTCCCGGACAGTGAGCTGCGCGTGATGCTGTATAAGTCCGCGATGCATACCTACCAAAAGGCCGGCAACTCCGACAAGATCGTTGAGATGGGCCGCAAGGGGCTCGCCATCGATGGCGACGATCCGGAACTGCTCGTCACGGTTGCCAGCGAACTCGCCGAAAAGACGCGTGATACCGATCTCGACAAAGATCAGCGTCTTGACGAAGCGATGAAGATGGCGCAGAAGTCCCTGCAGACGGTTGACACCGACATTTCGATTCCGCCCGGAACTCCGCAAGACCAAGTCGATGGCTACAAAGGACAGCTGCGCTCGTTCGCGTATTCCATCATCGGAACCCTGGAGTTCAAGAAAGATAACTTTGCCGCGGCGGAAACCGATCTGCGCAAGTCAATCGATGCTTTCCCCTCGCAACCGGACCCCGTGGTAGTCCTGCGTCTTGCGATTTCCCTCGACCGTCAGAACAAATATCCGGAAGCGTTGAAAGAAGCTAACCACGCAGTGGAGCTGACGCAGGAAACCACCAGCGCCGGCAAACTTGCGCGCCAGGAGCGCGATCGTCTCAATCAACTGGTCGGCGGCAACGCCGCCGCTCCCAAACCAGCTACCCCCGAGCAGCCGAAGAACTGACGGGTTCGAAAGATACACCACTCACGGGGCTCGAGAGGTTCGCAGAAAGCTTCGACCCCGAATCTGCATGAAAGTCAAAGAAATTGCGGCGCTGGAAGGTTTGTTGGGATATCACTTCGAGCGCCCCGAACTTCTCGACCAGGCGCTGACCCACAGTTCCCAGGCTCGGGAACTCGAAGCTTTGCAGCCTTTGAAAACCGGTGTGCGGCCCGGCGACAACGAGCAGCTTGAGTTCCTCGGTGACGCCGTACTCGCCCTTGTAACCGGCGAAGAGTTGTTCCGCCGCTTCCCGACGTTTCGGGAAGGCGAGCTCTCCAAACTACGCGCCCACCTGGTCAGTGAACGGCATCTCATTCAGGTGGCGCAAGGCTTGAACCTGGGAGGCTACCTGCGCCTCGGGCGAGGGGAAGAAAAAAGCGGCGGCCGCAGCAAGACCGCGCTCCTGGTAGATGCTTTCGAAGCCGTGCTCGCAGCACTATACCTGGACGGAGGGTTAGAGACCGCACGCAGATTCATTCTGCAAACCGTTGTGGCCCCCGAACTTGAGCGCTTGAACCCAGCCAGTGGCGGTGTGCCGGTCATGGATTTCAAGTCCGCTTTGCAAGAGAACCTGCAAGCCACCGGCCGCCAGGCCTCCTACGTCCTGGTAAAAGAGGCAGGACCGGAACACAGCAAGACATTCACCGTGGAGGTCCGACTCTCGTCTCCCGGGATGAGCAAAGTCGAATTCGTTGGCCGGGCGGAGGGCACAACCAAGAAGAAAGCGGAGCAAGATGCGGCGCGCCAGGTTCTTGAATACCTCGCCGCCTTTCCGGCGGTCGCGGAAGAAAAAGTGGGATCGAAATCTCCCGCGCGTCCAACGTAAATGGCGAACTCGTCCAACCCGGGCCATGAGGGCAACACTGACTGGCTGACCTCCCTGCAATCGCTGCTTGCGACGGTAGTGATTGCGGTTTTCGTCATCACTTACGTCGTGCAGGCCTTCCAGATTCCCTCCGTCTCGATGGAAAACACATTGCTGATCGGCGACTACCTGCTCGTCGACAAACTCTGCTATGGCGGAAGTGGAAGCTTCCTTGTGCCCTACCGACCGATTCGTCGTGGCGACATCATTGTGTTCCACTATCCCGTCAATCCTTCCCAGCATTTCGTAAAGCGAGTCATTGGCGTACCGGGGGACCGCATTCACCTGGTGAACAAGCGTGTTTTCGTGAATGGCACGCCGCTGCCGGAACCGTACGTTCGCTATTTCAAGCCGGAACGAAACTTCTTTCGTGACGACTTTCCCCGGCTGGATGTCCTCGATCCCGGCATCAACGCGGACTGGTGGGTGCAAATGCCGAAACTCGTCGAAGCCGGACAACTTATCGTGCCGGAAGGTCACTACTTCGCGATGGGGGACAATCGCGATGACAGTTCCGACAGCCGGTATTGGGGATTTGTGCCGCGCGAGAATATCGTGGGACGGCCGCTGCTGATCTACTGGTCGATTCGTAACCTCGACAACGATCTTCCGATACCTGCCTCGGTGGGTGATAGACTCTATCATTTCGCATACGCGGTAACGCATTTCTTTCAGATCACCCGCTGGGACCGTACATTTCGCGTCGTCAGCTGACAATTTCAATGTCATCCTGGATTTCAACGGAAAATGGCTAAAAAAGAAAATCCTCCGGCAGAGAAACAAAGCGAGACCACGGTAGAGTTCCTCGCCTCTCTGGCCGCAGTGCTGGTTACAGGCTTGTTCATCATCACCTTCATCCTGCAAGCCTTCGAAATCCCTTCCAGTTCGATGGAAGACACACTGCTCATCGGGGATCACGTGTTCGTGAACCGCGAACAGTTCGCTCCTCGCACCCGCTGGATGGGCCCGCTGCTTCCTTACCGTGATATCAAGCGCGGCGATATTGTGGTCTTCCTGTCCCCCGCCGAACCCGGCCTGTACGTGGTCAAGCGCATCATGGGAATTCCCGGGGATCGCCTACATCTCCGCGACGGAGCGGTGTATCGCAACGGCGAAAAGCTGAACGAACCCTATGTGATGCACAAAGGTCCGATCTTCTACGATCCCTACCGCGACAATTTTCCTGCGATCCCGCCGTCCGATGCCTACAACGTTTCTCCCGATTGGCAATTGCAGATGCGATCGCATAGGGACGGTGACGACATCGTCGTTCCGCCCGACAGCTACTTCGGTATGGGAGACAATCGCGACGTCAGCCTGGATAGTCGGTACTGGGGATTCATTCCCAAAGAGAACGTGATCGGTCGTCCCATGTTCGTCTATTGGTCCTTCAACACGCCATCCGACCAATACCGCCACACCGAATTCAGTGAACGAATCGGGTTCTTGTTCCACGTGGTGGTTCACTTTTTCGATCAAACCCGGTGGCGTCGAACTTTCCGGTTGGTACAGTGAAGTTGCTATCCAAACGACGCGCTCTCCTGATCGCCATCGCGGTCGTGCTCGCGTTGTTTTTGATTCGACCGGGCGCCGCCCGGCTCAAGTCGCGCATTGCTTCCTCGATTGGCACAGCCTTGCAGCGGCAGGTGGAAATCGACACCGTCCACCTGCACCTGCTTCCGCGACCCGGTTTTGATCTGGACGGCTTCGTTGTCCACGACGACCCGAAGTTCGGCGCCGAGCCGGTGCTGCGCGCGCAGGAAGTGACCGCGCAACTACGCCTGAGTTCATTGCTGCGTGGCCGCCTTGAAATCTCAAGGCTCAGCTTGACCGAGCCCAGCCTGAACCTGGTCAGGCGCGACGACGGCCGCTGGAACATCGAGAATTTCCTCGAACGCACCGCCCGGATTACCATTGTCGCCGCTGCTCCAAATTCCTCCACGCAACATCCGGCGTTTCCGTATATCGAAGCCGACCGAGGACGCATCAACTTCAAGTTCGGTCCCGAAAAAAAACCGTTTGCCATTATCGACGCAAAGTATTCCTTCTGGCAGGATTCTCCCAACCGTTGGGGAATGCGCCTGCGCGGCCAGCCCGTTCGCGCCGATATGAGTCTGAGCGATACAGGTGAACTCAGAGTAAATGGGCGATGGCAGCGCGCCGAGTCACTGTACGACATTCCGGTGGAATTCGATCTGCAATGGGACGGAGCCCAACTCGGGCAGATGTCGAAACTGCTCTCGGGACAAGACCGCGGTTGGCGAGCCACGGTTCGCGCGTCGCTAAACTTACGGGGTACACCGGCCAACCTTCTGGTTCGCGCCGACAGCTCTCTCGACGACTTTCGCCGCTACGACATCGCGGGCAGTTCTCCACTCGAACTCAGAGCACAATGCGAAGCGCGCTACAAAGTCGCTGACCGCGGTCTACACGAGATCCTCTGTCAATCGCCGGTTGGAGATGGCTCTGTCGCCTTGAGCGGCGAAGCCGTGAACCTCATGGGAGCACGCCGCTATGAAGTACAGGTAAAAGCGGAGGAGCTTCCAATGCAAGCGCTCGTGAACCTGGCTCGCCGCGCCAAGAAGAACCTGCCCGCTGATTTGCAAGCCGCCGGTACGCTGGATGCAAGTTTCCGCCTGAACGGCCTGCCCACCGAAGCAATTCTGCTGGAAGGGGGTGGGAAGACGAGAGACTTCCGGGTCCAATCCGAAATAAGCAAAACGGATTTACTGCTGGATGCAGTTCCCTTCTCGATTTCCCCGGCCGCAGAGCATGACGCGGCGAAGAAAGCCTCCGCCCATCGGGAATCCATTGCTCTTGCGCATCCCGACGAGACGCACCTGTTCGTGGGGCCGATGGCTCTGAAGCTGGGCCGCCCATCCCCAGCCATATTGCAGGCCTGGGTCACCAAAAGCGGCTACCGCCTCTCGATCAAGGGTGACTCTGAGATTCACCGTCTGCTGCAGGCCGCCCGTATCGCAGGTATCCCCGTTCCGAATCCAGCAGCGACCGGTTCGGCGCGAGTGGATTTGCGGGTGGCCGGCTCCTGGGCCGGATTTGCGGGCCCAGTCGCAACCGGCACGGCCGACATTCATACCTTGAAGGCTGACATCCGCGGCATCCATGAACCCATCGATGTTTCTTCTGCGAGAATCGATCTTCGAGAGTCCGAAACCCGCGTCGACGCTATCTCTGCGTCCGCGGCCGGCACACACTGGAGCGGATCGCTGTCCCTGCCGCGGCCCTGTCCGGTTCCCTGCATGGTGCATTTCGATCTGCAGGCCGACGAACTGTCCACCGTTCGACTGAATGAGTATCTGAATCCGAATCCTCCCGACCGTCCCTGGTATCGATTCCAGCCTGCCGGGAAAAGAAATGGGCAATCATTCCTTGGCGATCTCCATGCCATTGGAGTCTTGTCAGCGGGCCACGTTTCACTCCGCGAGATCACCATGGACCGCGTAACGGCAAAGGTGGATTTGGACCAGGGAAAACTTCGCCTGTCTGATCTTCGCGCCGACGTTCTTAACGGAAAACATCGCGGCGAATGGCTGGCGGATTTCACTGGAAAAACGCCGCACTATTCAGGATTCGGCACTATCGACTCCGCCTCCCTGGGTCAGCTCGCCGAAGTCATGCAGGCGAACTGGGTGTCCGGCACAGCCAACGCCAAGTACCAGGTTGAGTTTTCCGGCTTCTCTACCGAAGACTTCCTCAACTCCGCGAAGGGCGATCTGCATTTCAGTATGCGCGACGGATCATTCCCCCGCATCCTGATGAGCGCAGTTCCCCTTCAGGTCCGCCGCTTCATCGGGACTCTGGCGTTGCGCGACGGCGAATTCGAGTTGCAGCAGGCCGCCCTGAAATCACCGTCCAAAAACTATGCCGTAACGGGGAAGCTTCTGGCGAACCGAAAGCTGGACGTCAAGTTGACCCCGGATGGGTCGGCCGCACTCGCGGTAACCGGAACCTTGGCGGATCCCCGCGTCACAACCGTTCGCCGTCCGCAAACACAGGCCGCTCTGAAGCCCTGACTCCGGGCAGGAAATGTCTCCCCTGCGGACCGAATGTTGATTCGGCCCGCCTGCTTCTACACATTCGAGTTTCTGTCATAATCGACTTCTTACTTCATGAACCTGACCTTCACACTGTGGCAAGACCAATTGGATCGTCGGGGGCTTTGGCCCCGCAGCCGGGTAGCGCGCGGGGGGTGGTATGCGCTCGGATTGGCCATCGTTCTCTTCCTGCTTCAGAAGGTTCTGGTTGCGTTCAAACTTCCTTGGGGCCAGAATCTTGCCGGATGGGTCAGTTTCCTGAGCTTCATTGCAATTTTGTTTTTCACGATCCTGGCCTTCCGCTGGCTGAAGTCACGCATACTCTGGCGGCTGCGCAATCGGCTGATTGTTACGTACGTTTTTATTGCCGTGGTTCCAACGATACTGCTCGTGGGAATGACCTTCGTGACGCTGTACCTGCTGGCGGGTCAGTTCGCGAACTTCGTCGTGGTGTCTGAGATTCATCTTCAGATGCAGCACGTAGCCTCGGTGAACTCCGCCATTGCGAACGAATTGGCGGTGCGCATCGGGCGTGGTGAGTCCCCCACGGTCGAACTGCTCGAGAGCCTGCGCAAGACAGCCGTGATCTGGCAACATCGCGACGTCTGCGCGTGGTATGGAGCAAAGCCTCTTCCCGTGTGTGGGGACGCAAGGGGCGCAACTCCATTTCCGCAACCACAATTCCTGCAAGACTCCTTCAGTGAAATCGTCCGTGACCGAGGGAACTTGTACCTTCGGGCGGCGACGGTCATCCCCGTGCGCTCCCAGAAACTGATGGTGGTCTCGAGCGAGGCTCTCGACGAAAACCTGATGCAGGAGATCGCCCACCACCTCGGCGAAATCACCCTGTATGCCGAGGGTCTGCAGTTGCAGGATGGCAATTCGAACCGTCCCGGCAGCAATTCTCCGGCAAGTTCCCAGAAGACCTCGGACTCCATCGTGGAAGTTCAGATCCGCAAGGATAAGAGCGGCTTCAACGTGGAGACCGGCGAAACGTCGCGCGCCACTTTTACAACGGGTTCGGTGCCCGCGGCCGAGAACATTTTTGATCATCAAATCACGTTCGGGACCCCGCTGCCGGTCATCAACTGGCAAACCGGCAGCCGTGAACAGACATCGCCCCTGGTTCGGGTACAGACACGGCCGTCCGTCCTCTACAACCGCTTGTTTGCCGCTCTCGGAGATTTCGCCAAGGGCGTGGAACTGATTCTTCTGGCGATCGCGATCGTGCTGGCGATTATCGAATTGCTCGCGCTCGTGATTGGCACAAGTCTCACGCGTTCCATCACGGGCGCCGTAGCGCAGCTTTACGAAGCGACACAGCACGTCGATCATGGCGATTTCAGCCATCGCATCCCGGTGAAGTCTACCGATCAGCTTGCCCAACTGGCTCTTTCCTTCAATAGCATGACGGCGTCCATCGAGAAGCTCATCCTGGAGCAGAAGGAAAAGCAGCGCATGGAAAACGAGCTGGTGATCGCGCAAGAGGTCCAGGCGCAACTTTTCCCGCGGGAAATCGCCCAGCTCAAGTCGCTGGAGGTGCATGGATTCTGCCGCCCGGCGCGAACGGTGAGCGGGGACTATTACGACTTCCTGACCATCAGTGCCGACAAGATGATCCTGGCCGCGGGCGATGTCAGCGGCAAGGGAATTTCGGCAGCCCTGCTGATGGCCACCATCCACTCCGCAGTACGCGCCTACAGTATGGAAGGCGTTCCGTTGTTGAGGGAGCCGGTTGCCGTCGGCGCCGCCTCGGGATCAGCAACCTGGCTCGCATCGCGCTTGGAGGGAGCCGAGGCGTCTCCCGGAGCCCTACTGGCCTTGCTGAATCATCAACTTTACGAAAGTACCCCGCAGGAAAAATACGCGACGCTGTTTCTGGCCAGCTACGATGGCGCTTCTAGAAAACTGACCTATAGCAACGGGGGCCACCTTCCCCCCATCGTTATCGGAGGAGACGGCACCCTCCGGCGACTCGATCAGGGCGGCACCGTGGTCGGTCTGTTCGACAACCTGACCTTCGACGAAGCCACCGTCCATCTCAACCCCGGCGACATTTTCATTGCCTACAGCGATGGCATCACCGAACCAGAAAACGATTTTGGTGAATTCGGAGAGCAACGCCTGGTGGAGGTGATCCGCGAGAACCGTGACCTCCCGCTCGACCAGATCACGCAACTAGTAACGGCGGCCGTCGATGACTGGATTGGCGACAACGAACAGCCCGACGACATCACGCTGGTGCTAGCTCGGGTACGCTAGCGTGCATTTGGTAAGGTTGGGGCGGGAGGCCGGCGTCGAACCGTCATCTCCGGGATGGTCTCCCGGCGCATTACCGGAATCTATGCTACCCCCGCACTCGTGGCAGCACTTCAGGGCGACACCTCGAACGTCCAAATCTCCAGACCGGATCGAGGCAAACAGACAAGCGAGAAATGCTTAGGTCCGGGCAATCGTGGCGCGCAGGCGTTCAAGCTGACTGGAGCCTGCCCGCGCTGTCAATAGAGCCCATGAACCTCCTGCGCAGCCTGCTTGTACTAACGGTCTTTGTCACTCTCTTGACCCCGGACTACGATTGCAACGGAGAGCACATCGAGCACGCGCAGACGGGCCGCGTGCACTGGCCGTTGTGAGGTGCCTCACCATCCGCTGTGGTAAGAGTCACTGCCCGGAACTTGCGACCATCGTCTAATCGGCTATGGGCTGGCCTTGCCTCTCGCCAGCCAGAGGACTCCCAAAGTCCTGTCGAGGTAAGGAAATCATGATCGATGCATGCGACCTCGTACGCTGCCCGCTGTGTGCGGGACACGGAGAAGTCCGCCGCTCCCACGTAAGTGAATTCTTCGCCGATCCCGAACTCAAGATCAAGATCGACGCTTATCTGTCGGAAAGCTCGGGCACGCAGGAACACCTGGAACTAGTCTGCTCCAGTCCCCCGCAGACCCGCGACTTTCAGAAAGACGTCCACAGCTGGAATCCGCAGCTCCCGATGTGGCGGAGAAGTCCGAAGGAATAGGTTTTGTACAACGCCGATCGCTGGTAGGCGACGGCGGAAGCTAGGTGTAGAGTTACGGACCGCAGCCCTTATACATCCAGGAGGTTCACCGTTATGAGTTCAGGCACGCTGACACCGTCCGAAACCAGAATCTCGCGCGACTACATTGAACAAGTCATGGCTCAGGTCAAAGCCAAGAATCCCGCTGAGCCAGAATTCCACCAGGCAGTTCAGGAAGTTTTCGATTCTCTCAGGCTGGTGCTGCAGCGCCATCCCGAGTATCGCGAAGCCCGCATCCTCGAGCGCATCGTTGAACCCGAGCGCGTACTGATGTTCCGCGTTCCCTGGTTTGACGATCAGGGCAAAATCCAGGTTAACCGCGGGTTCCGCATCGAGATGAACAGCGCGATCGGCCCCTACAAGGGCGGCCTGCGCTTCCATCCCTCGGTGACGCTCGGCATCCTGAAGTTCCTGGCGTTTGAGCAGGTCTTCAAGAATTCGCTCACCACGCTGCCCATGGGCGGCGGCAAGGGCGGATCGGACTTCGATCCCAAGGGCAAGAGCGATAACGAAGTCATGCGTTTCTGCCAGAGCTTCATGACGGAACTGCAACGCCACATCGGCCCCGACACTGACGTTCCGGCCGGAGACATTGGTGTGGGCGGCCGCGAAATCGGCTTCCTGTTTGGCCAATACAAGCGGCTGCGCAATGAATTCACTGGCGTGCTCACGGGCAAAGGCCTGAACTGGGGCGGTTCGTTGATTCGTCCGGAAGCGACCGGCTACGGCTGCGTGTATTTCGCCGCCGAGATGCTGAAGACGCGCAAGGACACGTTGGAAGGCAAACTCTGCCTGGTTTCGGGCAGCGGCAACGTCTCACAGTACACCATCGAAAAGCTGCTCGATCTCGGCGCGAAGCCTCTCACCGTGTCCGACTCGAACGGCGTCATTTGCGATCCCGATGGCATCGATCGCGAGAAGCTCGCCTACATCATGGAACTGAAGAACGTGCGTCGCGGGCGCATCCGCGAGTACGCAGACAAGTTCAAGAAGGCGATCTTCATGCCGATCGACATCAAGTCGGACCACAACCCGCTCTGGAACATCAAAGCGGATTGCGCGTTCCCCAGCGCCACCCAGAACGAAATCAACGACAAGGACGCTGCTAACCTGATGAAGGGCGGAGTCAAAGTCGTGGCCGAAGGCGCGAACATGCCGAGCACGCTCGAAGCGACCAAGGTGTTCCTCGAGAATCACGTTCTCTATGGACCCGCGAAGGCCGCAAATGCCGGCGGCGTAGCCACCTCCGGCCTCGAGATGGCGCAGAACAGCACCCGCTTGATCTGGACCCGCGCGGAAGTCGACGATCGCCTCCACAAGATCATGATCGCGATTCACGACAACTGCTTCCAGACGGCCGAGAAATACGGCACGCCCGGAAACCTCGTTAACGGCGCCAACATCGGCGGCTTCCTGAAGGTAGCCGACTCGATGCTGGATCAGGGACTGGTGTAGGCGATTGATGAAAGCCTGCTTCACCTGACGGGGTGGAGCAGGCTTTCGTTGTCACCTCCACAAATACGTAGTACGAATGGCAGCGGGCGCGGGGGTGGAACAACTCCTCCCCGCCTGTTTTTCATATAAGACACCCGGAACTTGCCATGGCCATCAAACCAGCATTCGACGCCACCATCGACGCGCAGAGGCTCTTCGAAGGCTTCGAAACCCTCATGCCGTTCCGCGTGCGCGATATCCTGCTAGTCTCTAGCCTCTACGATTCCTTCATTCTCAAAGAAGACGGTCGCCTCAACGAACTGCTGATCGGCGAATCTCTCGAGCTCAACCTGCAACAAATTCCCAGCATCACCCAGGTTTCGACGGGCGCCGAAGCCCTCGCGCTGGTGCGCTCGCAACCCCGCTTCAATCTTGTCGTCACCAACCTCGAGGTCGGCGACATGGACGCTGCCCAACTGGCGCGTGAGATCAAGGAAACGGGTCGTGATGTCCCCGTCGTTGTCCTCGCCTATGACTACCGCGAGTTGAAGAACTTCGTCGCCCGCGATCTCCATCGCGACATCGAGCGCGTATTCCTCTGGCAGGGCAATGTTCGCATGCTCATCGCCCTCGTCAAGCACATCGAGGACGCCAGGAACGCACCGCCCGATACCGCCTCCATCGGAGTTCCCATCATCCTGGTGGTCGAAGACAATATCCGCTACTACTCATCCTTCCTACCCGTGATCTACACGGAACTGATCATGCAATCGCGCCGCGTGATTCAGGAAGGCGTCAACGTGGCCCACCGCCTTTTGCGCATGCGCGCCCGCCCGAAAATTCTTCTGGCCACCAACTACGAAGACGCGGAACGCCTGGTGTTGCGCTATCGCGATTACCTGCTTGGCGTGGTTTCCGACATCGAGTTCCCGCGCCAAGGCGAATTGAACGTCGATGCCGGATTCGATCTCGCGCACCTGATCCGCAAGCAGGTTCCCGACGTACCCATCGTGCTGCAATCCAGCCGAACCCAGTTTCGTGACCGTGCCTTCGCAGAAGGGTTTTCCTTTCTCCGCAAGCGCTCGCCCACGCTGCTCGCGGATTTGCGCCGCGTGCTCACCGAACAATTCGGCTTCGGTGATTTCATTTTCCGCCTGGCCGATCTTTCCGAAGTTGGCCGTGCGAGCGATCTCAGCACGCTCGAGACCATGCTCCACCAAGTTCCTGCCGACAGCGTCGTGTACCACGCGCAGAGCAATCACTTCTCGCACTGGTTCATGGCACGAACAGAGTTTGCTCTCGCCCAGAAACTACGGCCGCGCAAGGTCTCCGACTACCCGAGTCCCGAGCACCTGCGGCGCAATCTGATTGAGTCCATCGCCGACTACCGCAGTGAGCAAAGCGAAGTACTGATCGCCGACTTCAGCCCCGCCGCGCTGGCATCGTCTGACGTGTACTTCCTGCGGATCGGGGTCGGATCGCTGGGCGGTAAGGCGCGCGGCCTCGCGTTCATTCGCCACCTGCTACGCAAACACCGCTTTTCGCGGGCATTTCAGAACGTGCATGTATCTGTTCCTCCCGCCGTCGTGCTCGCAACCGACGTATTCGACCGCTTTCTGCAGGAAAACGATCTAGCCGATTTCGCGCTCAACTGTTCGGATGATATCGAGATCGAGCGCTGCTTTCTCGAAAGCGTCTTCCCTGCCGATGTACGCAACAGCCTTCTGGAATTTCTGAGTGAAGTGCACTACCCGCTGGCCGTGCGCTCCTCCAGCCTACTCGAAGATTCGCAGTACCAGCCCTTCACTGGCGTGTACGAAACCTTCATGCTCGGCAACCATAACCTGGAACTCTCCGTGCGCCTTGAGCAACTCTTGGAGGCGATCAAGCGAGTGTATGCGTCCACGTTCAGCCAGCACGCCAAAGCCTACGTGCGCGCCACGCCGTACCGGCTCGAAGAAGAGAAGATGGCTGTCATCCTGCAAAAAGTTGTGGGCGCGGTCCATGGGGAACGCTTTTACCCGGACTTTGCGGGCGTAGCCCGTTCCTACAACTTCTATCCAGTCCCGCCGATGCAGTATCAGGACGGAATCGCCGCCGTCGCTCTCGGACTTGGCCACGCCGTCGTGGATGGCGGCAAGTGCCTCACATTCTGTCCGCGTTACCCGCGCCACATCCTGCAATTTTCTTCGGTTGAAGACATCCTCACCAACTCGCAATCCGACTTCTGGGCGCTCGAACTGAATCACACTCTGTCAAAAGACTCAGACGCCACTGCGAACTTGAGGGAAGTGCGCTTCGGACTCGACACCGCCGAGCGTGATGGCACGCTGTATTCCGTGGCCTCCACCTATTCGGCCGACAACCATGCGGTTTACGACGGCGTTAGCCGCGCCGGGACGCGCGTGGTGAGTTTCGCCCCCGTCCTTAAACACGACATCTTCCCTCTGCCCGGACTGCTCGAACAGCTCGCAAAAATCGGCGAAGACGCATTCGGTCGCCCGGTAGAAATCGAGTTCGCCGTGCGCCTGCCGCAACAACCGAATGAGCCCGCAGATTTCGGCTTTCTCCAGATTCGTCCCCTCGTGCTCTCCCGCGAAGGCGAAGAACTGCGCCTCGAGGATGTAGACACCACCCGCGTGATTTGCCAGAGTTCCAAGGTGCTAGGCAACGGTCGACTTACCGATTTGCACGATGTAGTGGTCGTCGACTTCCATCGCTTCGAACGCGCCAAGAGCAAAGAAGTCGCCTACGGCGTCGCCCACTTCAACAATCAGCTGAATGCACAGGGCCGACCCTATATCTTGATCGGCGTCGGACGGTGGGGATCGACCGAGCCGTGGCTCGGCATTCCCGTCGAGTGGGACGAAATCTCCGGCGCCCGCGTGATCGTTGAGGCCGGCTTCCGCGATTTCCGCGTTATCCCGTCGCAAGGCAGCCATTTTTTCCAAAACCTCACGGCATTTCAGGTGGGCTACTTCACCGTGAACCCCGATGCCGGCGAAGGTTTCGTCGATTGGCAATGGCTGGCCAATGTCGAGGCAGTTGAAGAAGCCGGATGCGTCCGCCACCTCCGTCTCGACAACCCGCTGCTGGTCGTTATGAACGGCCGCACCAGCCAGGGCCTGATCTTCAAACCCGAACCATCCACGTAGGGACAGCCATCTCAATCCGTGATGTCCCTCGCCCTTGCCCGTGACACGCATCACAGCCCGTAATGACACCTCTCCCCGACAATCAAGGCGAGTACATACGGGGTGCATGTGTTCAAAATCATCCACGCAGCCTTTATCGCCCCTGGAATCAAGCGTTTCATCATCGAAGCCCCACGCATCGCCAAGAAGCAGAAACCCGGCCAGTTTGTGATTCTGCGCCTCTGCGAGCAGGGCGAGCGCATTCCCCTAACAATCGAGCGCTCTGATCCCCAGCGTGGCACCGTCAACATCGTGGTGCAATCCGCCGGAAAGACCACCCACCTTCTGAACACGTTCGAAACGGGGGACAGCATTCTCGATGTGGTCGGCCCGCTCGGCAAGCCTTCGGAAATCGAAGACTTCGGCACGGTTGTTGTTATCGGAGGCGGGGTCGGAACGGCCATGGCGTATCCCACCGCAGCGGCCTTGAAAAAGGCCGGCAACCGCATCATCTCCATCGTTGGCGCGCGTAACAAAGACCTCATCATTCTGGAACGCGAAATGGCCGAGGTCAGCAACACGCTGTTGATCACCACCGACGACGGCAGCTATGCCCACAAAGGATTCGTCACGGACAAACTCCGCCAGCTCATCAAGTTTGGCACCCATGTCGACCTGGTTCTCGCCGTCGGCCCGATCCCGATGATGAAGGCAGTCGCCGACGTCACCCGCGACGCGCACATTCGCACTATCGTCAGCCTCAACCCCATCATGATCGACGGGACCGGCATGTGCGGCGGATGCCGCGTGCTCATCGGGTGAAACCGACGTGGTCGTCGGTTGCACCGTCACCATCGACGAGTTGATGAACGAAGAAGGCTACGACGCAGTCTTCATCGGAACCGGCGCTGGACTCCCACAATTCATGGGGATCTCGGGCGAGCACCTGAACGGAGTCTACTCCGCGAACGAATTCCTCACGCGCATCAACCTGATGCACGCTTACGAGTTCCCGCGCTACGACGAGCCCATGGTCGACCTCGCGGGCAAGAACGTGGCCGTAATTGGTGGCGGCAACACGGCGCTCAATTCGATCCGCTCCGCCGTTCGCCTGGGTGCGGGCAAAGCGTATGTCCTTTACCGCAGAAGCGAAAACGAAATGCCGGCCCGCGCGGAAGAAGTAAAGCACGCGAAGCAGGAGGGCATCGATTTCCAGATACTCACTGCACCTGTGGAGTTCCTCTCCGACGACAAGGGCTGGCTGAGAGCCGCTCGCTGCGTGCGCATGGAACTGGGAGAACCCGACGCCTCTGGACGCCGCGGGCCGGTTCCGGTTCCCGGATCAGAATTCGATCTGCCGCTGTCCGTCGCCGTGATGGCGATCGGCACGACCGCGAACCCGATTGTGCAAAGCACCACTCCCGGCCTCGAGACCAACAAACGCGGCTATATCAGCGCCAACACCGACACGCAGCGCACTTCGCGCAAGGGCGTGTTCGCCGGTGGCGACATTGTTACCGTCAGCGCGACCGTGATTCTCGCTATGGGCGCCGGACGGCGCGCCGCTGCCTCGATCCATGAATATCTCGAAACCGGTGCCTGGTAGCGCAGATGGCGAGCTTGAATGCAAACAGCTTTGGTGAGGTGAGAGATGAGAATCGCGATTACGTTTTCAACCTTTGATCCCTTCTTCAAGGACACGCCTCGTTCGTGTGAGGTCTGCAAAACGAAGCCCTCAGTCTTTCATTTCGAACGCGAAAGCGGCATCGAGACTCCCGGAGAGCTGGCGCAGGGATTCTGCTGCAAACAGTGCGCAACCGAATTGTTGGAAAAATTGCAGCTGACCGAATCGGCGGCCTGGGCCGAAGAAGAAGCCGTGATTGAATCGCAGGGCGTGGACGTTTCCGCCTTCCACGACCGGCGCCTCGCGACCTTCGGGCGTTGCCGCGACTAAGATCGTCGAATCAGCCGCACACGCGCTTGACGCGCAAACAAGGCGAGCAATAATCCGTCGCTCGCCTTGTTCTCGTCATCAGGAGGTTAATGCTGTTGTTCTACCTGCATCCTACGAATTCACGCTTCTGGCGACCAGATCACCTTGGGTCGTAGAGCCACTCCACTCACAGTCCTACTCCACCAATCCCTGTCGCACCCCATGGATGAAGTCCGTGTACGCGGGCACGTGCCCCCCTTGGCGCATGTCGACAGCAATTTGTCCACGATGGTAGGCGGAATGAACGAAAACGTGCGTCAGGATATCGCGTACCAGGCTCTCATACGCTTCTCCCTTGCTGTTCTTATACGCCACCAATCGGTCAAGGTACCCGTCGGCGGGAGATGACAACAATTTCCGCCACAGCCTTGCAATGCCCCGTGCCTCCTCGTCGCACACCTCCAGCGTAAGTTCAGGCCACACTGGCAGAGGCGACGCCCGTTGCTCGATCCGCGCCAGCCACAAGTGTTCAGCCGCCACTATGTGCGCCATGAGACCGAGGGATCGCGTCGTGGGTGATCCATCCTTGCGAAACGCTGAGATCACTTCGCCGTTCGCCCACTCATCAAAACTTGCCAATCGCCGGAGATGTTCCAGCAAATCCATGGCCAGCTCCGTTCACACAAAGTTCAGCCCGTCAGCGATTCTTCGCAATCGCCTTAACCTGCTGCAGATGGTTCAGATCGTGCCCGGCATACAACTGCACCATGTGCGAGATCGTTTCCTTCCCTCGTTCCGAATGCATACCATGGTTGAGCCAGAGTTTTCGGGGCACGGTTTTCAGAAGCAACAGATTGTTCTCACGCAGGGTGCGGAACACCCGCAACGATTGCCGGGGATCCTGATCCGCATATCGAAACGTCTTGGCCCAGGTCTCCTGATCAAATGCCTGGATCGGCGTGCCATTGCTTCCCAGGATGTGCCTGATCCGCCAACTGGCCACCACTTCCGCATCGGCAAGATGCGCCAGGATTTCCGCGATCGACCACTTCCCTGGCCCTGGCCGTTTCTTCATTTCTTTCCGACTCAAGCGCCGGGTGATCTTCTCGAGCCGCTTGGCGGTGGCTTTCTGAATTTTCAGCGGATTCTGTCCGTCAAGGTGCCCGAGAATGCGATTCACATATTGTGTTGGCGTTTCCTTCATAGGTAAGTGTTTCCTCCGAAAGTTCGCGAGACCCCTCAGGGGCAATTTTCTTAGATGCCGCGAAAATTATACCGACGCACTTCGTAATGTTCTCCGTACCGCTGCGTTCGTTGTCTTCCAGGACTTTTAACAATTTATTCATACGGCAGGTTTACAATCACCGATCAAGCTCTGGACTTCGAACTATCCAAAGGCGCAACGATGGCCCCAAAAACACCTCGGCTCAGGGTGGGCAAGCCCAAGTCCACGGACAATCCGTCCACACAGAAGGCCAAGGATCCGAAAATAGCCGAGGGAAGAGCGAAAGCCGATGGTATTCAGGGCGAACTGATGCGCATGGCCTTGAAGGCTTGCCTGATCGCGCGCGATGCGACCTTCAACGTACAGGACCTCCTGACCAACTCTTCGCGCATGGCTTTCCTCGCGATTCGCGATTGTGAAAAAGAACTCGACCAGATCGAGCGCCAGATTGACGAACAGTTGCCGGGCGCAATCACGCGCGTGAACGAGCGCAAGGCCCGCCAACTGCTGGCTTGCCTCAAATGCATCACCGATCTCGAACGCATCGGCGATCTCGTGATGGGCGTCGCGCAACGCGTGCAGGCGCGCAGCGGTCAACTCCCCAGCGGTGACGTGCGCCATCTGATCCAGATGTCAGCTATCCTGCACGACATGCTACAGGACATTCACCGCGGCTTTGTATCCCTGGACGTGGAAAACGCGCGCAAGGTGCTGCGCATGGACGCTGAGCTAGATCGCATCTGCCATGCCATGTTTCAGCGTTATCTCACCGATAATACTCGCCGGAAGGATTCCTTGGGATTCGATGTTCTGCTGATGGCACAGGCTCTCGAGCGCTCTGGGGACCACGCGAAAAATCTCGCGGAAGAATTGTATAGCCTCATCGAAGGCCACACCTTGCGCCATCTGCCGAAAAGAGTTGTTGCTCAATAAGATTCCATCCCGCCACCCGAATTCTTTATCGTTCACTACCGCTTCGCTCTAGATTTAACCAATCGTTAACAATTACGAAACACTTGCGCAACAATCAGCCCCTACAGTGAATACCAGTTCGTGCTGTTTGAGTGGTATGCCACATAGCCATTGGCACGCGATCCGAACCCATGACGTTTGTCACGGAGCCGTCCGGTCAACTCCCGGTAAGTCGTCCTCGCATCTTCGTGGTGGAAGATGAGGAAGACATCGCACTTTTGATCCGTCACAACCTGGAAGCCGCGGGTTATGACGTGCAAACCTTCCTGAACGGATCCGCGGTGCTTGGGGAAGCCCGGCACGAGCATCCTTCGCTGTTTGTCCTCGACGTGATGCTGCCCGGCATGAATGGATTCGATCTCTGCCGGCAGATTCGTACCACCCAGGAGTTAGCCCGGACTCCCGTCATTTTCCTTACCGCAAAAACCGAGGAGGCGGACCGCGTCCGGGGCTTGGAACTCGGTGGTGACGATTACATCACCAAACCTTTCAGCCCGCGCGAACTGATAGCCCGCGTGCGAACGGTCTTGCGCAGCCAGAGCGAGACGCGGCCTTCTGATCTTCTGAAAGTCGGCGATCTGGAAATTGATGCTTCCTCCATGACGGTTCGCGTCGAAGGCCGCACGGTCTTGACCACCGTGCGCGAGTTCCGGCTGCTGGAGTATTTCGCGATTCATCGCGGCCGGGTGTTCACTCGCGATCAACTCCTTGATTCCGTCTGGAAGGAAACCGCCTTCGTGACGCCGCGCTCAGTCGATGTCTACGTGCGTCGTTTGCGTGAGAAGATCGAGGCCGATCCGCGCCATCCTCGTTACCTCAAAACCCTGCGGGGCATCGGCTACCGCCTGGAGAGCCCGAAGTAGGCTTCTCCGATTGGCGCTCGGCAAGTTAACAACCATTCAGTAAGAACAACCTCTAAGCTCGCCACCCTCGTCGAGGCGCAGGCAGCCCTTTGTTATAATTTAAGCTGTCCCGGGGGCGCTATCGTCTAGGGGTTAGGACGGAAGATTCTCAATCTTCAAACCCGGGTTCGATTCCCGGTAGCGCTACCAATTTTCAATCACTTACGCGACGGCCTTTCCCCGCTTCACTGGATTGTGGCCATTTTGTGGCCAGCATCGTCCGATGTTGCCGCTGTCGTGGCCAACAACTTGTTCCGCCGCTCAATCGCCTCTCGCACCAACCGAGCATTCGTATGCGTGTAAATGCGAGTGGTATTGACTGAGCCGTGTCCCATCGCGTCCATTACCGCCATCACATTTCCTGTGCCCTCCATCGCATCGGTTGAGAAGCGATGGCGCGCGCAGTAGAGGACGACAGCTTCGGGAATGCCCGCCAAGCGCTTGGCTTCAAGCCATTGCTTGGAACATTCGTGGTCGGTAATGTGGCCAGACTTCGCCTTCTTTGACGGAAAAATCCAGCCTTCGTTAACGCCCCCTTTCCGCGCCAAGAGTGCCATCCTGACGCGTTCAGTCAGCGGCACGTAACGGCGAGACTTCCTGGACTTGCCGCGCGGGACGAAGATCAGGTCCTTGTCCCAATGGATGTTCTCCCAGCGCATGCGGAAGATCTCTCCAGGGCGAAGGCCTGAATCGAGCATGATCAACAGTACTGTTCGAAAGGGCTCCCAACCAACCCGCGACTTCCTCCCCTTCGCGGTGAGCCGCGGTGACATGGTAATGGCAAGAAGCTGTTGTTCCATCCACGGCTCAATGAGCTCTTCCCTCCCTTCCTCTTCCACCATCTTGATAATGGGAACCCGGGACAGTTGTTCCCACTCGTAGGCTTTCCGCAGCATGCGCCGCAGCGTGCGCAGCGCGTTGTTTGTATTCGAAGGCGACGACCCTGCGATGGTCAATGCGTGATCGGCTTTGATTTGGTCGATCTTCATACCAGCTACGGGCGTCGACTCCAGGATTTGCCAGCCCACGGCGTAGTACCTGCGGGTTGGCGCTTTCGGCGGGCGGTCTGTCGGCAGCGACTCAAGCCAATCAAAGAAACGATCGGCAAGGTCGGCCAGCGTAGGGATCTTCTTTCTTCCCGGCAACTGCCCCTGTTGAATGACTTGGGCCAGCACTCGCGTCTCTGCCTTCTTGGCCTTTTCTTCGACGGAAGTCTTGCAACTCCCGCGGTAGCGCCGGCCATTCCAGCGAAATGCGAAATGC
>JBKPEB010000093.1:0-22944 GCA_046728215.1 Acidobacteriota bacterium | reverse complement strand
CATGGGGAGAGTGGTGGCACTGCCACAGGTCGGCGGGCTGCATCACCGCTACGAACGACGGGCCGCCTGAGACCCAGCCCTCCTTAAATATAGGTGCTGACGACGCACGCCGGCACGATCCGCTACGCACGAGAAGCTGATTCGTTGCTGTTTTCGCGGCAGGCGAAGCAATCACGGACCTCGAACCGAGTGATGCGCTTTCCGCAGCTACCTTCCTTCACCTTCTTTGCTGAGATCAAGTTTTCGGTAGGCACAGTGGCCGGAGAATGTCCAACTGGTAATCCATACTCTCGGTCAGAACAGCGGCGCGACAGTAACGGCGGTCAGTTTGTTGGGATCAAACACCGCGATGCAATGGTCACAGCCCCCGGACGGTTTACACATCAACCTCCCGCAAAAGCCCGTGAGTTCATATGCCTACAGCTTTCGAATAAAGCTACGAGAATCCAAGAGGACTAACAGCGGCAGTGCCGTACGTATTGTTCCAAGAGGTCAAGAAAAAGCACGTTGATCAACATTGCCGACGCGCGCCACGGTTCACCGCCAACCGAACAACGAAACTCCAGAGACCTCATCGCCGGAGCGAGCGTTCAGCAGATGAGTAGCAAGGTCGAATATCGTCTAGTAACAAGCCTTTCCGAAATCGAACCGCCATTTCCCCTTCACCATCTCCATCAACATTCGGGGTACGGCCTTTTTCTTGAACAAGATTCGCGCAGTAGTTCGCGGCGAGACCGAGTGCCCCCTTCCGCCGCAAGTTGTAAACGTTCACGTTGCATCGCGTTTCGGTCCAAGCTAACATGCCGCTGTGTTGCCATATCTGCTCGCTCTCGCCTCGTGCCGCTGGATGCCTCGATTTTTTGTGATTGCCCGTTTGATGGTCGGCTTTCTTCTCGTTGCTTCCGTTCCTCTCGTGGCCCAATGGAGGGATCTCGACCCGGTCACCGATGTGCAACGTGAGCCCGACGGGGTCCGCTTCGTGCTTAAGTCGGGAGTGATGAAGCTGCAGGTTTGTTCGGATTCGGTCATCCGGGTCCAGTACACGGCCAACCAGTCGTTTCCCGACGTGCCAGACTACGTAATTATCAAGAGGAACTGGCCCGCCACCCAGTGGTCAATGCATTCTGGGGAAGAGTCGGTCTTTGTTTCTACAAATCGTGTGCAAGTGACCGTTACTCGTAAATATGGGAACATTCGTTTTAACGACGCGGAGGGAAAAAAGCTCTTCGAGGATTATGGCCGCAGCCTCACGCCTGTCGTCGTGAACGGAGAACACACTCACCACGCCGAAATGTTCTCCAATCTCTGGGGATCATACGAAGCGTTCTACGGTCTCGGCCAGCACCAGGGCGGGGTATGGAACTACAGGGGCGAGGAAGTCAACATCTCCCAGGACAACACCAACATCAGCATCCCATTCTTCTTGTCGAGCAGCGGGTACGCCATCTTCTGGAATAACATGTCTCGCAGCCGCTTCAACAACCGATTCCTGAGCGCGCTGTATGTCAGCTCCGAAGTTGCCGACGTCATCGATTACTACTTCATTTACGGACCAGAATTCGACCAGCTTGTTGGCGCGTATCGGGAACTCACCGGTGCCCCTCCGCTCTTCGGCAAATGGGCCTATGGGTTCTGGCAATGCAAAAACCGTTACAAGACTCAGGATGAATTGCTTGCAGTAGCACACAAGTATCGCGACCTGCATATCCCTGTCGACAACATCGTGCAGGACTGGTTCTGGTGGTACACAATGGGAGAGCCGGTTTTCGACAAAGCGCGCTATCCCGATCCCAAGGGCATGGTGGATGATCTGCACTCAAACAACTTCCACTTGATGATTTCATTCTGGCCCTATTTTCGTCCTGGGACCAAAACCTACGACGACATGGAGAAGCAAGGATTCTTTATCGCAAAAACGAAGGTGGGCGGATTCCATCCAGCAGGCCAGGCACTTTACGACGCGTTTAATCCGGCAGCGCGAAAGTATTACTGGAACCTGATGGACAAGGCTCTCTTCAAGATCGGAGCTGATGCCTGGTGGCTCGACACAACGGAACCGGAAACTGAGGGGCAAGAGACCACAATTCTCGCGACCAATAAAACCGCGCTCGGCAATGGCGCCCGATTCGCAAACATGTTTCCACTCATGACCACTTCGGCCGTGTACCAGGGCCAACGAGAGGCCAGCCACGACAAGCGCGTTTTCATTCTCAGCCGCTCGGCGTTTGCTGGCGCTCAACGAAATGCCGCTGCAGTCTGGTCCGGTGATGTCAACTCCGATTGGATATTCCTGAAAAAGCAGATCCCGGCCGGGCTCAACTACTCGCTTTCAGGCTTGCCGTACTGGACCACCGACATCGGAGGATTCGTCTCCGGCAACCCAGACGATCCAGCCTATCGCGAACTTTTCATTCGTTGGTTTCAGTTCGGCACGTTCAATCCAATCTTCCGAGTTCACGGGACTCGTAGCACCGATCAGAACGAACTGTGGTCCTATGGTCCCGATGCTCAAAAAATATTAGTTACTTTCGACCGGCTTCGCTACCGCCTGCTCCCGTACATCTACTCGCTCGCATGGAAAACTACCCGCGAAGGCTACACACCCATGCGCGCCCTCGTAATGGATTTTCGCATCGACGCGCGGGCAGCGAACATTGGCGATCAGTTCATGTTCGGGCCCGCCATCCTGGTAAGCCCCGTAACCGATCCAGCGACACAATCTCTTCGGCTTTATCTTCCGCAGTCCAAGTGGTTCGATTTTTGGATGGGCACCAACATGGACGGCGCGCGCACAGTCGATGCTCCAGCTCCCTTGAACAGTATTCCTCTGTTCATTCGAGCTGGATCGATCATTCCTATGGGACCCGACGAAGAGTGGAGCACGGAAAAACCTCCAAATCCGATCGAACTGCGCATTTATAGAGGCGCGAATGGTGATTTTACACTCTACGAAGATGAAAACGATAACTACAACTATGAAAACGGAGCCTATGCGACGATCCCGTTTCACTGGGACGAAACCGGGCAAACCTTGACGATCGGCGACCGTAATGGTCGTTTTGCGGGGATGCTTGAGGATCGAAGCTTCCGCGTGGTGTTTGTCCGCGAGAATCACGGAGTCGGCGTGGAAGCAACCGAGGAACCCGACAAATTGGTGCGGTATTCGGGAAAACAGATCACGGTCAAGCCGTGAGCATAACCACAAGACGACCTGCAAGCATTGCTGGCAAGCCCAAATTTAGAGCTTCACCGTTGTGCCTGTGTTTGCCGCCTGGTAGATCGCTTTCATGATCATCAGGTCCCGCAGACCTTCCTCGCCCGGCGTGAGCGGTTCCTTGTTCTCCGTCACACAGCTGGACATGTGCTCCATTTCGGCAGCAAAGTGATCGACCACTGGCAGATCTTTTTCTTCGATCGTGTTTCCGTGGTGTACGCGCATGCGCAAACCGCTGTAGGCGGTCGCCGGATCCATCTCAAGCCAACCTTCCGACTTGAGCACACGGTAATGCGACTGCCACGCGTATCCGTAACTTGACGTGCAGTTAGCGAGTATTCCGCTTGGGAAGCGCAATTGAAAGTTGATCGCCTCCTCTACTTCCTTGAAACGCGGATCGCCAGGTGTGCTGTACATCAACGCATTTACCTCTGAGGGCTCTTCGCCAGACAGATAGCGCGCGGCTTGCAGGGCGTAGATGCCGATATCCATCAGCGATCCTCCGCCTGCCAGTTCTCTCTTCAGCCTCCATTGGTTTGGGTCGCCCATGTTGAAGCCCGCGTCCGCGAGAATCACCTTGGTCTTACCCAGTTCGTTGGACCGCGCTATACGAATTGCTTCCTGATTGTAGGGCTCGTAGCGGCAGCGATACGCAACCATCAGTTTGCGATTGGACTTGCGGCCGGCATCGACCATTTGCTGGCATTCAGCCGGAGTGTTGGCCATCGGCTTTTCGGTCAAAACGTGTTTTCCCGCTTGCAGTCCGCGCACCGTGTACTCGCAGTGCATGCCGTTCGGCAAAACGATATAAATGATGTCGACTTCGGGGTTGTCTTTGATCGAATCGTAGTTCTGGTAGTTGTAGATGTTCTTCAGATTAACGCCATAGCGCAGCGCGAGTTTGTTGGCCTTATCGGGATGACCGCTTACAAGGGCAACGACCTTCGATTTCTGACATTGGGCAAATGCAGGCAGAATCTGGTGGATGGAAAGGCTGCCCAGGCCAACGATCGCCCATCCCAATTTCTTGCCGGGGGGATCCGGGACGACCAGCTGGGCGGAGGCATCCTTCAGCAACACTCCCGCAGCATTCGCTGCAATCAGACCTTGACCGACGCGCGTCATGAATCCACGTCGTGTGATTTCGTTACCCTTCGACATGGTGTGCCTCCGTTATTTTGAGCTACGCTGCTTGTGAATTTCGTCAAGCCGTTTCTTCAAATAGTCCTTGTACTCCTGCACGAGCTTCGGATCCTTGGGCGATCCGTAAATCTCGCTCGACTTGTATTTGCCCTCGTCGAATTTTTTCTTTGTCCATTCGTCGTGAATGTGGGTCTCGTCGGCACGATCGAGAACTTCCTTTACCAAATGTGGCGGAACGAAGTAGACACCTTCTCGGTCGCCCACTACGAGATCTCCCGGCATCACGGTGACTCCTCCGATGCGTACCGGAATGTTAATGCCCGTGAGCATCACGTTGCCAATCGGAGTCGGATCGACAGCACGGAAGTAGGCGGGCATGTCGATTTCCGAAATGCCGTCGAGGTCACGAATGCTGCCGTCGACAACCAGACCCCCGCTGTGTGTCGTCTTCATCGTGTAATAGAACAGGTTGTCACCGACAATCGTTCCGTTCACTTTCTTGCCAAACAGGTCAACGACAAGAACATCTCCGGGCTGCAGCATGTCGATCGCGGTTTGATTCGTCAATTGCGGAGTGCCGTGCTCTTTCGCCTTGGCTTTGGCGACGTCTTCAACGTCAGAGCGCAACGGCATGAACTGAACCGTGAACGCGCGTCCAACCATGGTCTTGCTCGGATGCAGCACTTGGAAGCCATCGGCGTATTGATTGCGAAATCCTTTTTCTTCAAGAATCGCCCACACCTCTTCCGACGATAACCCTCGAGCTCTCTCGATCAGGTCGTCAGGAACCTTCGGACGGCCGTCCGCCAGCCGGTCGAAAGGATTCTGCGCGGTGTAGTCGACCAGATCCTGCTTGGGAAAGGACAGCAGTTGCGCTTGCATCAACGATGGCAACACCCAACCAACAACGAACGCGAGCGCAACCACAAATATGCCGGTAATGCGGCTGACTACCATTCGAATCATCCGGTTACCTCCGATCGGGAAAGAATGCAGCTGAAGAGCGCATGTGGCGCGAGTCGCAGAATGCTGGGCAAAGATGCCCCTGAAGCTCTCAAATCGCCGAAGATTTGTCAAACCTGAGTCTTGGTGTTACAAGCGTACGATTCCGCAGTCATTCTGCGAATGCTGATGCAGATTGATGAAAGCGAAGTCGACCGAGACAGAAGATCTCGATCGCATACACCGTCAGGACGTCCACACGCCTCTAGGGATTTCGAATGTGCTTCGGTACTTGAGAGGACATGGAAAGAGAGGACTGAGCCTTTATGGATGCAACGAAAAAACTGTTCGGCCGACGCGAGGTACTGAAAACCTCAGCCATGGTTCTTGGAAGCACCTTTTTGGTTGCTGAATCTATGGAGGCCTACCCCAAAGGAGTCAACACGAACTCCAGCCCTTCCACACTGAAGATCACCGATATGCGCGTGGCGACAATCGTAAAGCCTGGGCCCAGTCCCTGCCCAATCATCCGCCTCGATACGAACCAAGGCGTGTACGGGCTCGGGGAAGTGCGCGACGGCGCCAGCGCGACCTACGCGCTCTTCCTCAAGAGCCGGATCGTCGGCGAGAACCCACTGCACCTCGACAAAGTTTTCCGCAAAATCAAACAATTCGGTGGACATGCACGCCAGGGAGGTGGAGTGAGCGCGATCGAAATGGCGCTCTGGGATATTACGGGCAAGGTCTATAACGCTCCGGTCTATGCGATGTTGGGTGGTGGCAAGTTTCGCGACAAGATACGCGTGTACGCAGACACCACCGAATCCAAGGATCCCAAAATCTATGCCCAGCGCATGAAGGAGCGAAAGGAGTCAATGGGGATTACCTGGCTCAAGATGGACTTGGGAGTCGAAATGGTTGCCGACACACCCGGCACCGTCACCGTGCCGTCAGGCCTCACCGACTGGGAAGAAAACCAACTGCCGCATCCGTTGGTGGCGATGGAAGTCACGGACAAAGGCATCGCGATGCTTGAGCAGTATGTCGCATCCGTGCGCGACGCGGTGGGTATGGAGATCCCACTTTCCATGGACCATCTCGGACATCTCGGCGTGAAATCCATTATTCGGCTCGGCAAGGCATACGAGAAATACAACCTGTCGTGGCTGGAGGACGTAATTCCGTGGACCTACACGGATCTGTTGAAGCAGATCTCGGACGAAAGCCCCACGCCCCTTCTCACAGGAGAAGATATCTACCTGAAAGAGTCGTTCGAGGTGCTTTGTGAGAAGCGCGCGGTGAGCAAGATTCATCCGGACCTGGCAACCTCAGGCGGAATTCTGGAAACGCACAAAATTGGGGATATGGCGGAGACCTTTGGCGTGGCGATGGCGATGCACTTCGCGGGAACGCCAATCAGTTGCATGGCAAATGTCCACTGTGCCGCGGCCACCTTAAACTTCCTGGCGCTTGAAAATCATTCTCTCGATGTGTCCTGGTGGTCTTCCCTTGTGCAAGAGGGGATAAAGACCCCGATCGTGAATCACGGTTTTATCGATGTGCCGGACCGGCCTGGCCTGGGTGTGACACTGAATGAAGACGTCGTACGTCAGCATCTGGCTCCGAAGACAAGTTACTTTGATCCCACGCCGGAGTGGGATCAGGAGCGCTCATGGGATCGCCTTTGGAGCTAAGTTCTCTGGCGCAAGACGTTTGCCCAACTTTGGGAAGCTGAACCAACTACTCGCCAAACGGTAGAGTTCACCATCTCAGTGCATCGAAGAAATCGGAGGAGAGCGACGCTTTTGGGATTTACGAGTTGGCCCGTCGGTTCATCGAAACTTAGCTTGTTCGGCGAAATCCTGGGTCACAACACTTTCTTTCCCTGTTTATCTCTCATACCCGCTGGCAAAAGTTAAGCGTCCTTTCCCCACCCGGGTCCCCGAAAATCCCAAGACACTCTAACAAAAACGATTTTCTCCTTGACAATGAATGTCTAGTTGAGGCTTAATCGGCGACGGTTCACGCTAATAGAAAAGTACTACCGCACGATGTGGACAGACTGTCTTGTGGGAGACAGTACAGCGTGGACCCGCAGTCTCTTACCGTTTGGGGCATTCAGCGAACGAAATTGATGGCGATTCGAAGGGAGTTCTCTCCATGTCGAAGACCGTGAAGTATGCAATGTTCGTCTGTCTACTTGCGCTGCTCGGCGCGAATGCTTGGGGGCAAGGAATTTTTGCGACATTGACGGGGGTGGTTTCGGACCCGTCCAACGCACTGGTCAACGGCGCGAAAGTCACTCTTACGGACGCAGCTTCGGGTTCGAGCCGTGAGACCGTCACAAACAGCGATGGATACTTCACCTTCGCCTCGGTTCCGGTAGGGACGTACACTCTCTCGGTGGAAGCGCAAGGCTTTCAGATATACAAGGCGAGCAATATTCGCCTGGGCGGCGGCGAGCGACGCAACAACAATGTCACGCTAACGGTGGGCAGCACAACGCAAACCGTCGAGGTGAATGCCACCAGCGACTTTGCTGTTGCTACCATCGACTCTGGTGAAAAATCGTTCTCGCTGACGACCAAGGAACTGCAGAACTTCACACAGGTGAGCAGCAATGCGGCCGAATACATCAAACTCGTGCCGGGATTCGGCATTAACAATGGAACGAGTAATCGATCGAGCTACCGAGGAACGGTTATAGGCATCAATGCGAATGGCGATGGCGGCGACAGTCAAAGCCCGCTGAACAACAACTTTTCCTATAACGGGCTGCCGACCAACACTCTCGACATCACTGCGGACGGCGCACACGTTTCGGATCCTGGTTGCAATTGCGACACACCGGTCAACCCTAACTCCGACTTCCTGCAGGAATTCAAAGTTCTCACTTCAAACTTCAGCGCTGAAAATCAGAAGGGCCCCATCCTCATTACCTCGGTGACGAAAGCTGGTGGCCGCGACTTTCACGGCAACGCTTTCTTCTCCGCGAGGAACCATGCACTAAACGCCAACGATTGGCTGAACAATTTCAGCGGAGTCAAGCAGCCTGGCAACGCTTTCTATTATCCCGGCGGTTCTATCGGTGGCCCGGTGATCATTCCCGGAACGAACTTCAATAAGAACCGCGACAAAGTGTTCTTCTTTACCGGCTTCGAATACTTCAAGCAGACGCTGGACACTGGGTTGCTCCGGGCAACGGTACCGACCGAGGGCATGATCAATGGTGACTTCTCGCCTACTGAGATGGCTAAACTGGGAACTAAGACAGCCTCCGGTAATCCTCCTGGACAAGTGACTCAAACTGATTTTCCTGGTTATCAGATCCCAGCCTGTACCTCCCCCGGTCAAACTGGGTGCATTGATCCCAACATGCAGGCCCTGATGAAGCTGTATCCTCGTCCGAATGCAGATCCAAATGCAACTGGCGGCTACAACTACGTTCAGGCACAAATTTTCAGCCAGAATAACCGGCAGTGGGTCGTCCGCGGAGATTGGAACGTCAGCGACAATACAAAAGTTTTCGTCCGTTACAACTATCAGCGTGAAATCCAGCGCTTCCCCGTTGGCCTCTGGTGGCGAAATACTGGCCAGGTTCCATACCCAACGCCTATTCTCGGAAAGAACAAGTCGGATTCTTGGACAGGCACGGTCACACATGTTTTCAGCCCGACGATGACCAACGAGACCATCGTTTCGTATTCGTTCATCGGATTCCCGAACGTCTTCGCGGATCCGAAGAAGGTTAGTCCCGCGGCTGTCGGTTACGGATATGCGGGTTTGAATATCGCCGGCAAGAAACCAATTGATCAGATTCCTTCATTCGGTGCCTTCGGACCTAGTGAAGCGGCACTCGTGTTCAATCCGGGTGGATTCGAGGCAGGAGGTGCTGGACAGGGTCTCTATGCCAATAAGTACATGCCGAACATCAGCAACATCCTCACCAAGGTTGTGAAGAATCACACACTCAAGGGAGGCTTTTTCTGGGAGTGGATTCGCAATGCACAACCTGCCAACAACTATACCAACGGATTCTTCCAATTTCACGCACCGGGCAACCAGTTCAGCTACAACAACGAATATGCCGACATGTTGACCGGCAACATCTCAGGGACAGGATCAGACGCATATAACGAAACCAACTTCAATCGCCTGAACAATATTTCCTACAACACCTATGAGTTCTTCGCGCAGGACTCGTGGAAGGCCACCAAGCGATTGACCCTGGAGTTTGGCTTGCGGTTCAGTCATTTCCAACCGTGGATCGACCGTGAGGGTTTCGGCTATTCGATCTTTAACCGATCACTCTACGATCCCAACTGCGCTGCTTCACCAACTTTCTGTGGATTCGTGTGGCATGCCCAGGACAAGGCGGTCCCAATTGGCGGATTCCCGACACGGGCTTTGTTCTACCAACCCCGTTTTGGCGCATCCTATGATCTGTTCGGAACAGGCAACACTGTGCTGCGAGGCGGTTGGGGACGATTCTACTTCCACTCCGGCCAATTCACGAGCGGCTTGGATGCCTCAGCCGGAGTTGCCACGGCCCGTATTAACTCGACCACTTGGGTCGGCGGGCCCGGTTGCCCAACCAATCCTTCAGGGGGGTCCCGGTTGTTCGTGTCGTACCTGTCTTGCATCAACGTCGCCGCCTCGCCCGCTTCGCCGGCAGCTGTCGATTCCAAGGATGACAAGCAACCGTACACCGACAGTTGGAGCTTTACGATCTCTCAAAAAACACCGTGGAGGAGTTTCCTGGAGGTTGCCTACGTAGGGAATCGCAGCAGGGACCTTGCGAACAACGGTGGAGCTGGCAGCAACATCAACCTGGTGCCAGTGGGAGCCATGCTGACGGCCACTGATCCAGCGCACGCGGATTCAAAGTTTTATCGTCCTTTGAACGATCCCGTTACTGGGGCCGGTTATGGTGACGTCAACCAAAATACAAATAATGCGTACGCCAATTACAACGCGATGCAGTTAACTTGGGGGCGTCGAGAGGGGCGTTACACCATTCAGGCCAACTACACGCTACAAAAGGCTTTGGGGATTATTCTCTCGAATGCTAATACCCAGAATAATGGTTCAATCTCCATCAACCCATTCGATCTTCGTAGCAATTACGGTATCCAGCCGACGGACCGTCGGCATTTGTTCAACATCGCTTATTCGATTGATATAGGGAACCCGTTGCACGCCCACGGCTTCCTTGGGGGTGTTACGGCAGGCTGGCAAATCTCCGGCGTCACGCAATGGCAGAGCGGAACGAACCTCACACTTGCCGGCGGCTACAATTCCAGCACCAATTTCAACATGCAGCTTTCCTGCACCAATCCGGCCGGTGTAAATCCGGGCGACCCGACTGCGTGCGACACCCTTCAAAAGAATAATGCCATTATCCCTGGGTCGGTCAGCGGCGCTAACCCACAGGGTGTGGCAATCAACAATCAGTCCATCTTGGGGACGAATGCTGTGCAGCTCAATCCGATCGTAACCTGCGATCCGACGTCAGGCCTGACCTCGCATCAATTCGTAAACCCGAACTGTTTTGCAGCTCCGACAACTGTTGGGGCGAACGGTCCAACTCTTCTTCCCATTGCTTACGGGCCGGCTTACTTTAACTCTGATCTCGGGATCTTCAAGAACTTCAATGTCACGGAGTCGAAGACCTTGCAGTTCCGGGTTCAGGCCTACAACTTCCTTAACCACCCGCTGTGGTCGTTCCCGGATTCCAGCAACCTGACTCTGAAGTTCTCGCAGGATCCGGTAACGCAGCAGTTTACGCAGACAAACGCGAACTTCGGAAAGACCACCGTCAAGCAGGGCGGCCGAGTGGTTGAGTTCGCCGTCAAGTTCACCTTCTGATCCAAGAAGAACGTTTCAAAGCTAAAATGGGATGGCTCCGGTCATCCCATTTTGTTTGTCCGGAATCCAAGTCTGAGGCCATGTCTCGAGCCCTCCGTATTGCCGCAGCGCTGGCCGTGACACTATTTGCCAGCGTGTTTCCGCCCATTTCAGCTTTGGCCCAAGACTCTTCTCCCGAGGGCACGCTGCGCCACGCGATGGAACTGCAGCAAGCTGGAGACCTCGAAGGGGCCGTCCGGGGGTATCGAGAGTTTCTGGCTGCCCGGCCCAAGGAAGCGGCGGTACAAGCGAATCTAGGGGTGTTGCTGGCACATCTGGGACGCTTCGACGAGGCCATCGCGGAATACAAGAAGGCTGTGGCTCTCGATCCGCAAAACGGGGACATCGTCCGCAATCTCGGGCTGGCTTACTACAAGTCGGGACGCATCGTCGAGGCCACAGGCGAATTCGCAAAAAGCCATGAGATGTCGCCCGACAACCTGCAGACGATTCTGCTGCTGGCCGATTGCCAACTGCGGATGGGTGAAAACCGGGATGTAATCAAACTGCTGACCCCAATCGAGCCGGAGCACAGCGACGAACTCGCGATTGCGTACCTGCTGGGGACTGCTCTCCTCAACGAAGGACAAATTGCAGACGGGCAGAAACGCGTTGACCGCATACTCAGCAAGGGGGACTCCGCCGAAGCGCGCTTTCTACTTGGCAACCAGATGTTCGCCGCCAAAGACTTTCCTGCCGCGGTCAAGCAACTGGCTAGCGCGATCGAACTGAATCCGAGCCTTCCCGACTTGCAGTCCTTGTACGGACAGGCGCTCCTCAATACGGGCGATCCTGATGCGGCTGCTGAGGCTTTTCGCAAGGAACTTGCTTCTGATCCAAACCAGTTCGACGCCAACCTCTACTTCGCGCAGATCCTGATGGCGCGCTCGCAATGGAAGGATGCTGAGCCCCTGGTGGGTCGGGCGCTGCTTGTACGTCCGAATTCGTTTCAAGCGGCGCTGGAGATGGCGGCAGTCAGTGAAGGCGAGGGCAAACTGGGAGAAGCTCGTCGCCAGCTAGAAGCGTTGGAGAAGAAGTGGCCCAAGTCGGTGGCCGTGCACCAGCGGCTCGCAGTCGTGGACGCAAAGCTTCATTTGACCACTGAAGCTACTCGCGAGAAGAAGCTGGCCACGGATCTGAGTCCGAATTCGGCGTTGGCTGCAAGCGGGCCTGGCGCTGGCCAAGCCGCGCCCGACTTCAGCGCCACCAGGATGGGAACTGACAACCGCGTCAGCTTGGCAGACCTTCGAAACGACGGCCCGGTCCTGCTCGTATTCGGCAGCTACACCTGTCCGAATTTCCGGAGCGCGGCCGACACGCTGAACAAGCTTTATCCGGAATACAAGAACCAGATCCCGTTTTATCTGATTTACATTCGCGAAGCACACTCTACGAACGATTGGGCAAGCACTCGCAATCAGCGCGAAGGCATCGTGCTTGAGCCTGCCGCGAACATGGGCGAACGACAGGATCACGCCACTATGTGCGTCCGTAAATTGCACATCGAGTTCCCTACCCTTCTTGATAGCATGAAGGGGTCGGCAGAGAAGGCTTACGATGCGTGGCCCAGCAAGGCATTCGTCGTAGACAAGAGTGGCAAGATCCTGTTCAGCACCGGACTCAGCGAGCAGGACTTCCACCCCAGCGAACTCGAAGCTGCGCTGCGCAAGGCAGCAACTCCTGTGAAGCAATCGCGCGTGCCGCGTGGGGACCAATAATCAGTATGCGGAGAGTCATTTTTCCTCTGATCTTGTTGCTTGCAGGCTCAGTTCCCGCCGCAGTGGCCCAGACTCCTCAGGACCTGTTCAACGACGCAATGGCGAAGCAGAAGGCGGGGGATCTCGAGGGAGCCGTGCAAGAGTACCGGCAGCTTCTGAAAGTCCAGCCTAATGCAGTGGCGATTCGATCGAACTTGGGCGCCGCTCTCGCCGGACTCGGACAGTTTGCCGAGGCGATCACCGAGTACAAAATTGCTCTTAAGCAAGCTCCCACTGCTCCCGGTCTCCGCCTGAACCTTGCGATCGCCTATTACAAGACGGGGCGAATCGTGGATGCCGTCGATCAGTTGGTCCGCGTCCACAGAGAGGAGCCTGGCAATGCGCAGGCGATCCTGCTGCTCGGCGACTGCTACCTGCGCTTGGGGCGAAATAAAGATGTGATTGGTCTCCTGCAGCCTGCATATGAGAAACACCCCGATGAGATGGGGATCGTATATCTGCTTGGAACCGCCCTGATTCGCGACCATCAAGTTGAACAAGGACAGGTGCTGGTCGATCGCATCTTGCGGAATGGCGAGTCTGCCGAAGTGCACCTGATGCTCGGCGCAGCGAAAATAGAAGCCGCAGATTTCGCTGGCGCCCGCGACGAACTGGCAAAAGCAGTTGCGCTGGACCCGAAGCTTCCCGGCGTGCACGTTCTTTACGGACAAGCCTTGCAGGTCACCGCTGGGCCAGACGAAGCGCGCAAGGAATTTCAGGCGGAGTTGGCAATCGATCCATACAATTACATGTCGAACGTCCAGTTGGGCGCTATGCTCCGGCAAGAACAGAAATATGACGAGGCAAAGCTCTACCTTACGCGCGCGCTGGAGACGCGTCCGGGCGATTTAGCCGTGCGCTATCAACTGGCGGCCATCGACCTTTCGGAAGGGAAGGCTGAACAGGCCCGGCGAGATCTGGAATCAATCGTCAAAGAATCTCCAGGTTTCACAGAAGCTCATGTATCTTTATCCATCGCGTATTTCCGCCTGAAAAGGCCCGCCGATGGTAACCGCGAGAAAGGCATCGTTGAGAAGCTGACCGCGGAGGCGCAGGCCAGGCAACCCGGGGTCAAGGCTCAGTGATCGCAGGCGCGTCATCCCAATCGTTTTCCCTATGAAGATTTCGAGAAGAGAATGGCTATGGCTGGCCGGCGCTTTCGGAGCGACTCGTCTATGCGGACAGCAAGCGCCCCCAGCCTCCGAACCTCTATTCGCGGATGTTCCCGCATCGATGAGCGGCATCGAGTGGGTGCACGACAATGCCATGTCGGCGAATCACTATCTTCCCGAGACGCTGGGTCCCGGTTGTGCCTTCCTTGATTTCGACAACGACGGGTGGGTGGATATTTTTCTGGTGAACAGTGGCCCCAGCGACTTCTGGAAGCCGACCAAGCCGGTGCGCAATGCCCTCTACAAAAACAATCGAAACGGCACTTTTACGGACGTCACCGAAAAGGCCGGGCTCAGCGGAACCTCTTTCGGCATGGGAGTCGCTGTCGGCGATTACGACAACGATGGCTGGCCGGACATCTTTGTGAGTGCCTACGGCAAGTGCACCTTGTACAAAAACAATCACGATGGAACTTTCGCCGACGTCACCGAGAAAGCCGGCGTTGCCACTCCCGGCTGGACTACCAGCGCTGTCTGGTTCGACTACGACAATGACGGCAGGCTCGACCTCTTCGTCTGCAGTTTTGTCGACTATTCAGGCGAACACAAGTTCGAGTGTGGCGACAACAAGATTGGCAAGAAGTACTATTGTATTCCCCGCGTCTTCCGCCCCACCGCGAGCTTTCTTTATCACAACAATGGCGATGGCACGTTTACGGAGGTGAGCAAGGGCACGGATATCGCGAAAGCGCTTGGCAAAGGCCTTGGCGTGGTAGCGACTGACATCAATAGCGACGGACGGATGGACCTGTTTGTCGCGAACGACACCGTCCAGAACTTCCTTTTCCTCAATCGTGGCCCGGCGGCAAACGGCCGCTGGAAATGGGAGGAAGTTGCCCTTCAGGCGGGAGTTGGCTTCAGTGAGAGCGGGCAGGCGCGCTCCGGCATGGGCGTGGATGCCGCCGACTTCGATGCCGACGGGTGGCAGGATTTGTTCGTCGCAAACGTCGATCACGAAATGTTTTCCGTCTACCAGAACAACAAAGACGAAACATTCCGCGATGTGGCGCAGGCGAGCGATGTCGCTCAGGCGACGCGTCTACTGAGCGGCTGGGGCCTGAAATACTTCGACTACGACAACGACGGCACGACTGATCTGATCATCGCCAACGGGCATCCCGATGACATGATCGACGACTATTCGATGCAAGTGAAATATAAGGAACCGCTGCTCCTATTTCATCAGGGCGACGATCGCCGCTTACACAATGTCAGCGAGCACGCTGGTCCCGCTTTCAAGAAGTTTTTCCCGGCGCGCGGCCTGGCCGTCGGCGACTACGACAACGATGGTGCGCTGGACGTGATCATTGGAAACAACGGCGGTGCTCCCCTGCTGCTCAACAATCGTGGAGCCAAGGGAAACAGCTGGCTCGGGATCAAACTGGAAGGTGTGCACTGCAATCGCGACGGCATCGGCGCGAAAATCTACTGGACGGCTGGCGGAAGAAGGCGCTTCAGGCTCAAGAACAACGGCGGCAGCTACTTATCTTCACACGATCCGCGCGAAGTCTTGGGAATCGGGAGTGCGCCGAAAATCGATGCGCTTGAGATTCACTGGCCAGCCCCTAGCAAACAGATCGATAAAATCTCCAGCTTGCCGATCAACCGCTACATTCGGGTGACAGAAGGGAAGGGCATGGTCGACTAGGATCCAGCGGCACCAAGACCGACTAAGGTGTGATTGGGAGACTGAAGAGTTCCCGAGGAGTGGAGGGTATAAATAAAACTGTGTAAACGGCTGTGGGAAGAAGAGGAGAATGAAAGTCCCAGCGGATGCCATCGTAGTTTCCATCATGCCGGATGGGAAACGTACCTTAATCGCTCGATCAACGGGGGTGTGCTCCGCAAGAAGTCCGTGCGCACATAAAAAGGTGCAACTTTCGCGAGCCACGCTGACGTAAACTGTCACCTTCCAGCCGCAACTTGAAGGTTTCGTCGCCAACCGTTCATGCGCAGGACCGTACAGCTCCTCCGTTTCTTGCTTTCCATCCTTATTACTACAGCCACCCAGGGCATGCAGTTTCTGTGGTTGGCGGTCTTGTCACGGGCGGCATTGAGTGCCGAGGTGCTGTTCCTGCGCAAACAGTTGGCGTTCTACCAGGAACACCAGATTCCGCCCCGCAAGCTCACCGACGCAGCGCGGTTCTCCTTGGTGCTATGGTCTCGACTGTTTAATTGGAGAGCGGCATTGATGATCGTCAGACCCGAGACCTTCATCGGCTGGCATCGCAAGGGGTTCAAGTTGTTTTGGCGGTGGAAGTCGCGGTTGGGAAGACCGCGAATTCCGGAAAATCTTCGCCAGCTGATGGTGCGGATGGTGCAGGAGAACCCGACCTGGGGCGAGGAGCGCATCGCCGCAGAACTGTCGGTAAAGCTCGGGATCTTGGTTTCGCCCCGAACGGTGCGGGCGTACTGGCCGCAGGATAGGGATCCGCGAGGCTGCAGGAGAACATCGTCGCAGTCCTGGAGGTCATTTGTTCACAATCACGCGAAGGCCATCGTGGCCGCTGACTTCTTGGTAGCCATCACGGCTGGCTTCCGAGTGCTGTACGTGTTCGTGGTGATGGAAGTGGGAAGGCGCCGCATCCTGCATTGTAATGTCACGGCCCATCCGACCGCAGACTGGACCCTGCAGCAGTTTCGAGAAGCTATCCCGAGCGATCACCCCTACCGATTCCTGATTCATGATCGGGATTCGATCTTTTCCGCAGAAGTCGACGATGACTTAGAGGCATTCGGGCTGAAGGTTCTACGAACCCCCGTACGGGCGCCGCAGGCCAATGCTTACTGCGAACGGCTGATAGGAACGATCCGCCGGGAATGCCTGGATTACGTGATCCCGCTGAGCGAGAAGCATCTGCGGACGATCATGCGGGAGTGGGTTGCCCACTACAATCAGGGACGACCCCATGCCAGCTTGGGACCCGGCGTTCCGGATTCTGGTAGTAGACCGCGGCCGCGCCCAAGCATCCATCGGCATGAGCTGCCAGCCGACGGCCGGATAAGAGCGCAAGATGTTCTCGGCGGGCTCCACCATGAATACTGGCTCGAAGAAATTGCAGCGTGAGGTCGCATCGACTTTCTGCGGAGCACGGCCAGTTCGCTCCCAGTCACTGCCCCCTAGCTGGCTGAAAAACCGAGGTTTGGTGGACGAAGGTTTCGCCAACTAACGGCCTCGCGGTCTGCCAGAATCGTCGAGCCACTTAGTTCGCCATAGATCCCTGGTCGACGCTGTCTCGGAATCTACACAGTTCTAGCTCGCTCACAACCAGTCTAAGCTATCCGCCAAAGCGTCGCAGGTACGTTACGAGCAGAATGATCGTGCCGCTGACGAGAGCACTCAAGCCCATACGGACCAGCAGCATCCTATTCTTTTTGAAGAAGCCCTCAATCGAGAAAGCAACTTGGACGAGGAAATACAGCACGAACATGGCGAGTGATAGGCCCTCAATGTTACCTGTACGGATGATCCGAACGAGTTGGGGCAGCATGGCTGTCACGTTAACCATCCCCGCCAGCCAAATGATGAATGACCAATGGATTCTCTTTGCAATCAGATCTCTCGTCACCGGTTGCTCCTTCCTTCGGAATGTACTATCCCGGACGGTCTCGTTTCAAAGCCGGCTAGAAGGAATGCTCTACAACTTCGGAAACTGAATTGATCGTAAGCATACGCCTCATAAGCAACGGCTGCCCTACTGGCATCTGCGAACTATCTTGTAGGCATAAAAAATCTCTATGTTGGCGTCATGCGCCAGAGCTCGTGGCGAACGGCACCGCCGCAGTGCTCACACGCGGCCTGGGCACTGTAAACGGTTGCTGTCAAACCACGTGGTTGGAGCTTGGTCCGACATAAGGCAAATCTAGAAATGACAACAACTACTACCTAACTCTCATCCTCTATCTCGCCGCCAACGAGTTGCTCAAAATCTTTCATCGATGTGTTACGACTAATGTGTCAGCAATTCGCTCTCCATCTGCAGGCCCCTGTTGTAACCTTTGGCAACCCAACTGGTCCACCCCGTCTTGGAGACTCGTCAATTGGCGAATGACATCTGGATGAGTCCGGACGCTCGACAGAAGCCACTTATGGAAAGACTCGCTTGCATGATTCTGTTCCTGGCGGTGGCTGGCTTCTCCGCTCCAAACCAATGAGCGATTGGAAAGCCAAAAGACAAGGATTTCAAGAAGGAAGGAGGCGGTGATGGCCCGCATAATTGAGTTCTACGTACCTGCGAAATTCCAAAGAAGAGAGCCGCTCATTGCGCGTTCGCAGAAGGGAAAGGTCATTGTGTTCTGCGCCGAGGCTGAGAAGCCCGCATAGCCCTCAAGGTCCAAGTTTTACGCGACGGAGAAGATGCGCGTTGAGTGCCACAATGATCGTAGAAAGATTCATCGCGATTGCGCCCAAGCTCATAGAGACGCCCCAGGATTACTGGACGCGCCGATGCGTTGTCGTTCGCTCATGCGACTTGTTCTTTGGAAGGTGCAGGCTCTGTGCTAGATTGCATTGACTTCACGAGGTCGGCGGCGGATGCTCCTTCGAGTGACAGTCCGTAGCCGACTTCTCGAACGATGCGCTCCTTCAACGGGTGAATGAAGTGCATGCGTGTGTTGCGGCGAGTCACTTCCGGTACCTTGAGGTACAGAGCGGCGAGTTCGCGCGCTCGGCTGAGCGCCTTACCGTTCGCCACAACTTCGGCAACCACACCCCATTCGTGCGCGGTACGAGCTGTCAGCGTCTGTGGATTCAGCAGGAACGCCTCCGCTCGCCCCGCACCAGCGCGATAACTCCACGTGGTAAAGATGCCGTCACCCGGAACAATGCCTCCAGCGAAGTGCGGCAGATCGTGGAAGGTCGCACTTTCGCCGGCCACGATTACATTCGCAAGCAGCGCATATTCGGAATGCACATGGGCGCGTCCCTCGATGGCCGCGAGCACCGGCACCCGTATGTTGGCCAGGTTTTCGAGAATCTGAGTGCCTTCGTCGTGAACCTGGCTCCAAACGCCAGGATCGGCGACGTTGCCAAAGGACGAAAAATCGATGGCAGGAATAAAGTCCCCGCCTGCTCCGGTCAGGATTACGATCTTGTTCGCTCGATCTTGGGCGATTCGGTAAAAGGCGTCCACAAATTCTGTATGGTCTTGCGCTGTGAATGTGAAGGGTCCGCCTTTGCTGTGAAATTCAGCCACCAGTATACCGGCGGCATCTCGCGCGAGCTTCAGACTGCGATAGGCCTCGAAGTAGTTAGCCATAACTGGGTTCATAGTATTTTCCTCTCTGTCTCGTCCCATAGGACCGAACCAAGACTCTTAAATTAGTGCTGCCCAAGCACCCCGGTTAGCACCCGCAACTGCCTGAGAGTTTCGGAAGGCTCCGGACGAATTGTGTAGTCTGCGTTCACATCCCCGGCTGAGCAAATGACCCCTTGCTTGTCGACCACGTACCGCGCAGGTATCGGCAATCGGTAGCCCGACTCATCGTGGAACCTGTCCAGGGCATTGCCGAACAACTTGTAAAGATCGCGCAAGTAATCCGGCAAACTGAAAACTAGCCGAGACTCCTCGGCGGTTTTCAGGTGCAGGTCCGTCAGTATGTCGTAGGTCAGGTTCAGCTTCTTATGCAGAGCTCGCGTATACCGTTCCAGTTCAGGAGTGAGCACGACGATCTGCGCTCCCAATGCTCGTACTTCAGAATTGATTTCCGTAGAGCCTCCAGCTCCATATTGCAATAAGGTCACCAGTGTCCTCGAAAGAAGCTGATAACCAAAGGTCCTTACTGGAGGAGGTTGCTCGAGGACACTTGCACGTGGTCCTGATAGCAGGCACTTACACCAAGTGACTTGTTCGGGGAAGATACACTCTCTATTGAAGGATCGCGATTTTGAACTAACCAGGATTGCCGGCTTCTCATGCGGCAGCCTAGCAGGCTGCTGAAAAACTACTTCTAATTCACAGCCTTGTGTGATACCAGAAGGCATGCGCGGAGACGATCAGCAGCAGAGTCATATATTCAGTTACTTGTCGCCGGAGGAGCGGGTGCGGAAGGATCATCCGCTGCGCACCATCCGAACCATGGTGGACGAGGTGCTCAGTCAGCTCTCCCGGCGGTTCGACGCGATGTACGCTCGCGTGGGCCGTCCATCGATTGCGCCGGAGAAGTTGTTGCGGGCACAGTTGCTGCAGATGCTGTATTCGATCCGCAGCGAGCGTTTGTTGATGGAAGAGATGGATTACAACCTGCTGTTTCGCTGGTTTGTGGGGCTGAACGCGGACGATACGGTCTGGGACGCGACCGTGTTCACCAAGAATCGCGACCGCTTGCTGAAGGCGGATGTAGCCCAGGAGTTTCTGGTGCGGGTGGTCGAGCAAGCGCGGGCGAAGGGTCTGACTTCGGACGAGCACTTCACGGTGGACGGCACGCTGCTGGAAGCCTGGGCGGGTGCGAAGAGTTTTCAACCGAAGGACAAGCCGCCCACGCCTCCGCCGGATGATCCCGGTAATCCCACCGTGAACTTTCGCGGGGAGCGGAGGTCGAACGAGACACATGTATCGAAAACCGATCCCGACGCGCAGCTGGCGCGCAAAGGCGACGGCAAAGAGTCGAAGTTGAGTTACTGCGGGAATCTGCTGGTGGAGAACCGCAACGGACTGATCGTGGACGCAGAAGTGTTTCAGGCCAATGGGACGGCGGAACGCGATGCGGCGTTGGTAATGTTGGAAAAGCTTCCCGGCATCCAACCGGTGACCGTGGGCGGCGACAAAGGGTTTGACACGCGGGATTTCGTGAAAGAGTGCCGGAATCTGCGGGTGACGCCGCATGTGGCGCAGAACCTGGAACGGCGGGGCGGCAGCGCGATTGATGGCCGCACGACGCGGCACTCGGGCTACGCCCTCAGCCAGAAGAAGAGGAAGCGGATCGAAGAATGCTTCGGCTGGTTGAAGACGATTGCCCTCATGCGCAAGTTGCGGCATCGCGGAGTGTGTACGGTAGATTGGATTTTCACCTTCGCCTGCGCGGCCTATAATCTGGTGCGCATGCGCAATCTGGCCGCAGTTCCCGTGGTGTAAGTCGCGGTCGACGTGTGTCTGGAGCACCACAGAGTTAGAACCAGAAGACCCAAGAACACCGAAAATCGAATTCTTCGACATTATTGACGAGATCAACAGACACAAAACACGCTGCCGATCAATTTTTCAGCAGCCTGCTAGCGCGCGCCGATCCAGAATCTAGCCGGACGTCAACATGGAAACTGGTGACCGTGAAATAGACAGATTTTTCGTCTCGGCCCACCTGGACAACCACCTGGTTCAGATAACGAGATGGTAGTGCGGCGTTGGTCTTGCAGATCCGTGGAACAGACCAGACAGCGCTCGCAAGAACGGCCGTCCAAAGCGCGATGGCGGCGATTTTCACCGAGTAACCGAAGTGTTCTTCGATCACGACCGTGCCGGCGCAAATGTCTCCCAGGCGGCGATGAATTCTGGAGCAACCTGCAACCACGGCACCGACCAGGTAGAAGCCGAGCCCGTCCACGACGCGGAGGAGATTGCGGATTGCGAGAGCCGCGAGTGGGTTGCGCTCGGTCAGCCGGACAACTCGGATGCCAACCATTGCTTTCCCTAGGGTGGCGCCAAAGCTCGCTTCCAGCAGCCAGAGATAAAGAAAGAAGATTACGACATTCAGGGATTCGGCGACCAGGAGCGCATTGAAGGTCAGCTTCAGTTCCGTTCCCTCAACGATGCCCCAGCGCATGAACACCCAGGCATCCGCAATGGCAAACACGCCGAAAAGGAAGGTGCTGTCGAGCGAAAAAGCGATCAAGCGATCGCCCAGGGTCGCCATTCGGTAAAACGGGTCATCTTTCTGCTCTCGCAGAACTTGCTTGGGCGGGGAACTTGTCGCCGGGGACGCAGGCTCGATTATGCCTGATTCCTCAAGCAAGTGCTGAGCGGGCGGAACGATACCGCCACAAGATCCACAATTCTTGGATTGAAGGCTTGTCTGCCTGTGGCAGTGTGGGCATTCCATAGTTCGAGCGAATCCTGCTCGTGAGTTGACTAATGATTACGCTCGGCGTTGGGGATTGCAGCGTCACGAAAGGACAGCATCGGAAGGCCGGTTGTCCAGCCATTGACATTAGACTGCCCTTGGCGAAAAAAATATACCCGCACTGCGAGTGCGGGATGCGGGACGGGAAAAGGAAAGCCCGGGTACCACAAGTGAGGCGCTGCTATGTGCCGAAGCACGGGGTGCGCTGCAGGTCTTGCACCTCGCAACCTGCTATTTCCGAGGTGGTTACCCGGGACGGGTTAGAACTCTACAACCACGGGTACCGATCGTCAATGACCGCTTTTGGTGCAGTGCTGCGAGGTACGGGTCGCGGAACGTTGCGTGGTTGGGTCGTGGGTATCTCGTGAGATGCGGGTCACGGATTCTGCGAGGTGGTGGATGTAGGTTTTGGCTGGGGGATGCGGGGAAAAGCATTGCGGGTGGTCGAGTGCTGTGGAGCAAGGTGCAGGCAAAGCAAAGCCGCCGGTGAGAGGCGGCTTCACATGGTTTCATGTACGAACGCGGGGACCGTATCAACTACATCTTTATGGTGATCGGTTCCGTGAGTGTGAAACTAAGGATTGATTCGGCGGGCAAGACGATCTCTTTGTTCCCGGTGTATGCCGCTCCCGCGGTTCCGGCACCCGCACCCGCCGCTGCACCTATGAGAGCTCCCTTGCCGCCGCCGGCGAGACCCCCGATGAGTGCACCGGCTCCAGCTCCACCCCCGATCAGGGTGGCGGTGCGTTTGCCC
>JBKPEB010000092.1:0-6331 GCA_046728215.1 Acidobacteriota bacterium | reverse complement strand
TGACCCGGATTTTGGCGAACAAACGGCGCAAGCTTGTGCTATCGCCTGGTTACATCAATTGAGACGGATTGCAGCCCCAGTTAATACCAACCTCATCTGCGCCGCCGTGCGAATTTTTACCTTGGAATTGCTCAAAACTTCGGTGTGACGTAGGTTGTTTCGTGCGTCTAGATATGTATTTAGTGAGGAGGTCTAGCGTATGGCCGCAGCCAAAAGCATTTCGTTGTTTTTTTCTTCCCTTTTCTTCGTGTGCACGCTCGGGGTAATGATGCGGGCGCAAGAACAAGCCAAGGATTCGCCTAACTCGACTGTTCTCGGGAGCGGCCACGGAATTGATCACGTCGCCATCGCCGTGAAGGACCTTGAAACAGCGAATAAAACCTACCGCGACGTTCTCGGCTTTGCAGTCTTTGCAGGTGGAAAGCACCCGGTTGGGACGCGCAACAGTGGTCCTAACCTAGAGAACGGCTATTTGGAACTGATCACCGTCTGGGACCGCACGAAGGCGCAAGGCGGCATGGTGGGGACATTTCTCGAGAAGCACGAGGGCGCACTATTTCTTGGCCTAGATGTCTCTCCAGTGGACGACACAGCGAAATTCTTGCGCACTCGTGGCTTCAACATCAAGGGACCCGAAGACGGCTCTATAAGCAGCGATCCTGAGCAACACGACCAGCCTAACCTGTCATGGCGTCTCCTCGGACTTGAGACTGGGTCGGTCCCGGCTGCTCACATACCTACTAAGAGTACCGACGCGATTTTTTTTGTCCAAGTGGGCTCGGCACACCCGAACACCGCCAAGAAGCTGGTATCGGTTTGGATGGGGGTTAGAGACCTGGAAGCGTCAGTGAGGGCATACGAAGCCATGGGATTTCGTGCTTCACGCAAGTTAGCGGCCCCGCACCTTGGAGCGCGGGCTCAAGAGATCGCAGCCGGACAGGGAACTATCCTGCTGCTGCAATCGGAGAACTCGACGAGTAAGGTGGCATCGTTCTTAGCAGAAAGAGGCGCCGAGGGGATCATGGGGTTGAGCATCGAGGTTGCTAGTCTTCAGACCGCACGCAGCGTGCTTGAAGCGAATACAAAAAAGCAATTTGCACCTTATTCCGGACCATACGGACAGAGCATTCTTATCCCACCTGAATTTACACACGGCGTCTGGATAGAATTTCTCCAGAAGTGATTCGGATGTGGCGATTGCTGAATTGGGAAGACAAGCCGCACCGCCAGCCAATTAGTGAAACATCGCCATAGCACTCACTGACACGGATTTTGGCGAACAAAAGGCGCAAAGTGGTGAGAAGGCCTGATTGCAACAGTCAGAGTGTGATGCGTCGCCTTTTCGCCTTGATGAAGGCATAGAGACGGCGTGGAATGCCCTGCGGAGTCCGGTAGAACCATTCATCGCATCGTTCAAGCTCCCGGTCGCGTTGTTCGTTAGTTGTCCTCATGGCTTCGTCAATTTGGGCGACGGTAAGGCGGGTAGCACGCAGCGCATTGATGGCCTTTTGCGTAATCTTGACGGTCCTCATGCACCCGATGAGCGACAACGACTGCACAATTTCTGGCACAAACTGCTTGGATGAGTTGCAGAAAAATTGGTGATAACCGCCGTTGTTGACCTCACGATCCAACGCTCGAACCGCCAGAACGGTGCGCTCCTCTTGGCTCAGAGCGCGTGGTCCGCTTCGTGAGACCTTTCGTTGAAGTCCTTCCTCGAATGCTCGTACCAGAGAATCATGCTGGCTCCAAGCGGGATAGGAGAGAAGTTCGTTGGTGGTCTCTCCCGAATATCCGACAAATGAATCTGTTCTCTTCACGCCGCCACCATCGTAAACCGTGAACACCCAAGTCTACCCGGAGGCGGCGTCACCTGGCGTAACATCCCCATAGCACTCACTGACCCAGATTTTGGCGAACAAAAGGCGCAAAGTTGCGCTATCGCCTGATTACATCAGTTATCAAGCTGCAACAACGTCATAATGGATGTAAGATTCTCTGCTGGGAGGGCTTATGGCCTTGCATAAGGTGCTCCCGGCTTTTGCGATTTTCTACCTCTTCGTGAGTGTCGCGCCAGCACAGGCACCTCTGCCTACGTCAACCCAAGCACAGCTCTCAACCGACGCCCGTCTCGAAGGCATGACGCTAGACGGCTTCACAAAAGTCGTCTCTCAGGCGCAGGCGGGGCAACGAGAAGCCCAGTATTTGGCCGCGTTGGTCTACGAGGAAGGCCGATTAGTAATTCGCGACCATGCCTCGGCCGTGAGTTGGATGCTCAAATCTGCTGAACAGGAATATGTACCTGCCCAAACAGGAATGGGCGAGTTGTACATCGCTGGCGCAAAGGACGATGGGCCAATACCTCACCGCGCTGACGCCGAAAAGTGGTTCCGGTTAGCCGCTGCGCAAGGGGATGCAAATGCCCAGTTCTGGCTAGGCGCTGCGTATCAGCGGGGCTGGTTTGGAGCATTTGACGATCAAGAGGCGCTCAAGTGGCTAAGGAAGGCCGCCGCACAAGGACTGCCAAATGCACAGTTCCGCTTGGGCCAGATGTACGAGGATGGCGAAGGCGTTCCCGAGAGTAACCCGTTGGCGGCTAGTTGGTACAGGAAGGCCGCCGACCACTCTCCTGCGTATCTGGGGGGAGTGTGGGAAGCTGAGGTTCAGTTGTCTTACATGTATCGCGATGGCCGACTAAAGGACAAAGTGCAGGCATACATGTGGTTCGCAATCGTCGGCTCCTCTGTTGACCCCCCAACTGACTACGATATGAAACAGGTCGCTCGGCACATGACAAGAGCGCAAATCGTTCAGGCCCAGCGTCTGGCCGAGGATTGGGTGAAGCGGCATCCGTGGCAACGGCAAACGAATGTCGCCACTTCTCAGAGCCCCACGCTCTAGAGCCGCGAGCCTGTGCTTGTTGTCGTAAAATCGTCATAGCACTTAAAACCCCTCAATGAGCGCTATCGCCTGTTTTCATCAGTTACCGTCGTAAGCCGCAGATTTGCCACAGCGATGTTCTAATTCTGGACGCCATGACCATTAGGTACCCGGTAATTCTTTGTCTTTTCGGCGCCATCTCATCGTTCTGGTTGAGCCGAAAGTTGTGGAACTTCAAAGTGCAGAACAAACCTCCCGCATCGCGATCTCACCTCTCATTGGAGGAAAGACAACAGAAGATTCGCATAGCGTCGTGGATTTGCGTAGGGATGACGTGCGTCTATGCGGTCGGAGCGATCATCCTTGCGTGGCTGGAAAACACTTGAGGCAAAACCACAGCGGGTCAATGAGCGAAATCGCCTGGTTTCGTCAGCTACGCTGAGGCACAATAGAAATGTGAATGAAGCAATCGCGACTGCTCTTACGGTTTTCAGAGAATCGCCCGGACTTGATGATGAGAGTGTTTTCCGAGCACTTGTAGATCGGGGCGTGGAGAGATCGCTTGCCGCTCGTATTGTTGAGTTCCTTCCGATTGCTTACTGCCGTGTGTTGCTCGTGAAGTCTGGTGTGCGCTTCTCTAACAGCTTTGTTAGGGCTGGGTCACCGCTAAGAATGCAATCGTTTTCCTGCGAGCCAGTCTGGATTCCCTTTCTTGCTTACGCTGAATCAGAAATACGAGAGGGAGCGGCGAGCCGCGAAATATTGATGGTTGCAGGGCGCAGTGCGGAGTTCCAAGCCATCAATCAAATGCTTGATAAAAGAGCCGAACTCAAGAACTTGGCGTTATCGCCGATCTCGTTGCCGTGGCCAGAGAGCGGCCCGGAACAATGACTCAACGGCGATAGTTGGCGAAAAATCCCCATTACACTTGACCCGGAATTTGGCGAACAAACAGCGCAAAGTGGTGAGAACGCCTGATTTCGTCAACCATCCGGTAAAATCATTCGTCGACTCGCTAGCTCGCCATGCGATCTGTTCCAAACCTCTTTCGCACGTTCGATAAACACCACGAGATTGAGCAGTATTACAGCGTGTACCTAGTTCAACTGCTTCGTGCTCATCGGACGGGTCGCGTCATCGAAGCGTGCCGTTGTATTCGTCGATTTGCGAAGGGCCATGGGCAACCGAAAGCTGCCATCTTCACTTTTCAGTGGGAGATGGCTGCCTACGAGGGGCGCAAGCAAAATGCTTCCGCTATGTGGCGTGTACTTCGATCTTGGGACCGAATGGCGTTGGGCAAGCCAATCGACCTTGCTAACCGCCGATGGAAGCCCGAGGACGCGCGCCGCTTGCTGTTCTCCTATGCTCCCCTTCTTTACCTTCGCAAGCGTTATCGATTGGGGTGTGGGCTTCTTGAAAGAGCGATCAAGATGCATTCTCGGAGAAAGGGCTGGAGCATCGACTTGCTCTGTCATGTGTACAAGCCCCTTCGCCGACCAGCAACGACATACGATGTCACCCTCACACAGCCTGCGGGCGCGCTCGCGGTCGGCGGCATTTGGGTATGAGATGTGAAGTGCGAGATGGAATCGGCTATGCGCGTTTTTGCTGTCGATGACGTACTCGCCTTCGGGCGTTTTCTTGTCGCCAGCTTTCACCTTTGGGCCGACAGGGTCACCGCCCAAAGCAACTTTGTAAGTTTTGAGTACCTGGTCGTGATTGAACAGCGTTAGTGTGCGCGTGCTCTTCACGATCACCACGTGGTCGGCCTTCGCTGCGGTAATCTTGTCCGCCGCCCAACTCGTCGCGCATAGCGCGAAGATTAATAGGGCGTCGAGGCTATTTCCATGCCGCTTCCGCTGTACCATGCAGCAGTTCTCGAACGCTCGACCCTAACTCTTCAACTTGGCGATACAGCTTCCCCCCGAACAAGAGATAACCCTTCGGAGTGGATGCCAGCTTTTCCTCACGCCATGGGCCGGGCAGGCTCTCTCCTTTGAGCGCAACTGTCCGGCTAACGAGTCGATATTTCACCTGGCCGGGTAGCTGCCCGTCCCATTCACCTAAGGAAACGACTTGCCCGTCTCCGTGGCTAATCGTGTACCGCCCTGACTCTCGATTGACCACGCATCCCACAATGGCGAGGTGCTTTTGGTCGTCGAAGTAAAGCACGGTTGTTGCTCCCGTCTCCAGCTTCGGATTAATACTCGGCGGAGCATGCTCCCATTTCACGTGCACAGGAAGCCAAGCTCCTGTTGGCTTGACACCCTGTGCGAACGCTACACAACTCCAGAGAAGAAACAGAATGATTTTCTTCATGGCTTGTCCGTTGGAATATCTATGGCTGCTGGCAGCGGCGCGTGCGGCATGTTGTTCCACATGTAGTCCACGAAGCTTGTGTTCATTCCGTAGCACAGGCACCCGTGTGTATAACCGTGGCCGTTCGACTGGCCGTGGAAGTAATCACCGTCATCCTTTCCACTCATCGGATTGAGGCGTGCGCGAATCGGCCCGTATGCACCCACAACATCCCACGTTCCTTGAGAATCGGTAATGTCGTGCATCTTTTGGATGCCAAAGAACGGAGGTGGATTGTTGAGCGGAGAGTTCGGGTTGATCGTGTTAGGCCCGTTCGGATCGCGGATATCGAGACGGATTAGGTAATTGCCGTCTTTGATGGCGGGCATTCCGTTTCCACCCGAAAAACCAGCCCCAGTTGCGACTGCTTTATTCTGATCGTATAGCGTCAGCTTGTAGAGGGTCGCCCCTGTTTTCTTGTCGGTCCCGTTAGCTTCGGCGGTCAGCAGCCCCGTGTACTTGCTCTTGAACACGGTCCCGTTTGCATCGGTGTACGTGCTCCCCTTGTGCCACTCCCAGTGCCCGCAGTTCGACGTGCTTCCCGATGTGCAGAACCAATTGTGCCCCAAAGGATCGATTCGATTCAACGGATTATTTACGACATAGCTGTATAGGTTCAGGGATTGCGGATTTGCCGGGTCCGCGAATGGAACCGCCGCTGGTCTGGAACTCCAATCCGGCGTCATAAATCTACCTATGTTCGACTCGTAGTGCCGCGCTCCAAAGTAATCCAGACAGATCGGATTGCAAGTCTCACTATCCCGTTCTTTGCCGGTAAATTTGTAGTGATTGGGGTCGCTGCCGACAGTTGATTGCGTTCCGCCGTAAGGATAGTAGTAGTAACGCGTCGGGTTGGCACCCAATGCGTCGGTCACGACGCTCGCCGATCCAAGTTGATCCGAAAAATAGTAATGAACGGTGCCGCTCGGACGATCGACACGGGCAATCCGCAGGCCGTTGAAGAACACATATTCCGCATTGATTGTTGTCCCGAGGAGATCGGTCTCTGCTAGCACCCCGGGCAGCCCCGGCCAATACATTCCCCCAGGTGATTTCTCAGTCCGGACCCCGTCGAAATCGTAGTAGTAGTTCA
>JBKPEB010000091.1:0-36909 GCA_046728215.1 Acidobacteriota bacterium | reverse complement strand
CTGTGGAAAAGACGCAAAGTGGAAAAGTCAAACACCGACTTTCCCACCTTGCTTGGAAATCCCGAACAGCGCGGGATTCCCACTTTCCGCACAGCTTCGGCTGCTGCTGTATGCATGACGAATACTTATCGAACAAAAGGGGACATTTCTATTGTGCTGAAATAGGGGACATTTCTAATGCACTACGACAAACGACAAATCCACGGGTTGCCGCTGATCTCCGGTTCGTTGCACAATGCACGGTCGCCCCGTTTCGGGGCTTTTACTTCGTAGCGACCGCACTTTGATTCCATTGGAAGGTGTCATGAAATTGTTGCGTAGCGTTGTCATCCTCGTGTTCACGACTTCGTCCAGCCTGCTGTTCGCCGCACCAAACAGGGAACTGCAGGAAGGCGCCAATCAGCTCACGGCTTCGATTTATACCGGACCCGTCATGCGCACACTGCAGGAATTATCAGACGGATTTGGCGGCCGGCTGACCGGATCGACCTCCTACAATCAAGCGGCGGAATGGGCCGCCGGCAAGTTTCGTAGTTACGGCATAAAGAACGTCAAGCTCGAGCCATTCGCCATGGACAACGGCTGGGCCCGCGGCACGGCACACGGCCAACTGCTCTCCCCGGTCTCGCGTGCCTTACACCTGGAATCGCTGGGCTGGTCGCCATCGACGCCCGCCGGCGGGGCCAACGGTGAAGTCATCATTGTCGATGACATTTCTGCCGACGCGGTGAAAGCGATGGCGCCGAAGGTTAAGAACAAGATCGTCATCATCGACGTCAACAAGATCTTCGCTAATGGATGGGTGGAGGTTCTGCAGCCGCTGGAAGAATCCTACAAGGTGTTCAAGGAAAACGGGGCCGTGGCTCTGATCTTCCCTAGCGGCGATCGCAACAACGTTCTTAGTGCAAGCGATCCCAATTGGGGCTCGTCACTCCTGCTGATGCCTGGAGCTCAGATCGGCATGGAGGACTTTAAACTCATCCGTCGCTCCCTGGAAAACGGCCCGGTCACGATGCAATTCGAGTTGCAGAACGCCACCAGCGGATCCATGCAAGTGAACAATGTTGTTGCTGAGATTCGTGGCAGTGAGTTGCCAGATGAATGGATCATCATCGGCGCCCACCTGGATTCTTGGGACTACGGTACGGGAGCGCAGGACAATGGCAGCGGCAGTGCCATGGTGCTTGAAGTTGCGCGTGCGATCGCCGCTATCGGTAAAGCTCCACGCCGCAGCATTCGCTTCGCTCTCTGGGGCGGAGAAGAACAGGGCTTGCTCGGATCGTATGCGTATACCCAAGCGCACTTGAATGAAATTTCGAAGTGTGTGGCGGTGCTAAATACCGATAATGGTGCGGGGCATCCCAAAGGATGGAAAGTCGAAGATCGTAAAGATTTGCAAGACGCCATGAAGCCGATCAGTGACGGGTTGTTGAAAGATATCGGCGGCGGTGGATTGTCGCTCGAGACTACCTACGATACCGACCACGGACCCTTCATGCTGCAGGGGGTCCCCGCGCTCGATCTGTGGGTTGACATGAGCCACTACGGCGAAGTGCGCCACAAATCGAGCGATACCTTCGACAAGATCGACCCAGTTGACCTGAAAGCGGGTGCAGCCATTCTGGCCGTTACGGCGTGGGCGATCGCCGAAGATTCTAAGCCGATTGCCGGTCACCTTGACCACGCAGCGGTCGCAGTGATGCTCAAGAAGATTGACCTGGAGCCGCTGTTAACGTTTATCGGTCAGTGGAAGCCATGACTCGTTGGTCCGGCGCGGATCCGCTGACCTCATCTCAGCGCGAGTGCGACTTTCAGTCACATTCCCACTCCATTATTCACTGACAAGTTTCTACAGCAAAGACCCGATTCTCATGATGGGAACTTTTTGCATCGAAGGTTGCACTTAAGTACGCCCTAGTTCTCCACAAGACCCTGTAAGTAGTTAAAGGGACACAGCCAATGTTTTGGAAGCAAAGATGCACGTCCGGTGGCGGCTTGTTGCGTCCTGTGCCCCAACGGACATCAAAGGCGGGGGTTGGCGGAAAAATGGTGCAGCCGCGATTACTTTGTGTTGACGACGATTCGGCCTTTCGGCAGTTCTATAAGAACCTGCTCGGGAGCTACGGGTATGAGGTAACCGTCGCCGCGAACGCCAAGCAGGCCCTCAAAGCTTTCCTCAGCGGAAAAATAGATGCGGTCCTTACCGATTTCGAGATGCCCGAAATGTCGGGCGCCGAACTGGCTGCTAAATTGAAGAAGATGCGTCCTGAACTTCCGGTGTTGATGGTTTCCGGGTCCGCGGAAGCGCACCAGAAGCCACCTTTGAACGTGGATATTGCAGTTCCCAAGGGGACGTCATCGAGCAAGCTCGTCGATCAGATTGAGTTGTTGTTGGCCAAACGGAAAAGCGGTCGCGCGAAACTCACTCCGCGCCGTTTCGCGCCGCTGGGTTCGGTGCTGGCGAGCATTGTCCTCGTAGCCTACGCGCTTCCGAGGCTCCTCAAATAACAGAGAGATCCTTGTTGCGGGCTTTCTTATCAGGGATCGCTTCACTCCGGTTTTAAAAATACCGCTGCCAGCGGTGGTAGTGTGAGTTCCAACGAAAACGGACGCCCGTGTTGCTTCTTCTCTTCGGCTATCACGCCGCCTCCATTGCCGATACCGCTGCCCGCGTATTCCGAGCCGTCGCTGTTTAACATTTCTCGCCACCAACCACCGGACGGAACTCCCACGCGATATTTCTCCCGTGGAACCGGCGTGAAGTTGCAGGCGATCAGCGTCACGTCTTTGGGCGATTTGCCCTTGCGCAGAAGCGAGATCACGCTCATAGGCGCGTCGTTGCAGTCGACCCACTCGAATCCATGTGCATCATTGTCGAGCTCATGCAGGGCCTTTTCGTTTCGATAAAGGTGATTCAGATCTCGTAGCCAGCTCTGCACCCCGCGATGCACCGGATACTGCAACAACCACCAGTCCAGCGATCGATCGTGAGACCACTCATTCGATTGCCCAAACTCTCCGCCCATGAACAACAGCTTTTTGCCTGGTTGCGCGTACATATAAGCGAACAACAGCCGCAGGTTCGCGAATTTCTGCCACTCATCTCCGGGCATTTTGTTCAGCAGGGAACCCTTGCCATGCACGACCTCGTCATGGGACAGGGGCAGCACGAAGTTTTCGGTGAACCCGTATAGCATGCGGAAGGTCAGCAGATTGTGGTGATACTGCCGGTGAATGGGATCCTGGTGCATATACTTAAGCGTGTCGTGCATCCAGCCCATGTCCCACTTCATGCCGAAGCCGAGCCCGCCGACATAGACGGGACGCGACACCATGGGCCACGCGGTCGATTCCTCGGCGACCGTCTGCACGTCGCCATGTTCTTTGTAGACTTCTTCATTGAAGCGGCGCAGGAAGTCGATCGCCTCCAGGTTTTCACGGCCGCCGTACTTGTTCGGGATCCATTGGCCTTCCTTCCGCGAATAATCGAGATAGAGCATCGATGCAACCGCGTCTACCCGCAATCCATCTACGTGATACTTGTCGAGCCAGAACATCGCGCTCGACATCAGGAAGCTGCGTACCTCGCTCCGCCCGTAATTGAAAATGTAGGTCTTCCAGTCGGGATGAAAGCCTTGCCGCGAGTCCGCGTGCTCAAACAAATGTGTGCCGTCGAAGTAGGCGAGGCCATGCCCGTCGGATGGAAAGTGTGAGGGCACCCAATCCAGAATCACCGCGATGCCATGCTGGTGCAGGTAATCGACCAGGAACATGAAATCCTGCGGCATCCCGAGGCGTGAGGTAGGAGCAAAATAACCTGTTGTCTGATAACCCCACGAGCCATAAAACGGATGCTCCATCACGGGTAGAAACTCGACGTGCGTGAAGCCCATGTACTGCAGGTACTCGGCAAGCCGCGGCGCGGTCTCACGATACGTCATCGGGCGGTTGTGATCTTCTGAGACCCGCATCCAGGATCCAAGGTGGCATTCGTAAATCGCCTGCGCTTCCTTCAGCGAGTTGCGCCCGCCGCGATTTTGCATCCATGCACTATCGTTCCACTGGTAGTCGAGGTCCCAGACGACGGAAGCCGTTCGCGGAGGCTTTTCGTGCAGGGTTCCAAACGGATCTGCTTTATCCGCCCGGTGTCCGTGATGATGCGATTCGATATGAAACTTGTAGAGCGAACCCTTGCCCACGCCAGGGACGAAGCCCTCCCAGATGCCGGAACTCCCTCGTGGCCGCAGCGGATGTGTCTTCGGATTCCACTGGTTGAATCCACCGATTACGGAAACCTCGCGAGCGTTCGGGGCCCATACGCTGAAGCAGGTTCCCACGCCACCTCCCGGATCCATCAGGTGGGCGCCCATCTTGTCGAACATCCGGTAGTGGCTCCCCTCGTTGAACAAATACAGGTCTTGTTCGCTGAGCAGAGAAACGTCGTAGTGAACCGGGCTGGTGGGTGCTTCAATGCGTTGGCTCATAATGTTCCGTGCCCACATCTTAGCTTATCCACGTTCCGCGTCGCCTCCATGCTAGACTGCAGGATTCCCAGAGGACGTCCAGAGCGAGAACCAAGATTTCATGCCAGTGCTGCGCGTAGTGCTCCTGTGGCACCAGCACCAGCCCTACTATAAGAACCTGGTGACGGGCGAATATCGCCTGCCCTGGGTACGGCTCCACGGCCTCAAAGACTACTACGGGATGGTAAAGCTGCTGGATGAGTTTCCCAATGTCCACCAGAACTTCAACCTGGTTCCGTCTCTCATCACGCAGCTTCAGGACTATGTCGCGGGTACCGCCGAAGATCCATTTCTGCAAATAGCGGCTCGCCCGGCCCGCGACCTGAGCCTGGAAGAGCGGCGCTTCGCTTTGCAGTATCTGTTCCAGGCAAATCCCGTTAACCTGATCGGCCGCTATCCGCGCTATCGGGAACTATGGGACCGTTTTCGCAGCTCTGGCGATTCGCCGGAACGCGCCGAAAGATTCTTTCAGCCTGCAGACTTCACTGATCTCCAAGTTCTCTCCCAGATTGCATGGTTCGACGAATTCTTTCTGGAAGATCCGGACCTTGTGGATCTGGTTCGCAAGGAACGCAACTACACGCTCGAAGACCAGCGCTTCGTCATTCAGAGAGAAAGGGAAGTGCTCGGTCGGGTCTTGCCGGCGCACGCGGACGCCGCCAAAAAAGGTTCGATCGAGATTTCAACTTCGCCGTTCTACCACCCCATCCTGCCGCTGGTGTGCGATACGAACGTCGGCGCCGTGTCGTCTCCCGGACTGCCGTTGCCGCAAAACCGCTTTCAACGGCCGGACGACGCACGCAATCAAATTCTGCGCGGTCTGGACTTGCACGAGAAAGTATTTGGTGTCCGGCCAAAGGGGGTATGGCCTTCGGAGGGGAGTGTGTCTGACGACGCCATTGCGATCGCGCATGGCCTGGGCGTGCAATGGATGGCCACTGACGAAGAAGTTCTGGGCCGAAGCACCGGCCTATTCTTTGCGCGCGACGGCGACGGCCGTCTCGCCGGGCATCTCGCTGAAAAGCTTTACACCATTTATCAATATGAAAAGGGTCCATCCACGATGCACCTGGTATTCCGTGACCACACCATCTCCGACCTGATCGGCTTCGTGTACTCGGGAATGCCGGCAAATGATGCCGTCCAACATCTCATCGGCAACATCCAGCGCGCTGCGCAACCCGTTCTTGACCGCGGTCAGGACGCGGTGCTCTCCATCATCCTGGATGGCGAAAATGCATGGGAGTATTACCCGCGTTCGGGGCGGGACTTCCTGCGACGCTTCTACGAGAAGTTGCAGACCACTCCCGGCCTTGAGGCGGTCACGACTTCCGAAGCGATCGCCCGGCATCGAAACTTTGGACAACTGGGCTCTATTACGCCCGGATCCTGGATTTCCGCGAATTTCAACGTCTGGATCGGCGCTCCCGAGGACAACCGCTCCTGGGACTACCTCTACCAGGCGCGTGCCTTCTATGACGAACACGCCCAGCACTGCACCGATGCGCAACGCAGGGTCGCTTATGAAGAACTCCTAATCGGAGAAGGGAGTGACTGGAACTGGTGGTACGGCCCCGAGCATCACTCGGCGAACGATCGCGATTTCGACGAACTGTACCGCAAGCATCTATCGAACGTGTACCAGGCATTGGGCGCGACGCCACCCGACTACCTCGCCCAGCCGATCAGCGGCATAGTGGCGCGTCCCTCCTTCACGCCCCAGACAGCCTACATTCATCCCCACATCACGGGCGACATGATTCGCTACTTTGAATGGATGGGCTCTGCCATCTATACGGCAGATCATCGCGCTGGAGCCATGCACGGCAAACAGTTTCTGCTCGATTCGGTCCATGCTGGCATCGATCAGAGCAACGTTTACGGACGTTTGGATTTCAAAGGGGCGATTCCGGAGATGCAGTTCGAGATTGTGGTCAACCTCGAATCATGGACGGAAGGCGAGACCTCTCCCCGGAATACCTTTCGTTTCGACGTTGTCGTCAAGGAACGCAAGATCGCAGAATGGAGAGTGAGCGCGGGCAAGAAAGAGGAGCCGCTGCAATCCTCCAACCGTCCAGGTGATGAGTCAGCCAAGGTCGCTCTGGTACGCAACTTCGAGTTCCGGGTGCCGCTGGCTTGGCTCTCTGCGTCTTCAGAGTCTGGCAGCGATGGAAAACAACCTAAGCTCAACCGAATTCGGCTCCGCTTAAGCCTCTGGCAAAACCGCCTCCCCGTCGACGCACTCCCCCTCGAGGGATGGATTGAATTACACTTGCTGGAAGAAGGTGAACTGATGTCGATGTATTGAATGCAGTCGTCAGTCATCAGTCACCGGCAAAAACAAAAAGCCCGGAGCCAATCTCCGGGTAAGTTTTTCTTAAGCCTAAAATCTGCTTCCTACTGTCCCGCCCCAGCCGCCATCGTGGACATCGTCATTGGGCGGCTCAATTCCATCAACAACTCTGTGCCCGAAGGCAGCACGGCGGACCGTCTTTGTACAAGCCAGTGCGTGGCCGTGGCTCCGGCTCCGATCGCTCCACCGATCAGTACGCCCGGGCCACCTCCAATCAATCCCCCCATCAGCATCCCCGCTCCGGTTCCGGCCGCCACTTCAATTTGATCCCCTCGGTCATGTCCCGATCCCTTGAACATGCCTTCTTCATTCACATCGGTTCCGCGGACGTCCGTGTCGACCAGCACAGCGTTCAGCATGAAGCGTTGACCATCCGGAAGGACGATGTGCTCTGGGAAAATTCCGATCGTTGCCTTGCCCTTAAAGCGCCGCGGTTCATTGAGCTTCGTGACTCGGCCTTCCACGGTCGCTCCCGCTGGTATAACTGTCTTCCCATCAACCACCACCGGATCGAGCAGCTTTCCTTGAAATGGATCTCCCACCTTGCTGCTAAAGGTGGAAATTGTCGTCTGCAATTTCACTTTTAGCGGGGTTCCTTCGGGCACCGACAGCGCACTTTGTGCCCAAGCGGAAACCGCTATTAATAACACGCTCAGGATTCCTAGAATCTTCCTCATCACTCCTCCTACCCAAATCATGAAAATCCACGTTCGAATCAACGGTTTAGTGTAGTTTTTCGAATCGCTCCCAGGACGTCGGAAAGGGGAGCGCGATCATGCTGATTGTCGCCGCGATAGATGTAACGGATGGTTCGATCGCTGTCGATCACCAGCGTCGCCGGGTGCGCGATGTTCAGTGCATCCATTCCAATCAGGTGATACAACCCGTAATTCTTGGTAACCACTCGGTCCTCATCTAAAAGAAACGGAAACGACACCGGGTTCTTCTCCAGGAACTTGGCCGGCTTGAACACGCCATCCCGCTTCTCTGCCGCGATATACGCCAATTCGGCTCCGGCTTGCGCCATCTCGTCCTTGATCGACTCGACCCGAGCCATGCGCTGCACGCAATTCGGTCACCATGTGCCACGCAGGAACTCGGCTATCAGAACGCCACGGCGCAGAAACCCCGACAACGTCAACACTCCATCTCGATTCGCTGCTTCAAGCGCAAACTCCGGAGCCCGCGATCCGACCTGCAAGGTTGCCGTGTGATTCAACATCTGAAAATTGACTGTAAAGCAACGTAAATGCAGGAACAACGTCGGAAACGGGGAGAGAACCATAGGTGACACGGTGGCGGCGCTTTCGACCTTCGTTGCGTTCGCACGCGTCGCGGTTCACTCGTCACATCCGCAGCATATTGCTTCCGCTATAATCGCCCTTTTCGAAGGACACTGGATGGGCAAGCTTTATGGCGGCGTGGGCTATCTCACCGGCCGCAAACTCATTTTCGACTCCTCGAGCAGGCGCACGTTCGTTGGGGAACTCGCGAAAGATCAAATTACTCCGAAGGATAAAGAAATCATCATGACGAATATTGCTGAAATTCACGCGCGAGAGGTGTTGGATTCCCGCGGAAACCCCACCGTAGAAGCCGTGGTTGCCCTGGCTAACGGAAGGAAAGGCCGCGCCATCGTGCCCAGCGGCGCTTCGACTGGTGAACACGAAGCCGTGGAACTCCGCGACGATGACAGCCAACGCTTTCTCGGCAAAGGCGTTCTTAAGGCCGTCGAGAATGTGAATGGCGAGATCGCGGACGTGCTTGCCAATCTCGATGCAGCCGACCAGCGCGCGCTCGATGCCAAGATGATCGAACTCGACGGAACCGAGAACAAAGGCCGATTGGGCGCAAATGCGATCCTTGCGGTTTCGATGGCCGCTGCCCGAGCGGCCGCCAGCGCCTTTGGCCTGCCTCTCTATCGCTACCTTGGCGGCGCCGGAGCGAATGTGCTGCCGACGCCCATGATGAACATCCTCAACGGCGGCGCGCACGCCGACAACAACGTCGATTTCCAGGAATTCATGGTCATGCCCGTCGGGGCGGAGAGCTTCTCCGAGGCGCTGCGCTGGGGTGTCGAAGTCTTCCACACGCTCAAGTCAGTATTGAAGAAGCGCGGATACAACACAGCAGTTGGCGACGAAGGGGGCTTTGCTCCATCTCTGAAATCGAATGTGGAAGCCATCGAAGTTGTGCTCGAAGCCATTCAGCAAGCAGGCTACAAGCCGGGTGACGACATTGCCATCGCGCTCGATCCCGCCTCCAGCGAGTTCTACCTGGACGGAAAATACGTCTTCAAAAAGTCCGACAAGTCCACGAAGTCGTCCGAAGATATGGCGCGTTTCTGGGCAAAATGGGCCAATGACTATCCAATCGTCTCCATCGAAGACGGCCTCGCTGAGGATGACTGGGAGGGCTGGAAGAAACTAACGGAGCTGGCAGGCAGCAAAATTCAGTTGGTAGGCGATGACTTGTTCGTCACCAACACCCAGCGTCTGCAGGAAGGCATCGACAAAGGCATTGCCAATTCCATCCTGATCAAAGTGAACCAGATCGGCACGGTGAGCGAGACGCTCGACGCGATCGATCTCGCCCGCCGCAACGGCTACACGTCGGTCATCTCGCACCGTTCAGGAGAGAGCGAAGATACGTTCATCGCGGATCTGGCGGTCGCCACCGGCGCCGGCCAGATCAAAACCGGCTCGGCCTCGCGAACCGATCGCATTGCGAAATACAACCAGTTGCTGAGGATTGAAGAAGAACTGGGAGACAACGCGCGCTACCTGGGGCTCAAGGCGTTGAACTACCGGGGATAGGGCGACACAGTCAGGATCCGTTCATGATCGCTGCGTTCGCAATGATCCTGGTGTCCGTCATCTGCATTTTCGCCGACATGTGGTGTCCGGTTAAAGCTAAGAGCCAACCGCTAACAGCTAGGAGCTGAACTTGTCCCGTCCAAAACCGCTCGTCCTCATCATCCTCGACGGATGGGGCTACAGCCCCAAGACGGAGGCCAATGCCATCGCGCTAGCCCGCAAGCCGACCTATGATCGCCTACTCCGCGAATATCCCAATACGCTCATTCACACCAGCGGCCCATTCGTGGGGCTGCCTGACGGCCAAATGGGCAACAGCGAAGTCGGCCATCTCAACATAGGCGCCGGGCGCATCGTCCACATGGACATCACGCGCATCGACCTGATGATACAGAACGGCGATTTCTTCTCCGATCCAACCTTGGTTGCCGCCATGAAGCACGCGCGCACCGGCGGCCGCCGCCTGCACCTGTTCGGGCTCCTCTCCGATGGTGGTGTCCATTCGCAGCAAGCCCATCTGTATGCGCTGCTTAAGATGGCAAAGCAGCAGGGCGTAGATCGCGTATTCGTCCACGCTTTTATGGATGGTCGAGACACCTTGCCCACGAACGGCGCCGGCTATCTCGGGCAACTTCAGCAGAAGATGCGTGAGTACAACTCCGGCAAGATCGCAAGCGTGAACGGCCGCTACTACGCCATGGACCGCGACCGTAGGTGGGAGCGCAATGCCAAGGCATTCAATGCGATGGTGTTCAGTGATGCAGAAGGCGGCCGGTACATCGATCCCGTGCAAGGAATGAAAGATTCCTACAACAAGGGAGTCACAGACGAATTTGTCATCCCCTTCGTTTGTACTGACAACAAAGGCGAGGCAACCATCCGAGACGAAGATTCCTGTATCTGCTTCAACTTTCGCGCTGACCGCGTCCGCCAGATCACGCGTGCCCTCGCCCGCAACAGCGGCTTGAATGCCCAGGGAGGCCGCGACCTGCCCGGCGCCGACGATCTGGACCAGACCATTCCACGTGAGCGCGTGCCCAAGAATCTTCACTACGTCTGCATGACTCAGTACGACAAGAATTTCTCATTGCCAGTTGTCATCCCGCCGGAATCGATGGCCAACATTCTTGCCAACGTGATGGGCCAGACCAATCTGCGAAACCTGCGCGTTGCCGAAACCGAGAAGTACGCGCACGTCACGTACTTCTTCAACGGGGGAGTGGAGCAGCCATTTCCTGGTGAAGATCGCGTGCTGGTGCCTTCGCCCAAAGTGGCGACGTACGACCTGAAGCCCGAAATGTCTGCCGCCGGGATCGCCCAAGCGGTCGTCAAGGCCGTCGAAGAGGGCACATTCGACGTCATGATCGTCAACTTTGCCAACGCCGATATGGTCGGCCACTCCGGCAAGATCGAACCCACCGTCAAAGCTGTCGAGACCGTCGATGCCTGTCTCGGCGAAATTGAAAAAGCCGTCCGCGCCCGAGGCGGTGCAATGCTCATCACGGCCGATCACGGAAACGCGGAGCAGATGATCGACCCCGCCACCGGCGGCCCGCACACGGCGCATACCACGAACCCAGTCCCGTTCATCGTAATCAGCGAAAACGCGCAACTGTTCAGCTTGAACCCGAATGGATCGTTGCGAGACATATCGCCCACGATGCTCGGCATGCTGAATCTTCCCGAACCAGGAGAAATGACAGGTAAGGATCTGCGAATTTTCGAGAACCGGTGATTGGCGGGCTGCGACCTGCAGGGAATCGGCCTTGGTGCGCACCCGAGGCTAGACTGCGAATTTAACGAATGGGCGTGGCGTTGGTGGCCACGCATACCCAACTCTCACCTTTGCGCAGCCAGGTATCGACGAAGCGTTCGCGTCGGGTGTAAGGCTTGCCGTTCTCCACGCCTTTAACCCGCAACACCCCGCTAGCGATGGCAACATCGCCGTGCACGTTCACTTTGAGCAGTTCCGGGGCTACTTGCTGCTCCTGCGCGTTCGTTGCCTTGACGCTCGCCAGGAACTCTTTCTTGGTCTGTATGCTGCCGTCATCGTTAATCAAGACAATGGAATCATCGAGGATCGCGTCGAGCGCCTTGGTATCGCCGCTTTTGTAGGCCTGATTCCAGAGCTTCTCCAGGGCCACGATTTTGCCCTGCACCCCAGCACTCAAACTATCCTGCGCCGTGGCAAGCAGTGACAATGCAAACATACATATCACAGCGTGTGAAGCCTGCCTCATCGCGATGGTCTCCGCTTGCATTGAGTATAGGTCAAGTTCTGCGCGATTCATTGAGGGCTGGACCACATGACACAACAGAGAAGTGTCGAATCGAAGTGCAGGCATCCACGCTTGTCATTCTGAGCGAAGCGAAAGACCTATGCACTTTCCGGGGATATGCACAATGCCGCCTATCTCCCTTTGAGATAAACTTTCAATGTCTTGAACCACAGGAGACCCGTGCGATCCTCCGTTCTTTCGTTCTTGATCCTCGCCCTCGCTATGTTGTCTGGTTCTTCAACCCGAGTTTCTGCAGCGGACACGCGCCCGGCGCTGCTCCTCGCCGCCAACAAGGGCGACCACACGCTTAGCATCATCGATCCCGATTCCGGTCGCCAGATCGCGACCGTCGACGTCGGAGGGATCACCGGCCACGAAGTCATCGCTTCGCCCGACGCCCGCTTTGCCTACGTACCGATTTATGGCAATTCAGGCGTAGGACTGCCGGGCACAGACGGAGCAAGCGTTGCCGTCATCGACCTTGAAGCCCACAAGCTGAGTGGGAAAATCGACTTCGATCATGGCGTGCGTCCGCACTGCCCGTTGATGGGACCCAAAGATGGCTTGTTGTACGTCACGACCGAACTGGATCAAGCAGTTACCATCATCGATCCACGCACGGAGAAAATCATCGGCAAGATTCCGACCGGTGCACACGAGTCACACATGCTGGCCATCACTCACGATGGCCGCCGCGGGTACACGGCGAATGTAGGACCGGGAACCGTATCGGTCCTCGACCTGGAGAGCCGCAAAGCCATCGCCACCATTCCCGTCGCTTCCCAAATTCAGAGAATCGCTCTTGCGGTTGACGACCGTCTCGTTTTCACTGCCGACCAGACCAAGCCGCAACTTGCCGTCATCGAAACGGCAACCAACAAGCTGAAAACCTGGATTTCGCTGCCTGCCGTTGCCTACGGCGCCGCCGCTACACCAGACGGTCATTTCCTTGTTGTGCCGCTGAGGAATGTCAGTCAGGTCGCTGTGGTCGATCTGCACACAATGAAAGTCGCTCACACCATCGATGTCCCCGGCGTACCCCAAGAGGCGATTCTCGTACCTGACGGCAGTGCAGCGTACGTCTCGTGCGGCACCAGCAAGAAAATTGCGAAGATCCGCACGGCGGACTGGAAGGTCGAGAAGTTGATCGACGCCGGACCTGTGGTCGACGGATTGGCGTGGGCCACGGCAAAGTAGCCTCGATGTATCGCTTTGTCTTGGCATTCCTTGCGGTTGTGGCTGCCTCGGCGCCCGCCGGGTTCACAGCGGCCCGCTCAGCGAGCCAGGCTGAGCCGTTGCCCACGTTCTATCGCGACGTTCTTCCCATCCTTCGACAACACTGTCAGCAGTGCCATCGTCCCGGAGAGATCGGGCCGATGCCGCTGGTCACCTATGACCAAACCAAACTGTTTGCGCGCCAGATCGCCGACAACGCACGCTCTCGCGGCATGCCGCCATGGTTCGCCGATCCATGCTGCGGGCACTTCGCCGACGATCCCTCACTCTCCGACAAACAAATCGCTACATTAGTCAGCTGGTTCGAAGCAAAATACCCGGCCGGTGACGCTAACGATGCGCCATCCGCTCCGCACTGGATCGAAGGCTGGAACATTTCGCAGCCCGACATAACCCTCAAGATGCCCAAGCCTGTATCGATTCCGGCGGATGGAGATATCGCATACACCTACGAAATCGTTCCGACCAATTTCGCGGAAGACAAGTGGATCCAGATGTCTCAGATCCGACCCAGCAGTCGACAGCACGTACATCATGCCGTCGTCTACGTCCGCCCGCCCGATTCACCGTGGCTGCGCGGAGCGCCGCTCAATACTCCGTTTACGGCTTCCAGTCTCACCGACCCAGCATTGCGTCACCAGGCCCACGAAACCCAGAGCGACCTGTTACTTGTCTATGCACCCGGCAGCTCGCCGGACCGCTGGCCCGGCGATATGGCCAAGTTCGTCCCGGCACACTCCGATCTGGTATTCCAGATGCACTACACCAGCAACGGCAAAGTCGGGGAAGATCAAACCACTGTCGGGCTGGTTTTCGCGAAGAAGCGTCCTCAAAAACGCGTGCTCACCCTCCAGCTGGCGAATGATCATGATCCCATCCCTATTCCGCCGAATACCGATAACTATCGCGTCGAGCTTCACGGCACGCTGCCCAACGATGCCCTTCTCCTCAGCTTTTTCCCACACATGCACCTTCGTGGCAAACGATTCGAGTACAACCTGGTGCGTCCCGACCGCAGCACAGAAACTCTGTTGCGCGTGAATTACGACTTCTACTGGCAGCTGAGTTACAAATTGTCGCAACCACGTCCGTTGAAAGCAGGTACTACGCTCCAGGCCATAGCCTGGTACGACAATTCGGCGAAGAACTTGCACAATCCCGATCCCGACAGTCCCGTGCAATGGGGCGATCAGACCTATAACGAAATGATGGTCGGGTTCTTCGACGTGGCCGTGCCCGTAGATGTCGACAAGAAAACGTTCTTCATCCGCAAGAGCCACTAGCTCCCCATTTCGACTAGGAAGATCTCCAGGTTCGCCTCCGATCCGCCGTTTCTAATTGTGGATACATTGTTCTGTGCGGAAGGAATCGACTACAGGCACCTCCGCCAGAAGGCGCAGCATCACAGGGAGGCAGGGGCAGCAGGTGTTACCGGGAAAGGCCCACCCTCAGCCCTGATTGGATCATTCGCATAAAATTATCCAACAAGGTTCTGGTGTCTAAAACGGGCAGGACCGGCGCACGATGAACTTTGGCAAAGGCAAACAAGTCGGAGCGAAAGTCCCCAGCTTCGCCGTGGTGTTGCTGGCCGTATTTTTCTGCGTGCCTGCCCGCTCGCAGCCGGGACCTTCAGAAGCCGCACCTCCGACGCCCACCGCCCTTCCAAGCCATGCATTGAGCGGTGTTGTTCTGAATGCCGTGACGGGGGAGCCGGTCCGGCGTGCGATGGTCCAAGCCGCTCCCACGAACGGAGCCGGACCGGAAATCTCTCTGCTCACCGACTCCGAAGGTCGCTTTGAGTTCCCGGCGATGCCCGAATCGGACGTCAACATCCTGGTGCACAAGCCCGGCTTTTTCGGCGATCTTGAACTGCATCCGTCGGATTTTCAGCCGCAGATCGTGCACCTCAACGCTGACACCCCGCCTCTGACACTGAAGTTGTTGCCCGAAGGGGTCGTGCTCGGCCACGTGGCCACGCTGAAGGGTGAGCCCATCGAAGATACAACCGTTCGTGTTTTGCGAGAGGTAGCCACGAACGGTTACCGGCGCTGGGAAAGCCGTGGACAGGCCGTCACCGACGAGGATGGACAATTTCGCATCGTAAATCTCATTCCCGGCCAATACTTACTTGTGGCGGGGCCCAACCTTCCCGGCATCCGGCGTGTTCGCAACCGCTCGCCGCTCCAGGAAGGATTTGCGTCTATGTTCTATCCGGGAGTCCCTGACCTTGAGTCCGCCACTCCCTTCGCGATTTCCGCAGGCCAGCAGGTGCAGGCGGACTTTGCGGTGAAACTCGAAACCATCTACCACGTTTCCGGAACCGTCGTCGGGTTTGTGCCCGGATCCGGTGTCGGCATTCAATTTGCGTCCCGCTCAGGAGAAATGATTCCCGCGCCCATTGATGTCGATATGCAAACCGGAAAGTTCCAAGGTGCCATTCCCGCAGGCAATTACATCCTGCAGGTGAGAGGTTCAGATTCGAGCGGACGCCTGTCCGCTAGCGATGTGCCGATCGTCGTTAAAGGAGACGTCGAAGGACTCGTTCTTCCCGTAGGTTCGGCGATCAGCATGGCCGTGAAGGTTGACCCTCGTCCGTCCGGAGGCTCGGCCGATCGAGCGGTTGGGTCGGTACTGCCAACTCGCGACCTCGCGGTTTCTACGGTTCGGCTGGTCGCCACCGAATTGCGCATCGATCCAGTCGAGTTTCAGGCGGACCGGAATGAACAGGGTGCCCTGGCATTTCGCAATCTCCTGCCCGGACATTATTCGGTGGAAATCACTCCCACGGCTCCGTGGTGCGTGAAGTCTGCGACCAGCGGTGGGACGGACTTGTTGCATGAAGAGTTGGTAATCGGTTCAGGACGCCGCGTTGAACCTCTCGAAGTAGTTCTTCGCGACGATAGTGCCAACCTTCGCGGCCAGATCCGCCAGGACGGACAGCCGGCTGGAGGTTACGTGATTCTTTTTTCCGATCAGGCATCGCTGGTGCATGCGCAAACCATGCAGCTCTCTCCAGGAGCAGACTTTTACTTTCCAGGCCTGGCTCCCGGCGACTACAAACTGCTTGCGTTCGACACTCTCGACGGTCTGGAGTTCAGAAATCCTGAAACAATTGGTCCCTACTTGTCGAAAGCTGCCGCTATCACCTTGCACGCCAACGAAATCGGGACCATCAACGTCGAAAGAATGAGCGTAAGCAAGTGAGCGCAAACACAATGCGGTCTTTCGTTGCAATCGTTCTCCTGATGGCAACCTCCTTTGCCCAGCAAGCCGCGAGAACGTCCGGCGCACCAGTTGCGCCCGCGCCGGGTCGCATCAGCGGAGTGATCGTCCATGCCCTGACAGGTCAGCCGCTCGGCGGGATCGAAGTCTCCATTTCACCCACAGAACAGCGCGAACTCGCCACCGACACCGTGACCGGTACCGACGGTCGGTTCGTCTTCGAAAGTGTTGCGCGAGGCAAGTACAGCCTGGCAGCGCATGGGCAAGGGTACTCGCTGCAGGCCTATCAACAGCACGGAGTCTACTCCACTGCTGTCGCTGTCGGTCCCGACCTCACGTCTGAAAACCTCGCATTTCAACTCGTGCCCGACGCGGCCATCTCCGGCACGGTGATGGATGAGGAGAATGAACTCGTGCGCAACGGAGAAGTGCTCCTCTTTGCCCGTGATAGCGCCTCGGGAAAACTCGAACTGCGCTCGCAGGACAGTCTGGAAAATCAGGGGCACTACCACTTCGGCCATTTGTCTCCCGGCACGTACCTCGTGGCCGTGTCCGCCCAACCGTGGTACGCGATGGACCCAGCCGGTTCCCAAAATCAGACTCAACCCCCGCCCGATGACGAGACCACGAACCCAAACACCAGCCCGGCAGTTGTCGACAGTGGAGAATCGTCTCCACTGGATGTAACGTATCGCACGACTTTCTACGCCGACGCGGTGGAGCCGGAGAGCGCCTCTCCCATACAATTGCACCCCGGAGAGCGGGCAGTGGCTGATATCACACTCCGAGCAGTGCCTGCTTTGCATCTGACTTTGCGCAACGTCAGCAAGGACCCCGCCCAACCCGGTTCCGCGATCGTGCAACAACGCATCGGGGATCACGCACTGATAACACTTCAGGCCCGCACCCAACCATTCGGCGCGTGCAACCTCAAGATCAGTGGCGTTCCACCAGGCCACCTCGTGTTGAACCTGCGCGCCTTTGACGGAAAACAAGGGCGTGCGCGCGTTCGCGAGGTCGACGTCGCCGCCGACACCGACATTGACGCTTCCGACAATCCTTCCGGCAGCGTCCACATTCGAGGAACCGTACAGATGCCGGCTGGGGCATCGGTTTCGCCAGGGGTATACCTTCGCTTCATCAACCGCGATACAAACGAGGCTTTCGGCGCGACCTTATCCCCAACCGGCACCTTCGAGGTGCAGCAGAGCATCTTCGATACGAATGAGTATGAAGTCGGGGTCTTCAACGTGCGGGATTCTGTCGTTCAGAAGGTATCCGCCGTTGGTGCCAAGGTCGCCGGCAGAATGCTCATTCTTCCGCGCAGCGGAACCGTACAAGTGATCGTAACGATGTCGAACCGGTTTGCGCGCATCGACGGGACCGTGCTGCAGAACAACCAGGGAGTTTCCCAAACCATGGTGGTGCTGGTGCCCGAACGCCAGGAAGGGAATCGCGACCTGTTCCGGAGAGACCAAAGCGACAGCGACGGGACATTCAGTCTCTATCAGGTTCTTCCGGGACGATATACAGTGGTGGCCATTGCAAACGGCTGGGATCTCGACTGGCGCAATCCGCAAGTTCTACGTCCTTACCTCGCGCATGGACAACTCGTCGAAGTCACCGCTGCTCGAACATACAAGATATCCGTGCCCGCGCAGGATGGGGCGATCACCTCCAGGGCTACTGACGCCGCCCAATAAGACGATTTTTGTTTACAGCTCGCCAGATCCCGGTCAATCCCTGATTTCAACGAAGCTGGTTGTGAAGGAGATAAACTCGATTCGATGATCGACTCAGATGGCCAACTGAATGTTCGCGGGGCCCGCATCGCAAGAATCTCGCTGTTTGTTGCCCTCTGCGTGTGGCTCCTGGCGGCGGCTTTCGCGGAGGACGCGAAAGTTTCTGCCGAGAAACGAGCGCTCCTCGAAGACACTGTTTCGAAATTCATGGCAAGCACGAACGCTCCCGGAATCGCGGTCGCGGTTGTGCTCAACGGAGAAGAAGTTTGGTCGGAAGGGTTTGGCATGGCGGATCTCGAGAACAACGTGCCGGTGACAACCCAAGCCCTTTTCCGATTGGCATCTATCGAAGCCCATCACAGCAACCGCGGCCATGCAACTCTGGGAACAAGGCAAGCTCGATCTTGAAGTGCCTTCGACGATCCCATTGCTGGTGGAATTCAGTTCTTTGCCAATGATCCTTTGCTCTCGAAGCCAGGTTCCAAATTCAACTACTCTACCCAGGGATTCACGTTGGTTGGCTGCGCGATCGAAGGCGCTTCTGGCGAGAAATATGTGGACTACGTGCGACAGCACATCTTTATGCCCGCCGGCACGAACAGCACCCGCTGGGACGACCGCTTCTCCGTCATTCCGCACCGCACGCGTTTCTACTCGAAAACGAAAATGGGCGTGGTCCAGAATTCTGAATTCCTCGACTCGAGCTACAAGATTCCCGGAGGCGGCTGGTTGTCGTCAGCCGATGATTTGGCCCGCTTCGAAGTTGCCATCCTCGGCGATCGGTTCGTCAAGCGCGCGACTCGCGACCTCATGTGGACAGCGCAGCACGCATCTTCCCCTGAAGTCGTCGAGGAAAAGCATGGTGGGTATGCCTTGGGCTGGGGGGTAGGCGATGCGGCTGGTGTGCCCGACGTCGGCCACGGAGGCGGTCAACAGGGAACTAGCACTTTCATCATGATGGCGCCCGAGCAGAAGGCCGGTGTGGTCGTGCTGATTAACATGGATGGCCTCGACTCCTCTGCACTCGCCACGGATCTCATGAAGATTGCCATAGGAACGAACCACAAATAAAAAACGCCGGTTCATGCTGCTATGCAGTTGCGAATCCTGGCTGTTACTTCGGCGTGTTCCCATTTGCACACGGTGTGGTTCGATTTCTCCTTTCGATCCGTTCGAGTATGCAATTGAATTGCTAACGCATTCGGTTGTCTCTGCTTCAACTCGGCCAGCAGGACGCCACCGTCCGCACCGCCGACATGTTCATCTACCAGCAACAGATTGAATTGCCATTTCTTCGCGTATGCCAAAGCCTCATCTCTGCTCCACGCCGTGGTTGTACTGTACCCTTCGCTCTCCAGCAGTCGCTCCAATTCGATGAGGACCTGTTCATCATCATCCACAATCAAAATTTTGATAGGATCACTGGCCATAAAACAAGTTCCAATCGCTCGCGGATTATGGGCCGACAGTTGCGAGAGCAGGATTTCGGCAAGCAGCTCGGCCACCGGGTGGTCGGATAAGCGGTATAAGAAACCGCATTACGCAATTTGGGGGCCGAGCGAATCTATCTTGTAGGCAACGCCCTGTACGGTCTGTGACCATGATCACAGGCTTGAAAATCTTCTAATCGCTCAGGTCCGCGACGGTACTCGAGCATCGAGCCGCGGGGTTCGAGCGGCGCGATCGAAGCCAAGTGAGGGAGCAACATGAAGCAAAATCGGAAATTGAACTTGGCGACAGCACCTTACCGAAGCATGAGTCTCGAAGAAATTGAGGAAGGCGTGAGTGCGGAGGCAGTCAGTTATGCCGCCGGATTGCTCGTGGAGGCTGTGCGCACCTATGAATCGGACAAACTCAGTGCTCGCAAGCAAGACCTAACCCTGACCGAGGCCCAGATGATCGCCGCCAACCTGATCGCGAAGACGTCCGCCCGCCTGGACGATAAGACGATTCAAGAACAAATTGATCGGGTTCGGAAGTCGATAAGCGAAGTGAAACCTTGAGACTGTAAGGTTTCGACTTTGAAACATGGAAGAATTCAGGACGGAAGCTCTAGAGCCCTTTAAGCCCTGAAGCGCTCGATTACAGTCGAGCCGAAAAGCCCCGGACGGTTGGGCGGTTTAAGCCTCACTTGACCCCGGGTGGTACCTGGAACGTGATTCCGCGATCGGAGTTCGCGTTCTTGGTGGCCGCCACATCCAGATCAGTGAGAGGCACTTTCTTCGATTCTTGCTCGGTGTAAATCCACAGAGTCTGACCCACGATCGCGTAGTTCCGTGCCTCCGTGCGGTGGCCATCGTGGAAGACCAGAACAGTGAGTGGGGTATCTGTATCCTGGGTCACTCCAACGGGAGGCCCTGGCGTGATGGCAACTGACTTCTTGGGGCTGGCAGGAGCCTTCCCCTTGTTGCGGCTTTCGGGAACCGGCTTTACAGATTGCACCCGTTCCGCCTGCAGTGCTTCCACAGCGGATGTCAGTAGGTTCACCTGTTGCTGAAGTTGGTCAATAGCAGCCCTCAGTTGCTGGATTTCGTTCGAGGTGTCCGCATCTAGCGCTGGCTGCACCGACGCGGGCGCTTCCGTCGTGGGAGCCGCCGGCGGTTGTTGGGGAGCCTCCTGCTGCGCGTCCTGCCCCAGCGCCAGAGTGCCCAGTCCCATCACAGCGACTGCCGTGAGGAGACCTAAAATCCGGGTGAAACGAGCCATAAGGACCATCCCGCAAGCCTAATTAGGCGTTCCAGCGCACCAAAGCCTATGTTCGGACTCTATTTCTACAGAATTTGCCCGTCAAGCTGGAATGGCCCTTCTGGGCGGTCTATTGGCGAACAGGTATCCAGCCAATTAAGGATGCATCTTCCGCCTCGATGCACTCGATTACGGGATACTTTCCCCCTGGTCGGCCCGTCACAGGCAGACGGCAACTCCAGGCAGGTCACGACACGCGTTAGGCAGGAGGATTGTTTCAGACGGTAAACAGGTTCCCCTTTTATTGTTTCCTGCGCCCCTGCAGTTCCCTCGCAGAGGCGATATGTCGGGAGGGTCCGCGAACAGGTGGTCGAGAAACCTGTCAGCAACATAGTGAACAGCAGTGAATCCACGAGAGGCCGCGATCGGATCTCCGCCAGACGATTGAGTTGCGTCGGCAAATCACCAGAAGGTGCCTGGTCTCATGAATCCGAGCGTGTGCGCAACCAGCCGCCAAGAAATCGCAAACTAAAAGGCCCCCTACTATTCTCGGTCGTAGGACGTGGTACATCGATGGCAGGAGAGGGTGAGTCGAGCACGAACGAGTCATGTCGAGGGATGGTTCCTGGTTTCTGAGCGCGTGTCTGCCACCTCAAACGACACCCACAAGCTACGATGTTATCCGCTCATGGCTTTGACCTTCTATACACCTTGAACATTCCGAGATTCGCGGTCAACTCAGTTAGCGCGTAATCTGACTTGCTAGGAAATATAAGTTCCTAAGAGGAATACATTAAGAGAACACGCCAGCCTCTCAGAGACTCTACTGCTTTTTAGTAAGAAATCCCCCCTTTCTAGCAAGCCCAGCTCAGGCTCCGCGGTGCCGCACAGTAGCTCGTTAGCTCCATCGATCCGCCAGTAGGAAATTTGGTGCACTCTGTCGGCTTCCTGTGTCCGGGAGTCAGTCGCAAAACGATTTTTACTTTGGATTGTACGTTCAGACATCGATTCGTTTGTTAGAATCTCCGCGAGGAGGCTACATGCCTAACTTGGATAACGTTATTAAGTCGTTAGTTTCGGAACAGAGAACACTGCAGAGTAAGTTGAGCCAGGTAGAAGCGGCGATCACGGCACTCCGCGGTATGAGTCACAACGGTCGAAGCGCTGCCAATCGTCCAAAGCGCATCCTGTCTGTAGCGGCGCGCCGCCGGATCGCAGCAGCACAGAGGGCTCGCTGGGCTAAGTACAAGCAGCAAAAAAAGGCTGCGGCGTAGGTCGCAAGTTCGTTCTGCATCGAAAAAACCGTCGGTTCGCGAGGCTTACTTCTCGTACGGTAGCCATGGGAACCGACGGTTTTCGCTTGCGTTGCAACTCAATACGCCACCAGCGCCGTCACCATCGCGCGCAAGTGAGCCGAATACTTCAAAAGGCAGCGAATCCGTTACCTCATCGAAAGACTTCATCCTTGTGGTCTGATTGTTTACAATAATAGACTTGGCGTGACCGCGGAGCGCCTGCCGGGTGCCCGCGCAATATCTCAGGCTTTCTTATACTTTTGGATCCATCGAGACGAAATCCCGCGATTCCGGTCCCGTCCGCCCCTGTCTACTGGCGCGTTGAGGGAAGCCTGCTGGACCTTACCACCGTTCAGCCGGTTGCTTTCTTCACCTGGAATGCGCAGACTTTCGCCGCCCGAATGGTTCGCCGAGGACTGGTTTTTCTTATGGCCGCCCTGCGGCCTTTTCTGTACGCCGCCAACCGGGTTTTCGCAACCCGTGTGGTGTACAGCGTATTGCGCGGGGTCAGTCGCGATCGCCTCGATCTTCTGGGAGACGAGTTTTTTCAATACAAGCTCAAACCTCATCTGAAGCCAGATGGAGTAGCGCGCCTCAAAAAGGTACAGGCGGAAGGCGCTGACATTGTGCTCGTCAGTCAGGGCCTGGATCACGTCATGAGGCCACTGGCCCAGTTTCTGGGAGTGAAATGGCTAGTGGCCAATCGGCTCGACTTCCGGGACCGGGTGGCCACCGGCCGTTTGCTTTCTCCGGTGATCCGCCCCCGCGGACTTTTTGCCCGGATCACAGGCGCAGGACCAGAAGGCAGACGAGATCCTGAACGCCTGGTTCGCGAGTTGGACCTGCCTTCCCCCGAGGCCCTTCAGGCTGCGATCGTCCCGGCCAGGCGCATGGCCCCAGTAGCCGAGCGGCCCGTCGTCTACTTCGACAATCATCGTCACTCCGAGCCTCTTTCGGTGCGGCAGGCATTCGCCGGCAAACACTTAATGCTGATCGGCTTTACCGGCTTCATCGGCAAAGTCTGGCTTGTAAATACGCTGCTCGATCTCCCCGAGGTCGGTCGCATCTACTTGCTCATCCGCCGCCAGAAATCGAATCCGGCCGTGAAACGCTTCGAGCGTGTAGTGGAAGAATCCCCGGTTTTCGATCCACTATTTGATCGCTATCGGGGCAATCTTGCAGCCTTCCTTCGTGAAAAAGTCGAAGTCGTGGAAGGCGATGTCACCCAGGAAGGTTTGGGCCTAGATACGGATATCGGGCGCCGCCTGCAAAGCCAGCTCGACCTGATCATTAACAGCTCCGGTCTGACCGACTTCAACCCGGACCTGCGCGACGCCTTGGCTACCAACGTCGATGCAGCGATCAACGTGGTCGACTTCGTCCGCCAGTCCGACCGCTGCGGCTTGGTTCATCTATCTACTTGCTATGTCGCTGGGGCTCGCGATGGCCGAGTTAGCGAAAAACTGCGCCCGAACTATACCCCGGCCGGAGTTGCCGACTTCGACGCTGAACGCGAATGGCGCAATCTGCACCAACTGGTGAGGGAAGCTGAGCAAAAGTCGGAGGGCGCAGAGGTTACCAGTGAACTAAAGCGCCAGGCAGTCGACAAAGAGCACGCGGCCAAAGATCTGCACGGTGCCGCACTCGAGAACCAGATTCGTAAGGGCCGAATTCGCTGGCTGCGCAACTACCTGACCGAAGCCGGCGCCCACCGTGCTTCCGAACTCGGCTGGCCAAATACATACACACTCACGAAGAGCTTGGCCGAATCGCTCATCGGCAATCGCGCTGCAGGGCTACCTATCGCCATTGTGCGACCCGCGATCGTCGAAACTTCCATCGAGAAGCCTTTCCTGGGCTGGAATGAGGGAATCAACACGTCCGCGTCTCTTTCCTACTTACTGGGCACAAACTTCCGGCAACTGCCATCCAACGAACGCAAGCGCCTCGATATCATCCCGGTCGACTCTGTCTGTCGGGGATTGACTCTGATTTCCGCCGCCGTGATCGAACGTCGCCACGACAGCGTCTATCAACTGGCCACCTCCGTCACCAATCCGTGTGACATGGGACGATCCATCGAACTGACCTCACTCGCGCACCGCAAACACTATCGTGCGCAGGAAGGCCTCGAGTTCTGGCTCCGACTGCGCATGGATGCGATCCCGGTCTCGAAGACGCGCTACAACCGCCTTTCCGCGCCAGCACAGATGGCGATCGTGAAATCCATCCAGCGCATCATGGCGCCCCTGCCGCTCAGGAAGACACCGCTGGCGCGCGCCGAGCGCAATCTGGAAAAGGTCGGCAAACTGGTCCAACTGTTCGAGCCTTTCATCCTGCACAATGAGCATGACTTTGTCGCCGATAACGTCGAGAAACTTTCGTTCGCGCTGGTGCCGGAAGAGCGCCACGATTTCGGCTACAACACGCGCGCCATTGATTGGTGGGAGTACTGGATCGATATTCACATCCCGGCCTTGCGACGCTGGACCTATCCGCTGATTGAAGGCCGTCCGCTCGCCGTGCGTCCGCCGCGAGCGTTTCAAATCACAGAGGAAGAACCGGCAAACGGCGAAACCGTAAAGACCGGCACAAACGGGGCAACGTGGCGATATTCCTGACCGGATCAACAGGCTACATCGGCGCACACGTCGCCGCCAACCTTCTCGACTCGCAGGGCGCGGGCTTGAACCTGCTTATTCGTGGAAAGGACGCGGAAGAGGCCGCACTGCGGCTGTGGAACGCGATCCAGTTGCACATGGATTTCCCGCGCTTCTACGAACACCTGCAGACGCGCATCCGCATCTTCCGCGGGGATCTCACCGCAGTACAATTTGGATTGAATCGCGATGATTATGATCGGCTGATTCACACCACTGATTCGGTCATCCACTGCGCGGCTTCCCTGAATCGCAAATCCGAGAAGAGTTGCCTGAACGTCAACCTCCGCGGAACACTCGAGGTTCTGCAGTTGGCCCGCCGCTCGCACTACTATCACGGCCTGCGTCGCTTCAGCAATGTCAGCACTGTGGCCGTGGCTGGCAAGCGCAGCAACGAAGTCGTCACCGAAGATCGCTCCATCGATTGGAATCGATCCGATTACGATCCTTACGCGCGCACCAAGAAATTCTGTGAGCACATGGTTCGTGAACTGCTGCCCGATGTGCCGATCACCATTTTCCGCCCCAGCATCGTCCTGGGCGACAGCCGCTACCCCGAGACGACGCAATTCGACATGGTGAAAGCGTTCGTCTTTCTTGCCGGCCTAAAAGCACTTCCGTTTCGCGCGACTGACAAGATCGACATAGTGAATGTGGATTTCGTCGCCGACGCTATCGCCACGCTCCACCAGAAGGCTGAGCCGCAATACGATACGTATCACTTGTCGTCGGGACGCGAATCGCAAACCTTCCGTGAAGTTACCGCAGCTCTGTCGGCGGCTCAGCAGCAGCGCCAGCCCTTATTTCTCCCCGTTTTTGAAAAGCCTTTTGCGACCGTGGTAAACACCCTCGCCAATCGCAGCGGATCGCTCGCGCACGGGGCGTCGTTGATGAAAGTATTCATGCCCTACCTCGTGTGGAACACAGTGTTCGACAATACGCGAGTGGTCACGGAACTCGGCCCCAAGCCGGTCCCCTTTTCGCAATACAGCTATGGCCTCCTCAAATTCAGCCGCGAGTCGAACTTCACCTATCCCTACAGGCCCTGGCCCGCCGCCAGCGCGGGAGGATCCGCCGCATGATGGACTTTGTCCTGGAAGCCTGGGTGAGCGCCATCATCGAGTCGAAGCGCGTCTCCTGGATGGGGGGCGGCGGCAGTTTCTGGCAGCCTGGAGACAAACTGAAGCTTCTGTTCGCCGGATACAACGGCACGCGCAACATGGGGTCCGATGTCCGCGTTGAAGAGATGCTACGCCAGTTGAGGCATATCCTGGGCGCCGACAAGGTCGACTTCAGCGTGATGACGCAAACCCTTGCGCGGTCCGAAGGCTATTTCAGAGGCACACGACAGGTTCTTTTGCCCCAGATCTTTCCTCCATTCCTGTCGAGCGAAGTACCTCGGCATCATGGCGTATTGGCCTGCGAAGGTTCGATGTTCAAGAGCAAATTCGCCAACGCGCTGACCACGATGATGATTGGCTCGCTCGGCATCGCGGCCGTCGAGAACAAACTGTCCATCGGATACGGTGCCGAGGCCGGTCACATGGATCCACTGATTGCCCGCATGTGCGCGCGCTATTGCAAAGATTCTTTGATCATCACCCGCAACGAAGAATCGCGTACCCTATTGCGTGAGCTCGGCGTACCCACGGAGCTCGGCACTGACACCGCTTGGACCTTCGAACCTCTGCCCGCCGAATACGGCCAGCGTGTTCTGCGGCAAGTCGGATGGGACGGGATTGCGCGAGTGCTGGTCGTCTGTCCGATCAACCCCTTCGAATGGCCCGTAAAGGCCTCCGTCGGAAAACTCATCGCGAACAAGCTGACTGGAGCCTACAAGGAAAGCCACTATCGTTCGGTCTACTTCCACAACTCCGGGCCGGAAGCCGACCGGAAATATGAACATTACTTAACCGCCATCGCGAACGCGGTTGCCGCGTTCCGACAGAAGCACAGCGTCTTCGTTGTGATGGTGGCCACCGAACGTCTCGACGCGCGCCCCGCCAGGAAAATCGCCGAGAAGCTGGGCGGGGTTCCGGTGCTCAGTTCCGACGATTACAACATGTATGAAATCGTCAGCATTCTGCGCGCCTGTCATCTCATGGCCTCTTCGCGCTATCACGGAATCGTTACGTCCATGCCCGGCCTTCTGCCTTCTTGCGGAATCACGATGGACGAACGTATCCGCAACCTCATGCGCGAGCGCGGCCACCAGCATTTACTGATGAACGTCGACGACCGGGATCTTGAGGGGCGGTTGTTATCCGCACTCGAGAACCTCTATACGGACGGTGAATCCGTCGCCCAGGGAATTGGCAGAACTGTGGTTAAGAATCTGAAGGTCATGGCGAGGATGGGTATTCATTTCGAAGAAGAGGTGCAGCGGCGTTACCCGGATTTTCCGACCCGCAAGGGCGAGTGGAACTGGGAAGACTACCTGCCTCCTATGCACCGCCGCTTGCAGGAGTTGGTCGAGCGTTTCGATGCATCCGTGGAAAGCCGTAGGCCGGCAGTCGCCGGTTAGCAATGCAAACCCGCTGCCATGGTTCTCTCAAAGCCAGGCAAAAATAGCAAATCACCATGAACTTTCTGCATGACATCTTCGCGACCCTGCAAAGATCAGGAGACGGCGCCGTCCTGCAGGAAATTCGCGACGGCCGTGTGACCGCGATCTCGGGAAGGGAGCTGCTCGATCAGGTTTCGCGCGCCCGCGCGTTTTTGAAGACCCGCGGCCTGCAGAGGGGCAATCGTTGTGCGCTTTACGCCAACAATGGCACCCGCTGGGTTGCCATGGATCTTGCTGTAATGGCCGAAGGCCTGATTGTCGTTCCCTTGTATGCGCGACAAGCACCCGCCGAACTAGCCGCCATGATGAAAGATTGCTCGCCAGCCCTTGTCTGCTGCGGCGGCGCGACCCTGCGCGACGGTCTTGTCAGTGAATGGCCCGAAGCTCCACCACAATTTCTATTCGACGAGATCTTTGTAACGACCTCCCCCATCAACACCGATGCACAGGTCAATGACACGGACCCTGTTACAATCATCTACACTTCAGGAACCTCAGGCGAAGCCAAGGGCGTGATCTTGAACGCCGGCAATATCGCCCACATGTTGAAATGCATCAACGAGCGGCTGGATCGCCTGATGCACGGCTCGCAAGAGCAAGACCGCGTGTTCCATTATTTGCCCTTCGTGTTCGCCGGTTCGTGGATGTTGCTGCTCACATCGCTGCTGCGCGGAAGCCTACTCACCATGAATACCGATCTGGCCAGGATCGCGCACGATATGCGCACAGTAGCTCCCGACTATTTCCTAAACGTGCCAGCTCTGCTCGAACGCATGCGCCGCGCCGTTGACGAGCAACTATGGCAGGCAGGGGGATTCGTACAAGCTATCTATAGCCGCGCGAAGTCTGCCTGGGTTCGCAAGCACGAAGGCAGGGCGCAGTCGTTCGATTGGCTCTGGCTTTCGTTGGCAAACTCCGCGATTTTCCCAACCATCCGAAAGAAGATGATTGGACGAAATTTGCGTGCCCTGATTTGCGGTTCCGCGCCATTAGCTATCGAAACGCAGCTCTTTTTTATGATGCTTGGAATCCCGGTGCTGCAGAGCTATGGCCTTACGGAAACCACGGCGATCTGTACCCTCGACGATCCACAGAATTACGAAGCCGGACGAGTAGGTCCCGCGATTCCCGGCATCGAAATGAAGCTTGCCGAAAGCGAGGAAATTATCGTGCGCGGCCCCAACATCTTCCCCGGCTACTGGAACCGTCCCGAGGAAACAGCGAAAGCACTGCGCGGCGGCTGGTTCCACACCGGCGATCAGGGTGAAGTCGATGCGCATGGGAATTGGCGCATCGTGGGCCGCATCAAGAATCTCCTGATTCTGGGTTCCGGCCACAACATTGCGCCCGAGCCGATCGAGGAAAAACTGCTGCAGCACTTGCCGGCGGCGGTGCAGGTCGTGCTCGTGGGCAATGGGAAGGGCTACCTTTCAGCCATCATCACCGGCAACGTGACGCATGAACAAGCACAAGCCGCTATCGACGTCGTCAATCCTCAGTTCCCACATTACAAGCAGGTGCGCGCATTCCACGTGGGGGCCGAGGCATTTACCATCGAGAACGGCTTGCTGACTGCGAATGGCAAACTCAAACGGGATGCCATCGCGCGCCAGTTCAAGAACGAAATCGAAGAGTTGTATCGCGTGAAGGTCGCAGTTTAACCACGGCCGCAAAGGCGACTAAATAACGATTGCAGAAACGACGATGGAACGATTTCAGGGCAAAGCACTTTCGTGGGAACTCACCGGTAGCGTGATCGAACTCGCGTTGCACCGTGGCCCCTGCAACGAAATCGGATCGCTCTCGCTTGACGAACTCGAGAAGTTCACAAGTTCTCTCGGCGGCCTCGCCCGCCAAGCGCACGCCCTCATTATTTACAGCACCATCGAGTCCGGTTTTTGCGCCGGAGCCGACTTGCGCGAGCTTTACCAGCGTTCCCAAGAGATGCAGAAAGCGCAAGCCGCCGCTGGCGTCCGCGAATTTCTGGAACGCATCCATCGCGTCCTGAATACCATCGACGCCGCCCCACTCACCTCCATCGCTGCCGTGCACGGCGTGACGTTCGGTGGAGGACTGGAACTCGCCTTGGTTTGCGATCTCATCATCGCCGACAAGATGGCACGCTTCGCATTCCCGGAACTTCGCCTTGGCCTGATCCCGGGCTTCGGCGGTATTCCGCGGCTCAAGCGCGATCTCGGCAACGCCGTCGTGCGCGACATCCTGCTCACAGGACGCAGCTTGAATGCCACCCGCGCCCATGCCGTCGGACTCATCAGTCAACTGGTCGGCGAAGGTGAAGCTTTGCGCGCCGCACGTGCCACTGCCGCGCAGCTAGGAAAATTCGACCGCCGCACCGCCATCGCCGCCAAAAAATTCATCAAGCCGATTCCGTACCACGAACTAAAGCAGGAGATCGACCTCTTTTGTGAACTCTTCGCGCAGCCCGCGGTCGAAGCTGGCCTCCGCAAATTCGTGGAGAGCACCGATCTGCAACCGTACCTGCCATGAATCGCAGAAAGTGATCCCCTCATCCAAAGAGCACATTTATGAAGACGGAAGAACAGACACTCGAAGAAATTCTGAAGCTGGCTGCCCAGCACTTCAAAGTTCCACGCGAAAGACTTCAGCCCGACGAGGACTTTTTCAAGACACTCAACATCGACAGCCTCCAAGCGCTCGACCTGCTCACCCGGCTAGAAAATCATTTCCACGTTGAGATGCCCGACTACGAACTGCAGGGCGTCACCGATTTCCGCACGCTGGCGAGCCGCATCCAGGCCCGATTGTGAGATCGCCTGGAAGGTGATGACTTGATTAACAGCGGTTTTCTTCCAGGCTCTTCTCCCGCTGTGATGAAATAACCTGTCCCATGCTGGATTTGCGCCAATATCCGTCTCTGGGAGCTGCCCTGCGCGATGCGCTGGAGCACTGGCCCAACGAAACCTGTCTGATCGAGGCTGATCGCGACAAGGAGAAGACGCGCCTCACCTACTCCGACTTCAAGGAACTCGCCCGTCCTTTGACCCGCGCCCTGCAAGACGCTGATTTCCGCGAAGGCGACCGCGCCGCCATCATCATGAGCAACCAGTCCAAGTGGCTGGTCTCGGCCTATGCCATTTTTTACTGCGGCGGAGTTCTGGTCCCGCTCGACTTCAAACTTACCGCCGCCGAACATCTTCAACTGCTTGCACACTGCAAGGCGAAGTTCCTGATCGTCGAGTACTACCTGTGGCGCGCGATCATGCAGTCGCCGGGTTTCAAGAGTCATGGCGTGACAACAGTCCTCGTCACAGAGTCACCACTGCGAGCGGATCTTGGCGGCGCATATCGGTGGGAGGATTTTCATCGCAAGGGAGAGCCCATTTTTATCGATCGCCAGCGCGAGGACGTGGCTTGCATCGTCTACTCCTCCGGAACCGCAGGGCGACCGAAGGGTTGCGTACTGACCCACGAGAACTACCTCGAGCAGTGCACATCACTCACAGCCTGGTATCCGTTTTGGCCCGGCGTTCGCTATCTCAGCATTCTGCCAACGAACCACGCCATCGATTTCATGGTCGGCTTCATCGGCCCTTTTGTGTGCGGAGCCTGCGTGGTTCATCTGCGAACTCTGCGCCCCGAATACGTGCGTGATGCCTTCGTACGCTATCGCATCAGCTACATGAGCCTGGTGCCGATGGTCCTCAAGAATCTGGAACGCGGGCTGAAGGCAAAATTCGACGAACTCCCACGCGCCAAGCGCTTCATGCTCGACCGGATGATCGCGCTTAACAGACTCCTGACCCGGCGCCGCCCGAACGTAAACATCAGCCGCCGTCTGCTGGGACAGGTGCACAAAGCCTTCGGCGGACAGCTTCTCGCACTGTTCACGGGTGGTGCGTTCATGGAGCCGTCTACACTGCAATTCTTTTACGATCTAGGTATTCCGGTCGCTAACGGGTACGGACTCAGCGAGGCTGGCACCGCTCTCACGTTGAATGACTTCAAGCCGTTCCGCGCCGATACGGTGGGCCGTCCGCTTCCGGGCGTCGAACTCCGCGTCCTCAGTCCCGACTCGGAGGGCATTGGAGAGGTGTCCGTCCATAGCAAGACGGTCATGTCGCACTATCTTGACGACCCCGAACTCACCGCCGAAACCATTGTCGATGGCTGGCTCCTTACCGGAGACCTCGGTCGCTTCGATTTCACAGGCCACCTTCAGCTCTTCGGCCGCAAGAAAAACATGATCGTGACCGAGGGCGGCAAGAATATCTATCCCGAAGACATCGAAACCGTCTTCGACGGCCTGCCTGTGAAGGAATACTGCGTGTTCGCCACCAACTACGTCTGGCCCACGAAGGAACTGGGCAAAGAGAGTCTAGTTCTCGTTCTGCGTTTCGAGCAAAACCAGCAACTCGATGCGGCTCTTCTCGACGAGATCAACGCCCGCAACCGCCGTCTGCCCGATTTCAAACGCATTGGCGGCTGCCTGGTTTGGGATCGCGACTTCCCACGCACGGCCTCCCTTAAAATCAAACGCACCGTTCTCGCCGAAGAGATTGGCAAGGGCGCGGATCGATCGGCGGTCGTCTCCCTGTGAACGAAACGTTTCTCGCGATTGTGAATCCTGCCGCCGGCGGCGGGCGCTGTCGCAAACTCGTCGGCCCGGCGCTGGAGCGCCTTCGCGCCGGAGGCCTCCAACTCGACATCGTCGAAACCTCGCGGCCTGGGGATGCGATCCAGATCGCACGCGATCACTACGCCCGCGGTTATCGCCGCTTTCTTGCCATCGGAGGAGACGGCACGTCCTACGAAATTGTGAATGGGCTATTCCCCGAAGCTCAGGCTGGCGACCCGTCCGTAGTTGGATTTCTGCCACTGGGCACCGGCAACTCCTTCCTTCGCGACTTCACCCAGCGCGGGGTCGATGGGGCAATGGAAGCCCTCCTTGCCCAACGCACGCGTGCCTGCGACGTCATGCGCATGCGTCATAAGGAGGGCACCATCCATTACATCAATCTACTCAGTCTAGGATTCGCCGCCGACGTGAATGCTACGCGCTCTCGGACTTTCGCTGGATGGGGCGAGACCGGCTACGTTCTGTCCATCTTCCTCCGGCTTGCCCAACTTCGGCGACGTCCATTTCCCCTGCGCGTGGAGGGAGAACCCAATGCCGACACACGTCGATGTCTGTTCCTCACTTTCAACAACAGCAAGTTCACCGGCGGCACCATGATGATTGCGCCTAACGCTGAAGTCGACGACGGCCTGATCGAATACGTCCGCTGGGGACCGATCGGACGCCTTGGCCTTATCCGCAATCTTTCCACTCTCTATGACGGCACTCACGTAAATCATCCGCTGGCCGAACGCCGCGCCGCGCGCCGCATCGATTTCGATCTCAACGGTCCCGTCGACGTGATGGTTGACGGGGAGGCTCTAACTTTGCACCTCGAAACCCTCGACGTGCTGCCGTCAGCTCTGCGTGTCGTGGTATAAAAACTTGCATGTCTCAGCAACGAAAAGAACGACGGGCAGCCGCCCCGGAACAGCCCGAAAGGGATCCGTCATTCCTGCGCAAGGTGATCATTGGAGCCGTGATCGTCGCCGCACTGGGCGCAACCTACTACGTGGGCTATCATCGACGTGTGCACGAGCACGATGACTTCGCCCGCTGTTTAGCGAAGCACGACGTCAAAATGTATGGCGCGTACTGGTGTCCGCATTGCGCAGACCAGAAAGCCTTGTTCGCAGCATCATTTGAATATGTGCCCTACATCGAATGCGGCATCCAGGGAGATACTTCCAAGATTCAACAGGTGTGCACCGATGCCGGCATCAAGCACTTTCCCACCTGGCAATTCCCGCCCATGGGTGAACGGGTGGAAGGCGCGATTCCGCTCGGAGACTTGAGCTTGCGCACAGGATGCCCGCTTAAATGAGCGACACCGCTCGGCGCCTACTGATGGCAATTGCAGTTGTTGCCGTGATCGGCATAGCGGTCTCGTCCGTGTCTCTTGATCATCATTTCCGCAAATCCAAAACGTCCTACTGCGATTTCGGCGAAACCTTCAACTGCGACATCGTAAACCGCAGTGAGTACTCCACCATCGCCGGAGTGCCAGTTGCGCTCATTGGGATCCTCGGCTACGTGGCCCTACTGGCGTTTGCCACTTTTTACCGCGCAAAGGCCGAGACGCCCGGCATTCTGCTGCTGAGTTCGGCCGGCGGCCTGGCTTTCGCTCTTTACCTGACGTACCTGGAGAAATTCGTCCTGGGAGTCTGGTGCATTCTCTGCCTGACGTCTTTGGCGGCTATCTTCACGATTACCATACTGTCGCTCGCTCTATTTGTGCACTCGCTTCGGCGTACGCACAAAGCATGAACAGGTCTTTTGCATCCTAATCACCGCATGGAAGAAGCATCCCAGCAGGTTTTGCCGCCCGAGGTCGTCCAAACGAAGACCTCCGCAGTCGGTGATCTTCGTCTCCACGAATTCACCAGCCAGATCTTCCGCAACAAGCGTTTTCTGCGCGTCTGGCTCCCACCCGGCTACGACCTGCCCGAGAATTTCGGACGCCGTTATCCGGTCTTCTATCTCAACGATGGGCAGAACTTGTTTGAGCAGTCGACGTCGTTCACCGGAGTCGAGTGGGGCGTCGACGAAACTGCCGACCGCCTGATTCGCGCCGGAGAAATTCCGCCCACCATCTTCGTTGGCATCGATAATGCCGGAGTCGAACGCCTTAAAGAGTATCTGCCGTACCGCTCTCTGAATCCTGTTGTCTTGCGTCCGCAAGGAAGCAAATATCCCGCGTTCCTGACGCAGGAAGTCATGCCCTTCCTCAATGAACACTACCGCGTTGCCAAGGGCCCGGAGAACACGCTGCTCGGCGGATCATCTCTCGGCGGACTCATCTCCCTCTACGTCGCCAAGAGCACGTTGGGTGTTTTCGGAGGAGTGTTGCTCGAGAGCCCCTCACTCTGGGTTTCGAACCGGCAGATTCTCCGCGAATGCCGCAGCCTGCGTGTCTGGCCGCGCAAGATCTTCCTGGCCATTGGTACCCGCGAAGTCGGCCGCGAAGAAAAAGACCGGCAGACCGTGGAAAACGTCCGTGAACTGGAGCGCATCTTCCGCCGCAGTGGTCTGGACGAGCGCCGCCTCAAAGTCGAAGTAGCCGATGGAGCCACCCATAGCGAAGCTGCCTGGGCCGCCCGGTTCCCCGACGCGTTGCGATTCCTGTTGGGGAGTTAGAGGTTGCGGAAACAAATGTAGGGATGCTTGCCAGCCCTTCACTGCAAGCTACTTCACCTTTACATGCTTACGTTCTCTTCTGGTCCATAGGCTCGGTTTCTCCGCGCCGCCTCGGGACTATTTCGCAACGTTCTGAGCAGCGGATCCACTTCCTTCGCATTCACTGGGAGCGGCAAGATCGCACGAAATCATTGCGGCTCCCCCGATTTCTCCGGAAGTGAGTTGCACTTTGTGGCCGCGATGTTCCAACTCCTTCACGGTTTCTTCAGGAACATCCCGATTTACTTCCAGGCTCCCCAATTTCGGACCCTCCGGACCAAATGAGCTGATGTGGTGCGCCGTTGCAAATCGCGCAGTCGACATCGCCGCGGCTGCGTGCATTCCAAATTCTATGTAATCGAGGACGAGCTGCAGGCCAGCTTGATCCTGCAGATCCCCTCCCGCAACGCTGATGGCAACGACCGGTTTCCCCGATTTCAGCACCAGCGCTGGACTCAGGGTAATTCGTGGCCGCTTGCCAGGGGCAATACAGTTCGGGTGTCCAGGCCAAGTATTGAGACTGATCAACCGGCTGCCATGAATGATGCCTGTATTCCCCGCCGGACCGGCCGTGCTGCCCAATCCGCTGGGCGTGGCGGCCACCATATTTCCCCACCGGTCCACGACGGTAAGCGTAGTGGTTCCTCCTTGGGTTGGGAAAGATCGCGTTCCTTTCTTCACCGATTTCATCTGATGGGGATCGCCGGGACGAAGTTCGAGGGAAGCTTTCTGCGGATCAATCAGGGGCCGCCGGATTTTCGCGTACTCGTCAGAAAGCAGTTCTTTCATCGGTACTTCCACAAATCGTGGATCGGCATAGTACTCATCTCGATCGGCCATGCCCAGCTTCATCACTTCGGTGACGGAGTGAATGTAGTCCGCCGAGAGCAGTCCCATTTTCTTGAGGTCAAATCCTTCCAGCAAGCGGAGCCCTTCCAACAAGAAAGGACCCTGTGTCCAGGGGCCGCACTTCAATACTTGATAGCCTCGATAATTCAGGGAGACTGGGTCTTCGATGTAAGTCCGGTGGGCTGCCAGATCCCGTTTTCGCAGAAATCCTCCCTGCGATATGTACCAGGCCTCCAACTCGTCCGCTATATCGCCACGATAAAACCGGTCAGCCACCGCTTGCAGTCGTACCTCGCGGCTTCCCTTTGCTTTTTGTTCCGCTTCGACCAGTTTGCGCAGCGTCCGCGCTAAATCCGCTTGCCAGTTTCGTCCCGTCTCGATTCTGCTTCCATCCGAGGTGTCGATGTACCAGCTTGGCCCGCCAGCATCGAGCAGCGCCAAAGTCGGCTTAACCGCTTCTTCAAACGAGATGGTCCCATACTCCTTGAGCAGAGTGACACATAGATCGACGACTGCCGGCACGGCTGCCGTCCGGATGTCGGTGCCCGGCATTCCATTTTTCAGGTACCAAGAAATCGCTTGCGGATCGAGCGGAGCAGCTCCTTGCGCCCACAGGGCATGGGCTTTCTGCTGATGGACATCGTAAAAGATTACCGAGGCCTCTCCGCCTATAGTGAAAGCACCAATTTTCGTCACACTCAAGGCGAGCAGGGCTGCCGTCGTAGCATCTGCGGCGTTTCCCCCTTTTTTCAGCACTTGAGTCCCAATATCCGCTGCCCGCTTCTCTCCGGCGACCACGATCCCATTCTTTCCTGAAGCGACCGAGGCGGATCGCGCCGCTTGCAAATTACCCGTACCAGAAAGGAGCAGTCCTCCTGCCAGCAACAGAGCAGGTGCGGCCTTCCGCACGTCAATCCACAAAGAAAGACGCATGCCAGGTCTCCTTGATTGAGGATATTTTCGCTGCGATTGATGATGGCATTTCCTATCGACAATGCAATCTTTTTCGAATTGTTCCAGCTGTGGGCATTGGCGGCTTACGATGCACGAACCTCGGGCCGTTTGGTTCGCTTGCTGTTTGTGTCCCAGCTGACGAAAGGCCTCTGACTTGACCGGCCTTTTGTACCAAATGGAATGGTGGTGTAACTCGCCTCTTGTGACATTTGTCGGTAGCAGTCGCCGGGGATGCGGAGATGTGGGAAACGCGCGGCGTTCTCCACATCTCCATGCGCCGGTTATCGCCGATGACTGTGAGTAGGTCAATTGTTGTTAACAGGTTCAGCATGACCGGAATCCGGTCACAACGAAGCATGAAAATAATGGAGAGCTTGCGGGACAATAGGTATTGCCGCTGGCGAGCAAGCCCGAAATAACGCAATGGTGCGGATAGGGTAGCCCGTTTAACAGGTT
>JBKPEB010000090.1:0-8855 GCA_046728215.1 Acidobacteriota bacterium | reverse complement strand
GTCTTCGTGCCAACGCTTATCTTTCCCCCAAGGTAAAGTGCCATTCTGCAGCGCCACAATCTAGAAATCGCCGTTAACTATCCTGGCTCCGCCACACTCCGCTTCAATCTTCTGAAGCGGGGCGTTCTTTCATAATGCATTGACTGCATAATCAATCCCGAGATTCCGTCCGCTGCTCTGCGGACTGCATCCAATCAACGAATCGCAATCTTGAGGAAGGATGCCCCGTCTGTCGCGCATGATCGCTCTCATCCTGTTGCTGGCCTCTGCCGCGTCGGCACAGCAGCCCGCCGATCCGACGGCGCTCGCGCTCGACCCTGTCATCCTCCCCAAGGCCTCGCCACGTCACGAGTACAAATTTCAATTCCAGGCGCACGGAGGGATCCCCCCGTACAAATATGTCGTTTCCGAAGGTTCTCTGCCGACTGGCATGCAACTCGGCGCCGACGGTCTCCTCTCAGGGAAGCCCACGAGCGTGGGCGAATACAAGTTCACGGTCACCGTCACCGACGGCTCAAGCCCGTCGCAGAAAGGGTTCCGCGCCTTTGTGCTCCGAATCAGGCAACCCCTGGTAATCGAGTGGAAGCGTTACGCTCACGTCACGGGAAATCGGATCGACGGGTCCATTGTGGTCAGCAACAACACCGAAGACGATTTTGACTTCACCTTCATCGTGCTCGCCGTCGCGGAGAACGGTCGAGCGACCGCCATCGGCTACCAGCACTTCCCGTTGAAAAGCGGCGTTGACTCGCTCGAAATCCCTTTTGGAGAAACGCTGCCCAGAGGCGCCTACGCCGTGCACATCGACGCGGTCGCCGAAGTCGATGTAAAAGACCAAATCTACCGAACGCGCCTGCAAACCAAAGAGAAATTGCAGATCCTCGTAGGCCCATAATGCCGAACGAGGCGCACGTCAGAGTCAGGGTGCGAACCCGCTTCACAAAACCGCACCGACTGGGACTGGTGCTGCAAGCCGCGGCTCGACGCAAGAGCGCAACAATCACCAAGAAAAAAGAGACGCGGGGCGAACCGCGTCTCTATCCAGGAGGTTGCATTTGGCCGATCATTGCTCGAACACTTGGGGGAGAGCGGCCTCAGCAACCTGGACGGTCGCCGCGGCCAAAAAAAAATTTAAGAGTCCCGAGGTGGTGTTGGTCCAATTCGTCTCGGCCAGTAGCTCGCTTTTAGACCCTTGCTGACCTGCTCTCGCCGCTTCCTTGCGGGTTGCAACGCGCGATCTCTGCTCGGGCTCCGGGCTCACCGCCAACCGGATAAACCAGTCCAACGCCTCGGGACTCTATCTTGCCTTCAACGGTCGTTCCTGTTCTCCTCGACCAGCGCTTTGCTATAGACCCTTGCTTGCCTTCCTTCCGATTTGCGCAATCAGAAGGTGACTTCGCTTGAGCCCCGGACGCCGCACCAACCGGCAAAACTTGGGAACGTGTCGAAGAACGAGTGTCTTTTTACTCCTTCTATTTTTAGAGTCAACAAAAACAGACTCAATTTATATCCTCTGCAATCAATAACATGCGGACCGTTCACAGCCCTGTGACCAATTTTAGTGCAGTTCCGTTCCGCGTTTTCTACCTGTTTCGGCCGAAATCGCGTGGTTTCTGCCTTCCAAAAGAAGCAGGCAGCCCTTAGTTGTCATAATCCCGTATTGTCGCCTGTGGAAATCTCGACAGAATTCAGCAATGGCGGGAAACTGGGCAAACGCAGCTGCGTTGAACAATGCCACGGGCCAAAAGCGATCAGCCTCCTCCTCACAGTTCTCGTCGGTCAGCTCGTCGGTGGGCAGCTTCACAGCTGGTAACTCGGGTGAGCTTAACGTGCCTTGAGCCGCTGGTAGTGTCGCCGGGCCTTCACGCGATTTCCACACGTTTTCATGTCACACCAGCGCCGGCGCTGGTTCTTCGTTTTGTCCAGAAAGAGCCACGCGCAATCGTCGGCACCGCACATGCGCAGGTGTGAGATTTCGTCGGAGAGCAGCAGATCGGCGGCGGCCCGAGCCACTGGCCACAGCACCGAGCTGAGGTCTTCATTCATCGCCGGCCATTCCCACACAAACTTGCGCTGGGCGTGCACGAGGCGGCCGCGCTCTGTCGATTCCTGCAGCATGAAGGTCAAGTGCGCGAGCGGATTGCCAGGAATGGCGCGGTGTTCCACGACCGCCGCGAAAATCGCGAACAGGTGTTCGCGAAACTGAATTGCCTTGTGCAGAACGTTGGTTGCGACGCCCGGCATTCTTCCGGAGGTCGCGAACAAGTGAGTCGGAAGACCATGCAGGTAGACACCCGACTGCATGCCAAAAAAAACGAGATGGTTGTAGTCGGTGAGCCTCTCAACGGGTTCGGCGGTCGGGCGATTGCTCACCGTGTTCACGAAATCCAGGGCCAGATTCCCACCGCTGAGATCGAATTGTGTCTTCGTTTCTGGTTGCGTCATCGAACAGCTTTGGAAGTCTGTGAATCTAACCATCAAAAACATGTTGACCAGTTAGATGCTACTTCGCTATGCTCTCCCTAACCGCTTAAAGCGGCTTCGAAGGTTAGGATATCATGCCCGATGACGTTTACGAAATCCGCCGTCTCCTTCGTAGTGGAGAACTCCTCGAAATCGGTGGGGGTGCCCGTCCGAGGTTGTCTGCCCGGCCCACTACCGTCGCGCTGGTTGCCGGGTTCGCGGCTATTTATCTCATCTGGGGATCGACCTACCTCGCAATTCGATACGCGGTCGAGACATTTCCGCCGCTGCTCATGATGGGAGTGCGCCACTTGTGCGCGGGCGCGACGCTCTATGGATGGACGCGACTGCGCGGCACGGCCGCACCGACCTTGCGCGAGTGGTTGCATCCGGCTCTGATCGGTGGGCTGCTTTTTCTTGGTGGCCACGGAAGCCTTGCCTGGGCCGAGCAACATGTTCCGTCCGGAATTGCAGCTCTACTGGTCGCGACGCTGCCCATGTGGATCGTGGTGTTGGCGAGACTCAAGGGGACAGAGAAGAAACTCACCGGGCGCGCGCTGGGCGGCCTGCTTCTAGGATTCGTGGGAGTCGCAGTACTGTTTGGGCCCGATGTGTGGGGACACAGTGGCGAAGTGAATCTGCTGGGCGCCGGCGCGGTGCTGGGTGGAACGTTCATCTGGGCGGCGGGTACGATCTACATGCGTAGCGTGAAGATGCCGGATTCTCCGGTCATGTCTTCTGCGATGCAGATGCTGGCGGGCGGCGCGACGCTGATGATGGCTGCCACGCTTGCGGGAGAAACGAAGGGATTTCATCTGAGCGCGGTCTCGGGCCGGTCATGGCTCGCGCTGGCGTATCTCGCGGTCTTTGGATCGATCGTCGCTTTCACAGCGTACAGTTGGCTGCACACGGTGGCTTCGCCGTCACGCGTCTCCACCTACGCGTATGTGAATCCTGTGGTTGCTGTGCTGCTGGGATGGATGGTGGCGCGCGAACCGATCGGGGTGTTCACGATGCTCGCGATGCTGATCATTCTCGCAGGAGTGGCGCTAGTCAATCCAGGGCATCGCGACGAGCATGAACCCGAGCAGGCACACGGGAACGAGACCGCTGAGGAAGAAGAAGCCGTCGCGTAAGGTTTTAACTGCGTGGGCGCCGCCGAGTGCACAGGCCCTTCGCTGCGCTCAAGATGACAATGCTGAGCGAGAACCGGTACCTTGCTACATCCTCATCGCGGAGACGCTGTGCTCGCTTCGATGGTCAGATCGGTTGAGTTCTGGAATGCGGTCCGCTGGAAGTGGAAGGCCACGTTCACCAGCGCGATCATCACGGGAACTTCCACCAGAGGGCCAATCACCGCTGCGAAAGCGGCTCCCGAGTTGATGCCGAAGACCGAGACCGCCACCGCGATGGCGAGTTCGAAGTTGTTGGAGGCGGCGGTGAAAGCCAGCGTCGTGGTCTTCGAGTAGTCCGCGCCGACCTTCCTGCCCATGTAAAACGAGACCAGGAACATCGCCACGAAGTAGATGAGCAACGGCACCGCGATTCGGAGCACATCGAGCGGAAGCCGGACAATGTATTCCCCTTTTAGAGAAAACATCACCACAATCGTGAACAGCAGCGCGACCAGCGTGAGTGGACTGACTCGCGGGATGAACGTGTGCTCATACCACTCGCGGCCTTTCGCGCGCAGCAGGAGCGCGCGAGTGGCAAAGCCGGCAAGGAATGGGATTCCCAGGTAGATGAAAACGCTCTGCGCAATCTGTGTGATCGAAACATTCACGACTGCGCCGCGGAGGCCAAGCATGCCGGGCAGCACGGTGATGAAAACCCATGCGTAGATCGAGTAGAAGAAGACCTGGAACAGCGAGTTGAAGGCGACGAGTCCGGCGGCGTACTGTGTGTCCCCCTTGGCGAGTTCGTTCCAGACAATCACCATGGCGATGCAACGGGCGAGACCGATCATGATGAGTCCCGCCATGTACTGCGGGTAGGAATGGAGGAATGCGATGGCCAGGATAAACATCAGGATCGGTCCGACAACCCAGTTCTGCAGAAGGGACAGAGCCAGGATGCGCTTATTGCGGAAGACCTCGTGCAACTCCTCGTAACGCACCTTCACGAAGGGCGGATACATCATGAGGATCAGGCCGATCGCAATCGGAATGGAGGTGGTGCCCACCCTGAAGCGGTTCAGGAAGGGCACCGTTCCGGGCACAAGCCATCCCAGCAGGACGCCCGCAAGCATGGCGGCAAAAATCCAGCCGGTGAGATAGCGGTCGAGAAAGCGGAGACGGCGGCTTGTGTTCATGCGTGACTCCGGTGGGTTTTTCGTTCGAGCGGCTATTTACTTGTGGTCAACCGGGGCCATGGCCTGGCCGATGTTGTCGAGCTCGCGCTTCAGGGCGAGGCCCTCGAGACTCTGCAACGGCAAGGACAGGAAGAGACTGATCCGGCGATCGAGAATGAAGAATGCGTCGCGAAACGCGCGCTCGATGTCGGCGGCGCTGCCGCGCACCGCGGCCGGGTCAGGAACACCCCAATGCGCGGTGATCGGCTGGCCTGGCCATACCGGGCAGACTTCCTTGGCGGCGTTGTCGCACACGGTCAGAACAAAGTCGAGTTTGGGAGAATCCGGCTGCGCGAATTCCTCCCAGGACTTGCTGCGCAAGTTGCGAGTTGGAACGTGCGCCACTTCGAGTTGGTGCAAAGCTTCCGGGCGCACCGCGCCGGAAGGATGGCTTCCGGCACTGTAGGCAGTGAAGTTGGGACGACCTTTAAACTTGAGGATAGCCTCGGCCATGACGGAGCGCGCCGAATTCCCGGTGCACAGAAACAGAACGTTGTAATGAGTTTGCATGTTCTCGCTCCTCACCTGCAGCAGGTGGGGCCGCAGCATGGTTTGGCTTGCGTGGGCTTCATGGCGCGGATGAAGGCGCTCATGAATTTCTCATCGGCCTCGCGGGCCAGGGCGTCTATGTCGAGGCCTTGCCCGGTGAGGAACTCGCGGGCGTCTTCAACGCGGTAGATACGCGTGGGCTCGATGTCGATCTGTTCGAAACCGGCGGCTTTCAATTTGGCGCGGTAGTCATTTTCTTCGAGCGCTCCGGCAATGCAGCCGACCCATAGCAGGATGCTTTCGCGGATCTGGGGAGCGATCTCGCCGCGCGTCACGACGTCGGAGACAGCGAAGCGTCCGCCTGGCTTGAGGACGCGGAAGGCTTCGCGCAGCACGCGGTCTTTGTCGGCGGAGAGATTGATGACGCAGTTCGAGAGGATGACATCGACGGAATTATCGGGCAGCGGGATGTTTTCGATTTCGCCCTTCAGAAATTCGACGTTGGTGGCGCCAGCTTTCTGCTTGTTGGCATTCGCAAGCAAGAGCATCTCGTCGGTCATGTCGAGGCCAAAAGCCTTGCCGGTCGGGCCAACACGGCGGGCGGAGAGCAGGACGTCGATGCCGCCGCCGGAGCCGAGATCGAGGACGATTTCGCCTGGATTGAGTTGCGCGAGCGCAGTGGGATTGCCGCAGCCGAGCGAGGCCAGCATGGCTTCTTCGGGAATCTGCGCGGCTTGGGCGGAGTCGTAGAGGTTGGCGGTGATCGGATCGCAGCACTCGCGCGCCGGGGTGGCGCCGCAGCAGGCGCTGCCACCAGATTTCAGGCGCAGGGCAGCTTGTCCGTACTTTTCTTTGACGACTTCCTTTACATTGACGGGCGTGTCGGTCGACGGCATGACGGGTCTCCTATTTCGCTTTCGCGATCTGCACGACGTCGCGCGGGCGAACAGCGCGGTTTCGCGTGCAGCATTCGGCATAGAGAAACTGCAAGACTTCCTGCAGGGCATCGGTATTAGCGGTGTAACGAAGAAACGTGCTCTCACGGGTGACGGCAACCAGGTCTTCGTTGCGAAGCTTGTCGAGGTGGTGGGAGAGGGTGGAGTTGGGGATGTTGAGTTCCTGCTGTATTTCGTTGACGACCAGGCCTTCGGGATGCGCCTGCAGGAGAAGCTGCATGATGCGCAGCCGAGGCTCGGCGCCCATGGCGGCGAACATGTCGGCGTAGCGGGCGACATCGGAAGTGGTCTGCATGTTTCGATAATTGCAGAAATACGGTTTCATGTCAAGGGGAAAGCGGTTTGTGGGGCTGCAAGTAACCGGAATGGGAAATTGCAGACGGCGTCGCTACCACTCAATCGCAAAAGGCGCGATTGATGGGGTACCCGCAGGTGGTGTGGGTCGCCCGCCAATCACGCGATTGAAGGTCATTGAGTATAATCGCGTGATTTCCACGGTGGTGGAAGCTGAGCCAGGTATTAGCCTTTTTGTGACCACTGTGTACCGCGCGGCCTCGTGATGCGCTTGGAGCAGACCTCAACCGATCCCCGGTCCTATTTTGGCCAGCGTACCCTCTTTCTTGCACGGAGCGGTATGAGCTCAATGCATCCAAGGGATTGGATCTTCGGAGGCTTTTCATGAAAAGAATTCTGGGAATTGGTGCAGTGCTGATAGCGCTTATATCACCAGTCCTGGCGCAGTACGCCGACGACCGCCGACAAGATGATCGCGACGAGGTTCACCGCCAGGACAGCCGCGACTATGGACGTGGGCAGTGGCGCGGTCGCCTCTCATCTGAAGACCAGCAACGCTTCGACAGCTACTACTCGCGCTGGCTCGACTATCGTCGGACCAACAACCGGGATGAAATGCGGAGCATGGAAAATCGCATGCGGGACCTGATGTCCCGCAACAACATTCCGTCCAATGTGCCGTTCGACCGGATCGCGTCAAACAGTGGCGGAGGGTACGACGACCATTACGGGCAGTGGCGCGGCCGCCTATCGTCGGAGGAGCAGCAACGCTTCGATAGCTACTACTCGCGTTGGCTCGACTATCGTCGGACCAACAACCGGGATCAAACCCAGAGCATGGAAAATCGCATGCGGGACCTGATGTCCCGCAACAACATTCCATCCAATGTGCCGTTCGACCGGATCGCGTCAAATAGCGACGGCGGGTACGAGGACCACTACGGGCAGTGGCGCGGCCGCCTATCGTCGGAGGAGCAGCAACGATTCGACAGTTACTACTCGCGCTGGCTCGACTATCGTCGGACCAATAACCGGGATCAAATCCAGAGCATGGAAAATCGCATGCGGGACCTGATGTCCCGCAACAACATTCCATCCAACGTGCCGTTCGACCGGATCGCGTCAAATAGCGACGGCGGGTACGACGACCACTACGGACAGTGGCGCGGCCGCCTATCGTCGGAGGAGCAGCAACGGTTCGACAGCTACTACTCGCGCTGGCTGGAATATCGACGTAACAACAACCGGGACGAAATTGACAGCATGGAGAATCGCATGCGGGACCTGATGTCCCGCAACAACATTCCATCCAATGTGCCGTTCGACCGGATCGCGTCCCGGAGATAGATGAGTTTGATATCGCCTGGCGGCTTCCGCTCGTGCAGGAGGCGACGGAAATGCTAGCCCGATTTCGTGAGAGCGCTCTCTCCGACCAGCCTCTTTTGTTCCGGGTGGTGGCGTCGAATGACCACGTCACTTTGAGAGCAACGGCTACGATAGAATCTGCCGGGCTGGCCTGGAAGGGAGACCCGTGAGTCTGGCCGACAACAACAAGCGCAAGATCTTTGCGCGACTCCCGATTGCTGTAGGCAATACCTTGCAGATTGCCGGCATAGTGGCTGCTTTTTTTGCTTTGAGTGTGTCCCGGTCGGCACACTCGCACGCCGTCGCTGTCGCCACCATGATTCTGGCATGGGTTCTTCTTTACTTCTGCGCTCACGCGATTGCACATTGGCTCGTCGGGCGGTTGGTAGGTATCCGCTTTCTGTTTTATACGGTGGGCGGAACTGGCAATCCCGGGGGCTGGCCGTGGGGAGTTCGGTGGATCTTTGAGCATCTGCCTTTTTTCGGGGTGCAGACAGATAAGCTCTCGATGCAAAGCGTCAGTCCCGGCGCCAAAGCCCTTATGTGGTCTGCGGGGGTGACCGCCTCGGCCATCGTTCCGACGCTCGCCGCGTTGTGGGCGTGGCTCTCGGGTGTTCCCTGGAGCGGGTGGTTTTGTCTATTTGCTTTGGGCTGGGCCTCAGGAACTTTGGCGAGCAACTGGACGAGTCCTACGGGCGATTACTCGAAGGCTCGGCGCGCGCTTGGGCATTCCTGAACCCGGGATACCTGGTGATCGGTGGGGTTGTGAGGTCGCGGTAGGGACGACCATTGCTGATCGCACCGGGTGGCCGGGGACGGTTGCCCGCGCCCCGGCTCCCACAGAACGTAGCATGCAGATTTCCCGCACTACGCTCGTCAGAAGTTGCTTCACAGCGTGGCGATAGCTTGCAGCTCCGAGTAAGGGAGATACAGCTTTG
>JBKPEB010000089.1:0-10849 GCA_046728215.1 Acidobacteriota bacterium | reverse complement strand
CTGGCTGTCAAGGTCTGGGAAGCGCTCGACAAGCCGGCATCGGCAGCCAGTGCGGGCCACTGATCCGGGCAAGTTGATTGCATGTTTCTACGCCCCGTATAATCGTGCGGTTTGCGGAAATCCTGCATGAGCCTGTCGGTAACCGCGCGGGACGAGCAACCCGATCAAGGTCACTCATTCGCGGAACCGACCTCCCAACCCACCTCGAGTTCCAGGTCCTACCTGATCATCGGCCTGCTATGGGGCATGATTTATTTCGCGGGCATGTTTACCCCAGCCCTCCTCGACGATGTCGATACCATTCACGCGGAAGCGGCGCGCGAGATGCTGGTCCGGCATGACTGGGTCACGATGTACACGGACGGAATACGGTACCTGGAAAAGGCGCCGCTCATGTATTGGAGTCTCGCCACCAGTTACAGCCTTTTTGGTATCAGCGACTGGAGCACGCGGTTGCCGTTGATGCTGGGCGTGCTAGCGTTGTTGTTTGCTACCTACCGACTGGGGCGTTACGCCTACGGAGAGACGGGAGGTTTGTACGCCGGCGTAGTGCTGGCGACCTCGATTGGACCTTACATTTTTACGCGGTTTCTGATTCCAGACGTGCTTGTCGGTTTGTGGCTGACCATCGGCTATCACTTTTTCTTGCAGTCGTTGGAAGAAGATACTCCGTCGCGCGCAACGTGTTGGGGGTTTGCAGCGGTCTGTGCTCTGAATGTGCTGACCAAGGGACTCATCGGACTCGTGTTCCCGGTGGCCACGATCGCGCTTTACTTGATGCTGACGGGGAATTTGAAACACCTGCTCAAGCTGAGGATCGTTTCGAGCACGCTCGTGTTTCTAGCAATCGCTGGGCCTTGGCACATCCTGGCGGCGATCCGCAATCCGAGCCAGGGATCAGTTCACGGGTTTCTCTGGTTCTACTTCATCAACGAGCATGTGAACCGCTTTCTCAACAAGCGCGTGCCCGCTGGATACGACACGGTCCCGCTCCTGATTTTCTGGGGGCTGCTATTGGCGTGGCTGCTGCCGTGGGGAGTGTTTCTGCCGCAGGCCTTACGCGACGTCCCGCTGCGGCTTCGCGAGATGCGTGGACGACTAACACGATGTCGGAGAGCGAACCTGCTGTTCCTGCTCTGGGCGCTGGTGATCGTGGGATTTTTCAGTTTCTCGACGCGCCAGGAGTACTACACCATTCCGGCATTACCGGGGCTGGCCTTGCTGGTCGGGGGCTGGCTGGCGCGAGAAGCTGAAGCATCCGCGGAAGATGCACCACGCCGGGCGGGCAGAATCTCATCGACTGCGCTTTTTGTCTTCGGCGTCCTGGCATTTGCCGTGGGGATGTACTTGCTATCGATATCGCACCTGCCGTCGCCCGGCGCGGATCTTGCGGAACAACTGAAGAAGAATCCGCAAGACTACGATTTTTCCTTGGGGCATGTGCTCGACCTCACGCCCCGAGCCTTAGGAGCATTTCGCGGACCCCTGCTGGGAGCCTCACTGGCATTTTTATTAGGCACCGGATTGAACTGGACACTGCGGCGGCGCGGCCATCCGGCACAAGGCAACATGGCCCTCGCCATCATGATGGTGGGATTGTTTGCCTGCGTGCATTCGTCGTTCAGCACGTTTTCGCCGATTCTGTCGTCCTACAAACTAGCGGTGGCGATCCGGCACAACTATCGTCCCGGAGACGTGATCGTGATCGACGGCCAGTACCACCAGGCCTCGACTCTCAATTTCTATACTGGGTATCCGGTGCATGTGCTGCATGAGCCGAGTGGGAATCTGTGGTACGGCTCGAAGTTTCCGGACGCGCCGCACGTTTTTGAAACGCCCGAATCGTTTGCAGCTCTCTGGGACAGCCCAAGTCGAGTCTTCCTGTGGACCGACCAGGAGAATCCGAAAGAGTTGCGAGGGATGATTTCTTTTCTGTTGGCCCGCAATGGCGGAAAATCGATACTGACGAACCGGCAGCCGTCACCTGCCGGAGTATCTTTCCATCGCGAATGAATTCCTTTTCTCTATGACACCGCCAATCTTTGTAGGATCCTCACTTGCCATCGCGCTGAAGCTTGCCTTCGCGGTTGCCGTCGTGGGGACGGTAAGTTCCACAATTTTCCTGGTCATGACATTGATAGCCGCGATCCGCTACAAAAAGCTGGCGAATCGAGCGCAAAGAGAAACGCTGGCGGTTCCTCGCAGCTTGTTGCCTGCCGTTTCGATTCTGAAACCGCTTCATGGAATGGAACAGAAGTTGGAAGACAACCTGGAAAGCTTCTTTCAGCAAGATTATCCCGACTTTGAAGTCATCTTCGGGGCACGGGATGCGGAGAATGCAGCGCTGAAGATTGCCGAGCGCGTCCGGGCCCGCTATCCGAACGTGAAGAGCCAGATGATCTTGTCAGGCCCACCGACATGGCCAAACGCAAAGGTATTCTCGTTGCATCAGATGATTGCAGCTTCCCGCAACGACTATTTTGTGATCAGCGATAGCGACGTGCAGGTCGCTCCGGATTTCTTGCGGAATACCATTCCACCACTGCTGGATCCGAAAGTGGGCTTGGTCACGTGCATGTATCGAGGAATCCCGTCTTCGGATTTCTGGTCGTCGCTCGAAGCTCTGGGCTTGTCGGTGGAAATGTCGTCAGGCGTGATGGTGGCCGACATGCTAGAAGGAATGCGCTTCGCGTTAGGGCCGGCAATGACGGCGCGCCGCGACTCCATCGATGCGATCGGCGGCATCGCCGCCACGGCGGACTACTATTCCGATGACTTCGAACTCGGCAATCGCATTTGGGCCAAAGGGTACAAGGTCGTTCTTTCCCATCAGATTGTGAAGAACGTCCTGACACCACGCAGCGCGATTCGCACTCTGGGCGATCAGTTGCGTTGGATGAAAAGCACCCGTTATTCGCGGCCAGCGGGCCATCTGGGTACAGGACTCACGTTCGCGATGCCTTACGGGATTTTGGGTTTGACTGCGGCTGCGGGCTTAGGCTATTGGGGCGTCGGCATTGCGCTTTTCGCGGCAGCGTTTCTCAATCGCACGATTCTCGCTTTGATGGTGGGATGGGGGATCGCGCGCGATCCACGGTCGGCGCTCCTTTGTTGGCTGTACCCTCTGCGCGACCTGGCAGGCTTCTTTGTCTGGGTAGGGAGCTACACTAGTCGGCGATTTTATTGGCGCGGCGAAACGTACGCGTTCGGCAAGGGGGGACGCATCGCCCCGGAACATCGTTCCACCGAGAGCTCAATCGCCCCTCAGTCCTGATCCACGCTCGCGTTTCATACGGCAGAGTCCGTGCGGACAAGCTTGCCTTTCGCGAGAACGAAGCGATCCCCTCTCCAGGAAACTGTGTTGCCCGCAAAGCTGGCGAGCCAGATCAGGACGCCGACGACATCCCGCAGCGGAATTAGAGCAAGGAAACGCGCCACCTGGCGATCGTGAAGGGCACTACCTCCAACGACCCTCGCACTCAGCAGTCGCAGGAAGAGGGCGACGCCTGCCAATCCCCACGCCCAACCCGCGCCTCGGGAAGCGATCACTGCCAGAGTGGCCCACTGCCAGCCGAAGGTGAAAAGCAGCCCGACGTATCCCCCCGGCCGCGCATCCCGCACGCCACGCGCCCAGCGTAGTTGATGTGCGAAGTACTGGCGCAGTGTGTAGGACGGGAGAAAAGTCTCCACCACAACTTCGGAAAGGCGAACTTCGCGGCCCAGCGAGGCGATTCGTTTGCCGAGTTCATAATCATCGGCAAGATAATCGACGAACGATTCGAAACCGCCGATCGTCTGAAGGTCGTCGCGGCGAAATGCCATCGTCGAGCCCAGGGCAAAACGCAGGGAGCCTTCCATCGACCGCGCCACCAGAACGCCGGGGGAAAAATCCGTGCTGATGCCAAGCGATTCCAGTTTCGATCCGAGGGTGTCGGCCGCGATCCCACGGTAGAGGCAAGTGACCATGCCCACCTCGTTCTCGGCGAGCGGAGCGATCACTCTGTGGAGATAATCGGACTGAATTCGAATGTCACTGTCGCTGACGACGAAGTGATCGTAGCGGGCGGCGCGGACCATCTGGGCAAGGTTGCTGACCTTGACATTCGTCCCCAGTTGCTCGCCGCACACAATCATTTTAATGTTGCGGTCAGGAAATTCCGCGCGCAGGCGCTCGACCTCGAGAATGGCAGGATCGTGCGCGTCACTTACGCCGAAGATGAGTTCGTACTGCGGGTAGTCCTGCAGACAATGACTCCGGAAACTTTCGTACATATCCGGATCCTGCCCCTTCAATGGTTTCAGGACCGAGACGGCCGGCCTTGCGCCGGCTGAGACATTGTTCTTGTGAGCTGTGGAGATTTTGCGCTCTCGCGTGAAGGCGCCCGAGCTCCCGAGGCAAGTGACGTAGTAGCAGATTCCGGCCAGCGCGCATCCCCCGGAGACCTCCGCCACGATTTTGCCAATTGCCTGAATCATTCGCGAGTGTATCCGCAGACAGGATACTAGCCCTGAATTGCAAGCGTGGAATGCCGGGACCATCGCATATAATTAAGGTGTTGGCAGCCGGACCGGATGGTCGCTCTCCGCAAGGGGAGAGGAAAGTCCGAACTCCGCAGAGCAGTGTGCCGGATAACGTCCGGGAGGCCGGGTTCAAGCCCGGTCGACGGAAAGTGCCACAGAAAATATACCGCCCCGTCGTCGTTGTGAACCCGGAGCATTGAAACGTGGTTTCGGCAAGGGAGTGCTCACTAAACTGGGTTCAGAACGACGCCGGGGTAAGGGTGAAAAGGTGCGGTAAGAGCGCACCGCCGTCGCAGCAATGCGGCGGGCAGGGCAAACCCCACACGGAGCAAGACCAAATAGGGAGGAAGCCTGGCTTCGGCCAGGCACGTGCCGGCTCGGTGCGTCAAACCTCCGGGTAGGTCGCTAGAGCCGCGCAGCAATGCGCGGCCCAGAGGAATGGCCGTCCCGCCGCAAGGCGGACAGAATTCGGCTTATAGGTCCGGCTGCCACAAGTTTTTGTCTTCAGCTTATTTGCAGAGCCCCAGATTGCAATTGTGACGCCGGTGTGAGGCGGTTGAGCCCCATATCGAACGGAAGCTCGGTCTTCGTTTGCTAGAGAATGGCCTTGCGCGGAACGACTTGGGAAAGGCACCGTGGCCCATTGAGCTCTTGCACTGGACAGCACGCGGCAAATTTCTCCTGCTTCCTGTGCCGCGAGACCCGGCGCTGTCCTCATGTCGGAATCCAGTGAAGAGTCGCCTGCAGACCTTCCTCGGACAGCAATCGGCGTATTGTGACGCCGGTGTAACTACTCGATTACGCCTACCACCCAGCATCATCCCGGGCGCATCCAGTTCCGTCAAATTCATCCGATGGCCTCACCCCAGTGTCGGGGCAAGAATTGCCGAGGTCTGAGCTAAAGTAGGTCAGTCAAAACGGTGTCTTGCAGTCTTCTTGCGCAGACAAATCTGTTGCCCCCGAGTCCGCTGTGGCACTGATCTCTGTCTCTTCCAAATTGGCTTGGGAGAAGACTTCGGTCTCCCGGTCCCAGGTATGGGCAAGAACCAGGCCCGGTGTCCTCCAACTTGCGCAGCAGTTCCGGATGCTTCTGCGCAAGAAATTTGAGTCTCCTGGTTTTCTAGGGCTTTATCCGGGCCACTTCCAGGACAATCGCGGCGAGACTGGCGACCTGCGGATTGTCCGATTTCGCCATCTGTCCCAGGCGAGTCACATTCTTTTCGGAGATATGCGACTGTTTGAGAAATCCGAAGATATCGTCCTGATCCTCGATGGCTCGGCGCTCGGTCTTGGGCTTAGCCTGGCAGCGCTTGCACACGTCCGCGTTGTGGCGATGGCGGAGACCGTTTGGGTCCTCGACCGCGCCTACGGCTTGTCATCCCAAGAAATCTCCGCCGCCGTAGAGCGAATGCTTCAGACCGACGTCCTCATTGTCGAGAACGAGCAGGAGGTTTTCACCGCCATGGTGGCGCTAAGGAGCGGCGAGGGCTCATTTGCAGATGCTCTGATCGGCGCGCTCGGTACCCGAGCCGGCTGTGCTCGTACCCTAACATTCGACTTGCCCCGGGAGAGTAGGCGCATCCGTTTTTGAATCGCGGAGTTTCGTGTCCTCGCTTTCGACAGAGTCGCCCCCCGCGTGATCGCTAGCTGGCGTTCGGGACTGCCTCAGTTGACGTTCCATATCGACAATCCAAAGCTGAGAAAATGTTTGCCCTCAAGAACTGCGTCTATAGCAGCTAGGAGGTCGATTGCGGCCCTTGTTTTCAAAACGTAGCCCCAGGCCCCCAAGTTGAATGCTTCGTGCACGACCTCACAGGCAGACTCTTGGCTTACAAAGATTATTTTGGATTCTGGGACTAGCTTGCGTATCTGGCGAGCGGCCTCGATTCCATTCATCGTTGGGAGTCCGATATCAAGGAGGACCAGATCCGGCTCCAGTAGTTCCGCCTTTTGAACCGCCTCCAAGCCGTCGGCCACTTCGCCGATGACCTGCACCTCTGGCCTCTCCGCCAGTGTCGAGCGGATAAACTGCCAAAAGGGTGCGAAATCTTCTACCACGAGAACGCGCATGGATGACATGTCGGCCCCACGTCTGTAATGGAGATTGCTCTCTTGATGCGGGTCCGACAACTAGCAGTTGTGCGAGACGAAACCTGGATAACAACCAGCCAACATGCAGGTTTATCGTCGCCCAAACGAGAGAGTGCACTCCGAGTGACTTTGATTCTCGACAATAACTAAAAGGAGATTTCACTTACAACCTAGATCCGGGGTTTGGTGCGGATTGGGAAAAGCTCGGTCAGGCCGCCAGGATAGTTTCCGATCAGCCCGCCATCCAGCCATGACAGGAAGTCGTGATGTTGAAGCGGTGAGACGACGGATTGTTGCATCCCTGTCCCTATTGAGGTCGTCCTCGTGCCTGTTTCACCGTGCGGTGGTCTCTTGCCTCAGTTCAGGTCGTCGTCTTTGTAGTATTTGGTGCTCTTGGCGGTGATCTCAGCAGCCAGCCCCTTTTCCGTCATTTGATACATCCACACCCCATCCGAGACCGACGCCGCTCCCGCCATGGCTCCGCCCTTGTCCTGGGTCTTGGCGGAGGCGGTGGCTTGTCCGCCGAACTCCCAGCCGGAGTTAATGAAACTGTTCAAGACCTTGGCGCTGTCAAAGACGAAAACAACGTTAAACTTCTTCACGCCGATTCCGAGTCCCGCCTGCAGTTCGATCATCTTCATGAAAGTTTCTTTCTTCGTCTTGTTGTCAACGGCGATGCCTTTGCCCTTGCCGGAGCCTGCAAACAAGATCTTCACGCCCATGTTATTGAAGACAGCGTACCCGGCGGCTCGTTCGACCGCTGCCTTGGCCGCAGGTTCGGCTTTGTAAAGTTGCTGCAGAGTCTTCTGGGCAACCCCCCGGACCTGCTTCTGCTCCTTCGCCTTCTTGTCGTCGGCTGCGTGCGCCGTCAAGGTAAATGCATATACCAAGGCAACGACAATGACCTTCGATTTCGCGAACGCTGCGGGGGTGTTCTTCATGGACGATAATCCTCGCTCAGAATGCCCAAGAGCTTGCTTCAGCTAGAGGTGTATGCACACTGATTAGTGTTGCAGCGCCGTCTCGGCGTGGTCACTGGCAATAGTTCCAGTCCACAAGGAGATCGTTGGCAAATCGGAAGTAATCCACCTTGAGCTGAAAACAGGGCCTCCTAGGGCCGGGTGGTGGCAGTCGTTGTAACCATCTCACGCCCTGACCGGGCGAGCCTCTCGGGTTTGTCGGGGAATTCGAACATTCCGTTTGCGGTCAGCTGAACGAGGCGAGCGACTAGACCAGTCCAGCCCGTCTGGTGGCTTGCTCCGATGCCGGCTCCATTGTCACCGTGGAAGTACTCGTAAAAAAGCGGCAGGTCCCGCCAGTGAGGATCGGTCTGGAATTTTTCTGAACCTCCGTGGACTGGGCGCCGCCCATTTTCTCTGGTGAAAATCCTGATGAGTCTGCGCGCCAGCATGTCGCTGACTTCCTGAAGGTCCATAAGATGCCCCGATCCAGTTGGGCACTCGATCTTGAAGGCGGGTCCGAGATAGCTGTACCAGCGGTACAAGGCATACAAGAGCATGAAGTTGATGGGAAACCAAATGGGGCCACGCCAGTTCGAATTGCCGCCAAAGAGGCCAGTGGACGAGTCAGCTGGCTCGTAAGCAACCGTATAGGTATCTGCTCCAAGTCTTAGTTCAAACGGCTTGTCTTTGTACTCCCGCGCGAGAGAGCGAATTCCGTAGGGACTTAGGAACTCCTTCGGGTCCAACATTCTTGACAGGATCCTACGCAGCTTCTCCGGCGTAATCACTGACAGCATGCGGCTTCCTAGAGAACCGACCTTGTCCAGGTTGGTCAGGTTACATGTGACTTCTGGATAACGGCGTGCGAGCCAGGCGGACCGCTGCTCGAACCGCGGCAGTCGCTTGTATTCACCTTCGGTGATCACGAGACTGGCGCAGACAGGAAGCAAACCTACCAGCGTGCGAACCTTGAGGCGAATGGAGGGACCATTAGGAAAGCGCAACACGTCGTAGTAAAAACCATCATCCTCGTCATAAAGTTCGTCCAGGTTCTCTCCCATACGGTCCATCGCAGCGGCGATCTGTATGAAATGCTCGTAGAACTTGTACGCAAGCTCTTCGTACTCCGGGTCTGTCTGGGCAAGTTCCAGGGCCATTTCGAGCATATTAAGGCAGTAAAGCGCCATCCATGACGTTCCGTCCGCCTGCTCGAGCATTCCGCCGGAAGGAATGGTGGCGCTGCGGTCGAACACGCCGATGTTGTCCAGTCCTAGAAATCCTCCTTCGAAGACGTTGTTTCCCAAAGCGTCTTCGCGATTTACCCACCACGTGAAGTTCAGCAGCAATTTTTGGAAAACCCGACGCAGAAAAACAAGATCGCCCTTCCCGGTTGCCACCTTCTCGTTCACATAAACTCGCCAAGCCGCCATAGCATGCACCGGAGGATTCACGTCACTGAAGTTCCACTCATAGGCAGGGATCTGACCGTTGGGGTGCATTAACCACGGCTTATGAATGAGCTCGATTTGTTTCTTGGCGAACTCCGGATCGACTTCCTGAAGAGCGATAGTTTGGAAAGCAAGGTCCCAGGCCGCGAACCATGGATACTCCCACTTGTCCGGCATGGAAATAATGTCGCAGGTCGAGAGGTGGATCCACGCTTCATTCCTGCGGCGCTTTATTGCGTTTCCATTCACATTCATCCAGTCATGCACGTCGTATACGTAATGCTGTTTTGTCCACAGCATGCCTGCGAGCGCTTGCCGCATGACGTTGGCCTCGTCCTCGCTCGCTGCAGAAGGAATAATCTGTTTGTAGAATTCGTCTGCTTCACTACGTCTCACTTCAAGCGTCGAGTCGAAGTCGCGCAGATTCAAATCCTCATCGGTGCCGCTGCGCAGCCGCAGGCGCAAGGTGACAGCCCCGTGCGGGGGTACCTTCAAGCGGTAGTGTGCCGCCGCCTTTGTGCCTAGCTGCTGGGGGTTCACGGCGCCAGTTTGCTGGTGCACGATGTAGTTGTCGAAGGCGTCTTTCACATACCGGGAATCGTTGGGAATTCCGAAGATGCGCTCTTTGTTGGTGTCGTTCTCCGTGAAGAGAAGTTCAGTTGAGTCCTCACAGAAAAGGCAGTACTTACCAAGGATAGGATGCGTCGCCTCAATGCCTCCAGCTTTGTTAGCTTGAAGCTTTGGCCGGACAGCGCCTGGCACGCAGTGCCAGGTGTTCCGGTACCATAACGTGGGCAGGAGGGTCAGATCAGCAACTGATGCGCCGCGGTTTTCTGCCGTGATACGAATCAAAATGTCCTCGGCGGACGCTTTTGCGTACTCGACAAAAATATCGAAGTAGCGGTCGTCGTCGAAAATCCCGGTGTCAAGCAGTTCGTACTCGTGTTCTGCGCGCGTACGGGCCTTGTTCGTCTTGACGATTTGCTCATACGGATATGCGCGCTGTGGATACTTATAAAGGTACTTCATGTACGAGTGTGTCGGGGTGCTGTCCAGGTAGAAGTAGTACTCCTTGACGTCCTCCCCATGATTTCCCTCGACGTTCGTCAGCCCGAACAAGCGCTCCTTCAGGATCGGATCACTGCCGTTCCACAGCGCGAGAGCGAAACATAGAAGCTGCTGATCGTCACAGATACCGCCAAGACCGTCTTCTCCCCAGCGATAAGCTCGCGATCGGGCCTGGTCATGGCTGAAATAGTTCCATGCGTCACCGTTTTCGCTGCAGTCTTCGCGGACGGTTCCCCACTGCCGTTCGCTAAGATATGGGCCCCATTTCTTCCACGGGACTTGCGCAGAGCGCTCTTCCTGCAGGCGGATGTGTTCACTGGTTTTGGCTGGCATCTATACCTCCGTCGATAGCCGATTGGGCAGGAAAACCGTTGTAACCCATGCACCAAAGAGTCGCGATTTGAGCCTATTTCTGCTTACGAACACGAGCCATTAACGATTTTCGAAAGGATAAACACGGCAAGTCCGCGCACTGGTACTTCTGGGCGAGTCGGTAGCTACGCTTATCAATTGTCCTTTACCTCCCTTTCCCGCGCGTCAGAATTCGCCTGCTCAATCTCAGCGATCAATTGCCTTATGGGGAGAACGCAATGAGCTTTTAGCGGTCCCAAAGAGCCTTCTAGTACTGTGTCCCAGTGATAACGAAAGCATGTTTCGACCGTCAAATGGGGTATGACGGATAATCGAAACTTGGTCGAACTTACAGCAGAGGAGAAGAGGGATTTGGAACGTTGGGCACAGTCGCGGACTTTGCCGGCG
>JBKPEB010000088.1:0-22528 GCA_046728215.1 Acidobacteriota bacterium | reverse complement strand
CATGGCTTCTGGCCCCTGGCGCAGACCGCAGGTTGGTCAATTCGGCAGCGTCGGGCGAAACAGCTTGCGCGGTCCCGGCTTCTTTCAAGCGGATCTGTCGGTGATGAAGAGTTTCGTCTTTTCCCGGTCAGTCCGCGCGACCGTTCGTGCGGACATTTTCAACGTCTTCAATGTTGTGAATCTTGGGCTGCCTGATGTCTGCGTTGACTGTAACCTCGGCACTGCCGGGAAGATTACAAGTACTGCGTCTCTCAACAACACGCCGCAACGGCAGGTGCAGTTCGCAGTTCGGCTTGAGTTCTAGGATCAGTGGAAATCCTCGACCAGCATGAGATCGCTGGTGAATTGGTCGAGTTGAACAAACACCATGGCACTTCCATTGGGACTGAGGCTCATGCCAGGAGATCCGATCCGGGCGGGATTCGACATCACTTTCACCAGCGAATCACGATGTGTTCGGAAGTCGCGGAACCGAATTCGGGCTCTAGGTGCAGGCTCATCCACGTAGTAGATGCCGCTCGCGCTAATGGCCCAGTAACCCCAGAACCCTGGGGGAGGAGAGTCGAGGACCTTCTCTTCGCGGCCGCCACTGAGCGGCACGCGCCATAACCCGGGGGCATCTGGCGCCTTTGCGTAGTAGAGGTATTCGCCGTCGGGGGATTCGGACGCGAAAAACCCGCCGCTGCGAGTCACCTGCGTCGCCGCCCCCCCCTCGACCGGCATTTTCCAGACGTTCCAGGAACCGCCGCGGTCGGAAGCAAAATAGATCCACCTTCCATCGCGAGAGTAGTTCGGTGCACCTTCATTGCTCGAATCGGTTGTGATCTGGCGCGGTGGTCCGCCATCCGCCGAAATGATGAATAGGTCCGCGTTACCTTGCAGTGCCGCGCTGAAGACGATCTCTTGCCCGCTCGCTGACCACCGCGGGGTTCCAGGATAGCCAGACAGGAACGTGAGCTGCAACGGGTTAGAACCATCGGAGTTCGCCTTCCAGATTTCGGCAGCTCCGGTGCGATCCGACGAGAAGACGATATGACGGCCGTCGGGCGATAGTTGCGCATCTTCGTCGAGAAAAGTGGAAGCGATCAGTTTCGCCGGTTCACCGGCAGAGATCTCGTTCCTCAGAGTCAACAGGTAGACATTAGCGTCCCAGGTCGGAGCACCGTATACCAGCCGGCCACCTCGGATGTACGGGTTAAACGCAGTGAAGCCGAGTCCAGGAACAGGCTCAGCCCGCTTCGTCTTACCGGTGGCGTGGATGCGCCACAGACCGTTGCCGCCGAGGATGATGTCGTGACCGTCACTCGTATACGTGAGTCCGACCAACCAGACGCTGTGCTGTCCCGCCAAGTCGCGCTTGGCGAACGTAAGGCGACGCTCTGAGCCGCCCACAGCAGGAATTACATAAGCATCAATGCCATCCTTGGCGCTGCGGAGGAACGCCAGCGTTCGTGCGTCAGGAGAAAAAGCAACATGAAGGTCACCAATTGACGATTCCGGCGGAAAGGTCATCTGGCGTGCGCTCAGCGTCGCCACGTCAAGGGCGAACACCGCGTAGTGGCTTTGTCCAACGGGCCGGTCGGAGAACGCGATGGTCTTCCCGTTGGACGCCCACGCCACGCGCGAATCGACGATGGGGCCGAGCGTCCAGTTTGTACTATGCACTCGACGTTCGGCGCCGCCCATGGCGGGCACCATGTAAATGCCTGCTTCAACCGTGCCCGGTGCCGCGGTTGGCGCGGGGAACCGTCCAAACACGATATAGGCACCGTCAGGCGACCAGTCCGGGCCGAAATCGATCGCCCCAGGAATCGAGGTCAGGCGCAGCGCGTGCTCCTCTCCCACCTGTTTGATGTAGATGCTAGCCGTACGGCCGATCGGTACATCCGGCCCGGACCAAGCGAACGCGACACGGTTGCCATCGGGCGCGAGCGCAGGTTCGTACTCGCGGCCGGTATAGGTCGTCAATGGGACCAGCCGCGGCGGCGCCTTCAGTGCCCGCCCAGCCTCGCGCGAGACGAACAGCAGTATCACGGCGGCCGCGAACACCAAGCATGCCATGACAAGCATCCACGGGCGTACGCGGCGCCATGGATGCGATGGGCTTGGCTCCGAAGCCAGCGCTATTTCGGCTGTGGCTGATGGGGTGACCGTCGGTATCTCAACAGTGCCAATGAAGCGATATCCGCGTTTCGCAAGGGTTTCGATGTAGTGTGGCCTGTCAGCATCGTCTCCCAAGGCCAGGCGGAGCTTGCGGATGGCGGTATTCAGCCCGACATCGAAGTCAACGAAGGTATCCGCAGGCCATAACTTCTGTTGAAGATCTTCGCGCGTGACCATCTTGCCAGCATTGGTTAATAATTCCACGAGCACGCGTAGCGGTTGGTCTTGCAAGCGAATTTGCGCGCCGTTCTTGCGCAGTTCGCCTTCGCGCTCCGACAGCTCGAATGGCCCGAAGCGAAAGACGCGGCACGACGGCGATGCGTGGGACAGTGGCATCGGCGAGTCCTGTATCAGCGTCCTAATCATATCTCGATCCTGTGCCACCACCTATCAAGTGCCTAGCGGCTCTGCCTCGACTCCGCAAAGAAATGGGCGCACCAAAAGGCGCGCCCAGAATTTCCAGTCCTGCTGGTTGGGTTTTAGTGAGCTGTGACTGCGACGAGAGTTTTTAGTTTCCCGTTGATGCGATCCCTCGCCAGTTCCTTGGCGCGATTGCCGAGAAAGAAGTCGCGGCGGACCTTGCTGCCCTGCTCCCACACCTGGGACAGGAAGTACTCATTGCCGATCCGGCTAAACAGCAACTTACCTTCCGTCGCGTCCGCCGAGCTCCGCGAAGGTATGGCGCGGATCATCACAGCCTTCTGGCCGTAAACGCTCTGCAATTTAACCGTCATAGAATAAGGTGGTAGGGCAAAGACTGTGTAGGAACCGGCAGGAAGATTGATGTTCTCAACGGTGAAGGCAAAGGGAACCGTTACGGTCAACATGGGCCGTTCTTGGGCTTGAACACCAACGGCAATAGCAGCCTGCAGCAGGGCGATGGTGAGCAGCGTGCGAATGTTCTTCATGGAAGTTTCTCCTTTTCAAGTGCCGGTGAATCCGGCTGACCGTCCGCACTCTGCGCCGGTGTCAACCAGGCGCGCCATGTTTCGCCTCTAGCTTGGGTCTGTATTCCTACTGTTGCGTTAATCTACTGAAACCAATAGGGTAAAGTTATATCCTGTGCCCCAGTCATGATCGGGCAGGGCTTGCTGTCTTAGCTGTGTATCGTCGGCAACTCGGACATTAAGAAGCGGAGGCGGTAGTCTCTGGCTCCGCGAAACCCTATTCAAGCTGGCAATTGGTGAAAAATCCCCCGATTACACAAGTAAACGGCACAAAATCGACTCGGCATCAGGATCAGCCTCCCCCCCGCAAAGTCACGGCGACGCCGTTCCGTCACCAAACGATTGTCCAGAATCGAACGGGCGCCCTTACGCAAGGACAGTTCTTTGTAGCTGTCAGGCAGCATCTCTCCACGGAATCAGTCGTTTAGCAGAATCGTCATTGGTAACAGGCTTGCACGTGGTTAGGCGACAACGAAAGCAAATCCACCGATTGGGACTCGTATCCATGAACACCATAGGCCAGGACGTGCGCTACGCACTCCGCACACTGCTCAAGTCACCGGGATTCGCTATTGCCGCCATCATCGTCCTTGCCCTGGGCATTGGCGCCAACACAGCCGTCTTCAGCCTGGTGAACGCGGTCTTGCTACGGCCGCTTCCCTTCCCCGAACCGCAGCGCCTGATGGCCGTCCGACTCACGGATCCGAGACAAGATATGTTTGGTTCGTTCGGCGACGCGGACTTCATTGCTTTCCGTGACCAGCAGCAGAGCTTTTCGCATGTGGCTTCCTATGCTCAAGGGCAGAGCGAATTCAACTTCAGCAGCGGCAGCGAGCCCAGGCGCGTCCGCGGCGTAGCGGTAACAGCGGACTTCTTTGAGACTCTCGGCCTTACTCCCGAACGCGGCCGTACTTTTGAGCCGCAGGACGACCGCGCCGAAGCGCCACCCGTCGTAGTAGTCAGTCACGAGTTCTGGCAGAGACAATTGAACAGTGACCCGAAGATCGTTGGAAGCACGATCAAGCTCAATGGTCGCTCGTACGTTGTCACCGGCGTCATGCGACCCGGCATCCGGTTCCCGCAGAATGAATCGGTAGATGTCTGGCCGCTGATGCGCATACGGACCCCGCAAGGGCGTCCGCCGTACTATCTTGCCGTGTTCGGCCGGCTGAAACCCGGCGTGAACCCGCGCCAGGCCGCTGACGAACTCAGCACAATCGCGCATCGAGTCGAACAGACGTATCCGAGTTCGACGGCGTGGGTCGGCCGCGTGGAACCTTTAAAGGCACGCATGACCCAGAACGTTCGCACGGCGCTGTGGGTGATGCTCGCTGCGGTCGCTTTCGTGTTACTGATCGCGCTTGTGAATGTCGGCAACCTGTTGCTGGCGCGAGCCACGGCCCGCCAGAAGGAGATCGGCATCCGCGTCGCGCTGGGTGCCCCTCGAGCTCGCATTATCCGCCAACTCGTCACCGAGAGTCTCCTCCTTGCATGCGCCGGTGGCTTTTTCGGTGTTCTCCTCGCCGCGTGGGCGCAAACGGCGTTCGTGTCGCTGGGCAGCATGATGCGCATTCCGATGGCGTACCAGGCGACGCTCGACGCGCGAGTACTGCTTTTCACGCTTGGCATCAGTGTGGTCTCAGGCGTTCTGTTCGGGCTGGCACCCGCGCTTCATGCTGAAGGTGGATCGTTGAACGATTGCCTCCGCGACTCCACGCGCACGAGCTCGAGTGCAGCCGGACTGAGTGCGCGGCGTGTATTGGTTGCGACTGAGTTCTCGCTCGCCTTGGTACTGCTGGTTGGTTCCGTGTTGCTGATCCGCAGCTTTGTCCGCCTCCAGGAGGTAAATCCAGGGTTCAACAGCGACCACATCCTCACCGCGGAGATCACGTTGCCTTCCGCGCTCTACCGGGATGACAAAGCCATCATTGCTTTCTGGGATGAATTTCTGCCCCGCACCAACGGCCTGCCCGGGGTTAAGTCGGTGTCGCTGACGATCAGCCTGCCGCCAGACCAACTTGCGCTCACTAATCCCTTTACCGCCGAAGGACAGACCTATGACAAATCGCGTCCGCTGCAACTCGCGGAGGAAATGGCGATCGCTCCCGGGTATTTCTCGACACTCGGCGTCCCCATTCTCGCCGGCCGCGATTTCAATGACGCGGACCGCAGCACCGGGCTCGATCCCATCATCATCAACCGGACGCTGGCGGAAAAGTATTTCTCCGGCCACGACCCTATTGGTCGGCATCTGCAGACGGGCGATCCACATCCTGAGGCGCCGACGGAGACGATCATCGGCGTCGTCGGTGACGTGAAGTATTCCGGGCTTGACGCTCCACCGACGCCGCAAGCCTACAAGATCTACGCCTCAGGATGGGCCGATTTCTGTCGCGGGATGTTCGTCGTGGTTCGCACTCAGGCAGAACCGGGTACCGTGGCCGGCGAATTGCGCACAGAGTTGGCGTCGCTTGACCACAACCTTCCGCTGGCTAACCTGATGACGATGCGTGAACGTATGGGCGAATCCGTCGGTGAGCAGCGCTTCCGCACTCTATTGCTCGGTTCGTTTGCAGGGTTCGCACTGGTGCTAGCTTGCCTCGGGCTGTATGCGGTGATGTCGTATTCCGTCAGCCAACGCACGCGTGAGATCGGCATCCGCATCGCGCTGGGTGGGCGGCCTCGCGAAATCCTGGCGCTCGTGATCCGCCAGGCGCTGGTGTTGTCTGCTATTGGTATGGTCGTCGGGTTGATCGCCGCGTTGGTTCTCACGCGGGCGATGCGCGCCCTGCTGTTCGACGTCACTCCGGCGGACCCGATCAGCTTCGCCATCTCGCTCGGGCTATTGGCTGGTGTTGCGGTGTTGGCCAGCTACATCCCCGCTCGCCGCGCAACCAAGATCGATCCGCTCGCCGCGTTGCGCTACGAATGAGCGCGCCGATGGTAGTACCGGATTAGCAGGCTTGATCCTTCCGCGCTCGCCCTTTCAAGACATTGTCGGGATGCGGGATTCCCCGAGGCTGCGGGTATACTTCATCACACCGCAGTCATGAACCGTCACGTCCTTATCTTCGGGCTGGTCGCAGCCGGCCGCAGATCACGGGGCAAGAGTAACTAGCGTTATATCCCGTGGCTGTTGAAAAAGGAACCAAGTGAGTAATTTCAAGCAATTTCTGCGTCTGCGTTGAACGAGGACTCAACAACTTACGAGTCAAATTTTATGGTCGAAACGGACAAAAAGAGTTTTTCAACAGCCACTCCCCATTTCACTCATTGACCCCACAGTAGGACCACGGGAATTTGAGCTTATTGAGGATCGTAACGAACGCCCCGAAGCCAACCGTCAGCGGCAATGCTAACCACCACAGGAGCGTGATAAACATCGCGACCGAACCGCCCACCCATGCCACTAGCGCGAAGACGCTTCTCCACGGCACGGGGGAAGTATATTTCCCAACGAGGTATCAACGCGCCTCAACTGGCGAAAAATCCCCATTTCACTCACAACCGGGTTCTGATTGTAAAACGCCTGATCGCAACATTCGTATCTTTGGCTGCAAAATCTAATCGGGATCGACCTGCAGAAGCGCTTCACAGGTCTCTAACCCACGCACTGTTGGAGTTGTAGTATGGGGGTCAGCGATCCAGAGATTCGAAAAAAGGTCTTCGGGGCCAGATGGCAGCACGAAATCGAGAAACAAGGGTGGCCGCTCTGGAAAAGACTCCTTCATCGTCTACAACGCTGCCCGATTTGTAAGCCCAGAATCGAAACTCAAGATCCAAAGACGAGATAAGTGAAATTGTTCTCGCCCACCAACTGTGATGCGATGCACCACAGTACAATGACTAGTATGTCAAGGGATCGTACTTATTCGCATCTTGATCTGCGAGCGCCGTGGCGGTAGAGTCGGAAGCCGAGGGTACCCCATGGATTTCCGATTGCGCCTACTTCTGTGGATTCCAACGCTAACGTATGAAGGAGTTTTGCTGTCCGGTGGAAGGGGCTTCGCCTCGCTCGGGCAGATTACGACTTTTGGTTTTTTGGGGGCTAGTGTGGGATTTCTTCTCGCGAGTATGCTCACAATCAGGCAATGCCGTCGAGAGAAACTCCACCTGAGTTTTTAGAGACATTCCTATTCGGAAGTAACTGTTTGTCGAAAGCGTCCTTTTAAGCCCGGTGACGAACGCCGTGTCCCTTTAGTCTGCGCAACGCCTGGTAGGTGTCTTCCGACATGGAAGTCAGGATCGAGGAATGCTCGTGCAAGAACACCTCGAGACGGGCCCGTACGTCCTTGACTTTCCCCTGGTTGCGCTCTGCGTTGGCTTCCGCACAGAGCCTTTGAACGGTGTCTTCGTTCTCATCTATGGGTTCCATAATCGGTTCAGTCTACTAAACCCAGTACACGATCGAAATCGAGCCGAAGCCGTAACTTGGACTCAGCTATCGTCTATTGACGGTCTGATCATCCCGTCTCAAAAAGATACGCAAACCTCGCCCCATCACAGAGCCGAAGACCCGATTTTTACCCTGACTCGGCTGGGGCGAGGAAAGCGCCGCGTGGCGGAGGCTACCAGGAGACTCAGCAGTTTCCTATCGAGCTGTTCCGTGACTGGTGTCGCTCGCGCCCAAATTCAGGGCTGCGCACCCCTGACACCAGGGAGCGGCTTGGTATTCGACGATCATCTGCAGATAGAGGGGTTGGAAGGAGGTAGCGATGAAACGGTCAGAAGGGCTAGCATTCTGGATTCTTGCGTCCCTGATGCTCGGTGTACTGGTGCTGCCAGGCGGTCTGAGTGCGCAAGGCAATTTCGTTTACACCAATGATGACAACCCCAGTGGCAATACGGTCTCGGGCTTTTCGGTGGCCTCGAACGGCACGCTCACCCCGGTTCCCGGATCGCCGTTCGCTACCAGAGGAACTGGCATTGTGGATGGTGCTCTTAGCGCTTCCAATCACGTCACGGTAGATAACATTGGCAATTTCCTTTTTGCATCTAACACTGGCTCGAACGACGTCAGCGTGTTCAGCATCAATGCCGGTAGTGGGACATTGAGTCTTGTAGCGGGATCGCCGTTCGCCACTGGGGGCTCTGGGGGTGTCGGAATTTCGCTTTCGTCAACCCCAGATGGCAGGTTCTTGATGGCCGCTAACGGTGGATCCAACAACCTGACGGTCTTTACCATCGCCGGCAACGGAGCGCTTACCCCCATCGGAGGCTCTCCGTTCCCCGCGCTTTCGTTCCCGGAAGGAATCAAGGTCAGCCCGGATGGGAAGTTCCTGGCAGTGGCTGAGCCTTTTTCAAACCAAGTCGAGATGTTCAGCATTGCCTCCACCGGTTCGTTGACCTCGCTTGGAGCCTTTCCGGGAGGAAGTGTGGGCGAGCTAGCCGGAGTAGACATCAACTGCGCTGTCAGCCTGCTCTACGGCGGCGAGTACAACATTGGCGAAACCATCGTGGACGGCTACTCCATTGCCTCCAGCGGAACTTTGACGCCCGTCCCCGGTTCGCCGTTCATACCCGGCGTCGGGATTGACTCCCGTGTGGTGCTGCTGAGCCCCGACGACAAGACGCTGTTCGTAAGCAATGGGGGGTTCAGCGCATTCAGCAACACGATCACGGTGTTCAGCGCGGCTTCCAACGGCAGCCTATCGCTCGTGGCCGGTTCGCCATTCCCGATGAATCCGGGTGCGCCCAACCCGTTGGGTACGGCCACAAGCCAGGACGGAAGTCTGTTGTACGTGGCCAGCTTCTTCAGCAACTCCATCTCTGTGTTCAGCGTGGCCAGCAATGGCGCGCTGACCGAAGTGGCAGGATCACCGTTCCCCACGGGCCAGCCGGGAGGCCTGTTGTCGCTCGCGGCGTTTCCGCCCAAGTCTTGTATTGTCCAGACACCCACCATCACCAGCATCTCACCCACCAGCGCCATAGCGGGCGGGGCGGGGTTCACCTTGACTGTGAACGGCACGAACTTCGTCAGCGGCTCGACAGTCAACTTCAACGGGAACGCCCGGACGACGACCTTCGTCAGCGCCACGCAACTCAGGGCGGCCATTCTGGCCTCGGACATCGCGACGACCGGCATCTTCAACGTGACCGTGACCAACCCGGGCGACGGGACGTCGAACGCCGTCAGCTTCACGGTTGAGACGCCACAGCCCGCCATCACCAGCATCTCGCCCACCAGCGCCATAGCGGGCGGGGCGGGGTTCACCTTGACTGTGAACGGCACGAACTTCGTCAGCGGCTCGACAGTCAACTTCAACGGAAATGCCCGGACGACGACCTTCGTCAGCGCCACGCAACTCAGGGCGGCCATTCTGGCCTCGGACATCGTGACGACCGGCATCTTCAACGTGACCGTGACCAACCCGGGCGACGGGACGTCGAACGGCGTCAGCTTCACGGTTGTGACGCCACAGCAGGCGACGCAAAACACCTCCAACTTCAATGGCACTCCGGTTCCTTCTGGCGACTACATTTGGTTTAACGCCAATTTCACCGCCAAAGGGATACCCAGCACTGGTGCCACCATCTTCTTCCAAAATTCGACCATTCACTACGGAATCACCACACTGGTGGTCCCCAATGCCCAGATCACTTTCTCGCCGAGCGCCACCTGCGCTACGACGACCTTCAACACTGCTACCAACACATGGATAACCACTGTTCCCATCTCTGGGAGCGACGAGATTTTGCTCTCCGGTTTGTCCTATAAGCTCACGGCCCCGCTCGCAGGTGGGACCAACCCAGTGACCTGGACGGGGACATTCACCAACAAGACGGCGGGCATTACCGTGAACTGGAAGTGGGGCGCCGCCGTTTACACGACCTTCAGCACCGACTACAACCTTCTGAACATCAAGCCAACTCACAGCGCATCTTGTTCGTACAACAATTCCGATCATGCCGGAACTCCGGAAGGCACAGACCCTACGAGCGGACCACTGTTCAAGTCGTACGTCACCGGCGGTGCCCGGGGTGGTGGTGGGTCCAACTTCACGGGCTCGTGGAGCGGAACTGTGAGCGTGCCCGTCTCCCACTAGGGAATTGTTTTTGCGGTTCGGCCCGGGGCAATCATCTTTGCCCTGGGCATTTTTTCCTGGTCTAACGGTCTTTGGCCAAGCCGCCACCGCAGACCTTACTATCTTGCCGTGTTCTGCCGGCTGAAACCCGGCGTGAACCCGCGCCAGGTGACGTCTGCCCCCGGTTTTGAAGTACACGGGAGGGTTCTGATCGGTTGTGAAGATCTCCTACACTACTTACGTCAACCGGTTACAAGAAATGCGTCCTGACCCATCTTGCCGGGATCCGCATCGTTCTGAGCATGGAACTACTACAGTTTTACTACAGTAACCTCGCGTAGGCGGCCACTCTCGAAGTCATCCAAAATCATGCAGAACCGGTCGCGGCAGTCGAAACTAGGGGTTTTGTAGTTTTGCAGGTTTTGTTCTGGCGATCGCCTGTCCTCCACCGCGAGCTAGAAGGGAGATGTTCGGATGTCGGTAGTCTGTTTGATCGATTCTCAAACAAGCTGAGCCTCCCCGCATCTAGAGGGCTTGCGGCAGTTGGCATGACTCATGTCTTTGACGTGAATTCAGATCCGATTGCGCGCACCGCAACGCTTACAGCAGGGGCTTGACGAATCCTAACCAGGCTCACTGTGGTCACGGCGCCCTGCTTCTGCCGCTAAGCCTACAATGTCTCCCGAAGAGTTGGTGATCCGGATGATCCGTCCTTCCCGAGAACTGCTAGTCAAACATGTAGATGGGCGAGCGCTGGGTTCGGTGCTTTGTCGAGAACCCGCTGCACGGGGGGCGCGGACAAGAATGTTCTGCGCAGGGGATCGTCGCTTAGGAAGGAATTCCCAATCGCCAGGATATGTGCTTCGGCAAAAGCACGGTTGCTTTCGGCGGCCGCGTCATTCTGTGCATGCCGATAGAAATCCCACGCAGTGGCATGAACTTGCCACGCGGCTACTGGAACCGTAAAGCATTCCACAACCGACAAAGCCTCCTTAAGATGATCAGCGGCAGCATCCCACGCCTCTTCAGCTATATCGATTCGTGTCTTCATCTCCCAAGCGAGGGCCTGAAGATGGGGATCCGCCGTGGACAGCGTGGATTGCAGAAAAGCATCGGCCTCGGCGCGAGCCTTTGCGACATTCCCCGATGCCAGCCAAACGTTGCTCAAACCTAACTGTGCCGTCATTCGCCAGAACCAATGCACGAAGAATTTAGGCGTTCGTTGAGGATCGCGCACCCTTTCGAAGTATTCGGCCGCTTGATCGAATCGGCCGCGATCAAGTTCGGCATATCCGGCAGCCACGCTGGCGATCGCCGTCGGCTGGCTGGTTGGATATTCTGCGCTTGGCCGCATGATGAATTCGCAAAGCTGGCGTACGCCTTCGAAGTCGAACGCCAGGGTACGTAGCCATGCCTCACGAAAATTGAGAAGCCAGGGATCGCTTCCATTCTTTTCGGCCATTTCCTTCCCATTGCGTACAATCTGCAGCACCTCGCCAAACCTACCCAGACGCAACAGAGCCACTGTTCTCACACCGAGTGCGGCAAGGTAAGCGCTCATACTGGTGGTTTTGCTTTCCGTTGGGTTGAGCGTGTCAACGATTTCGAGAGCTTGCTGACAGCTGCCTTGAAGGGCCTGAACGTACGCGTACATCATGACGTGGTAGGACGGTGTGCTGAAATCGCCGAGAGCGCAGAGCTTCTCGTGGGCGGACGTACAGAGATCTGCATCTTCTTTTCGCCAGGTTTCATACAAGAGGCGGCAACTGGCGGCGAGCATTTGGGTGCGCGCCACTAAAAGCGGATCGTCTACTCTTCGACTCAGTTCTTCCGCTTCCGCGAGGGCGGCAAGGCCTCGGTCGGGATCAATCAAGCCAAAGGGCTGCATAAGACATGTCAAGGCACCGACGCGAGCTGCTTTGAGGTGCGCCTCGGCTGCGCGGGCTACTCCTGCACTGTAAGCCTTGGCGGATTCTGCCATGGCGCCCTGAGCATAGTGAGCGTCGCCAATGAACTCCAGAATCTTGATTTGTTGCTCGGCTCCACTGGAACCGAGTTTCGAAGCGAGCTCAAGGGCGCGTTGCAGAAGGTCGATGGAGTCCCGATATGCGAATCGCCGGGCCGCGTTTTCTGCAGCCAGCAGGAGATAGCGGATCGCAGACTCATAGTCACGACCTTCTTCGAAGTGGAAGGCTACCTCTGACGCCAACTCCCGGTGTCCCGGCGTGCAAAGAGCCTGGAGTCTGTCGGCAAGGCCGCGATGCAACCTGGATCGGGTACCGTCGGAGAGAAGTCTGTAGATCGCCTGCCGATAGAGGGAGTGCCTGAACTCGTAATGGGCCGAAACGAGCCTGTTGGAGAGTTCCTGAATGCCAGCGGACTTAATCACGTGCTGCCGAGCGCAAAGTTGGTCGCAAAGGTCCTCGATTTGCTCGGAACCAATGTCCAACAGGGCAGTAATTGCCCACACCGAGAAGCGCTCGCCGGCCACGCTTGCACTCCTCAAGACCCGTTGTTCGAGCGCATTCAACTGAGCAAACTGCGTCTCCAACATTTGCTGAAGCGTCTCCGGCACGCTTGGAGCAATCGCTGCCAAATGTGTGGTCAATCTCCATCCGTTTTTGTCCTGTGCGATCAATCCTCGCTTTAGCATGTCTTCCACGATGGCAACCATGAATAGAGCGTTCCCGCCGCAATGGTGGTGGATCAGTCTTGCCAGACCCGCAGGCAGATGCCCCTGGGAGAATTCCGTCGCCAGATATTCCGCAATCGAGGGCTCCTCCAGCCGCTCCAGTGCGATTTCGGAGCACAATCGATGAACCTGCAAGTCCTGCTTTAGACCCTTGAGGCTGCTGTTGGAGAGGACGACGTCCACCGGGCGGTACGTGCACAGCAACATCAACTTCGTAGCTTCGCGACGGCGGGCCAGAGCCGAGATGAGATCGAAGGTGGAGGGATCGCCCCAGTGCAAGTCTTCAAAGATTAATATCAGCGGAATTTCGGAGGTGATCGCCTCTAACGCTTCGCAGATCTCCCGCACCATGCGCTCGCGGGTGGCCCCCAGAATCTCTCGTTGCAGTGCCTCTCGCTGCTCGTCTTTGACAAGGGACGGGAACTGAATCAGCCAGGTCGGTGCACGTTTCCATATGCTCTGAACGACCAAATTTCCGTCAAGATTCCTGGTTAATTGGCCCAGCGACTCCAGCATGGGGTAGTAAGCTTCTTTGCCCCCGAAACCTTCTACACATTGCCCGCGAGCAATCCGCAAAGCGTGATTTCGCGAAGCTTGTTGTTGAAACGCATCCACCAGGGTCGTCTTGCCGATTCCCGCTTCACCGGTGACGAAGATGACCTGCCGCTGACCGCGAAGCGCTCTGTGCAGAGAGTTATGCAATTCGGCCAGCGCGGCTTCACGGCCCACCATCTTCTTAGTGACTTCGGGCACCAACCCTTTCGACTCGGCAGCGACATCGTCGGTTACCGGCGCCACAAATTGGTATCCGCGTTTGGGAAAGGTTTCGATGAATGCTGGCTTGTCGTGCCGGTCTCCCAACGCTTTACGAATCCCCAGAATGTATTTCTTAATGAGTTCGGGATTTACATAAGTTTCGGGCCACAACGCTTCCAGAATTTCTTCTTGAGTCACCAGCCGCCCGGGGTGTTCGACGAGATAACGCAGCACATCAAATGCCTTGGGCGTGAGCGAGACGCGCTGTCCCCCCTGCCAGAGGCACTGGTTTACCGCATCAAGGCGGAATGATCGGAAGGCCTTCATGTCTGAGTTGTCTTAAAGGACGGCCCCAACGTTGGGGCCTATTTTACGGCAGCCCTGCGGGCTTTTACCAATTTCCGATTTTCGAGGCACGTCCCTCTCTGGATCTATGAGCAAGGGCGAATGTCACCGAAATTGGACTGAAATGACACCGGTACGTCACACATCCTTTGCCTTCCCCACATAGGCTAGGGAAGTCATGCGCGGAGCTTTCGTGATTCGGTTGGGACCAAACACGGAACCATCTCAAGACCGTCTTGAGGGGCTGGTCGAAGAAGTTGATTCCGGCAAGGAATTGAGATTTCATTCGGCCAAAGAGCTGCTCGAATTCCTGGGTTCACGGTTCGATGCTGTGTTTCGCTCTTCGGAAGAACTGCCGAGCGGCGACGGAGCCGTCCAGGCACTCCTCCGCGAGGAAGAGCCCTCGATGGGCGGCCGTTTTTGAGGAGGACGTTATCACCCTGGACATCGTTTGGCGCAATCCAGTTCCCTGCGCTAAGGCCCAAGAGACGGGTTGAGACCATCGTGGTGGATGAATTCCGAGCGGTCTACGCGGTTCGAAGGGGCGGAAAGTATCCCGGTTTTCGAGCTCCTTCGTCGGGTTGTCTGATTTCCCTCGAAGTCTGATCGGGTGCTCGAGTCGTTCCGCTGTCAAATGCAGTCGTCAAGGTGAGGTGGCTGTGGAAACCATCATGATTGAGAACCCGATGTGTGGCGCGGAGGTGCTCGTGCCCGACGAGGACCTGGCCCTGGTTCGGGCGAGCAAGAAGGGGGATGCAGCGGCCTTTGAGGGACTCGTAAAGCGATACGATCGAAAACTGCTTCGCATGGCCCAAAACCTGACTCACAATCTTGAGGACGCTGAAGAGGCAGTACAGGAGGCCTTCTTCAAGGCTTATCAAAAGCTGAGCCAATTTCGTGAACAATCGAAGTTCTCAACCTGGCTGACGAGGATTGTCTTGAACGAAGCGCTCATGAAATTGCGGAAGCAGCGTTCACTACGCGAGCAATCGACGGAGGACGACTGCCTGGAGAGCAACCGTCTGCCGCTGGACCTGAGCGATTGGGCGCCGGGGCCCGAGTCGCTGTACGGCACATTAGAGCTGCGGAATATTCTGACTAGAAGCCTGCTTACCCTCTCGCCTGCCTTGCGAGTGGTTTTTATCTTGCGGGACGTCGAAGGTCACACTAGCGGCGAGACCGCGGAGATCCTTGATCTGAAAGAGGTGGCGGTTAGATCCCGACTCTCGCGAGCGCGACTGCAGCTTCGCGAAGAGCTGAGCAAGTACTTCAGAAAGTCAAAATAAATCACTTCCTTCGAGTTGACGATTCCGGTCTCCTCGTTGAACTGTGGGCGCGAGGTCCGCAGGCACACACATCCAGTCGCGCGCCTCCGGATAACAATTGCGCTCCTATCCCAATCGTTTCTCCATTCTCGATACTCTGCCTTTTTCCCTGCGTCACTGAACCTGGACCGAAACGTCACTGGAACTTCTACCGCAAGGCTCAGCGAATTTCATAGTCTTGCGCCCATGGGATCGGTCGGACCGCGCGACCAGGCCCGGCTACTGGGGAGTGGTCGGGCCTTCCCGATCTAAGAATCGAAGGACGAATGGGCCCGGAACAAAATGCAACAAGTATCCGCAACCAGCCAGCAGTGGAGCCAGAGACAGCAACACATCTCTGGTTCAGTATCCTGACCGCAATCCTTCTAACCAGTTGCACTTGGGGGCAAGCGCAACTCCGACATCATTCGTCACCAAAACAAGACCGAAACGCCACCGGGACTTCCACCTCCACAATGAGCGGATTTCATAGTCTCGTGCCTGGGTAACTGGTCGGGTCGTTCGACCAAACCCAATTCACATGATTTACAAACGAAGAGGATGAGGATCAAATTGAAAAAGGTATGTGCAATGCTGGTTGTGTTACTGGGTGCTTCTCTGTCGTTCGCGCAGGACAGCCCCACCGTCGTGCGCTGGCAGTCGATGGCCGGCGTAATCACCGCTCAGGGAGTGGACAATCCCGTGAGCAACAACATCCATAGCGGGACCTTTGCGTGGACCGCGCGCGGCGGTTTCGCCAGCGTGAACCTCGCGACCGGTGCCACTTCGTTTCATGTCGAGGGCTTGGTCATCAACGGGGCCGCGTTCAGTGGAACGCCCGGTCCTATCCCTGCCGTGACGGGCACGTTGGTGTGCAATGTCGGCACTGCCACTGAAGTTGCACTCAACACCGGAAGCTCCGCAACTCTCGACCCGCGAGGCTATGCGCAGTTCACGGGGCGCATCGCGAACATTCCTGCCACCTGTTCCAACCCGCTGTTCCTGCTGCGAATCGCGAGGTTGCCGGGCGCCAACGGTCGTTGGATCGCAACCGGAACGGAGCGCTCGTTCGAGTAGAAAAAGGAAGAACTAACTGGCGGGCGAGGCCACATAGGCCTCGCCTCGCTTTAGCGAGAGCCACTGCCCGTACGCGTGATTTATTTACAGCGTGTTTCTTTAGCAGCAGTTCACCTACTTCAACACTAGAGTCGGCAGTGTTTGGAGAAGGGATTCTATGAAAGCCAACAATACACGGCACGAAGAAGCTCCGCGCCAAAGCTTAAAGCCAGACCATCCGCAGAATTCGAGATGCCGTTTGTCCATTCGTAGGAGGCAGGTGAATTTTCCAAGGAATTCGGGGGGGGTGGGGCCGGTTCACCTTTCCAGCATGGCTGGCGACGATACCCTAAATATGGTAAGTCCTGTGCAACTTTTCGATGTTTGAGAGGTGGAGAAATGTCGTCTCAAACGATCAGCAGTATCAGGCCTTTGCTCAACTGGTGAAAAATCCCCATTCCGCTCAAAACCCTCAATGAGCGATATGGCCTGATTTCGTCAACTACCCCACGGTTTCGAAAAATGCTATCGATGCTATCGATGAGAGAACTCTTTTCACGAATGAACGGCGAGACTTCCAACGACTGTAATTACTACTAGGTGACATGGAGTGCCGTTCTTTGGGAACCTAAAAAGACGTAGGCAGTGAGCAGCAGGTCCCTCCCGATGATCCCTCCATGGATCAATCAAACCGTTCGGGAGGGACTTTTTTGACCAAACGAAGACGCTGCTGGAGCCTCGGACCGTAACGGGTGAAATCGCTGGTGCGGCGTGGAAGATTCCATCAGTCAAAGATGACGGGTAGCAACTTTCTTCACGACGACCTATTGATCTCGGGGACTCGGCATGTGTTTGAGGGAGATGACCGTGTTTGCATCGGATGATGTTGTTTTCGCCTGGGCCATCGGAAAGGCTTTGCTGATCGTGATTGTCTCCTTCGGCATTTTGGTCTATGCCGCGTGGGCCGTGACCTGGCCAAGGAAGAACGCCGCGCATGTTGAAATCCCCAAGGATAGTGTGGAAGGGGCACGCCGCATTCTCCCTAGGACCTCGGCAGAAGAGACAAATGACCACCAGGGGGACGAGCCCACAGTGGCGGCTTAGCGTTTGTTGAGATCCCTGGCGCTTCTTGCTGGTGGAAGCGGCGCAGGTTTACGGCGCGCAGCATCCCGGAATGGCGCAGTACGTACTTCCACCTAGCCATGCGACGAGGACGGAAGGTCGCCAAGGTGGCGATCGAGGGAAAGCACGTTTCCTTCGATGCTATGGAAAACGCAGTGCACTCGTGGCTACTGGGCGGCGCATCGAGCGGCGTGACGGTGCGCGCCTTCGGGAACAACAAGCCCGGTAGACCGAATCATTGACCGAGCTGAAGACAAAATTCGCCTACAAGCGATTGCGCCCGGAGGGGAAGAATGGGAGACGGATCCACTTCTTTTTGAACGTCAGCTTGATTGAAGAAAGCGCGTGAGGGTGGACACGGGAACACGGCGGGCAAGGCCTTTTCTACTATAAGCGCCTACTAAGTGTATGCAAAAGAGAGAGATAAAAAGTAAGGACTCATAAGATAGTAAACGCATGTCAACGTGTCCAACCATTCGCAGAGAAATGATTCGAACCGAAACAAAGGCGAAAGATTGTGATACCGGGGGCGGGTCGAATGTTTAGAGTCAATCGCTTACCAGGCGCGTAGTCTGGTAACTGTACCCCCGGTGTAGCAAGAAACTTAGGTCTATGGGGGCAATCGTGCAAATAACATAGTCTTCGCATCACTTGCAGCCAGGAATCTGCACGCACTGTTCCTCGGGAGCAGCCTGAAACCCATATAGGCGGACGTGCTCTAGAAATCGCACGCGTCCCTAACGAAGAAGCATTGCTTTCGATCTCAACCTGCTGAATCCCTTCCCTGGGCCTGTGGCGAGCCGTACTGGCTCCAGGCCGGTAGCAGAAGGTTGGCGGGTGGGTGGTGTGGCCACTCGCCGGTCATTACCTTGTCCTTCCGATACCTGCGTCCGTCTTATCAGGCACTCTAACATGGCCATTGCGAGAAACCGTCCGAAGGAGCTCTAGAAATGAGCCTGCGATTATCCCCCGATCGCCGATCCTTCAAGCAGTTTCTGTCCACTCTATTCCGGCAAATACAAATGTCGGGATTGCGCGGAAGCGCGGACGATCGGATTGACCCTCAGTGGCTGCCGAGCCTGACCCAGATCAGGCAGGAAGTGAAGTCTGGAAGGTTCGACCTGAATGCGCTCACAAACCGCCTCACGCAGCTAATCCAAGGAGTAGTTCATGCCGGCGGAGCTGGTGTGTGGTTGTTCACGAACGATGAGGTGTTCTTGTATGCAGCGACGGGAACCGCATCCAACGACGAGCGACTGCGGCTTGAAGTGCTTTCGAAACTGGCGAGCGCGTGTCAGCTCAGCCAGGCTCCAGCTTCTCGCCTTGTAAACCCGCTTCCAATCGGCACTGGTGACAACGCCCGCGATCTGGGCGATGCCAACTCTTTGCTGGTTGAGTCCATCCAGCTGGGACAAAACGTTGCGGGAGCGCTAGCCGTATTCTCCCACGAGTTCAATGCCTTCACTGAGAGCGATGTCGCCAATCTTCACTTGCTCGCCGACCTGCTGGCACAGGCACTCACGAAGGCCGCGGAAGCGGAACTGCTAGAGAGCGTGGCCCTGGAGCCCGCAGCCATGCTGCAACTGATCGCGCGAATCATTCCGACCTTGCAAAGGATGTTGGAGAGCAATGTGAGTGCGCGTCACTCGATCCGTCGATTTCCACAGAGTGAACTCCGGCACGAGCTTCCCAATGCAGGGATCCATACGAAACCGTTCCGGGATTCCCACGAACCTGGTCCCGCAAGGGGCGGCACGGAAGAGATGGCGGGAATGAGCACCGGGCATGATCATAAGCTGCTTGCGCCGCTTGGGGCCTCAACGTCTTTGTCGCCGTACCATGAACAAAACGTTCCTCGGATCGGATTGTGGGCAGCTCTGAAGAGCAACCTCGCGGAAATTTCAACTCTTGGGCCCGTCGTTCGCCAGAAGTGGGAGCGCACACTCGCTTGGGTGACGAACTTCACCTCGCGCATAACGATTGCCCGGCCTACTGTGGTTGTTCAGCGAGGTCCGCAAGGTTCGTTTCTGCGCGCTATGAAACTCATCAATACTCGGCTTCAGATGGTCCTCCAGTGGCGATCGAATCGTCGTGTCTACCTCAGAGCCGCCCCGGTCATGGCAATACTGGCGATGGTGGTCATATTCCTACTACTGAGGAAGCAGACCGACCTCCACATTCCAGCTCAAACCGTAGCTTCCAGCTCGCGGACAACCGCGAGAGAGAACACTGCTTGGCCGAGTGCCGCGCAGTCGAACGCTCGCGAGGCACCCGTGACCGACCCGTTCGGGGCTTCTGCTCGGCTACAAATGAGCCACATGCATGTAACCGACCGCGCAACCGAGGCCGCGGTGCGGACTCTAAGCGGCTTCGAGCTGGCCGGACTACGTCGCCGGGCGGAATATGGGGATGATTCTGCGGCATTCCAAATGGGAATGGCTTACGAGATCGGACACGGGGTCCGACAAGGGTGCGCAACCGCTGCTCAATGGGTCGCGCACGCGGCTCGTGAAGGCAACACGGCAGCCCAATATAATCTCGGGCTGCGCTATCGCGACGGTGACGGACTGCCGCGGAATGAGGTTGAAGCTGTCAAGTGGTTGCAGAAGGCGGCAGCCCAGCATAGTTCCGATGCCCAGGTGGCGCTGGCGTCGCTTATCACCCATCAGGCTCGTGTTATTTCCTCTTCACAGACATCGCCCTAACACACGTATCCCTCTCCATCCCGGCGAACGTCGCGCGGGAACTGCTCTGAGGTGCTCGACAGCAGTGAAGATCATGTTTTCTGGTCGGCCGATTATCTGCTACAGCGAAACCTTTGAGGCGTGGCCGCCGCACGGCTCGCCCTTCATACTCTATTTTATGGATGGCTTTTCGGGCTGCCCTGGAGCAACATCCCTGCCGGCGTTTTGCCCATCCGCAGTCCATTCGGAGTAGAATCCCTGCTGCCTTCCCCACGTTAGCGACCCTGAAACGAGGTATCCATGAAGGGAACGATGATGTCGTTTCCCCTTACGCTGAGGCCACTCCTGGAGAGGGCGGCAAAACTCTTTCCGAACGTCGAAATTGTCTCCGGCCGCCCCGACAACTCGATTCATCGTTACACCTACGGGGAAATGTCCCAGCGCGCGCAATCCCTCACCGCAGTTCTCCAGGCAGCGGGTCTTGAGCCCGGAGACCGCGTCGCAAGCCTGATGTGGAACCACTATGCCCACCTGGAAGCATACTTTGGCGTTCCTTGCGCAGGCGGTGTACTGCACACCCTGAACCTTCGGCTCCATCCGGACGAACTGGCGTATATCATCAACCACGCCCAAGACCGCTTTTTGATTGTGGACGACGTTCTGCTGCACCTCGTTGAAAAGGTCAAAGACAAAGTAAAGTTCGAGCGCATTTTCGTGGTTCCCTTGAGTGGAAAGCCTGTGCCCGCAGCTTTCGAGAATTACGAAAGTCTGTTGCTCGATAATCGACGTATTCCGGTATATCCGGATCTCGACGAGAACGATGCCGCTGCCATGTGCTATACCTCGGGCACGACGGGACAGCCGAAGGGTGTGGCCTATTCGCACCGGGCTATCGCTCTCCATTCTTATTCCATCTCGCTGCCGGACAATTTTTCTATTTCCAGATCCGATTGCATCTTGCCCGCAATGTCTATGTTTCATGCCAATGCCTGGGGACTACCCCACGCGGCAGTCATGAATGGCAGCAGGCTGGTCTTACCCGGACCCAATCTTCAGCCGGAAAGGTTGTTGGATCTTTTGTCCCTCGAACGCGTGACGCTGACCGGTGGCGTGCCCACCGTCTGGCTTGGTGTCATAGACACACTCGAACGTCAACCCGAGCGCTGGCGACTCCCTCCCGGCATGCGGGTCGTGGTCGCAGGTTCGGCCGCTCCAGAAAGCTTGTTTCGGCGTTTCGAGACGTTCGGAGTGCGAGTGATTCAACCTTGGGGGATGACCGAGACTACCCCGATTGCTACCGTATGTACGCTCAAACCAGAGATGTGGAACTGGCCGGAAGATCGGCAGTACGAGATCCGGGCCAAGCAAGGGCTATCGTCTCCGTTTGTCGAAATCCGAGCCGTCGGGGATCACGGCGAAGTACCATGGAACGGCAATACGCCGGGCGAACTGGAAATCCGTGGCCCCTTCGTCGCTGCAAGTTATTACAACCTACCTGAAGAACACAATCGCTGGACAAACGACGGGTGGTTCCGCACGGGCGATGTCGTCACCATTGATGTCGAGGGCTATATGAAGATCACCGATCGCACCAAGGATCTGATCAAGTCCGGAGGGGAGTGGATCAGCTCAGTGGACGTGGAGAATGCTCTTGTTGCCCACTCGGCTGTGAAGGAAGCGGCAGTGGTTGCGGTGCCACATCCCAAGTGGCAGGAAAGACCGCTCGCCGCTGTCGTTCTTAAAGATGATTGTCAAGTCACTGCTGAGGAGCTGCGCTCGTTTTTGGCCTGCAAGTTCGCTAAGTGGCAGTTGCCGGATGAATTCATTTTTGTTCCCAACTTGCCCCATACCTCGACCGGCAAGCTCCTGAAATCTGCATTGCGGCGTCAGTTCGAGCATTGGGTGTGGTCTTCCGGCACGACGGATTGAGTAATTGTTGCTCGAAGGTTTTGGTAGCCATGCAGAAGTAATGCCTTCTCGTCAGCCTTGACAAACGCCCTGGCAGCGATCAATCGATCGTTAGCGAGAAACGGACCTTATCGGAACCCATCCCGAATTCGGTCTCCTCAGGTTCTGGCCGGTGTTAGTGTGTCGGGTGATCTCCAACGATTAGGGCGACGCTACGTCCATCCAGATGCCTAGGTCTTGCGGGCTGACCCGACCCTCCGGAAGTACTCCAGCGCAGCTGACCGCAGGCTGCCGAGATGCAAGAAATGACAGTTGTTCGCATATCCCTCTGTGCTGGAATATCGGCACATAGGCAGAACAAATGCACGGTTCACAAACCTAGTACTGTGTCCCAGTGATAACGAAAGCATGTTTCGACCGTCAAATGGGGTATGACGGATAATCGAAACTTGGTCGAACTTACAGCAGAGGAGAAGAGGGATTTGGAACGTTGGGCACAGTCGCGGACTTTGCCGGCGGGCGACGT
>JBKPEB010000087.1:0-8734 GCA_046728215.1 Acidobacteriota bacterium | reverse complement strand
GAATAGGTCAGGCTTCATTACATCTTCAGGGTGCATTTCATTCCTCCTCCCTGCCGAGGCGAGCATCGACTCTTGCCCGGATGAAATATCCCGACGGCTTTGACGGATAGTCAGCGCTCAGGAGCCATCTACAGGATCGCTCGTTCAGTTCCGAAATACTGTGCAGAACGGCTCACTTCGGAAGCTCGCTTTGGGGGCAATATTGTGGCCCACGAAGGTCGTCACGATCCATGCGAATTGGAATTCCTCTCTCGGGACGATAATCATTGATAATGAGCCCCGCAGCGGCAAACAAGAAACATCCCCCTGAGTGAAGATCGTTTTCTTCCGGGCGACCGCGAGGCTCTTCGTCCCCTGGCCAATCGTGGCGAGGAAGCGGTCGGGGTCGAATGAGCGATGCGGCTGACGCTGTCTCTATATTCAGAAAGGCAAAGTGCGGCTCACGGTCGTATCGAAAACCGGCAAGGAAGCCACCATCGGCATATTGGGCGAGGAGAGTTTCTTTGGCGAAGGCTCCCTGGCAGGCCAAGGTCTCCGTATGGGATCTGCATCAGCCATGACAGACTGCCAACTTCTGCGGATCGAGAAAAAGGCGATGATGGAGGCGCTTCATCACGAACACGCTCTCTCCGATTTGTTCGTGGCGTACTTGCTCGCCCGCAATATCCGCTATGAAGAGGATCTGGTCGACCAACTGTTCAATTCCAGCGAGAAGAGACTGGCTCGTGTCCTTCTGATGCTCGCACATTTTGGCAAGGAAGGCGTGCCCGAGCCCGTGGTTCCGAAAATCAGTCAGGAGACCTTGGCCGAGATGGTAGGCACGACTCGTTCCCGAGTCAGCTTTTTCATGAACCGATTCAGAAAACTCCGCTTCATTGACTATGCCGGAGGAGTGGAAGGCGGGTTACAGGTTCACAGTTCACTGCTCAATGTGGTTCTGCATGACTAGCATTTCCCGCTGGAGTTTGTGAAGAGGAAGCGCTTGTACGAGCTGTTGCCTGATTTTCGTCCGTTTACACTTCCAGTGTTCGAGTTGTTCCGTGCTTGGGGGATGGGCCGCCGCGGCCCTTAGTGTCCCGTTCAGAATCAACAACTCCTTAATGAGAGCGGTCACTCAGTTTGCATGGTCCATTGCCGGTCCACTCTTTCAGCCTTCTTCCCGCGAGGGAAAAAGTGCTTCACGAAATGGCGTGAGAAATCTGGGTTGATGCCAAGCGTCAACGCCTCGTCAGCATCAGTTGTGCAGGAATGCTTGACAAATATTCATCGTCACTCGGGCAGCAAAACAGCGCTGATTCGAATTGAGCGCGAAGAAAACACTGTCCGCATAATGGTCGAAGACCAAGGAAACGGAATGTCCCCGGAACGACTTGCCGAGATTCAGTCCTGTGACACGGGAGTGGGAATCAGAGGAATGCGCGAGCGCGTGCGCCATTTTCACGGCGATTTGGTTATCGAATCCGACGGTTCCGGTACGAGGGTTCACGCGATTCTTCCGTTGACGACGCCAAATTCAACGTACCAGAGCGAGACGCAACGAGAAGTAGCGTGTGACCTGCCGTGACGAGCTACAGTTCAAGAATCTAGGCTGCCTTCCTGGCCCGTCTATCCTTCTAACCAGACTGATCTTCACGCCCAATCCCAACTTTCAGCGGTCCACTCATCAGGTGGTGGAATTCAGCATTGCCTCAAAGGCCGTCACAAGATGCGACACATCTGAAACTCTGCTGCTCCCATTCAACTGGTGGAAACTGTTGAGGCATGCCGAGCCCTGTTATTTTGGATTGCCGATGACCGCACGACAGGCAAATCGCTCCCACCTGCTTGATATCGGTCTCTTTGGAAATTTCATTCTCGCGGACTGCAAGCGAGCCCGCCACGACCGGTCCACTACACTGATCACAGGAGTAGGCGGAGAGATGAAGGTACTGCTTTCTCATTGGTGCCCCCTAGCGGTCCGCAGACCATTGCACATCTTTAACCCGTCGATAAATCGAAACATGTATTCACGCTTGACCAACCTGCCCCGCAGGGCCTGCACGCTCGGCCAGCCTAAGCGGGATTGAGAGACTTGCCGCACTCCAGACAAAACGTCTTGTGACGCGCCGTGATTAACCCGCAAAACGGACACATTCTTTGTGAGCGGACTTCCCGGGCCTGGGGTGTCAGTATCCCTAGCAGCTTCCCGCACCAGTCCGCCATGGAGGCTAGCCGTCGGCGGGCCCGATTACGGAAGGGTCGAAGCACAGGCTCCATCCATCTACCCTGACTCTTTCTCCCACTGTAAGCGAACGGTTCCGTCACCGGGGATAAGCGACAGGAGTTGTCAAGGGATTCCCGGTATTTTGCTTCTCCGAGTGTTAATAATGACATGTTGACGCGGACTATTCTGAGCAGGACTGCTCACATTGCACGCACGTGTGGCGGCGTTTATGAAAATCGACCAAGCTGTTTTGCGTGCCGTTTCGTATTAACCGGCGGAAGTGAGCAATTCAGCCCACTCCCGAGTGAGTTTCTGAGCGATCATGACTTAGTCTTGTGTGTCGATAGTTGTTTAGGGCTGGAAGGAGGGACGTGATGCGTTGCTTTTGGGAGCAAATGGGTGCCCTTGGACCGACATATCGCTTGTTGGGCAAAGGATTGAATGATAGCGATATCGCAAAGGAGTTGAATCTCACCGAGTTGAATGTACAAAGCTGCGTAGCCTGGATGTTTCATTTCTTGAAGATGAGGGATCGCCAGGAACTGGTCATATACGCATTAGCGGCAGCGTAGTTCTTCTATCGTCGTTTCTCTATCGTCGAAAGGACTTCAAAAGGCTAGCGCTGGCGGGAGTATAAGACAGACTAACGGTTGAGTCCTGCCGCTTCCGATGTACATCCTTAAATTCTTCCGGTTCCTCTACCGCGGAGGTCTTGATGAAAAAGGCTGCGGTTGGTTTTCGCGTGCACTCTGGTTGGACTGCGCTCGTAGCGGTGTCACTTGAAAAAGCCGTGCCAACGGTTCTGAGCCGTCAGCGCCTGCAGCTGGTGGAAACATTCAGTTACAAATTCCGACAGCCGTTTCACACTGCGGAGACAATGCGGTTCGAAAGTGCCAGGAAATTCATTTCCGGAGTCCGAACAGAGGCGGAACACATCGCCTATCGTTCGCTTCGCGCCGTCCAACTTGATCTGAAAAAGCTAGGGTACCAGTTGGATCGTGTGGGATTACTGCTTGCCTCGGGGAAGCCTCTCCCCGAACTGGAAAAGATCCTGCAGTCCCACGCCTTGATTCACACTGCGGACGGAGAACTCTTTCGCCAGGCTCTTCGCCACGCCAGCACTCGCTGCGGCTTACAGGTAATTTGTACCAAAGAGCGGGCACTGTTGGAGCAGTGCATGGAAGCATTTTCTCTAAAGCCCACGGAACTACTACAGCGGGCCAGGGAACTAGGCCGGTCGTTTGGTTCCCCGTGGTCGCAGGATGAAAAGTTCGCAACACTCGCCGCGTGGTTAGTCTTTGGGCCGGTGGGCGGATAAGTCCCGACCAGGACGGTTCTCTTCATCCGAGCAGGATTGCTCACACTGTACGGATCCCCCGTGGGCGGCATTTCCGAAAATCGACCAATCTCTTTTGCCCGCCGTTTTGCGTCACCGACGGAAGCGGGCCCGGTCGGCCGTCATGCCTCCGCGGGAACTGACTGGAAAATGAACACTGAAGTGCTGACCTACTCGCGCTCGCAGGGGGTATTCGCCGGTGGGACCCTCGAGGGTGCAGTCGTGCAGCAAGATGATGACTCCACTCGCGCCCTCTACGGCAAAAACATGAAGTTCCGCAACATCCTCTCCGGCAAGGCGACAACTCCAAAAAGCGCGGACGCGTTCATGAACGCCGTGGCAGACGCAGGCCAACAAGCGCGGATTGCCGAAGCAACCGAAGACAAAGAAGTAGATAAGTTCTGGGTGTCTCTCCTGGAAGCATGATCGCTGGCTGGGACCGTTCACCGGTCCCGGTGGGCGCTTCATGATCTGCGTAGCAGGGAGGACCGTAACGGGATGTCGTAACAGTCTAGTGGGAACACTCCAAATGGATCACCCAATGAGAACCCTGCTCTACGAGTTGTTTCTCGAACCTGTCGCCCAGCGACTGGAGCGGATGTGGGATTTTGTTCGGCAGAGCCCCGATCGCGCAACGGAGACCGGTCCCCCAGGGTTATTAACCGAACCTACCGGTCCAGCAGCACTCCCATCTCGTCGTCCTCGCCCCAAGCCTTGACGTATTGTGCTCTCCCGATCGCTCCAGGGCCATTGGGTCCCATCTCGTAGTAAACCTTTGCGTCTGGTGGGAACTGCTTCAGAGCTTCGGTCAGGTCTCTCACGGTCCATTCTTTTTCAGGCATATATCCCTTCCCATCCCTCTTCGGCAAACAGACAGGGATTCACTGTGCAGAGCTGCCCGCCACCGTCGCCGCCGGTGTTGCGGCCTTCAACTGGTCCAGCGCAGTTACTACGCCTTGCCAACGAACCTGGTCTTTCTTCGTGTCAATCGGCACTGAGAGGTCGGAATAAAACTGCAGGATGTTCTCGCGCAGTCCCGGCGTCATCAGGTCGAACTTCCGCTCTGACACTCGAGCCAACAACTTTGCGTAAGTGTCGTCCGTGAGCGAGTATTCCGCCGCCTTGGTCGCTTGACCGCTATCAAAGTCGCAGTTGGGCAGTACCAGTGTCTCGGTGCTTACTTGCTTGAGAAAGACCCGGTACTCATCAACGGTAGTATTGATGCTTTTGATATATAGATCTTCGGTTTGTGGGGTCGGGTTATTGAACGCTAACCCTTTGAAGGGACCAATCTTCGGCATGTAGCGCAGCAGGGTCGACAGAATCCGGGTGCCAAGGCCTGGCTTGACGTAGTCCTTTCCCCATTCTTTTTCATAGTCGGATCGGGAAAGGCGATACAGGAACTTGTGTCTGGCGAAATTAGGCGTCTCGCGCATGAACTCCTTCTTATGCGTTTGCAGCGCGACCTGGGTCATTTGCGGAATCAGCCGGCTGACCGCAAACCGATACGAACCCACTGCTAGATCCTCGTGAGCAAGCACGTCTTGCAACTCGAGCCCGTACACCACAGGGAAGGCGCGCTCCAACAGGGACTTGGACACCTGGAATCCGATGAAGTCGTGGTACCGCTCCGAAGTGTAACGATTCTGCGCGACCTGCACGGTGTCGAATCCGAACTCCGTTTTCAGATGCGCGGTCTTGTCCTGGGCATACCGAACAGACTTGCCAAACTTGGCTCGTAGCTTCGGATACTCGAGCGCGACGGCCTGGTTCACCGCCGGGTGACCCGCGATATCGGACGCATAGTGCGACAGGGCACCGAGCGCGAAGGCGTACTCGTTAACATCCCGGCTTTCGAGTAGCAACTCACGGACAAAGTCTCCGCTGCGGACGTAGTGGACTAGATCACTGAACTCCCTACTGCCGAACGGATAGTAGCCCAGATCCTGGATGACGGCGCCCCCGTACGCGTAGGCGTGCGCCTCTCTGATCTGATCTTGCGAAAGCTCCGGAAATCGCTTGAGCAAAAGGGGCTGGATCTCATCGGACCAGAGCAAATCTACGATTTCCTCATGCGTCAGAACAGAGTATGCCGAGGATCCATCCGTACAGATCAGGATAAGGAGGAAGATCGCCACCGTCCGGATTGAAAGCCGGCGGCAATGCTGTTTCAGCTTGTTCAGAGGCGACCAAGCATCAAGAGGATCACGACCACGAAAAGAATGACTCCTACCCCTCCGGTTGGGTAATAGCCCCAATTCCTACTATGGGTCCACCGCGGCAGTGCACCCAGAAGTGCCAAGATCAAGACCACGATCAATATGGTTCCGAGCATGTGCAACTCCTTTTCCTGCGTCTATGCAGAAAAGTTCACGGTAGTAGTCTCATCAGGCCAGATGATCACAGATTTACGACCTGCCAGTCTGAGCAAGATTGCTCACAGAACTGTGGGCCCGCAAACGCAGGGAACAAAGATGAGCCCAATTGAACAGATATCGACTCTGGCTTCGGCTATCGTGGGTAGAGCGGGGACATGCCATGGCGCCGGATCAGAGCTTTGCCAATGCCGAGACAGTGGATCGGCTCACCCAACAGCTCGTATGGTTGTTGAAGACTTTCCACGAAGAACGACAAAGGAGCGGCTCCAGCCGCGACGCGGAGTTCTGGCGCGGAAACTTTGTGGGCATGAAGCGGGCTATGTTTGCGATTTATGGCGAAGCCGTGAAGAACGAGGTATTGGACCGGGTACGACGCACCACAAATCTTTCAATTCCCCATCGGGGTCCGCTGAGTCCAACCGGTGTTCCAGAGGGTTTCGACGGCGACGCGGATTGATCAACTGCCCCTTTGGGAAGTTATTTTAAACAGCATTCACGTCACAACGCGGATAGCACGGGAGCAATTGTTCTCTATGGCGCAACCACTGCTCTTGAACCTCAGGCAGGAAGTCGATGCTCTGGTCCAACTCCAGATTCATGCTCTTGCGCAACAATCCGCCCTGAACTTTTCCCAACTTCAGGATTGCCACGCACGATTTGAGCGAATCATGGACCTTCAGGAAGAAGTCGCCCGCCTCAGAAAGGAAAGCATCTGCACCGCGTCTAGACAAGCAAATCACCTGTTCCCGAGATCTCGCGTGAAATAGACAGTTCGCCCGGCAATTATTGCGCATTTGTCGAGTTGTCGCCTCTAATCGAGCGGCGCGCAGGGTGCTGAAAACACACGGATCCATCGGCATCTCGAAATTTGCCGACGTGCCTGTATTAACTAGATCAGTTTCATTTCTGAGATCTTTGAACCCTCCGCATTTTCGGTGGTTGCAGCTTAGCCGAACTTCCAACTGCTTATCTAGGGAGGACTACGATGGCAATTTTTGATGAGAACTACCGAGTCGTCGCCGTCGAGAGTCAACGTCTCACGATCCAAGGGGTATTGAGCGGCGAGATCATGACGATCGTCAATACAGCTCCCGAATCGCCGCTTACGCAGGAAGACTATCCGCTTGGACAACTCATCGCCTTAACCGACCCGTCGAGTTCCCTGCAAAACTGATTCCGGACGATGTCGCAAAACCTGATGCCTCATCGCGGTACTGCAGAGGTGTCAGGAATGGCTTTCGATTCTGAAGGGGTAAGTCGGGAGCGATCACAATACCCGGAGCCTTTAAGGCAGGAATGATAATTTCGCAGGGCCGAGAGGGTCCGCAACGTCTCTGAATGCAAAGATGGCATAGGGTCCTGCGACTCCTTGAAACTCACCCCCGGCAGAAGCAGGCGAGGTCGGAGCTGCCAGGCATCAGCGCAATGCCAGTGATTGCAAGGACGGCACGGGATTATGCGACCCTTCGCAACTCACCCCCAGCGGAGGTAGGATGCCGAATTCGCAGAACACGAACGGAACGTCACGAATTGCAGGAACGGCTGGAACTACTGCGGCCACGCCAAACTGACCGCGTCGGAAGCCCGCGACGTGAAGGTTTGCAGAGCAACAGCGAAGCCTTTCCGATTTGCAAGGCGGGGCGTGAAAACGTGCGCGTATACGGAGCTCTCCGAAACGGAAACTGCTGCCTTGGCCGACGCCGAGCACCCAACGCCGCCTCGCGCGCCTCGGACAGCGTCAGCCGTGAATGGTCGCAGGATCGAACGCCGCTGTTGCAGGCGGCGACATTTATTTTGGTGATCGGCAACAGCCAGTGCCGTGCTCTCGGTGTCGCTCAGTTTTGAGTGGTCGCAGGATTGGCCCTCCCGGGTATCCGATCTGGATCTCAACCTGTCCGCTTGCAAGCATGGGGGCGAAGATGTCTTCGTGCATTTCTCGGAGATTCAGGCGGGCGGCTTCCGCAGCTTGCAAGAAGGCCAACAGGTACAGTTCGATGTCACGAAGGACCCGAAAGGCTTTCAGGCAGAGAACGTAAAGCCGGTCTAAGGAACTGATCACGGGGTGCTCGCGTCCGCAGGATACGGGCACCCATTTTTGTTGTAGCCCACCTCTGTCGATCGAAACCTAGCCCCAAACTGGGACCCTAGCGCTCGCATGTTGGCATATCGCATGCCATAACGAATCTTCCAGGAGGATGGAAAGCACATTCACTTTATGGGGGAAGAACAGGAAATTCTTCGCGCATTCATCCTTTCGTTTCACACGCCCAGCGGCGCGCTCATCTTTGTCGGTACGATGGTTAGCCACGTTCCTCGATTGACACTGCTTAACGGGCAGTTCCCACATCTATCGTTAAACCAAGCTCAAGGCCGAACCCCAATGAATATCCAGTTTGACCCTATATCATGGATGTGCCCGATCACCGAAGTCGTTTCATTGTTCTAAGGGGGACCAGGAAACGAAGTGGATCTTCCATGGTTATGCCAGGCTTGAAGACTGACCATGATGCCGCTCGCCGACGATTCTGGTTGGCGATGTCGGGATTTGTCATGGCGCTCGCGCTGCTGCCCTTTTCCTACAAAGTCGAACGTCATCTGGAGACAGCTGTTCACATCAAGGGCGGAGAATCCGAAAACGTTGACCTGGAACTAGCGCAGCGTTTCCATTCTCCGTACGCCGACCGCCTAGTTCTGGTGATCAGCGGTATTCCCGATCCGGATTCAGCCAAAGGCGCAGATGCATTGGGCTTCTTAACCAGTTCATTGCGCAGTCTGCCAGGAGTGTCGGGTGCCGTCTCAAGTCTGGATTGGCCAGAT
>JBKPEB010000086.1:0-8533 GCA_046728215.1 Acidobacteriota bacterium | reverse complement strand
CAAGAAAGGCTCACCGCGACTCTCCGCCCAGCTGGGAGCCGTGCTTGGTGCGCTTGAGGTTTTGCCCTTCGAGGCACCGGCAGATGCTGCCTACGGATTGCTGCGCACGCGGCTTGAGCAGGCTGGCAGACCAATCGGCGCCAGTGACCTGCTCATTGCGGCTCACTGGCAAGACCCCACTTGCAGCGAATGTTTCCAAACCGCAGACCACGTATCCTCGGACTCCCGACAGAGGCCTAGCAGGCTAAAAGCCCAACGGCTTTCTGCGCCGGCACCCGCCGAAGGTGATCATCGACGACGCCATCGATGAAGCGCGCTACGCGCCTGTCCTGTTCCGCTACCTCAAAGGCACTGACCATACGAATCGGACCAGAAGTTGTTTAGCCGTTCGTGTTTGATCGCCGGATGTTGCGTCTGTGCCCTGAGCGCGCCTTCACGGCATTTGCGTGTCTCTGTACAAAACGCTTGTCTGTGGGGCGTTCCCGGGACGTCGGTTCCTGCATTTCCCGATTCCCGACCACTATCGCCGTAGCAGCCGCAGCGCTGACGGACGGCAGCGCAGTCTCGCTGACCGCCGACTGCGACGACATATTTCCCTTCTCGATATGCACTGTTTCCTCTCGTGACTCAATCATATTTTTGACCTCTTTAAATTTATGGCACCCCACTCCGTGTACTACAGCTCCAGCGACTAGATCGAGACGTCGCCGAGGTTACACCGGCGTTTGCAGCCTCCGATCCACTTGGACGCAACGCGAGCCCCAACTCGCCTCAAAGCTTTAAGGCGAGACATTTCAGGAGGACTGAGTGCCAGAGTCCACCAGGCGCGGTTCGGCGGAGCGACGGACCGTTCAATGCTGTCCCGAAATAGCTCAGAATTGCTTCGTTTTCTCCAGTTTGTCCATTTCCACGTCGAGTGATTCGCTCCCAATGGTGAATGCATGTTCGTCCCTCCGGGCTTTGATGTATTGCTCGCCCTTGGACCAACGGAGGCTTTCGCCGGACAAATCATCTGCAAGATCGCTGCGGTTTTGCCCGATGTCAACTCTGTCTGGCCTGCCGTACTTCTTCGTTAGTCTAAGCACGTAGCTGTCGTAGGCGTTTCCCCCCGTCCGACTCTTCGTGGACACATAGATTTGGGCCACTCTTCCATCCAGAATTGTCATGTTCACGTACTGTCCGGTTTCCAAGACATCCGTGCAGGTTTCCATACGGTAAATTCCGTCGGATCCGCAAAGGCCGGGCTTAAACGGAAGAGAGGGTATTTTCCAGGAAAGAAACTTCTGCTTCGCTTTCTTCATTGGGTCGCCAATCCGAATTCCGCGAAACTCGTAGGGAACGGACGGAGGCAATGCCCCAGCCTCTAATAGCGGAACTGAGCGAGTGGTTAAGGGAAGTTGTGCCACCTGCGCTTGCGTTAGCGACAGTATTTGCGTTATTGAGTTCCGTGACCCACCGACTTGGCTTTGCATGGAGAGACACAGAGTTGGTGCGATACATAATGCCATTAGGGCTTTCATTTCCCACTCCTTTTGTCGAAACATCCTTAGATCGCGGAGACGACACTATGGCTGCGTGTCCTCGTCTCAACCAGGATGCTGAACAAAAGGGAAGCGCTAAAGCCGCCTCCCCTTTTGCCTCATTGACCATTCGCAACTGGCAACCAGCTTGGTTAGGCGGCCTTGCTGGGAGCCTTGGCTTCGAGGGTCTTCTCGCTGCCAACGTTCACCTTAATCTGCTTGGGTTTGGCTTCGGCCCTCTTGGCGAGGTTGATCTTTAGCACGCCCTTGTCATAATGGGCGCTTACCTGTCCCGGGTCCACGGAACTAGGCAACGTGAAGGAGCGAGTGAAGCTTCCGTACTGTCGCTCGATGCGACGGAAGTTTTCCTCCTTCTCTTCCTTCTCGATCTTGCGCTCGCCGTGGACGGTGACGGTGTTGCCCTCGATGCGGACATCAATATCTTTTTCGTCGATGCCCGGGACTTCAAGCTTCAGAGTAATGTTGTGCTCGTCTTCGTAGATGTCCACCGGCGGTGCGAAGTGGGTGGTGGTCAACGCCTCTTCTGGTTCTTCCGAACCATGGGACTCACGAAAAAGACGATTCATCCGGGTCAGGCGGTCTTGCATGGTGGAAAACTCTCGAAAAGGTTCCCAACGGGTCAATAGTGTCATAGCGCAGTTTCTCCTTGAGGGTAATCTAAGAGAAAAGACTTCAGATGGGCTGACTTAGTTCAGGAGACCTGAAAGAGTAAGAAGAGATGGCTTGCTCAATTAGGATCCTAGGCGTGTGTTCTACCATTGTCAAGCTGCGCAGAATGTAAGAGGCTGATGTAGCAATCTGCCAGGATACAGGGCTGTAGATACTGGTCGTGCATCGGCGTGGTATTCCGCGCAAAACAGGCTTCGCGATCGGTATATTGCTGAGACTAGGTCACAGCCATCGACGAGGAACTATTTCCCCGGAAAACCCGTACAATGGAGTGTGCAGTTTGAAGAACAACTCGATTCTGGAACAATTGACCGTCTGGAGAGGCAAGCTGACCTTCTGCTAAAGATGTACCGGGCGGAACTTGCCAAGAACCCTACCAGCCGTGCGGCAGAATCCGCACGCAGCAATATGATCGCATTGCGGCACACCATCGAGCAGATATATGGGAGTGCCGCTGGGGTGCGGCACTCTTAAAAGGTCGGCCTCCCGGCGGCTTACTACGGAGCACAAGAGGTGACGAAGGGTCCCCTGCTACCGCCCCTACGCTTTGCGGATCTCCTGCTCGGCTCGGAGCCAGTCCTGTTCGTCTTGGCCGGGTTCACGACCACGGCTTTCATACAGTTCGTATGCCCGCGTCCTTATCAGGTCTTGTGAAAGGGACAGTGTCTGGCATAACCGCCAAGTGGCCCGCAGAGTTATGCGACCTCCGGAAGTCTTAGTAGTCAGCTGTTTACGATAATTGGGATTAATCACTCTACCTCTCCTACTGTGGACTAGGAGGAACTTACTTCAGATGGGCTGACTTAGTTCAGGAGACCTGAAAGAGCAAGAAGAGGTATTTGCTCAACCAAAGTACTAGGCTTGCGCCCCGTCATTAGTCAAGCTGCCACAAAGGTACCTTGCTGTCCATGTGCGTGCGAATGTTTACCAAAAAAGTCCTTGACCATAAGAAGTTTTCAGAGGTCGTTAGTTCGACCCAACTAGACATAGACAGAAATCTCCCAGCCCATTGCTCCACTCGCGTCGATCGCCGGTTTTTAACCGCCAGCCCTAGGGATGTACTTGCCTGCGGCCATTGCTGGTGCCGTACAGCGCCTCCGTGACATGCGCGTTTGTCCTGATCCGGCCCATCTGTTCATAGATGTATTGGCGAAGGTCGGCCACGTCGAGGATGCGACTCCCATTTTGGAGGCGCACATAAGCCAGGTCTTCTCTTAGATTTTCAAGCACGGATAGCGCAATTTGCCTTTCGTTTATGTCCATAGCGAGCTCCACTGCGAACAACACATCGAGCGATCACAGGGTGCCATGTCGATGCACCTTGAACTGTGCAATTGTGACCACTTCCCGAATTTAATTCCAAGATGGCGGCGCCCAGCACCGTACGCGTTGTCGGGCGATCCAAGAAGGAAGGCCTTTTGCACCCTGACCCCAGCGCCGCCTTCGGACTCGGGATCCAGGGGTGAGCGAGAGAACGCCTTAAGACAGCAATGTGAGCGTTATTGAGCAGACTGGGCAACCTAGGGCTGGTAAAGTTCAACGTGTGTGACCCATGAGAAAGGTCTGGCTATATGGTCGCCGACAAGAGCGTCCCGCTCCCGCCACCCCCTCTGGTGCTTGTCTCCCGCGATGTCCGACGATTTTCTGACAAGCCGAAAGTTCACTGCCCGAATAACGAGAGCTCCTCACGAATGAACGACGAGGGCTGTCCCAACGAAAGCCCAAGCGTGGAAGATGCTACCGGCTATTCAAAAGAGGAAGAGGAAGAAAGCATGAAGGAGCCCAAGCAGTGAAGATGGGATCCAAAATGGTGAAGGCGGGCATCGCTACGTGGGCCGCTGTGCTCAGGACTTGGTCTGGGTGGTCTTGCGATCCTCGGTGTTGTGCTCGATACCGTCAGCAGTGTGATTCTGATGTTTCCCGGCGCTATCCATGCTGATAGCTCTCGTCAGCCTGGTCCAATTGTCCCTGTTGTCGGCGCTTCGATGGTCCCGGCTCTGAAATGCGACGCTTTTTTCATCGCTTTCCCCGTTATTAGCCGGATTCGAACGAAAGGAGTCTGCGAGTATGGCTACAAAATTTGCCCCACTCCACGACCGCATCCTGGTGCGGCGTATAGAAGAAGCTGGCACCACTCGGGGCGGCCTCATCATCCCCGATTCTGCCAAAGATAAACCACAAGAAGGGGAAATCATCTCGATTGGCAAAGGCAGGACCAATGACGAAGGCAAGACCTTCCCTCTCGCGGTGCGACAAGGCGACCGCATTCTGTTCGGCAAGTACTCCGGCACCGAGATCAAGATTGACGGAGAAGATTTCCTCATAATGAAAGAAGAAGAAGCCCTCGGCGTCATCTCCGGCGCGCCCAAGAAGGAAGCGGCCAAGAAAGAGCCCGTCGGAGCCAAGAGATAGCCGGTCCTTTGAGCGTCGTGTTGGCGTATCCGTGAGGATCCGATTCGAAGATTTCAATATAGGAGAACCAAACTCATGGCAAAGCAAATTGTGCACGGAGAAGAGTCGCGGCAGGCGATCCTCCGCGGCGTAAATCTTCTGGCGGACGCGGTGAAGGTCACTCTAGGGCCCAGAGGCCGCAATGTTGTCATCGAAAAGCAATTCGGTTCGCCGACGATCACCAAGGACGGCGTCACCGTTGCGAAAGAGATCGAACTGCAGGATAGCCTCGAGAACCTCGGGGCACAGATGGTGCGTGAAGTCGCCTCCAAGACCAGCGACGTCGCCGGCGATGGCACCACCACCGCCACCGCTCTCGCCCAGGCCATTTATCGTGAAGGCGTCAAGACCGTCGCTGCCGGCGCTAATCCCATGGCGATGAAGCGCGGAATCGAGAAGGCTGTGAACGTGGTTTGCGGCAACATCGATTCCAAAACCGGGGAGCGCGCCAAGGGCGAGCTCGATAGACTGTCCCGGCCCGTCACGGGTGACATGATCGCCCAGGTTGGCAGCATCTCCGCTAACAATGACGAGACGATCGGCCACATCATCGCGGATGCAATGAAGAAGGTCGGCAAGGACGGCGTCATTACCGTGGAAGAGTCCAAGACACTCGAGACGCAGCTCGAAGTGGTCGAAGGAATGCAGTTCGACCGCGGATATCTCTCGCCCTATTTTGTTACGGACCCCGAACGCATGGAGGTCGCCTTCGAGAATGCCTATATCCTCATCAATGAAAAGAAGATTAGCTCCATGAAGGATATCCTTCCTTTGCTTGAGCAGATCTCCAAGAGCGGCAAACCGCTGCTTATCATTGCAGAGGACATCGACGGCGAGGCCCTGGCGACTCTCGTGGTCAACAAACTGCGTGGCACGCTGCGGGTTGCTGCTGTAAAGGCGCCGGGATTCGGCGATCGCCGCAAGGCCATGTTGCAGGACATCGCAACGCTCACAGGCGGGAAGGCAATTACTGAAGACCTCGGCATCAAGCTCGAAAACGTGAAGATAGAGGATCTCGGCCAGGCAAAGAAGATCACGATTGACAAGGACAATACCACTATCGTCGAAGGTAAAGGCAAGCACGCCGACGTCGAAGGCCGTGTGAAGGAAATTCGTGGTCAGATTGATAAAACCACCAGTGACTACGACCGCGAGAAACTGGAGGAGCGTTTGGCGAAACTGGTCGGTGGCGTAGCTGTGATCAAGGTGGGCGCGGCGACCGAGACGGAAATGAAAGAGAAGAAGGCTCGTGTCGAAGACGCCATGCACGCGACCCGTGCCGCCGTGGAAGAGGGCATCGTCCCCGGCGGCGGCGTGGCTCTGGCCCGCTGCATCCCCGCCCTCGACAAGCTGAAGGTCGAGGGGGATGAGCAGATCGGCGTCAACATCGTGAAGCGCGCCCTGCAGGAACCGCTGCGCCAGATCGCCGAGAATGCCGGCGAAGAAGGCGCCATCGTTTTGGGAAAGGTCAGCAATTCGAAAGACAACAACTTCGGTTATAACGCGCTGACCGGTGAATACGAAGATCTGGTCAAGGCCGGAGTGCTTGATCCGACTAAGGTCGTGCGCACCGCATTGACCAATGCCGGATCGATTGCGGCTTTGATGCTGACCACGGAAGCCCTCGTCGCAGACATCGCGGAAGAGAAGAGGGGCTCTACTTCCGGCGGCCATGGCGGCATGGGTGACATGTACTAGGAACCAGGCCATGCCGTCATTATTGGGGAAGAGAGGTTTTGGCGCAAAGAGTGCTCAACAGCCTCAGACACCAAGGGTCGTAAGAGGGCCCATCCTTAGACGCCCGACTTGACCATTATGCGTAAGCAGTTTATCTCTCCAACTTCGGAGACGGTTCAGCCTCACGTTGAAGACTGGCTAGACCTCGAGCGTGCAGCTGCGGTCGAAGTCACGTCCGAAGAGGAGAATTTCCCGGTAGAGTCTGCGTTGCTCTCGGGAGACACCCCGGGCTGGCGCGCAGCTATTCCGGGAATTCAAACGATTCGGCTGCTCTTCGATCAGCCGCAAAAGCTGAGACGCATATCTCTCGTTTTTGAGGAACACGAAACAACGCGCACCCAGGAGTTCGTCTTGCGGTGGTCTTCGGACAGGGGGCGCTCGTTTCGAGAAATTGTCCGTCAGCAGTGGAATTTTAGCCCACCTCAAACCGTCCGGGAGCTTCAAGAATACGGGGTTGAACTCTCCGACATCACTGTACTTGAGTTGATCATTACTCCTGATATCAGTGGCGGGATGGCTCGCGCCTCGGTCAAGAGCCTCCGCGTGTCTTGACTCGGTACGAGATGAATGAACGTCAGCCTTGATCTAATGAAATCGTCTTTTAGGTCCGGGGCGTTCAGAAAAACTGGACTGTCGCAAGCGGCATCACCTTGCCAGCGTGAGGACAGCACTCCATTCGTCTGATCGAAAGGGGCTCGTTCGTTGGCAAGCAACTCCGGGCACTGATCACAATTGAACATCTCGTTTCCAGCTACACCTGCAATTACGTATCCATGAGAGTCACTGAGAAACAAGCACTGGCGGTGCGGTGCCCTACCTGTGGCGCCCAGCCGGGAGAAACGTGTGAGCTGGGCACTGGCCAGCCCCGCACAGAGGCACATCGAGATCGGCGCTTGGTGGCTGCTGAAAAGTGAGAGGAACCGAACTCGCAGGAGGGCGTTACTCTGGATTCAGGCCGGCGCAAGTTCAGCGAGAGAATCGAGGGTGTCGAGCGTTTCGTTAACCAGTGCGAAGGCCACGACGCTCTCCTTTTGTGTAGGTGTTGCGATCTGCAGCAGTCCTTGTCTCCCAAAATCCACCGGAAGCGAGAATTCGGTTTGGTGCTGCATGACCGAATCTAGAATGTGCTTCAGCGCCTCCGATTCGTATCCATTCCCAAAGTGGACGCCTGTGCTGTGAGACTTTGAAGCGGACGCCCAGTACTCAACCGCCAGAAGCCAATGACCTCGGCTTACAGATGACCAGAACTTCAGGTAATCCAAAGTGCCGCCCGCAGCGAAGCCGTATTCAATGTGAACCAAACCGGCTTGGGCACCGCACATCAAGTCTGCCCAAGACACAATAACTGCAGACTCGAGGATTCGCTCCAGAGTTTGGCTCTCGTTAGTTTTCATAGGGTCCGCTCCCCAACTGGAAATGCGCTCAGCCTCTAGCCCGGGCTGCGTCCTGCGGGGACGTCCGCCGCGCCTCGGCGCTATCTAAGTAACAACTCTGCTGGACATGCCGAGCGTGTGCTGAAACAACGGCATAGGGCACACCGAGAAACCGTTTTTCTATGATTCCCGTCACCTCGAGGCTATTGAAGTGTTGGCCTTTTACTTTTTCTAGAATCCGCTTCAGCGCCTTCTGTATCTTGTTCGTCCCGAGAGCACCGAAAATCATCGCCTTTACCTCTGTCGCCATGAAAAAGAAGTTCCATCCCGAGGCACGAATCCTACGATCAAGCGCGAAGCCACGTAGCACCTTAACCAGGCGCCAGTTCCCCGCATACGGCTCGCTTTCCAAACCAAGGACTTGCGTCAGCCGCGGCGACTCCTCGACCAGAACGGAGCCGACTTGAATTGTTTGCATAACATCCTCCCCAAGAAACGGCTGGCCGGGGTCAAACTCGGGTAAGCGCGATCACTACGATCAGCATCAGGGAAGCGCATAGCAGCCCTCCGCTGCCCATCAGCACTATTTCGCTGAATAGGTCAGGCTTCATTACATCTTCAGGGTGCATTTCATTCCTCCTCCCCGCCGAGGCGAGCATCGACTCTTGCCCGGACGAAATATCCCGACGGCTTTGACGGATAGTCAGCGCTCAGGAGCCATCTACAGGATCGCTCGTTCCGTTCCGAAATACTGTGCAGAAC
>JBKPEB010000085.1:0-57348 GCA_046728215.1 Acidobacteriota bacterium | reverse complement strand
ATATCCAGCGACAGAGGCGTCTGCGACTGCGACGAGGCGAGCGTGGAGAGCAGCGTCATGATTGCGCACAAGCTCGCCACAGCGCGCCTGGTTCTCGGGCGTTGATCCATCATCGCGACCCCGACGCCGCAGGCTGGGTGGCGCTGGCGGCGCTATCGCTGACCAGCCAGCCATCGTGAAGTTGCAGTACGCGATTTCCGTAGGCGGCATTTGTTTCCGAATGCGTCACCTGGATGATGGTGGTGCCTTGCTGATTGAGTTCGCGGAAAAGTTCCATGATCTCCTTGGCCTGCGAGGAGTGCAGGTTGCCGGTTGGTTCATCCGCGAGCAACAGCGCGGGCCTGTGCACCACGGCGCGCGCGATTCCGACCAACTGCTGCTGGCCTCCAGAAAGCTGGCTGGGATAAAGGTCTTTCTTGGCGACGATCTGAAAACGATCGAGCGCGTCGGCCAGAAGGGTTTGACGTTGTTTCGCGGGTAAGTCTTTGTAAGAGAGTGGCAGGTCGATGTTTTCGCGCACGGTAAGGTCGTCGAGCAAGTGATAGCTCTGAAAGACGACGCCGATGTTGCGCCGCGCAAGGTCCGCTCGCTCTTTGCGCTTGAGGGAGTGTACAGGTTGGTTGCGAAACCAGTACTCGCCTTCCCAGCCGTCGTCGAGCAGGGCGAGAACGCTCAGCAGAGACGTCTTGCCAGAGCCGGACGGGCCCATGATCGTGACAAACTCGCCTTCTTCGATGGGGAGATGAATGCGACGCAGGACCCAAGCCTGACCTGCACCAGTTTTGTAGCTGCGCTCGATGTTGTTCAGTCGGATCATGTCTTGTCCCTTTCATCAGTCAGCCGGGGCAACTACTCGTTCCTCAGCGTGCTCATGGGTTCGACCAGTGTGGCGCGGCGTGCCGGCAAGAAACACGCGAACAGCCCTGCCAGCATCACCGTAACCACGACGCCAATCAGGGTGAGAGGATCGGTGGCCGACACTCCATTGAGTTGGCTGGTCAAAAACCGCGTCAGGCCGAGACTTGCGACCACGCCAATAACCACGCCGGTGACGATCACGGCGAGTCCTCTTTTCAAGATCAATTGCAGAATGGCCTGGCGAGATGCGCCCAAAGCCAGACGAATCCCGATATCGTGCGTTTTCAGTGACACGATGTAGGTCATCACGCTAAAAAGGCCGATGATGGCCAGAAGAAATCCCAGCGAAGCGCAGGCCGCAAATGCAATGGCGGCGAACCTCGGCTTGTCGTACAAAAACGCATCCAGGAAATCGCTGAATGCAAATGTACCTCCGCTGAGTTCCGATCCGACCAGCACCACATCCGGATCCATTGACCAAAGAATCTGCCGCACGTTGTTCGCGATCAGGTTCGGCGGGACCCGTGTCAGCATCGCAATCGAGCGGTCGCCGAAGCCGGAAAAAGAATACGGGACGAACCCCTTGGGCGTGGACATTGCGGGCTCCGAAAACCTCGGGTAATTTTCGTTGAAATCGATCCCGCGGGAGTCGTTGACTACGCCCACGATCTCGAAATAGGCGTCGTGCGGTGTCTCGGGAATTTCGTCGAATACATTGAATTTGATCTGTTGGCCGATGGGATCTTCGCCGGCGAAGAATCTGCGCGCCAGATTTTCACTAACTACCGCGACTCTGCGGGCTGACCGAACATCGTTCTCTGTCAACAGCCGGCCACGCAGTAAATGCAGATTGAGGGTGGAGAAGTAACCTTCACTGCACAATTCAACCTGCGAATTCCAGCGGTCCTTGTGGGTCTTGCCCGGGATGGTGACATCACCGGCGGGCGCGAAGAAAACCGGCATGCCGATCAGTTCTGTCTCGCTGATAACACCGGGAATCGTGTGCAGTTGTGGAAGAAGGCGGTCGAAGAAGGCGACCTTCTCCTCGGCTTTCGTGTAGCGCCCTTGGGGAAAGTGGACGTCGGCGGTAAAGATGTTCTTCGGCTGCACACCCAGGTCCACGCGGGTCAGCGCGAAGAAACTTCTTGCGATTAATCCTGCGCCGGTCAGCAGGATCAATGAAAGGGCTACCTGTCCGATCACCAGGCCAGAGCGAAAGCGGCTGTGTTGAAACACGGCGCCGACGTTCACACCTGTGCTGGCCAGACTCTTCTGCAAGTCACCACGGATAACATGAAATGCGGGCGCCATTCCGCACAATAAGGTCGCAACCAGAGAAATGCCAATGGCGAACAGGAGAACGGGGCGGCTCAATGTAATTTCGGATTCCATGGGCAGGATGGACTGCAAGGGTAAGAGCATGATGCCCTTCATCCCGACATACGCCAGGACGCAACCCAGAAAACATCCGGCCATGGCCAGCGCCAGACTTTCAGTCAAGAGCTGGCGGACCAGCCGGCCGCGCCCGGCTCCCAAGGCGGCGCGCAGCGCAATCTCCCTGGTGCGCGCACTCGCGCGAGCTAAAAGCAGCCCGGCAACGTTGCTGCAGGCGATGAACAACAGCAAACCCACCGCCGCGAATAGCAGGAAGAAGGTCTGCTTGAAGTTCGCCATGATTAGATCGTTGAGCCACTTGGTGGCCACGCGAAACTTCTTGGGATAATCGTCCGGATGTTTGGGAGCGAGTTGCCGAAAGATCACATCGACATCGGCTGCCGCAGTCTCCAGGGTGACACCGCGCTTCAAGATTCCGGTGGCCCAGAAATACAGCGGATCATCCACATCCCACTCGAATTTTCCCCGGACCGGCTCGGGGCGCGTCCAGGAAACGGGCATGTACAAGTCCGCTCCCACCGCCTGGAACCGAGGTGGCAGGACCCCGATAATGGTTCGGGCCTTGCCGTTGAGCATCATCGTTTGGCCGAGCACATTCCTGTCGCCGTGAAACTCTCTTTTCCAAAACCGGTAGTTGAGCAGCACGACGGGAGGCGCTCCGGACTGTACGTCTTGTTCCCCGAACCAGCGCCCAAAGAGCGGTGGCACATCCCAAAAGTCCCTAGCTTCGGGGGTTGCGCCCACACCTTTCAGCCTGTCGGCCGTGTTTCCCCTGGTGTACTTCACATACCAAAGGCCGTAGGCGAGGATGTCCTCAAATGTGTGGTTACCGTCGCGGGGCGCTTTGACATCACTGAGCGGAAACATGCCCCGGTTGCCTTTATCTTCCGTATCCATGACGAGGATGGCGGTCAATCGCTCGGCGCTGCGATAGGGGAAGGGATAGAGCACGCCGTTGCACACGATGCTGAAAATGACGGTGGAGGCGCCGATGCCAAGCGCGAGCGTGAGAATAGCAACCGTCGCGAAGCCCGGGCTCTTTCGGAGCTGACGGAAAGCAAAGCGCATATCCCGGAACAATCCATTCATTGCCTTCACTCCTCTTGCAAGCTTGCGCCGGCGCACAGTCTGAGGCTGCTCGGGCCAACTCCGCTGCTGCGATTCAAAAACAGCGCGCTGCGTTACTTTTGCAATGAAGCGATATCCGCGCCGCGGTAACGTCTCGATATATTTGGGATCGGTTGCCGAATCCCCAAGCGCTTCCCGCAGCCGGTTCACGGCGGCGTTCAAGCCATGATCGAAGCTTACAACTGTGTCACCTGGCCACAGGCGCGCACGAAGTTCGTCTCGGGTCATCAAGTTCCCCGGGCTTTCGAGCAACATCTCCAGAACGATGAATGGCTGTCCGATGAGTTTGATTCGGGTGCCATCCCGCCACAGTTCTTGCGTGCGCAAGTCAGCTTCGAAAGGGCCGAAACAAACTCGCTCCGGTCGCCGCCTCGAAGCTGCACCAGCCTCGGGCACGGGCGCAGGCCGTTGCGCCTGCAACCTGCGCCACGAATTCCGCAGCCGCTCGATTGCTCCCATCACTGCGCCGCCTCACTCGTAACGCAGGGCGACCATGGGATCCACTCTGGCGGCGCGAAAGGCCGGAATGACGCTGGCAGCCAGAGCGACGAGCGCCAGCGTGGTTGCCACCGCCAAAAATGTCAGGGGATCAGTGGAACTTACCCCGTATATGAAACTCGCCATCACCCGCCCCAAAGCCAGCGCCCCTGCTGCGCCAATCGCCACGCCCAGCAAGGTAGGCTTCATGCCTTCAACGACGATCATGCGGAAAACATCGGAGAGCGTGGCCCCGAGTGCCAGCCGGACACCGATCTCCTGGATGCGCCGCCGCACGCTGTACGACAGGACGCTATAGATCCCAATCGCCGCCAGCACAAGAGCCAGAGTGGCGAAGGCTCCGAGTAGCAGCAGGTTGAAGCGCTGCTGCGAGAGGGAATTCGCCACCAGTTCCTCCATGGTTAGTACATCGCGCACCGGAATTTCGCGATCCACATTCTGGACGACACTCGCCACCGGCGAGATAAGGCTCTTCGGATTGGAAGCCGATCGAACAACCAGCGTCATCGGGCCCGACTGGAATTCCCCCACCGCTGATGGCCCATGTTGCGCGAGGGGATAGTAGAGCATCGCTGCAGGACGCTTCTGATCGAGACCGTCTCCCTTCACGTCGCCAATGACGCCCACAATCTCGCGCGGCGCTCCTTTGGAGAAGGTCAGCCCGATGTGCTTGCCGAGCGGACTCTCGTTTGGCCAGAACTGGTGAGCCAGTGACGCGCTGATCAGAGCCACGGGTGGTCTGCCGGCAATGTCGGAACTATTGAAATCTCGCCCGCTGAGAAGCGGAATGCGCAGCGAATCCACGTATCCCGCGCTGATGGCGCGAACATCGACCTCGGGTTGCTCCGACATCGGCAGAGTGGGATAGCCCTCCACGGCGATGGGTTGATGCGAACCGCCGTCGCCGAGCGGAACGTTGTCGATGATGCCTGCCGCCACCACGCTGGGCAAAGTGCGCACGTTCTCGAGCACGCGGTCGAAGAACGCAACTTCCTGTTGAATATTCGAAAATTTCGCTCGCGAGACAGCAACCGTCTGGGTCAGAACTCCACTCGATTGGAATCCCGGATCCACCTCGCGCAGAACCTTGAAACTTCGAATAAGCAGGCCGGCGCCAACGAGAAGGATCAGCGACAGCGAGACTTCCACCACCACCAGGATGTTGCGCGTGCGATTGCCGCCTGAATCCGTGTCGGTGCGTCCCAGCCCCTGTTTCAGAGCCTCATTCACATTCGCACGGCTGAGGTGAAGTGCCGGCAGGATCCCGGCAATAATCCCGGTGCACACAGAAACCAGGACCGTAAAAACCAGAACCTTCACATCCAGCCCAGCATCAGCTGAGCGCGGAATCTTGTCGGCGAGGAAGGCCATGATCAGCCGCACACCAGAGTGCGCGTAGGCAAGTCCGAGAGCCCCGCCGATGAGGGCTAGCAGAACGCTTTCCACCAGCACCTGGCGCACGACTCGAGCAGAAGAGGCGCCCAGCGCACTACGTATGGCGATCTCCTTTTGACGGCTGAAAGTCTTCGCCAGCGAAAGATTCACGACATTCACGCAGGCGATCAGCAGGATGCAACCCACAGCTCCCAGAAGGACAAGAAGCGCCGGGCGAACGTCGCTGACCAGATCTTCGTGCAGCGGAACAACCAAGGCACCCCAGCCTCGATCATCCTCGGGATACTGCTGCTCCAGACGGTTCGAGATGGTGTTCATCTCGGCCTGTGCTTGTTTTACGCCCACGCCGTTCTTAAGCCGGCCGATCACCAGGTAATGATGTTCGCCGCGAATGGATTTTTCCTGGTCGGTCCACGCCATCGGCGTCCACATCTGGGCAAAGTCCGGCATGCGGAAGTTGGCAGGCATGACGCCGGCAACCAAGAAACTGGTGCCATCCAAGGTGATGTAGCGGCCAACGATGTCGCGGTTCGAGGCAAAGTGGTCCTGCCAGAAACGGTGGCTGAGCAGTACGACGTTCGAATGACCAGTCTGATCCTCGTCGGAGTTAAACACCCGGCCTAACATCGGTTGCACACCCAGCGTTGAGAAGAAGTCCGCCGAAACCGAGGTGGCATCGACCTGCTCAGGTTTATCCCCGCTCGTGAAAGTGAAAGGATGGTAGCTGAAGATCGCCATCTTCTCGAACACCTGGTTCTGGCTGTGCCAGTCGATATAGTTCGCCGCGGAGACGGAGAAGCGTGTCATCCCCGGAAAACTCTTTTGGGGTGGCACATGCCATATGGCCATCAACTGGTCGGCCTTGTGGTACGGCAGCGGCCGGAGAAGAATTCCATTCACCACGCTGAAGATCGCAGTATTCGCGCCGATGCCCAGCGCCAAAGTGATGACAGCGATCGCGGTGAATCCGGGACTCTTCCGCAATTGCCGCAGGCCGTAACGAACGTCTTGCCACAGTCCATTCATAAGATTCCTCACTCGTAACGAAGGGCGGTCATGGGATCGACGCCGGCGGCGCGGCGCGCAGGGAGGTAGCAGGCCACGAAGGCTGCAGCGAGCAGCGTGACCGCAACCGCGGCAATTGTCGGCAGATCGAGCGAACCGACACCATAGAGCAGTCCGCTGAGGGCGCGCCCGGCGGCGTACGCTCCAAGCAAGCCAACGGCGAGCCCGATTCCGGCCAGTACAAGTCCTTCTCGCAGGACGAGGTGAATGACGTCTTCGTGTCGCGCGCCAAGCGCAATACGAAGCCCGAGCTCATGCGTGCGCTGGGCCACGCCGAATGCCATTACGCCATAAATGCCCACTCCGGCGAGCACGAGCGCAAGCGCGGCGAATCCGCCGAAAAGAGAGGTGGTGAAGCGATCAGTGACCAGGGATTCATCGACAATGTCATTCATGGTGCGAGTCTGCTCGAGCGCGACTTCCGCGTTGATCGAGTGCACCGCGTTCGCGACCATCTTGCTCATGGCGCCCGGATCTTGCGCAGTGCGCACGACAATGTTGGCTTCCGGCCAGGGACTCTGCGCGAAGGGAACCGCGATCTCCGGGAAGCCATCGCCGCGAATGCCGCCATTGCGGATATCGCGCGATACTCCGACGATCTGCCATTCCACCGGAGACTCGATCTTTCCCTGCCCCGGCACGAGACGCTTGATCAGCAGCCTCTGGTGAAGTGGATCCAGGCCAGAAAGATACTTTTTCGCGAAGGCTTGGTTGACGATTGCAACCCGCGGACTGTTTTCGGAGTCTTGTTCGGTGAAGCCCCGGCCTGCCGCAATCGGAATAGCGAGCGTTTTGTAGTAACTGGATGTAGCCATCAGAAACATTGCCGCCGGGCGCTGCGCGGGATCGCTCACGGTCTGGCCAGCGACGCTGAAAGGCATTCCGATGCCGGTCCCCCGGAGCGGCATTCCGGTTTCCGCTTCCACATCGATCACACCGGGAAGGGCTTGAACTCTGTCGAGCACCTGCCGGTAAAAACTGAGAAGGTGCGCGGGTTGCCTCGGTTCTTCGCGCGGTGCCGTCAGTCCGAAGGTCAGAAGATGGTCTGGCTGAATTCCCAGATCGACGCGTGACAACTTCCAGAGGCTGTGCAGCGCCAGCCCGGCCGCTGAAAGCAATGTCAATGCGAGAGCAAACTCAGATACGACCAGAACCTTCCGCAACCGATTGCGCGAAGCGCTGGAACCCGAACGTCCACCCTCTTTCAATGTTTCGTTGGGATCGATCTTTGCCGCGTGCCATGCGGGGGCGCATCCGAAAAGCACACCCGCCAAGCTGGTGGCGGCAACCGTGAAGAACAGCACAGGCAGATTCAGCGTGATCACCGCCTCAGAAGGAAGCTGATCGGGAGGCAGGTTCGCAACCAGAATGCGAATTAAGAGCGATGCAAGACCGATGCCGAGCAACCCGCCGATGCCGGCCAGCACCAGGCTTTCAGTCAAAAACTGGCCGAAGACGTCCCAGCGCGTTGCGCCCAACGAGGTTCGCACGGCAGCTTCTTTCAGGCGGGTCGTGCCCTTCGCGAGTACAAGATTCGCCACGTTGGCGCAGGCAATGAGCAGGACCAACCCAACCGCTGCCATCAAGAGCCACAGAATCTGCTGACTTTCGCGCGGGAAAAAATCATTGTGAAGGGCTTCTACACTCGCGCCCCATCCGTGATTGGAGATTGGATGCTCCTTGGCAATCTGGGCCGTGACCAGATCCATATTCGATTGTGCCTGGGCGATCGACACGCCCGGTTTCAGGCGGCCGATCACCAGCAGCCAGTGCGTATCGTGGGACACCTGTTCAGGTCGAAAGGCGAGCGGCACCAGGAACTGCGATTCCAACCGGTCTGCCTGTCCAGGCGGCGTGACTCCAACCACAGTGTAGGGTTGGCCATCCATCTTCATTTGCTTACCAACGATCTCGCGATCGCCCCCGAAACGCTGCCATAGACGGTGCGTAAGAATGACGACGCGGTCCTTGCCGAGTTCTCCTTCTTCCGGCAGGAAGTCGCGCCCGAGGAACATATCAGTCCCTACTAAGCGATACGCGCCGGGCGTCGACGCGCGGCCAACGATCCGCTCAGGCTCACCGGTTGTTGCGAAGTTGAAGGCGGCGCCGGTCCATGCAACCAGATCCTGAAAGACTGTGCTGTTGCGTTTCCAGTCCAGGAAATCGCCCGCCGAAACGACATTGTTGTTCCCCTGGATCTTCGACCACACCATGACCAGCTGATCAGGATTCTTGTAGGGCAAAGGCGCCAGCATGACGCCGTAGATAACGCTGAAGATCGCAGAGTTTGCGCCGATGCCGAGCGCCAGCGTAATCACCGCTACGGCACTGAATCCCGGATTCTTGCGCAAAAGGCGGAGACTGTAGCGAGCGTTCTGGAGCAGGGTCTTCATCGTTCAGCACCTGGGTGTCGGGCTACCGTGGGTAAAGACGCGTTAGTTGAAGGCTCGAGTTCACGCGCTTGCCTCTTGCATAAGCTTCTTCAATTCTTCCTCTGCGACGACTTTCCCATCGAATAAATGCACCTCGCGCTGCGCGTGGCGCGCAAAACGAGGATCGTGCGTGACCATGCAAATGGTGGCACCGTCGCGGTGCAATTCCTGCAACAACCCCATCACTGCTTCACCGTTGCGTGAGTCGAGATTGCCGGTCGGCTCGTCGGCCAGCAGAATCGAGGGCTTGCCGCTAAGCGCGCGCGCTACCGCCACCCGCTGCTGCTGGCCGCCAGAGAGTTGCGACGGATAATGTCGCACGCGGTGCGCCATGCCAACTCGCTCGAGCGCTTCCATCACACGTTCCTTGCGCTGCGCAGTCGGCATCTTCTGCCGGTAGGTCAGGGGCAATTCGACGTTTTCATACACGGTCAGATCGCCAATCAGGTTGAAGCTCTGGAAGATGAAGCCAATCTCCTGATTTCGAATGCGCGAGCGTTCGGCAAAGTCGAGATTCTCGACGGTCTTTCCGTTTAGCGTGTAACGTCCGGAGCTCGGAGTATCGAGCAGGCCGATAATCGAAAGCAGCGTCGATTTCCCGCAGCCCGACGGACCCGACATCGCCACGTACTCGCCCTTGTTGACCGACAGATGAATGCCCGATAGGGCGTGGGTTTCAATTTCCTCCGTGTAGAACACCTTGGTCAGGCTTTCAATCTGAATCAACGCCTTGGCTGCTTCGTTCATGCTGCACTCCTTGTGCTTGCTAATCGAGGCGGACGCGCTCGTTACTGTCCCAACGCGACATGTCCGATAGGATCACGGTGTCGCCTTCCTTCAATCCTTCCAGAACCTGAATCGAATTCACAGACGCCCGACCCACCTTCACAGTTACGCGGGAGGCATCCTTCCCGTCGGCACTCAACCTGAATAGGCTGATGGTGCTGCTCTCCTGCCCCACGGCGGGACGGCCGACGTACAGGATGTTGTCGAGCCTCTCCAGGTCGATGGTGCCGTCCACACTTAAATCTGGACGCGCCCCCTTGGGAAGCTCCCCAGTGATCTTTACGTCAACGGTGACGGTTCCGTTCTGTACTGCGGGATCTACGCGCATCACGGTACCGGCAACCACTCCATTGTGGGTGTCGATCGCAGCCACTTCTCCAATCTGCACGTCCCGCGCCTGAGTCTCTGCAATTTTGAGCGCAGCCATCAGGTGATCAGGCTCAACCACCTTGGCCAGCATGGTTCCGGGTGTCACGTGCTGGCCCACTTGCAGTGGTAAGTCCACCAGCACCCCATCGATGCCCGCGCGCACTTTCAGCGCATCCAACTGCTTCTGCTTGAGCTGCGCCAAGGTGCGCATCTGATCTACCTTGGCCTGTTGCTGTGCCATCTGCGACTCGATCGCTCGCTGATTCGACGTGAGTCTCTGCGTTTCCAGGTCACTACGCGTGGTCAGTTCGTCAGCCTTCTCTTTGGAAGACTTGTAGGACAAGCCCGAAATGACTCCGAGATCGTAGAGCGCTTTATCAGTCTCCGCCTGCCGGTGCGCCTGCGCGTGATCGGCGCTCACGGTGGCGGCGCCGGCTTTCTGGTTCATGAGATCGCTCTCCAGCTTCATGCGAAGGCTTTGATACTCCGCTATCGCCGCTTTCCATTGAAGCTGAGCATCAATCGCCGCCTGCTCTGTCTGTGAATTGCTCATTTCGAGCAGTATCGTGTCGGCCTTAACCTGCGATCCCGGCAGCATGCGGATCCGCACCACCGTGGCTTCGGTCTCCGCGGGGATCTGCCGTACCGAATCTTGCGACGGTATGAGCGATCCCGGGCCGCGCACCTGGCGCAGCATCGATCCATGTTTCACGGTATCAGTCCAAACCGTGCTGCGTTCGACCGATGGCGCGGCCGGCTTCAGTCGGGAAACTGCCACTGCTAAACCCACCACGCACAAAACCACGACCACGCCGATGATGGCTTGCCGGCGGCGCTTCTGGACCCTGAACTCTGGTCGCGCGATATCCATCACGATCTCCTACGGCAACTGCAGCGCCATAGTCTGACAGGCTGCAAGTCACTGAAAACGCATCTCGGAACACGGATCGAGGAAAACCGCAGACAACATTTGATGTTCCCACGTGAACGGTGCTGTTCGGAAATGAACACCGGAATGTGATTCTTCGTTCCGCTTTGTCGAGAAGCAACGGGAGAGATTGCGTCGCGTTCGGCGATTGGCGTTCCTGCTCCAAGCCCGCAGGATTTAAGAAGAATATTGGCGTTTAAATCCGCTGGCCCTACGTCATGAATCAACAGGTTATGCCAGGTCGTCGTCGGCCACGCCGTTACTGGACCCGGTGAGATCTGGACGTTAGACGCTAGAAGATTTGACAGTAGGCTGCGTCCTCGCACGCGCATACGGTGGCAGATGCTTCTTGGGGATCCCTGTACAGCTTTTCTTACCTAACAACTCCTAACCAAACAACCAGCTTTACCTTAAATAAAGGAGAACACCATGCCTCTTACGACCGAACAACGAGATGCAGTAGCCAATGAGTTGAAGAGATTCGGCGCCGACTTAAATCTCTCGGACGACCAGAAGCAGAAGCTACAAGGCTTCATGACGGAGGCTTCCGAAAAGTTACAGGAATACAGGCAGCAAAATCCCAATGCATCAAAAGAAGACTTGATCAAGAAGGTGGCTGACAATCGTGCGACCATTCGCCAACGCCTGGTGAATTTCTTGACGCCGGAGCAACTCACCAAGTGGGATGCGGAGGCGGCCAAGGCCAAGGAGTTCCTGGGGCAAAGACTTGCAGCCTAGGTGGCTGCCAATCTGTTCGTTACTCGCACCCGCCGATTTCCAAAGTCGGCGGGTTTCTCACATGAGTGCAAGGTGATCCCAGAGAGATCCCATAATACGTTTGCGCATTAGCTGTCCGAACAATCTCATGGGCTGCGAGCCGGTAAGTCTTTGCGCACCCGGTTGGCGGCCAAAATCATCGCTGTAAGAGAAGGGAGCACCTCTTTCCACCCTCGTGTTTTGAGTCCGCAATCAGGATTCACCCAGATCTGCACTGGATCGAGTACGGTGGCGGCGCGACGCAACAGGCTCTCGATCTCTTCCACTCTTGGAACTCGTGGAGAATGGATATCGTAAACCCCTAGCCCGATGGCGTTGGGGTATTCAAAACCAACAAATGCGTCCAGCAACTCCATGCGCGAACGAGAGGCCTCGACCGATAGCACATCGGCATCCATAGCCGCAATGGAATCGAGGATGTCCTGAAACTCCGAGTAACACATGTGCGTATGGATTTGGGTTTCATCTCGCACGCCTGAGGATGCGAGACGAAATGCCTGTACCGCCCAAGCGAAATATTCGCTCCAATCCTTGCGATGCAGAGGCAGGCCTTCACGGATGGCGGGCTCATCAATCTGGATCGCCTTGATTCCAGCCCTTTCCAGGTCTTGCACCTCGTCGCGGATGGCCAATGCGATCTGGCAGCAAGTTAGAGAGCGCGGCTGGTCATCCCGTACGAATGACCACTGCAGCATGGTTACGGGCCCGGTCAACATTCCCTTCACGGGACGAGAAGTGAGGGATTGTGCATAGGACGACCAGGCAACGGTCATCGGCTTCGGCCGCGAAACATCGCCAAAGATTATGGGCGGCTTTACCGCTCGCGAGCCATAGCTTTGGACCCAGCCATGTTTCGTGAACGCGTAGCCGGCAAGCTGCTCGCCAAAATATTCGACCATGTCATTGCGCTCGAATTCTCCATGCACCAGAACATTCAGTCCCAACTCTTCTTGAATACGCACTGTGCGCGTGATTTCTTCACGTAGGAAAACCTCATAGGCAGTCGTGTCCAGTTTTCCCTGTTTCCATTCAGAACGAGCGGATCGAACTTCCTTGGTTTGGGGAAAAGAACCAATAGTTGTGGTTGGGCATAGTGGCAGCTTGAGAGCCGCGGCCTGCTGTTGGCGTCGTTCTACATAGGGACTACGGCGTTGCGTCATTGCCGGATCAATCCCTTGAATCCGCTGCTGAACTGCGGGGTTGTGAATTCGCGGCGAAGAGTTGCGTCTTTCGATCGCGGCCCGGCTCTGCAGGAAAATCTCTTCGACTGCAGTCAAATTCCCGTTTGCTCGGAGCGCAAGCGTTTTTATCTCTCGCAATTTCTGCTGGGCGAAGGCCAGCCATCCTCAAAGCTCCGGATCGATTTCATTCTCCATCTCCAGATCCACGGGAACGTGCAGCAGCGAGCACGAGGGGCCGACCATGACGCGGTCTTGCCCAAGTTGATCGAGCGCTCGGCCGATTAAAGTGAAAGCGCGATCGAGATCGGTGCGCCAGATGTTACGCCCATCCACCACGCCGAGCGATAAACTCATACCTGACGGGAATTGTTCCAAAACCCTGCCAAGTTCTTCCGCTTGTCGCACAACGTCCACGTGTAGGGCTGCCACGGGCAGCGAGAGGGCGGTGCGAAGATTGTCGCCCAAGCCGCCAAAGTAAGTAGCAATTAGGAGAGATGGCGCCATCGTAGTCAGGCGTTGGTACGCAACGCGGAATGCCGAGTGCGCTTCCTCAGGCAGATCAAGCACAAGGCAGGGCTCGTCGATCTGGACCCAATCCGCGCCTGCCTGCCGTAGAAGCTTCAACACTTCTTCATAAACCGGAACTAGTCTTTCCAGCAGTTTCAGTTGCTCCCCAGGACGGCCAGTCACCATCTTGCCTAACAATAAGAAGGAAACCGGCCCAAGTAGAACCGGCCGAGTCGAGATACCCAAGGATTTTGCTTGCAGGAACTCGTCGACCGGCTTGGTCCATCCAAGGCGGAATTCCTGCCCCAGCGCAAACTCGGGGACGATGTAGTGGTAGTTCGTGTCAAACCACTTGGTCATCTCCATCGCTGTTAGATCCGGCCCCGTACCGCCGTTTTCGAAGCCGCGCGCCATGGCAAAATACAACGGCAAGCCGGAGAGCTCACCGCTTTGGCGAAAGCGAGACGGAACCGCGTCTACCATTACGCTCGTGTCTAACACGTGGTCATAGAGCGAGAAATCGTTGCTCGGAATGTGATCCAAACCCAGAGCTTTTTGTAGCTTCCAATGCCTCGCGCGCAGATCGGAAGCGGTCCTTTCCACTTCAGCCTGTGAACTTTTGCCGGACCAGTACTTCTCAACAGCCCATTTGAGCTCACGCTGAGCTCCTAGTCTGGGAAACCCGAGATTGGTTGCCGTTACCATGCTTAGTTTCCTTGCCGTGGGATTTTATGACTCTGGGATTTGGGCACGATCCTGGTCTGCTCCGTGCACACCCGTCTAGAACTCTTCATGGAAGACCACGTCTCCAGTCACTGCCACCTGGTAGGCTGAAACCCGGCGCTCAAAAAAGTTTGTCAGTTCTTGAACATCTTGCAGTTCCATGAACGAGAACGGATTATGCGAGTGGTAAATGGGATTGAATCCCAGCGCCGCAAAACGGCAGTCGGCAACGTACTCGAGATATTCGCGCATGTCCGACGTGGACAGGCCGCCCACACCAAGACTCAGGACGTCCTCGGCGAATGACATCTCGCAATCAACCGCCTCTTCTAGCATGGCTTTAGCTTCTCGCATCAGGCCCGCGTCAAGCAGATGTGGTGCTTCCTTGCGCACCGTCCCGATGACCTGCAGTGCGAATTCGATGTGACAGCTCTCATCTCGAAAAACCCAGTTGGTCCCGGCAGCCAAACCTGGCAGCAGACCGCGCGAGCGTAGAAAGTAGACGTAGGCGAAGGCGGCGAAAAAGAAGAGGCCTTCGATGCAGCATGCGAAACAAATCAGATTCAGCAGAAACTGGCGTCTCTCTTGGTCTGTGCGGATCGCTTCCAGCCCCTGAATCGAGTCACTCCAGTGGAGGCAAAACTGCGCTTTCTTGTGGATCGAGGGAATGTTATCGACGGCAGCGAAAGCGGCGGCGCGCTCGTGCGCCTCTGGGACGTAGGTATCCAGGAGGGTCAAGTAGAACTCGACATGCTGTGCCTCTTCAAACAGTTGGCGTGAGAGATACATGCGCGCCTCGGGCGAGTTGATGTGCTTGTAGAGATTCAGGACCAGGTTATTGCCGACGATGGAATCCCCGGTCGCGAAAAAGGCTACGAGACGTTTCACGAGGTGCCGCTCCGCATCGGTCATCTTGTCGCGCAGGTCGCCCAGGTCCGCCGAAAAGTCCACCTCTTCAACTGTCCAGGTATTCTTGATCGCCGCCTTGTACATATCAAAGAACGCGGGATATTTCATGGGACGTAGCGTTAAATCCATTCCGGGATCGAGGATCATCTTTTCTGGCTCCTTGTCTATTGGCATGCTGCGCAGGCCTCGGGATTGTCGAGCGAACACGCAACCCCACCGGTCGCAGTCGCTGCCGCGGTTGTGGTCTTGGCGATCTCGGTAGCTGGACGGGAGCGAAGATAGTAGGTCGTCTTCAATCCCCGCCTCCAGGCATGCATGTACATTGAGGACAACTTGCCGATGTTGGGCGTTTGCACAAACAGGTTTAACGATTGGCTTTGGTCGACAAACGCGCCACGCTCGGCCGCCATGTCGATCAGGGAGCGCATCGGGACCTCCCAGACCGTCCGGTAGATCTGCCGGATTTCTTCTGGAATTTCCGCGATGCCCTGGATGGAGCCGTCCGCCAGCTTGATCCGAGTCCGCATCGGCTCGGTCCACAACCCAAGCGCCTTCAGCTCTGCGACCAGGTAGCGGTTGACTTGGAGAAAGTCGCCGGACAGGGTCTCGCGTTTAAACAAGTTTGAGACCTGCGGCTCAATGCATTCGTACACGCCAAGAATCGAGGCAATCGTGGCTGTGGGGGCAATCGCGATCAGCAAAGAATTCCGCAGTCCGGTGTTTTTAATCCGCGCTCGCAGTTGTTCCCAACGTCCGTTGTCTTCCGGCACTACCCCCCACTCGTCAAACTGCAGCCTGCCTCGTGCCGCACGCGTTTGGGCAAATGCTGGATGCGGTCCGGATTCCCTCGCGAGATCGCATGAAGCCGACAATGCTTGGAAGTAAATCTCCTCCTGGATCTTCCGGGAAAGCGAGCGTGCTTGTGCCGAGTCGAAAGGAAGATGAAGCAGAAAAAAGACATCCTGCAAACCCATGATGCCAAGACCCACCGGACGCCAGCGGCAGTTGGATTGCGCGGTAGCAGGTATGGGGTAATAGTTCACGTCGACTACCCGGTCCAGATATCGGACTGCGATCTGTACCGTCCTGCTCAGCTTGTCGAAGTCGAACTCCCCGCCACGCACATGATTAGCGAGATTCACGGAGCCCAGGTTGCACACCGCCGTTTCGACCTTTGAACTCACCTCGGTAATTTCTGTGCACAGATTGGAAAGGTGCACCACATTCGCCGCTTCTGCTGTCTGGTTGCATTTACGGTTGCAGGAATCTTTGAAGGTCATCCACCCATTCCCTGTCTCGGCCAGAACTTTCATCATGCGTCCGTAAAGATCTCGGGCTCGGACCTGTTTGGCGTATAACTGCTTGCGCTCAGCCTCGGTATAGGCGTTCTCGAATTCCTCTCCATAGAGATCAGTCAAATGGGGCACCACTTTGGGATCGAACAAGGACCACAATTCATCCCCCTCAGCACGTTTCATGAACAGGTCGGGTACCCAGTTGGCCAGGTTCAAGTTGTAGGTGCGCCGGGCAGCATCTCCGGTGTTCTCCCGGAGTTCGAGAAATTCCTCGATGTCGGCATGCCACGTCTCCAGATACACGCAGCAAGCACCTTTGCGCTTGCCCCCTTGGTTGACCGCTGCCACCGAGGAATCAAGCGTCTTCAACCAGGGCACAATCCCTTTGGAGTGACCGTTGGTGGCGCGGATCAGCGACCCGCGCGAGCGCACCCGATGAAATGCCAGGCCAATGCCGCCGGCAAACTTGGAGAGCATAGCGACATCTTTGTACTTGTCATAAATGGCCTCCAGTTGATCGCCTGGTGAATCCAGCAGGTAACAGGAGGACATCTGCGCGTGTTTTGTTCCTGCATTGAAAAGCGTGGGCGAACTTGGCATGTAGTCGTGCGCCGAGATCAGCCTGTAAAATTCGATGGCCTCACTGACGCTTGTCGCCAGTCCACAGGCAACGCGCAGGAAAAAGTACTGCGGCGTTTCCAGGACTTGGCGAGTCTCGGGATGACGCAATAGGTAGCGATCGTATAAGGTCCGCAGGCCGAAATACTCGAACAGGTCGGACCGCCGCTCATCGACAAGGTTATTCAGTTTGCGCGCATTCTCCGCCACAAACTCGGCCCCTGGGGCAGAAGACAAGCCTTCCCGAGAAGCTACCGCCATCGATTGTGAGAACGAATAGATGTCCTGATTGGAAACTTCCTTGAGAATGCAGCTCAGCAACAGCCTGGCGGCCAGTTTCGAGTATTGCGGATCTTCTGCTATCAGCAGGGCTGCCGTCTGGATGGAAAGCGAATCCAACTCCTTCGTGGTCGCTCCATCATAAAGCCCCCCAATTGTCTTGCTGGCAATCCGCATGGGATCGACACTGGCTAGTCCGTCGCAGCAGCGCTCCACGGCGCGAACGATCTTGTTGACATCGACTGCTTCGAGCGTTCCGTTGCGCTTGCGAACCTGCATGATGGCATTCCGGTTGGGTGGAAATGAAGGAGCGGTCTCAGAAAATGTGGTCTGAACGTTTGTCGCCATGGCATTTGCTTTTCTGCCCTGAGGAGAAATGCAGATGGATCTGGCTGTTGCCCACACCAACTCCACCAACCTCTCCTCCGGAGGCTCGTGATCTCCATCGCCCTGAGGGCGCGCTATTCGGCAGGTCTTCGGACTTGCAGGTTCGAACCTAATCGCTCGTGCTTCCCAGTCCGGAGAGGACCAGTGCAATGATTGAGCTTTCGTTCCTGCTTACCGCTGCGGGACAGTCCCAGATTCGCACTGGGTTCCCTTTTCAGCGCTGATCCAAGCCATAACCGGATCAGCGCCACCGAACAGTGAACCGCAATATAGTGCGCCTATGACCCATTGTCAATACAATATATTGTGGATAACTTGCAATCGAATGGGGCTGTAGCAGCATCGTGAAAGCTCGAAAATCGTGTGCGCTGTTCTTGAACCGAGCAACCGGACCAAAATCGAAAGACAGCTGTCACGACCAGTTTCCTTCGGTCTTCAGACGCGTTTATCGCCCGTACGCGAGGGTCGGCAGAGTTACTCGACGTATACGTGCTGGTCCGGCAAATGAAGCTGAGGGTTTACCCACCATTTGCTCTCGCTGACCGACCGCTTCTACTACCGCTCCAAAAATATTTCCTTTTCCACAGACCGTCACAGATGCAAATCCATGAATCGATGCATATACTTCCGCCGCACCAAAATCCAGCCTCTGAGGCTCCCCCAATGAACAAAGTAGTTGAAGTCGTGCTGACAGTTTTGGCCCTGGTCGGATTGTTCTGTGCTGTTGAAAAGAGCGCTCCAGCCAGTATCGCAAAGCAACATGCCGTCGTCGTCGCTGACGGCAGCGACCCCATGCCGATCTGCCGCAAAAAAAGATGCTTTTAGGCTGAACCCATAGCCGGAGCCCGGGCCGCCGAGAAACAAGTTGCATCCGCGGTGGAGGGAGAGGTATGCTTCTCGCCTTCCGGGTCCCAGGCAAATGATGAATTGGCTAATGTATTTGAGCTGGGTGGCAGGGCCTGTCTTAGAGACCGTCCTTCTCGCCTGCATGGTTCATCGCAAACTGCATCGTGTTTTCCCTAGATTTTTCTCCTACATCATCTTTCAGGTCCTGAAATCGGGCATCCTCTTTCTGACCTATCGTTATTACGAGGAAGCCTATTTCGACGCTTACTGGACCGGGAGTGCCATCAGCGTAATGCTCGCCGTCACCGTGATGGATGAGATCCTGCAGCATGTGTTTAAAGACTATGGAGGTGCTCAGAATCTCGGAGCTGTCATCTTTCGCTGGGCCTGCGGGCTCTTGCTTGTGCTTGCCATCGTAACGGCGGTTACCGGTCAGGACGGCAGTGCCGATCGTGTAGTGGCGGTGGTGCTCACCTTCGACCGGAGCATCCGCGTTATGCAGTGCGGTCTTTTCTGTCTCTTGATGATTCTTTGCCGCCTTCTCAAGAATTGCTGGCGCCAGCAGGTCTTTGGAATCGCTCTGGGATTCGGACTCTTCGCCAGTATGGAGATGATTCTGGTGAGCCTCGCGATGAGCTACGGTGGCAAGGCCGGTCCCACGCTCAGCCTGGTTAAAAGCGCAGCCTATAACGTGGTCACGATCCTCTGGATTGGCTATCTCAGACAGCAGGCTCAGTCAATTCCCGCGGTTGAAATGGTGCCGCGTCTCGAAGTCGCTTTGGCGGATCCCGCAGCCAGTACTGGAGCTTTCATTTCCATGGTGGAGCGGGCCGTCGAGGATGTGATTTCCCGGAATCGGTGGCCTAAACCTCGAACCAGCGGCTCGCAGATCGTTGGGCGCGAGCCCGGCCCGGGAGACAACAATTAGGGCAGTCCCGCCCGAGTTCCAGGATGAAAACCTCATTAGGGAGTGTGAGGACTGAAAAGAATTGGCCTCCTAAGGCGAGTGAGATCGTCGAGTTTACGTGCTCGGACGGGCCAAACTACGGTGTTGTCAAAGAGGTCCGCTGGGGATTGGTCTGGCGCGACTTCATTCTCGAGGACGGCCGCGTCATTCCGGAGCACCGGATTTCAGGATGCCCCGAGTCGCCGACATGGCGCAACGTCGATGAGGTTTCGCAGGACGAGCGCGAAGCTTGGGAAGAGCGTCTGGTTTCCATGGCGGAGAGCGGAGTCGATCCGCGGAATCGCGAACAAACTTTTTGGGCTGAGCTCAACCAGTACCTTGCATATATCTATCTAAAGCTGCAACGATCCAAGCAAAAAAGGTAATACGGGTGGGCGTTAACGTTCCATAGCTGTCTGATTGAGGCATAGATCTGTGAGCGAAGACGATCAGAGTGAGCAAGTTCGGAAGTCGCTGGCCGAGGCGCGTCTGGTAGAGATAGCTCTGGACGAATTTCCGGACCGAATTCGAGACGTCAAGCAAGTCGCCATGGGGCACCTCGATGAACTACTGCAAAACGATACTGGTCTGCGCGAGGGCCGATCTGTGGCTCACTCCCTGGGCACCTTAAGCAGACTGGAAGCCACGCTCCGGGCGGATAAGGATCTGCACAAGGCGGGACAAACTAGTTTACCTTCAACGCCCAAGCTTCCCCGGGCAAGCGGCTCTGAGTAAGGTTTGAAGATTTCGATCTGAGCCGCTGCATCAGGCCTAGGATAGTTCCTTTCCGCGCCGTGGATACTCAGACCGGCTCGCTCATCCTTCCCGTGATCTGGTTGCGAACGTCCCATAGCTCCTTGTAGAAGAGATGTTCCATACGTTGATGGAGAACTTCGACTGGAGTTCCCATGGTACCGATCACGCCACCGCCAATAATGCGCTGTGCCAGCTTGAGATGATGAAAACGGAACAGGTGCATGCGTTCATCGAAATCAAGCATGCGTTCGGCCACATCATGGAGCCCGAAGAACTCAGCGTGACGGCGATAGAGATCAATCACTGACAACCCGGCAAGCTGCAATTGATGATCAAATGCCTGGCCCAAGCGGGGTCCTATGTGGAGCAGGGCGAGAAAACCGGGAGAATCCAGGCCACTGCCGTGCCCCAGGCCCCCGCGAATGATGTGATAGTCGTACGGTGTGATGCCCTCCAGCACATGTAACATGGAGATCGGATACTCCAACTCCATGTTGGCACGCCGCATGAGCCGGGCAGCATTCAGAAAGTCACCGCTCTCCACGCACAGAAGAGCTCGTTCGATTTCAAACGCGGCGCCCTTCATCAATAGCTCGGACGCCTGGTGAACGACCTGAAAGGTCATCTCATCCGGATGACTGAGTTCTGCCATGTTTTTCTGCAAAGCCAGGAGTTCGTCTGTGCGCAGGTAGCGCTCGTAATCGGAGGCTCCCTGGCCGGGCAGGATGGGTTTCCGTAGTTCTTCCGCTTTGTCCATGCAGTGTGCGAGGTCCTTTGGCGTCATGTGCGTCCTCAGAAATCGTATCACTCATGCGACTTGTGAGCGGCCTTTCCTCAGCCATGTGATAGACAACTGCAATGCCTGAGCAATAGACTCCTTTTGGGGCGCCGCATTTCCCATGAGACTCGTTACTTTTGAAAACTCTGTTCGTCAATCCCGCATTGGCGCCTTGGCAGGCGCTGATCGGATCGTTGACCTCAATTCCGCGTACGCTCTCCACCTGCGAGACGTTCGGCAGGAAGGAGCATATGCGCGTTTGGCGGATGCAGTGGTGCCGACCAATATGCGCGAGTTGTTCGAGGGCGGCGGCACCAGCCTGGAAGCGGCTCGGACCGCCCTTGAGCACGCTCGGAACCAGAGTGCCCATGCAGCAGGGGTGCACGGTGAGCCTATTTTCTACGCTGTGGCTGATATCCGCCTGAAGCCGCCGATCGTACCCAAGAAGTTCTTCCATACCGCGGGGAATTTCCGGGAGCACCACGAGGAGGCTACCCAGGCAGGCTTCTCGCATCCGGTGATGCCATGGATTGTCTTCTTCCAGAATGTGGACGCCATTATCGGCCACGATGAGCCGGTTATTTATCCCGAACACCTTACGCAAGAGCTGGACTACGAACTAGAGCTCGCGGTGGTGTTGAAGAAAGGGGGCAAGCACTTCACTCCGGAAGAAGCTGGCAGCCACATCGGCGGGTATGTCATTTTTAATGACATCACCGCACGCGATATCCAGCGGCGGGAAATGAAGTCTGGCGTTTTCAGCTTCTGCAAGGGCATCGATACGTTTTGTCCCCTGGGGCCGTGGATCGTAACGGCCGACGAAATTCCGGATCCGCACAACCTGGCGATGGAACTGCGCGTGAACGGTGAGTCCCGTCAGCGTTCGCATTCCGGAAAAATGTCGGTCAAGATCCCCGAGATTCTGTCGCACTATTCGCCAATGGGTTATAGCGCTGGGGATGTCGTCTCCACCGGCACCGTCTCCGGCGTGGCCGCATTCAGTGGCGACCCCAAGGCTTGGTATCTGAAGCCTGGGGACGTGATGGAGTGTGAGATCGAGAAGATCGGTATTTTGCGCAATCGGGTGATTTCCTGGCAGGAAGCTTACGGGCAGAAGCCCGTAGCGATGGCAACACAGGAAGCGCTGAGGTAAGGACTTCAAGATGGCCGCGACAATGAAGGACCAAGTCTGGGTCAGTGAGCTCAATGCACGAGCGGAAATTCGATCCGCATTTCCAAGGGCTCCAATCCGTTTTTACGACACAACGTTGCGTGACGGCGAGCAGACCGTCGGCGTAGTTTTATCGCCTCAACAGAAGCTGGAAATCGCCCGGCACCTGGACGCCCTCGGCGTGAGCCGCATCGAGGCCGGGTTCCCGCGTGTGTCCGCGGAAGATGGCGAAGCCATTCAACTCATGCAAGCAGCGGGTTTGAAAGCCGAGCTTTGGGGATTCTCGCGCGCTGTGAAGGCCGACGTCGAAGAACTCATCCGGCTGGGTTTGCGAGCCTCCGTGATTGAGGCTCCCACCAGCGACATCAAGCTGAAAGCATACGGAATGACACGCGACGAGGTTCTCCGCCGTGTCTCTGACGCCATCTCATTCGCGAAGCAGAATGCAATTACCGTCGCTTTCTTTGCGGTAGATGGCACACGAACAGACCTCGAGTTCTTGCAGAAGGCCTACACAACGGCACTCCAAGCAGGCGCGGCTGAAATCGTGGTAGTTGATACCATCGGCGCTTGTGGACCGGAAGCGATAGAGTTTCTGGTTCGCCAGACTCGCGAATGGGTTGGGCCGCAGGTCCCAGTCCACTTCCACGGGCACAACGATTTCGGAATGGCCACGGCGTGCGCAGTGGCTGCCGTGCGGGGCGGCGCATCCTGGATTCAGGGCACCATCAACGGGATGGGCGAGCGCGCCGGCAACGCGGACATCTGTGAGATCGCGCTAGCGCTGCGCTGCCTCTATGACGTGCCCGTCGTGCTGGACCTCACCAAGGTACGTGAAGTCTCGGAAGTCGTGCAGAAGGCCGGCGGCTACACTCTGGAAGCCTGGAAACCTCTGGTGGGCCAGAACCTCTTTATGCGCGAGAGCGGTGCCGTCGCGAGCCAGTTCCACATTCCCGAGGCGATCGAGCCCTACTCCTCGAAACTTGTAAACGCCGAGCGCCATATCGTACTGGGCAAGAAGAGCGGCCTCGACAGCATTGATCTCAAGGCGAAAGAGCTAGGCATTGCGTTTCCCAAGGATCAACGCGGTCCGATTCTCGCTGCGGTCAAGAAGCGAGCCATCGCGAAGCGGGGTCTGCTGTCGGATGAAGAGTTCCGCCAGCTCGTCGACGAGTTCGCCGGGGCCTTGAAGGGGTGACTACTTCTTGAAATGCGGCAGCACCGCGTCGCCAAACAATTTCGCCTGGCCGGTGCGGTCGTCTCCCCAGATTTCCAGCATGATATGCGTGCAACCTGCCGCGCGGTATTCCTCGAGGCGCTCAATGCATTCGTCGGGAGTGCCGGCGATCGCACACACCTTGCGCAGGATCTCATCGGTGACCGCGCTAGCGGCGGCTTTCCTGCCACCTCTCTCCATCGCATCCGCAACAGGTTGAAGTTCTTCGAAGGTCAAGCCCGCGCACTGCAGCAGCGCATCCGCCGAGCCCTTGATGTTCTGTACTTTGTTCGCCAAGTACATGGCTGCCTGTTCGCGGGCGCCTTCCTTTCCTTTCTTCGAATCGCGACCGATGCTGCCCACGATCACCGATCCTAAAATCAGGTGGGCGGGATTCTTTCCCGCCTTGCTCGCCCCCTCCTCCATGTTCTTGCGGGAATACCGCACGAAAGCTGGTGTAGTGATGCTTGCCGTCAAGAGGCCGTCGCCAACGGACCCTGACATTCTCTGCAGCACAGGCCCAGTCGCGGCTACGTAGATGGGCGGGATTCCACGGGGTGTATGCGCGTCATTCTTCAGTGGTGGCACGCTCGCCTGAAATACTTTTCCCTCATACTGAAATGCGTCCCCCTGAAGCACACCCTTCACGATCTCGATACTCTCGCGCATGACGGTGGCGGGGCCAACTTTCTCGCTTTCGCCTTCGCCGATCTCCTTCATAAAGATCTTCGAGGCTCCCAAGCCCAACATGAAGCGGTCGCCGGCCAGATCCTGCATGACGCGCGCCTCCATGGCAATCTGCACCGGATGCCGCGTGTAGGGGGAGATGATGCCCCAGCCGAGTTGAATTCTTTTCGTCGATGCGGCGATCACCGCGAGGACAGCAGTCGAGGAACGCGCTTCAAACCCGTGTTTACGCCACCAGGGATAAGCTTCGGCAATCCAGAATGCGTCGAAGCCCGCCTGCTCGCAGACCGCTGCCATGGCGACCGTCTCGCGCACGGGTTCCATACTCAATTGCAGGACGCCGATGTTAAAGGGAATGGTCATAGTTGTCGGATTGACTCCTCTAGTGATCGCGAAAACGAGAAGGCTCAGTCTGGGTCGGTCCAGGAGTGTTCGAGCCCTTTGATGAGTTCCCAGAGGGCGCGATTGAGAGGGGTAGGCACACCTGCCTGTTCGCCCCACTTCACAATCGCGCCATTCATGAAGTCGACTTCGGTCTGACGTTTTGCAAGAACATCCTGGAGCATGCTGGCGCGGTGCTTGCCGGGAGCATTCGCACCCTTCTGAACCATCTGGCGAGGATCCCCATGCAACTCGATGCCGAGAGCGTTGGCAACCGCTTCCCCTTCCGTGATCAGATCTTCGAACAGGTTTCCGGTGGGAGCGAAACGCGTAGCGGCGCCATGATGCAGGAGCGTAAGCGCGCCCACAGGGTTGGTCGATGCGTTAAAGATCAGCTTGGTCCACTGCGCTCCGCGGGCATCCTGCAGCGCAACCGTATTCATACCTGAGCGCGTCATCAGGCCCGCTAACTCGTCCACACGCCGCATGGGGGTCTGACTCGGTTCGAATGGTCCGATCCAGGTGTCGCCCTTGATGTCGTAACCGATGTGGCCCGGGGCGATCGGGTGGCCAGCGGGAAAGGTTGTCCCTCGGATTACGTGCTTCACGTATTCAGCAAGGATTTCCTCGTTTCCGACTCCGTTCTGGACCGAGCAGACCGCCGAACCTTCGTGAAAGGCGCGAGCCGTCTGCGCGATCGCGTGCCTCGTGTGAATTGCCTTAGTGGCAACGATTCCATAGTCGCATTGCGGCAGCTCGTTCGGGTCGCTGGTAGCATGCACCTTGGCCGTGAATTCTTCTGCACCTGAGAGTCGGAGCCCGTTCTGTCGAATGGCCTCCGTGTGTTCCTTCCACACGTCATACGCCCAGACCTCGACCTCCCCGGCCTTGGCCAGGTGAGCCGCAAACAGGCTGCCGACTGCTCCGCAACCAACGATGCAAATCTTCATCCCAAGTTCCGCGATTCCTGCCTCGCCGTTCACCGGCTTGCAGTTTCTGGTGTTTCCTGCCCGGCAAAGAACTTCCAAGGAACTTGCGCAAGGCATTCTCCCTCGGTCTTGCCGACGCGATAAGTGTCCTGCGTATAGAGACAGACCTTGCCATCGCGATCGACCACCTGGGGGTGGAGGGAGAAAATCATGTTCTCTTCAAGAGCCACCTCGCTCTTGGCGCCAATTGCCGGATATTCGAGCATGGTCGTGCCAATGGAGTGTCCGGAGAGGTGTCCCAGCGTGAAACCGTGCTTCGAGAATGTCTCGGCGACCACTCGATGAACGTTGCTGGCGAGTTCGCCGGCGCGCATCAGTCTGCGTGCTGCCTCCAGCGCCGCCGGATACGCATCCGCCATCTTTTGAGTGGTCGCGCTCGGCTTGCCGCGGAGCAGGGGACGTGAGAACTCGACCCAGTATCCCCCTGTGCCCGTTACCTCCAGCGAGTACAACAAAAGATCGTTAGCTTCGACGACCCGCGTTCCGGGAACCTTAAAGAACGCCTCTGCCTCGCCGTGAGCACCCGAAAGCAGGATATTCATCATGCGGGGTCCGGCTCCGCGCGCAAAGAAGCGTTCCACAGCGGGAGCCATGATCTCCGCCTCGGTCTTGCCGGGTGCATACGCTTTAATCAGCGCCCAGAATCCATCGAGGATGATATCCATGGCATCGCGCACCTCGGCCAGTTCCTCTTCGCTTTTCACCGCCCGCGCGGTATCGAACTGCGTGTCGAAGGGAACCAGCTCCAGTGACCCGCTTGAGAGTTCCCGGTAGTCCCGAACTGGCATCACGAAGTTCATGCCGTACACGCCGAGCCTCTTCCACTTTCGCTCCAGAGCAATGTCGCGGATCCACTGGCCCGGGACTTCGGGCCAAACATGATCTTTTACCCATGGCTTGCCCTTATCGCCGATCCAACGCGCTTCGCGAGGGAACACCAGCGTGGGCTCGCCCTCGAGAGGAAACAGGACATACACATAGCGGTGCACAATCTCGAACCCCGACATGTAGAACACCGCGCCCTCGAACCCGGCGTACTGATTGCCGCAGACCAACAGGGCTTCCAGTCCTGCCTTCTCCATGTGCGAGCGGATATTTTTGTACCGCCGTTCAATTTCTTTTTGACTTGGCACGTCTGACCTCGGGGCGAATTGGCCCGCTACGACGCGACTCCGCAAAGTTCCGCAGCCGTCAACGCGTAAATCTTCGTTATATCGACCAGCGTCTGAATCTTTACTTTCTCCCCTTCTTTGTCCCGTGGACCGCTGGAGGGTCCATAGTTCACGGTCTCTACACCGTAGCGGCTGAGAACGCTCGCATCCGAGCACCAGGTGACAACTTCCCTCTCTGGGGGCTTGCCCATGATGCGCTCATGGTTAGCGTCGATGGCTCGAATCATTTCGTGACTCCCGTCGATCCGGGCGCCCGGCACAGAGACGTATGTTTCAAACTCCAGCCCAAAATCGGGATGCTGTTTTTCAAGCTCCAGAAACAGCTTTTGGATCTCGCGGCGTGCTTCATTCATTGGAATGGTGGGCGGAACACGAACATCCAGGAAAAGATCGGTCTTCTCAGGAGTGCGGCTGGCCCGCCATGCATGCCCACCGCGAATGCCGCCGAGATTCACGATGGCCTTCTTGCCGCCATGAGCCGCTTTCGTTTCCCAGTTCGTAATCCATTTCAGGATGGGATCCATCAGCGAATGCATGCGGCGTATCGAGTTCATTTCCTCCCTGCCTTCACAGAATGCCGTGTGCACATAAATCCCGGTGCAGGAAATGCGGACCCACATGGAGCCAAAGTGCTCGAGCACAACGTGCATATCTGTGGGCTCACCGAGAATGCACATATCCGGAAGAATTCCGTGATTCACCAGGTAGTGTGTACCGAAACCATATCCGCGGTATTCCTTCCCTTTGAACTCGCCCCACTGGGTCTTTTCGATTTCACCCGCAACCGCCGCGATGATCACATCGCCTTTCAGTCGGATACCGGCGCGTTGCAATGCCTTCACGGCATGCGCGTAACAGACCAGCGCGCCCTTCATGTTGTAGATTCCGAGACCGTACAAGAATCCGTTCTTAACCACCGCGTTTGGCTTGTAACCCAAGCCAGTAAGGAAATCTTCACGTCCGGTGTTGGACGTATCCATGTGCCCGTTAAACATCAGGTTCTTGCCACCACCACCGCCGGTCCAACGGCCCACTACGTTCGCGCGCCCTTCTTCGACCTCTTGCCAAGTGACGTGGAGGCCAAGCTCCTGTAGCGCATTCTGCATATACTGAGCCATCTGCAGTTCTTCGCCGGTGGGACTAGGAATATTGATCACGGCGCGCGCCATTGCGACGATCTCATCTTCCTTTACCTGGGCGAGGATCATCTCCTCAGTTTGAGGGTTGAGGTTCGTCGTACGAGCTGCGGTCAGTTTCGCCAATGTCTTGCCTATTCCCTGTTAGTGTCGATACGCCAGACGAAAGTCGTCCGGATCGGTGCAAAGCTTCTCGTTGCCGCTATCTGTGATCAGGAAGTTGTCTTCCAGGCGCAATCCGCCGCCGCCCGGCCAGTAAACTCCCGGTTCAATCGCCAACACCATTCCCTTCCTGATCGTGCCAGTCCCGGCCTGATGCGCAAAAGGCGGTTCGTGCGCACGAGCACCGACGCCATGACAGATGGCATGGGAAGGCTGTCCAGGATATCCACCTTCGGTAAGTCGGGCGCGAACCAGACGATCCAACTCAGGGAAACTTGCTCCATCACGCGCGAACGTTATCGCTTGGTTGAATACACTCAGTAACAGGTCCAACAGTTTCTGATAAGGGGCGGTCAGGGTCCCCGGACACGCATTCTTGGTCAGGTCGGTCCAGTAGCCATCCACACACACCCAGATTTCGAACAGTGTGGGTTCGTTCTCCTGGATGGGGCGGTCACCGGTTGCGGTGAAAGTCGCGATTCCCTTCCCTGACCAAACCAGCGTGAAGGCTCGCGCCATCTCCACCTTGCCTTTGTATCCAACGCCGAGCCCATGTACGAAGCCTTCGTACATGCCCCCGACTTCGCTTTCCTTCATCCCCGGCTTCATGTGTTCGCGGGTGTAGTCCATGGCCAGCGCGGCCAGTTCGTTTGCCAGGCGCATGCGCTCGACTTCCTGCGCCGTCTTGATGGCACGGGCTTCGCTCAGGAGAGGCGTAGCGTCCACGACCTGACCGGAGACCTTGCGAAAAGCGTCGAAAAAGAACTGCGTCGGAGTGGTGGGCTCTCCCACCATGCGATCGGCGCTCTGGGTTCCCATGTTGAGTTCAACCGCAACTTTGTCTGTCAGGCCGCGTTGCGTTAACGTCTCCAAAGCCAGGTCAAGGGAACGGAAGGGGGCGGGTCGCGGGTCGCGCTCGTCGTATCCTTTGAAAAGCTTGAGATCCTCCGTCCACGAATTGCGCTGCGCGTCCGCCAGCTGGGGCTCGAGAACGATCAAAGTGGGATCACCCTCTTGTGGGAAAACTACGGCGTCGTAGCCCTTCATGCACCAATAGTTGGTGAGATAAAGGACATTGTCAGGTGCGCGCACGACCAGCGCGCTGACGCCCTGATCCTTCATCAGGGCGCGTACCCGGTTCAGCTTCGACTCATCCCTCGGCCAAGCCATGCTTGCTTCCCTCGAGACGCGGCATTCCTCGCCCGAATTAGTGTCTACCAGCTCGCTCGTGTGCAGCCACGGGCCGATTCTCATCTTTGAAAGCCCAGCCCGCTTCCTTGCCCTTGATGAGGCGATAGATCGCTGTGTGCAACGGCGCGGGAGCGTGTGCACGTTCTGCCTCTCGCGCGATGGCACCACTTAGAAAATCCACCTCGGTAGGTGAGTGTTGTCGCACATCCGAAAGCATCGACGGAGGATGATTCGTCATTGCGCCAATCTTGTTCATCGCCCATGGATCCTCGTGGAGCATGATCCCGGCGGCAGCGGCTACTTTCTTGCCTTCTTCAATCAATGCATGGAGCAGGTGTCCCAGATCGGAAAACTCCGCTTCGGCCGCGAAGTGGGGAGAGTGCGGAAGCCCCGTCAAGGCCGACACTCCATTTACCGACGCATTGAAGATCAACTTTGACCACTGTGCCGGACGCGCATCCTGCAGCGCTTCCGCCTTCAGCCCGCCTTGTATCAACAACTCAGCAGCCTCCTGCACCACGGCAAAAGGCGTGTTTCGAGGCTCAAATGGACCAAGCCAGGTCGCAGTGTTGAGCTCGTACTGGACATGCGTATCGCTGTGCCGCGTTCCGCTCATGAATGTCGTCCCGCGAATGACCTGCCCCTGGGTGTACTCCGCGATGATTTCCTCGCTGCCCAAGCCGTTCTGGGCTGAAATCAAGGCTCCTCCGTTAAACCGGTGCCCGGCCACCGCAATGGATTCCTTCACCTGCGTTGCCTTGGTGGCCACGATTCCGAAGTCGAAATCCGGCAACTCGCGAGGATTGTCGGTCGCCCGCAGCGTCACCGACAAATTATGCGTTCCCGACACTCTCAGTCCATCGCGGTTCAGGGCCTCGGCTTGCTCCTTACGACGTACTAGCGCCCAAACTTCGGCCACGCGCGCCAGGTGCGCAGCGTACAAACTGCCGATCGCGCCGCACCCGATGATGCAGACTCGCTTCATGCGCTGGCTTAGGGTCGCCGCTCCACCTTCACCACGTCAGCCGTTCGGCTAGTTTCCCCCTTCAGGGCGCGAAACAAGGAGTCTGGGTTATTGAATGAGTCATCGATAAGGACTCCCTGGTCGAACAAGGCATCCTGCAATGCGGCAGAGATCGTGTGGATCGGAGCCGCGCCACCTTCTCCCATGCCCTTTGCACCACTGTAGCTGTGCGGTGAGGGAGTCTGGATGTGGCCATACTTCACGAGTGGCATATTCATTGCCGTGATCGGGATGTAATCGCTGAAGGTGCTGGTGAGCATGTTGCCCACGGCGTCGTACACGCAGTTTTCGAGCAGCGCCGCCCCGATCCCATGCGCCGTCGCGCCGTATACCTGACCTTCCACGATCGCCGGGTTGATTACGGTGCCGCAGTCGTCCACTGCCGCGTAGTCGAGAATCTTGGGAATCAGCGTATCTCGATCGATCTCTACCACAGCGATGTGCAACTGCGACGCATAGGTCATCGTGAGGTTGCCGTATTTCCTCTTCGTGTCCGGCACTTTGAACGGCGCCCGCCAGATGTACCGGCAGTTCAGCGTCACCTCGTAGAGATCGGCCGGCAACACGGCGCTGTTCACGTTGACGATGTTGGCAAGACCCCAGTAATTGATGGACTTCCCATTTGTCTTCGAGCGAAGTTCCGGGCCCTGCTCTCCCATGCCGAACTCGATCTCCTCAGCCTTGCTCTCGAGCACGAAAGCCGCTAGGCGCGTCATTTCAGCCTTCAGCTTTTGCGCCGCACCGTGCACAGCGGACAAGCCCGAGACCGCGAACTGACTGGCGTAAGTCCCGGAGAATCCAGTGTGCACATTCCGTTCGGTGTCAAAGCCCGTGCGCACGGTGATGAGATCGGGACTGATGTTCAGCACATCGGCGACTACTTGTGCCGCGGTCGTTTCATGCCCCTGGCCTTGGGGACAGGATCCGACCGCCACCACTACTTCTCCATAGATGTCGAGTTTGCAGTTTGCTCCCTGAGAGTTACCCGAGAAAGGCGCTCCCGGATTCACAATCTGGGACTGCCCGAAGTTGTTGGTCCCGGAATCGAGGGTCGTGCCGATGCCAATCCCGACCAACCGGCCCTCTTTCCGTGCTTCGCCCTGCTTCTTCTTCCAGGAATCCCAACCAATCAGATTCTTGGCGACCTCCAGCATCTTCGGATAGTTTCCCGAATCGTAGATACAGCCGTTCGGCGTGGTATATGGGAATTCTTCGGGCTGGATGTAGTTCCGCAGGCGAATCTCATCGGAGGGAATTCCAAGCTCATGCGCGCAGATATCCACCACGCGCTCCAAAAACCAGAGGTGCTGCATGCGCGAGTATCCGCGATTGGGGCCGACCGGGCACTTATTGGTCACAGCCTGGCTGAAATCGATGCGCGCATTCTTGAATCGATAGACTCCCGGAAACACCTGTGACCAGATCACGCATCCCAGCGGCTCATAGCGCGGATAGGCGCCGCAGTCATCGATGTGCCGCGAAGTAATCGCAGTAATCACTCCATCCTTGTCCAGAGCCACGCGGGTGTCGCGGAAAGTGCGCTCATTCCCGTGAGCGCTCGAAGTCATGTGTTCCGACCGTGTTTCGACCCATTTGACCGGACGGCCGCCAGCTTTCTTCGACGCGAGCGCGCAAACAGCCATTTGCGGATAGCTCGTGATCTTGATGCCGAAGCTGCCGCCAATATCGAAGGTTTGCACGCGAATGCGGTCGATGTGAACACGAAGGTGCGCGGCCAGAAACTGGATGGCGAAGGATGGAAATGAGTTATTGCACCAGTAGTAGATGCGCTCGTCTTTCGGATCCCACTGGCCGATGACTACGTTGTTTTCCAGGGGGGTACTCGAAAAGCGATGGAAGTGCATGCGATCGATTTCGACCACCGAGGCAGCTTCCCGAAACGCTTTTTCAACGTCCCCGTACTCGAACACCCCGTTCCACACCTTGTTCGTGCCGGCATCTTCATGCAGGATGCTCGCATTAGTGAGCGCCTGCTCGGCGTCAACCACCGGGTCGAGAGCTTCGTACTCCACTTGCACGGCTTCAGCGCCATCGTCCGCCACAGCGGGAGAGACAGCCACGATCGCGACCAGCGGCTCGCCCTGATACCGGACCTTCGAGACCGCGAGCGGAAAATCCCGAATTTTGCCGCCCGCATCGGGCGCAATTTCGATGAAAGGCTGAGTCACGGCGGCGATCTCAGATCCGGAGAGCGTGCACACTACGCCAGGGATTTTTTCTGCTTCCGAGGTGTCGATGCTGACAATTCTCGCGTGGGCGTAGGGCGATCGAACGAAGCGCAAATAGAGCATCTCGCGCAATTTGATGTCGTCGGCAAACTTGCCGAGGCCACGCAGCAAGCGCTCTTCCTCCTTGCGCGGAAGCGACTTGCCTACCCAATTCTTGCCGTTCCCGCTCACAATGTGCCCCCACTCGCGCCATTCAGAGCAGCCTGCAAGCCGTCGATCAACTTCTGCACCTGCTTCCTGCCCAGTGGCTCCAGCAATCCGCCCGCAACCGAAGTTAAACGCCCGAAAACCTGAGCTTCGCCTTCCCACGCAACTTTCGTTCCTTCTCCCGAGGCCGCGAGGTTAAAGGCTGCAATCATACCCACGTTGCCCCCGGCCACGCTGCCTTGTCCTTTGTATTGTGCCCGCGTGGGACGCTGCGACTCCGCCAGGTGCATCTTCACGTCTGCAATACCCTTAATGTAGGAAATTCCTACATTTACCTTGACGTTGAAGTGCTCGGCATCTTCCACGGTTAAGCCTCGAAACTCGGGCAGTAGCGGGCCAAATTTATTCGGATCGGTGAGGAAGTCATAGACTTCTTCCGGAGTGCGTTGCACATCAAACGTGCCCGCAAACTTGATGGCCACTTCTACGCCCCCTTCATATTTTGGCCAGCCAGGCGAATGGCCTTGAAGATGTTCTGATACCCGGTGCAGCGGCAGGTGTTTCCCGCGATGGCCTTGCGTATCTCGGGCTCACTCGGTTCGCGATTCTCGCTGACCAATTGATACGTCGACAACATCAAGCCGGGCGTGCAGTAGCCGCACTGCAGGCCATACGATTCCCCAAAGGCCTTCTGGATCGGATGGAGCGTTCCATCTCTTTCAAGTCCTTCGACAGTCAGAATCTCGGCTCCATCCGCCTGCACGGCAAACATGGTGCACGACTTCACGGTGACGTCGTTCATCAAAACCGTGCAGGCGCCGCAATAGGTCGTGTCGCAACCCACGTGCGTGCCGGTGAGATTGAATTCCTCGCGCAACAACTCCACCAGAAGCATGCGCGGTTCCACGCTGGCGGAGTACGGCTTGCCATTCACCTTCAACTGAATTGCTACCTTTTCTATGACTTCAGGCATAAATATGACTGACCTCGACCTGCTCACCCCGAGCGCGCCGCGCCGCCACTGCAATTGCGCGCTTTACCAGCGCTGCAGCCAGCTCACGTTTGTATTCCGCCGAGCCCCGCATATCGGACTGCGGATCGACCGCGGCGCGCACCGCCTCTATGGCCGCCGTGACCGCTTTGTCGTCGATCTTGCTCCCGCGCAGGGCTCCCTCGGCCGCAGTCGCCTTCACCGGAACAAGTCCGACACAGCCCAGAACAATCGCCGCATCCTTGCAGATGTCACCCTCCATGACCAACTGGACTGCGGCGCTGGCCGTGGGGTACACCGGTGCGGAGCGTTTGAAGGCCAGGTAAGCTCCCCCGCTGTTTTTCTCCGGCGTCTTGACGACGATCTCGCTCACCAGTTCATCGTGGTCCAAGAGAGTGGTATAGGCATCGCGGATGAAGCCTGTGAGCGGCAAAGTGCGCTCACCGCGCGGGCTGAGGCAGCGGATCTCTGTCTTCTGCGTAAGAAGGACGGCGGCCCAGTCTCCGCTGGGATCCGCTTCCGCCAGCGAGCCGCCGATAGTGCCGCGATTGCGGATTTGTGTGTCCGCTATCCCCGCGGCGCAGTCGTGAAGAATCGGGACTCGGCTAGCTATACCGGATCTCTCAATCTCGGCATGTCGCGTGAGTGCCCCAAAACGCACAGACCCTCCATCTTCTTTGATATAGGCGGTGCCGGCAATGAAGTTCAAGTCAACCAGGTGACTTGGATTCGCGAAGCGCAGCTTCATGAGCGGGATGAGGCTCTGACCACCAGCGAGAAGCTTGGCCTCGTCCCCTAGTTGGGAGATCATGGTCGCCGCCTCTTTCAAAGAAGCCGCCCGATGATAGTGAAACGCTCGTGGATACATTCCGTGTCCAGTGTTCTAGAACAACTCCTTAGGACTGCTCAACGCGAGCGAATCCCCATGCTACCGCGACCAGGGCTGCCGTGACGATTGCCGAGCCGAAGATCGCCAATGACGAGGCATACACTGCTCCATGGCTTACGGTCTGGAGGATCACCCCCATCGGGAACACGAAGGAGCCCGCCACCAGCGCCGCCGCGAGCCATGTTTTCATTCGGCCGCTAAGCGCGACACCATCGAAAGCCGCCCCTAGCACAATCAGCAACATTCCCAGACCAATCCAGTGCGAGTGCACGTCCACCTGTCGCACATAGTTGTATTTGGTCGCGGCATAGGCATCAACGGCACCGTGAGCTGCAACTGTGTCTCGTTGGGACGCGCTGGCGAACGCCTGTGCGAGCGACGCTCCCATTCGATCCAAAGTCTGATGCTCCACAAACACTGCGTAGTGCAAGCCATAGAGCATTCCCAACGTCGCTAGCGAGATGCCGCCGACCAAGAGGACCTTGCGTGCAGAACTCATCGCATGGCTCCGTCGGCCCCATCGAGATGTCCACTGTAGCGGAGGATGCCCACCAGCATGCCGATCAGAGCAATAATCACCAATAGGCCTCCAATATCGGCGATGCCCCCCGCCACCAGCCCGAGCTTTAACTCCAGCAGCACGAACAGGGGCAGCAAGAGCGACCCGAAAAGCAAAAGCAACACCCAACGTCGCTTCCAACGTTCACTCAGGAAAACGTAGGGCTGCACAAACGACAGCAACATCGCCAGAAGACCGAACTCGATCACGTGAGAGTGTGCCGCGATCTTTACTGCTCTCTCTGCCGCCAATGAGCCGTAGCTGGCTACTTGCACAACAGTGCCGGCGCCTCCACTGTTTGCCGCGTCCAGCATATTCTTCAAAATCTGCGCCTCGCGGGCTTCATGGCGATATAAATCACCTCCCGCATACCACCCCCCATGCAGAAAGCCCAAGAGGATCAAGATCGTTCCCCCGCTCATTAATGCCCGGCGCTCCCATGTGCGGCCGGCCGGATAGTCCGGTTCGTCCACGGGGCCGCGTCCTACCAGCCACTTCCAGAGGCCGTAAGCCTCCGCGACGATAACCACGATCAATGCTGCCCCCGCCGCGTCTGCCAGCACGCTCGCCCACCCGATCGCGACGAACGGACTGTATGCAAGGCCCACATAATGAATCAGAAAAATCCCAACGGGCAGAAAGAGTCCACCTGCGAGGAATAACCTCGCAAGTATTTTTTTTAGCTTCTGGGAAAGCGACACATAGGGCTGGATCAGAGCTAACAGCAGCGCCAGATATCCGGCATCGGTCATGTGAACGTGCGTATCGACCTTGGTCCCGCGATCCTCCAGCAGCCCACCGATCCGCTCGAACGCCTGTTTCACGGCGAGAGCGTCCCCTGCGCTCGCCGCCTCTGAGGCAGCCAACAGAGCCAGCCCGGTCTGTCCCCCATTCTGATGAAGAACAAACACAGCAAAAATGTCCCCAAACAGCATGCCGACCGCAATCAGCGCAATGCCCCCAAAAACCAGAAGTCGACGCGCGCTCATCGGCGCAAAAGTTTCGGTGATCCGGGTCGAAACTACTCGGGTAGACATTCCTGCGTTTCTCGGTGCGCTCTTGTAGAGGAACTGACCCGTGACGTCAATCGGCCGCCACTTCTGCCGCAGACGCACGAAAAGCCGGCATCACCCGTTGTGCGAACAATTGTTGCGTCTTGATGCTCTTCCAATTTTCCAGCCCGCCAAAATTGGACACAATCGCCAGTTCGCCGATGCCGCCCTTCCCTTGCAGGTTTTCGATTTGCCGGACGACCTTCTCCGGAGTTCCAATAAAAGCAATTTCCTGATCCACGATTTCGTCGTACGTCAGCCGGGTTAGGGACTCCAGTGCACCGCTAGCGTAAAAACCGTAGCCTTTGGCCCGCAGTTCTTGCTTCTTCTGTTCATCCTGCAACGACTCCACAGGCGAAGCATTGAAGGCCAGGAAGTTCAGTAGTGCATCCTCGACCTCCCGGCGGATCACCGACTCGTCCTCATCAAGGTAGACCGGCCGGATGTAAACGATATCGGGGGCGTGTCCGTGTTCTGCGCAAGCCTTCTTGTAAATATTCAGGGGCGCTTCGAGAACTTTCCAGGGAAGCAGAGGCGGCACGAAGATACCCCAGCCCTTTTCACCCGCCCTCTGGTACGTAATGTCGCTAGTGCCACCGGTGTAGAACTTCGGGTGTGGTTTCTGAATTGGCCTCGGCACAACGCGAACATCTTTTACCCTGTAGTATTCGCCGTCGTACGAGAATTGCTCCTTTGAAAAAGCCAATTCCAGAATGTCGACCGCCTCGTCATACCGCGGCCGGCTTTCTTCCAGCGGCAGGGACGAGGGGCCAAAAAGCCATGCATGGCCGCGCCCTAAACCGCATTCCAGGCGGCCGTTGGTGAGGATGTCGGCTTCGGCGATCATTCCCGCCAGCCGCATCGGGTTTTCTAACGGAAGCGTGTGGAGGGCGGTTCGAAACCGGATCCGCCGCGTTCGCTGTGCGGCCGCCGCAAACATCGCCAAAGGGTTTGCAGAAATAGAAAACTTCTGAAAAAAATGGTGATCGATCACCGAGTACACGTCGAACCCCACGTCGTCCGCGTGTTCGATCTGCCGCATGATCTCCCAGATCATGTCGTAGTGCGACTTGCCGGGAGCAGTCTGAATTTCGCAATAAATTCCGAAACGCATCGTAGTTATTCCAATTTGTTCGGAGTGCCTGGGCTTTATCCGTGCTCCCTCTACCAGGTTAGCCGCAACGCCAACTGAATTTGGCGCGGGTTAAAGACCGATCGCGGCTTGCCGTAGAACTTATTCGGGGATCCTTCGATGAAGAGGTTGCCCTGGCAGTAATTGGGACCGCCGATCGGGCAGAAATCCGCCGCACCATACGCAGTATTGTAGTAGTTCACATTCAGCGTATTGAGCAGGTTGAACGCCTCTGCGATGGCCTGCAGGTGCAACCCCTCGCGTATGCCAAAGCTGCGCGAAATCCGTAGGTCTACGCTCTGGAATGTATCGCCCCGGAAGGTATCTCGTCCCTCAATGCCGACCCGATCGTTGTTCCCGAAAATGTCGCCATTCGAGTCGAAGCCGGCAAACTTGGTGAAATAGTGTGGGGTCTGGAGACTCACAATCATTCCCAGTTCCCAATTATTGACCACGGGATTGATGTTCGTCGGCCCCGCGACCGTCGCGTTGCCCACGAACCGATGCGCGACGTGATCCGCGGATAGGGCACGCTCCTTGTCGAAGCAGCACGTATCCTGCGGTATCAGTACGAAGCTCGGATTCGGCCCGTTGTCGATTCCTTTCGACCAGGTATAACTCGCTCCCCAGCCGAGATGCTTGGTCATTCGCTTGTTGAAGGTGACCAACAGACCGTCCCATTGCGAATCCCACTTTGAATCCGCCTCGAAGTCGACCGCAAAACCAAGAAATCCGCTAGGAACGGGACACCCGGTAAAAATCGCGCACCGGACGCCGGGCGATATAAAGTTTGGAAAGATAGGACCGCAGCCTGGATTCGCACAATAGATATCCTTCGATCCGGTGCCTCCACGCGAATCATGGAGGGTCTGGTGTTGGGTCGGATCTGGCTGATTCACGTTGTAGAAACTCCCCAGGTGAATTCCGCGAACGTGAAGACCGGTAATGTCGACGACTGCGTCCTTGAAGGGTTGAAACTCGACGCCCAAGCTTGCCTGCGCCCCGTATGCCGGCTTGTGATCTTTCGCGAAGCGCACAATGACCGCGTCCAGCGACGGACCGGGGTAGGTAGCCGTGGATCCCAGACCCGGGCCCAACAGTCCCTGCAAAGCAGCAACCATGGTGAAGGGGTCTGACCCAAACGCCGAAAGCCGTGTCTTGGCATTCAGGTCATCCTGCTTGTTCTCACGGCCGGGAAACTTTCCAATCGTGCCACCGCAGGAAGGGATCTGGCACATGAGCAAGGGCGAAGGAATCATGCCGTGGAATAGCCCGGCTCCTCCGCGTATGACGACCGAATGGCCGCCCGGAATTGCATACGAGAATCCGGCGCGTGGATCAAAGTTCTTCAACGGGTTATTGATCGCCGCGCTCGGCCAAGTTTCTCCCTGCCAGCGCAACCCATAGTTCAAGGTCAGATTGCTCGTCGCCCTCCACTTGTCCTGAGCGAACAGCCCCTCGTAGGTATGGCCCAGGGTTCCCTTAGCCTGGTTTCGGATAGCGGGAGCAATTGAAGTGCCCTGGTAAACAGATGTATTAAACGTCGGCTCATTAAAACCCGAAGCAGCGTCAAAGCGCTCGAAGAAGATCACGAACGGATTGGGTGCACCGAAGGCCTTGCCCTCGAATTCCGCCAGGCTGCCGAAGTCTGCCTCAAACGGGTAGAACAGCGGGAACGATTCTGTCGTGTCGACGTGATTGAAGTCTCCCCCGAACGAGAATGTGTGCGACCCGAAGGTCTTGGTCACGGTGTCAGCAATCTCAAAACGTCCCTCCGTGTACAGGTCCGGATTGCCCCGATTCACTCCCATCGTGAATACGTTCGAGACCTCCAGGTGCGGCTGGGTGCTCACCGTAGGAAAATCGAACCGCCGGTTCGCGTACTGCAAGCGCAGTTCGTTGACCAAGGAACTTGAGAAAACTGACGTCAGGTTCCCAACGATAGACTGATCGCGCAGACTGTTGTTCTTGAATCCGGAAGGCAGATCGAATCCGTCGTTGAGTGGGGAGAGATTGGTCGAGCGTTGATCGTTGAAGAAATAACGCACGAACAACGCTTGCCGATCGTTGATCGTGTGGTCGAGACGAACTAGCATATTGTCGTAATTGATGGTTCGGTTGACCTGAAGGTTTTCCGCAGGCAATCCGAAGAAGTTGACCTTGGTGTCATTGATCGCCTGGAGATTCTCCAGCACCGCCGAGTTGTAGAAGGGCGATTCGACGTGCCGCTGCCCCTCGTAATTTCCAAAGAAGAAAGTCTTGTCCTTCTGAATCGGCCCGCCCAGAGTCCCGCCAAACTGATTTTGGCGCAGTTTGTTGAATCCAGCGGCCAGCGCATTTTGCGCGTCCATCGCATCATTACGGAAGTATTCGTACACCGATCCATGCAACCGGTTCGTCCCGCTCTTCGTGACGATGTTCACGATTCCGCCAACTGCGCGTCCGAACTGTGCGCTGAAGTCACTGTTGATGACACGAAATTCCTGCACCGCCTCCTGCGACGGCGTCGTCTTCTGGATTCCAGACGCTGTCGACATGTTGTCCGCGCCATCGATCGCCACGAAGTTGTAGTGGATGTTTTGCCCGGCAAAGGAAAGTTTGGTAACCGGCTCGATGATCACGTCCGTGCTGCCTGAGGTTGTATCCCCGATGGTTACGCCCGGCGCCAACAGCGCGAAATCAATAAACTGCCGTCCGTTCACCGGTAGATTCTCGATCTTCTGTTCGTCAATGACGGAACTCACCGTGGTACGCGTCGGCTCCGCCAGTTCTCCCACATCCTGCACCTCGACCTGCGCAAGCACCTGCCCCGGGGACAGCGCGAAGTCCAGGCTGCCGGCAGCGCCGATGTCCAGGTGAATCTTCTTGGCGGCCTTGGCAAATCCGGCCTTCTCCGCGGTGACCGTGTAATCGCCCGGAGGCAAAAGAGGAATTTGATATTCGCCCACGGCGTTCGCCGTCGTTCCGCGGCTCAGCCCCGTAGCTGCATTGACCGCCGTGACAGTTGCCTGCGAAATGGCGGCGCCGCTCGAGTCGTTCACCCGTCCCTGCACGTTCACGGTCACGACTTGCGCCGTAACCGAGGCCGAAGCCGCCAACACCAGGACCGCGGATAGGGTCGTCAACACGCGTGCACGAAGCTTGTTCATCACAGGACTGCAATTCGACTTCATCGTCGTCTCCTTGAGGATGGACTCGGGCAAGGGTTCAACCGGTTTTCGATCGCGACCCCGGCGCTTCCGCTGCTTTCGCCGCGCGGTGATTGTCCATTACTCTCGACAGCCGTGACTCAGAATCATCCAAATGCTGCAACAGGATTTTGGCGCATTCCTTCAGCTTCCCCGCCGTAAGCAACTGGTACAGCTGGCGGTGAACAGGGATGAGAATGCCAGGATGGTCATGCCGCTGGTCGACCAACACCATCCCCACCCGCAACTCTGCGATTGTCTTCTGATAAAAACATTCCAGCCGCCTGTTCCCGAGAAAGCGGATGAGCAGACTGTGAAAATGCAAATCGTGCGTCACTGCGCGGACCCAGTCGCGGGCACGAACCGCTTTTTCATATTGTTCAAGTGCAGTCAGTAGGTCCCGGAGCAGTTCCGGCGCAGGTGTCTTGGCTGCATGAATGGCAGAGATCTCAAGCACCCGGCGCACGTGATAAATCTCTTGCACATCTTGAAGGGACAACTGCGCGACCGCAATGCCCCGGTGGATGCTGCGCTTCAGCAAGCCTTCCAGAGACAAAATGCGCATGGCTTCGCGCATCGTATTCCGCGACACCCCAAGCGACTCGGCAAGCGGGATCTCCTGCAGAGACGTTCCCGGACGCAGTTCACCATTCAGAACTCTTTGCCTAAGAATGCCGGCCACCTGGTCGGCAACGCTGATTCGGTGAATTTGCAAGCGCTCCATCGATGTGGAAGGAAAATTTGGCGCGTCATCTTGGCTCCAAATGTTCAATCTGTCAAGTGTTGAACAATTCAACAAGCCTTGGCACTGCTCGAGAAGAATTTTTAGGTCGTGAGGCTTCCTTGGCAGCAGAAGGTGGAACTTAGTATGACCTGGCGCTGCGAAAAGTGTTTAGGCCGTCTTCCTCGCTGGCGGACGCGCGGGGTCCTTCGACTGCGTTCGACTGTCGCCTCACTTCGCTCAGGTTGACAGACGTTAGTGGTGCGTGAGTGGTGGTCCCCTTCCCTATTTTACTTTCCATTCTGCTGACGGGATTAGAAGAGCACCTTCAATCCCAGTTGGATAACCCTCGGCCCTCCTCCGCCCAGGCCGGGGTTGGTTTGGGCTACGTCGGGGGTTTGCGTGATCAGGCCCATGGGCAGCAGTGCACTGTTCACGTCGCCATCTAGGTATGCGTTGGGGTTGGGATCGATTTGCGGGCTTCCTGCGCTGCCGTTATCTACAAATCCGGGGATGATGTTGTGGTTGGGTTGCGCGTAGTTGGGGTGGTTCAGGATGTTGAAGAACTCGGCACGGAACTGCAGGGTGAGTTGATCTTTGAGCTGCGTGTTCTTGGTAATCGAGAAGTCGAGATTGCGGTACCCGGGGCCATAAATCGAGTTGCGCCCCAGGTTTCCGAAACTGCCAAAAGCCGGCTGTATGAAGGCCAAAGGGTTCAAGTAGCCGGTGGCCGGGGTCCAGTGCGGAAGGATGGAGTTTACGCCGGGCACGATGTTGGGACGCTGGTTGAAGTAGAAACGTCCGCTGGTATCGCTAGAGTTTGCGATCGGGATCGGGCGTCCGCTTTGCAGGCTGGCGATCCAATTGAGTTGCCAGCCGGAGCCGAATCTTCCGGCGGACTTCCAGGCGGGCAGGTCGTAGTTTATAGCGGCGGTGAAGCGGTGCTTGGTGTCAAAGCTCGATAGACCGCGCTCCGCTAGCAGGTTGCTCGGGTCCTGGGGGAAAGCAACGCCGGGAGCAAAGTCGATGCCGTCAGATGCGTCATCGATGGCCTTCGCGAAGTTGTAACTCGCGAAGCCGGAGATGCCGTGCGTGTGCTGGATGCGGACGGTGGCTTGCAGCGCGTGGTAGATAGAAGACGCTCCGGGGTAAAGCTGGTCCACGGTGCCGAAGTTGGGGTTGGGCGCGATGCCGTCTGCGTCCGGCTCGTTGAGGTCGGTAAGCCGGACAAGCTTTGTGCCCTTGCTGCCTACGTAGGCGATTTCGACAGACGCATTCTGCGCGAATTTCTGCTGCACATTCAAGTTCCAGTTCTGCGTGTAAGGCGAATGAAATTTGCGCGGCGTGACGAAGATGGAATAGGGTCCGGTGGTGTTGGGCGTGAGAATCGGCGGGTTCACGGTTCCGCTGGTGCCGTTGAATGCCTCGGGATGGAAATCCATCGGCACCACGGGCTTGGGACCGATGGGGTTCGTAACCACGCCGGCCGATGAGGTGAAGTTCGCGATGAACAGGTGTTGCGGAACGTAGTCGTAGTAGATGCCGTAGCCGGCACGCAGCACGGTGTTGGAGTGAACGTTCCAGGCAAAGCCGAGCCGCGGGCCGAAGTCGTGCAGGTCGCGCTCGTAGAGGTCGTCGAGGCCGTGGGTGCCGACCATCGCCAGCGTGCCGTCGGGAGCGAGGTTCGAGATGAGGTTGTCCTTCTCGCTCATGGGGCCGAAGTACTCCCAACGCAGGCCCAAGTTCAGTGTGAAGTTGGGAGCGACCCGGTAGTCGTCCTGGGCAAAGAAGCTGAAGCCGTTGTTGTAAGTAGTGCGGTGGGTATCGCCGGTGGCGGCGAGGACAAAGGAGGCAAAGGCCGAGTCATTGGCGCCGCCGGTATAGAAGTTCACCAGCGAGTCGACGACGGAGTCGTCGTCAAACCCGTTGCCCGCGCTGAACTGGAAGATGCCCCGCTCCACGTTGTCGTTGAAGTTCTGAATGGCGGCACGCCGAAACTCTCCACCGAATTTGACGGTGTGTCTTGCCCGGAGCCAGGTCAGGTTGTCGAGGATCTGGTAGGTCTGGCTGGTTCGGCCGCGGGGTACGCTGAATCCGATGGCGCCGAGATTCTCGATATTCGTGAAATCAAATTCCGGCAGGCCTAGTTTGCCGGTGCCGAAGTTTAGTCCGATGGTCGTCGGGTCGAAGTTGGCATTCAGCGAACTGAACGAAGTGCGATAACGGCTGTAGCCGAAGCGCACCTCGTTAATCTTGGTGGAGCTGAGTGTGGACAAAAGGCTGGCAGAAAAAACCTGGACCCGGGCTGGGGAAGTTTGGGCGAACTCAGCCAGCCGCGATCCCGTTCCAAACCCACCGACCGAGCCGAAGGGGAACACCTGATCGCTTTGCGCAAACGCGTAGCGCGCCGTGATCTGTTCGTTGTTGCTGGCGGCGTGGTCGAGTTTCACGATGAAGTTGTTGCCATCGTTCTTATCGCGCACCACACCGGGGATGGTCGGCGAATCGCTGGTGGGATAGATGTCGAGGATCGCGTCGAGAGCGGGATTGACGGGCTGATGCAACAATCCCTCTGCGATCGAACGAGCCGTTGCCCTCTGCGCATTGGTGGGGACTTGTAGCAGAAAATCCGAGCCCACGCGCTCGCGCTGTCCTTCGTAGGCGGCGAAAAAGAAGGTCTTGTCCTCGACGATGGGGCCGCCAAAGGCGGCGCCGAAGTTGTTGTTCTGGAACACGGACTTCCGCGACTCGGTGTTGAAGTAGTTGCGCGCGTCGAGGGCGCTGTTGCGTAGAAATTCGAAAGCCGAACCGTGAAAGTGGTTCGTACCAGAGCGCGTCACGATGTTGACCACCGAACCGCTGTTGCGGCCGTACTCGCTGGGGAACTGCGATTGCAGGTTGAATTCCTGGATGGCATCGATAGGCAGGAGCGACGCAGGGGCGCCGCCGATGCCGGTCTGGTTCAGCGCAGAGTTGTTAAAGAAGGGGTCGTTGTTATCGGTGCCATCGAGTGCGTAGTTATTGGAACGGTCACGATTGCCGTTGATGTTGAACTGGCCGAAGCCGCCCTGCGTACCAGCCACGCCCGAGGGATCGACGGTGGCACCGGGAGACAATGCAACAAGTTTGCCGAAGTCGCGTCCGTTCAGAGGAAGTCCCGACACTAATTTCTGCTCGACAACCTCTCCCAGTACGTCGCGGGTGGTCTCGATCACCGGATTTTCTGCGACCACCGTGAGCGACTCGACGTGTTTCTGAATCTCCGTGAGATCGAAGTCGGCAGTGCTATCGACGCCTACGTTGACCACGATGTTCTGCGCGGTCGGGGCCAGGTTCGCCGCTTCCGCCATCACGACGTACACGCCGGCCGGGAGTTCCGCCAGGACATAACTGCCGTCAATCGCTGTTTTTGTTTCCCGAACCAGGCCGATGGAGTTGTTCCGGGCAGTGACTTTGGCGCCAGCTAGCAAGGCGCCACTGGCATCCTTTACGCTTCCGCGGATCGATCCGCGAAAACTCTGGGCACAGAGAATTGCGGGCAGGAATATTAGGGCCAATAGAATCGAGGGTGATAGAAACGGCTTGATGCTGCGCATGAACGGCTCCTCCAATGAACTGGAACACTCCCCAAGATTGAAATCTCAGATGCTCGAATCGTGGCGCGGGCTTCTTTGATTACGATTGCGCTGCTTGCTCACTTTTTCCGTGGAATCGTGAACTTCACGGGCGGGGTGATTCCATAAACACCGGCGAAGCTTGCCTGGTTGACGGCGAGGCCAAGACGTCCGCGCGAATCGACGTAGAACAACGGCGTTTTCACCGGCACGTCGCTGAAGGTCTTCACGAACTGCAAGTCGAATTTCCTCTCTCCCAGCATCAAGGGAACCATGTCACCACGCCCGTAGCCGAGTTTCAGGAACTCCTCGGCGTCGACATTGGTGACCAGGTTACCGAACGGGCCATCGGTGGCGATGACTTCCCCGTGCAGGCCCTTGTCGTCGGTGGTCGGAGGCGCGAGATCGAGGTGGACCAGCGATTTCACTTCAAGAGCTGGGCCGACTTCGTTCCAGTCATCGCCGCGGGCAACGTGCGCCGCCGCCGGAGAGAAAATGTCACGGCCATGAAATGTTGAGGAGAGCGCCTTGCCGATCATCCACGAAGGATTGGTGATCTCGCGCGTGGACTCGAGGCCATCGCGATCGGCGACTAGCGTAATCAGCCCGTTGTCAGGCAACACGAAATACTGGCCGCGCTTCGATTTAATGATCACCGCTTTCCTGGCGCTACCTACGCCCGGATCGATCACGACCGTGAAAACAGTACCCGCTGGATAGTAGGGCGTCGCCCCGAACAGGAAGCGCGCGCCGTCGAGAATGGAAAACGGTGTCACCTGGTGCGTGAGGTCGACGACGCGGACGTCGGGCATGATCGAATACATGACACCTTTGCAGATCGGGACCGAATCGTCGACCGTGCCGAAGTCGGTCATGAAAACGATGGTGGCGGGATATTTCGTGGCAGCGGGCTGTTGAGCGGGCGCGAGCCCTGCGAGAAAAACGATCAGGGCTGCCAGTGCTGCTGGAAGGTTCTGCCTTTTCAAACTTCCATTCCACATAAGTCGGATATCGGTCTCCGTCGAAAGTCTACTGGTTTACTCGAGTTTCTGGCATCCAGGCTGCGACTGTCGCTCCGGTTGAGAGGACGCGACAGAATTCCGCAGCATTTCAGTAAGGTCGATATTGTACAGAAATGTCGACGGTTGGTTCGTTGCGGAACAGAGCTTTGAGAAGGATTCCTCGCCCGGCGCTCTGCTGTCGCGATGGGACACGGCGTCCTTCGACTGCGTTCGGCTGTCGCCCGACTCCGCTCAGGATGACAACTATGCTTAAATCACAGGATGTTTCGAAAACCGTGACGCTGTCGCAGTAACGACGGCGTTGAAAGAGGAGAGACTCGTGGAAAAGCGCAGCCACGAACTGAGTGTGTCTGGTGCGCTTCGTGACAAGATACTGAGGGAAGACTTTGTCGCTACACACCGGTGTACCCCGCGGCTATAATCTGTGGGCCTTGTCATTCGTGAACGACGTCTCAATTCCAGGAGGCATTGCATGGCAGGTTCGATTCCCGAGAAATATGCTGACTTATTTCAGAAGCGGGCTTTTGCCAGTCTGGGCACGTTGATGCCCGATGGTCGCCCGCAGGTTACGCCGGTCTGGGTGGACTACGACGGCGAGCACATCATTTTCAATTCTGCCAAGGGCCGTCAGAAAGACCGCAATGTGCGCCGCGATCCGCGAGTTTCCATGGCCGTCATCGATCCGGAAAATCCTTACCGTTATCTCGAGGTGCGCGGCCGCGTGACAGAAATTACCGAGCAGGGCGCCGACGCTAGCATCGACAAATTGGCGAAAAAGTACCTGGGGGTCGACAAGTATCCCTACGGTCAGCCGGGCGAAGTTCGCGTCATTTACAAGATCAAGCCCGAACATACCACCACGATGGGTTAGCGGAGACGGCCATCCCATCTTTCAACCTGTGTCTGCTGGGCTTCGGAAATGTCAACCGGGCGTTGGTACGGTTGCTCGTGGACCGCGACGCCGAGTTGCGCGCTCGCGGCATCGCCTGGCGAATTACGGGTATCGGGTCGCGGCGGATCGGTTGGGTCGCTGATCCCAATGGGCTCGATCTGCAATTGCTAAGCGGCGACCGCGAAGTCACCACATTGGACTTCCCCGCTACCGCAGCAGGCGGTACAAACGTCCACCAGTGGTTGGCCGCCGCGCGGGCAGACGTATTGTTCGAAGCGACTTCGCTGAACGTCCAGAGTGGGCAACCGGCGGTCGATCATCTGCGGGCAGCGCTGGAACATGGGGCACACGCCATCACGGCCAATAAGGGACCCATCGTTCACGCCTACGCAGATCTGCTGAAACTTGCTACAGTGCGAGGAAAGCGGTTCCTATTCGAGTCCACTGTGCTCGACGGCATTCCGATCTTCTCTTTGTTCCAAGAGAATCTGCCGGCCATCCACCTCAACGGTTTTCGCGGAATTCTCAACTCCACGACGAACGTCATCCTGAGCGGCATGGAAGAAGGCTTAGCCTTCGATGCGGCGTTGCGCCGGGCGCAGGCGATCGGTGTGGCGGAAACCGACGCTCGCCACGACGTCGAGGGCTGGGATGCGGCCGTGAAAGTAACCGCGCTTGTGGTTGTGCTGATGGGAGAAAAGCTTCAGCCTGCCGACGTGCAGCGGGAAGGCATTGGCGCGTTGACGGCCACGCAGGTGCGGCAGGCCCGTGTGGCGGGAACGCCTTACAAACTGGTCTGCAGCGCACGACGAACTGCGACTGGCGTCGAGGCGCGGGTGCGGCCGGAGCGGGTTCCGATGAGCGATCCTCTCGCCTGGGTCGCGGGAACTTCGTCCATCGTGTATTTTGAAACGGACATCTTTCCCGGTCTGTGCATCACCGAAGTGAACCCCGGTCTGTATGCGACGGCTTATGGGATGCTGGCGGATTTCATTCGCGCAGCCGAGTCGTAAATTACACCTGTATATTGAATAGAAAACCTATGCCGATTACTCAAGACGACCTGGCTACCGACCTCGACCTCTCCTGGATTCGCGCGCAGTTCCCTTCCTTCGCGGAAACCGTCAACGGTCATCCGGCGGCCTATTTTGATGGGCCCGGCGGGACGCAGGTGCCACAGCGCGTCATCGACGCCATCAGCGACTACCTGAAGCATGCGAACGCGAATACCTGCGGCGCGTATCTGACGAGCCGCCGGACAAACCAGGTGATTGCCGACGCGCGCGCAGCCATGGCGGACTTTTTCGGATGCGATGCCGATGAGGTCGTCTTCGGATTTAACATGACCTCGCTCACCTTCGCCATGAGTCGCGCGATCGGTCGCGAACTGAAAGCCGGCGACGAGATCGTGCTCACTCTCCTCGACCACGACGCGAACTTCTCTCCCTGGAACGCGCTCGAAGAGCGCGGCGTCGTCATTCGACGGGTGGCGTTTCGCGAGGCCGACTGCACGCTCGACATGCAGGATCTGGCGCGACAGATCAACCGCCGAACGAGGTTGGTTGCGGTCGGATATGCCTCGAACGCGGTGGGGACGATCAACGACGTAAAGGAAGTGGTGCGGATGGCGCACGCGACTGGCGCGCTGGCTTACATCGACGCAGTGCACTACGCCCCGCACGGGCCGATTGACGTGCGTGACCTCGATTGCGACTTTCTGGTGTGCTCCAGCTACAAGTTCTTCGGACCGCACATGGGAGTGCTATACGGAAAACGCGAGCATCTGAAAACGCTGCAGCCTTACAAGGTGCGGGCAAATACCAATGAGATTCCGAATTGCTGGGAATGGGGGACGTTGAATCACGAGTGCATCGCGGGCATTAGGGCTTGTGTCGAGTACATCGAGAGCATCGGCCGGCGCCTGCAACCGTCGGTCAGTTCGCGCCGGACGGCAATTCTTACCGCCTATAGCGAAATCGTGAAGTACGAGCGCGGCCTGTGCGAGCGGCTGTTGCAGGGACTGGCGGCGACGCCGGACGTGAAGGTGTATGGCATCACGGACCCGGCGCGATTTAATCATCGCTGCCCGACCATCGCTTTGCGGGCGCAGGGACATACGCCGCTCGAACTGGCGACCAAGCTCGGGGACCGCGGGCTCTTCACGTGGGACGGGAACTACTATGCGCTGAATCTCACCGAGCAGCTGGACGTGGAGAAAGACGGCGGATTTTTGCGGATAGGGCTGTTTCATTACAACGCGGTCGAGGAAATCGACCGCTTGCTGGCGGCGTTGCGCGAGATTCTGGCCGGGTAATGGTTTTTAAGAGCGGACCTCAGCCGCTAAAGCCTCGAGCTCATTCTTGCTTTCGGCGCGCCGGAACGCGCGCCCTGATACGATGCACCTGAAAGAGTCTCGGTCTACGGTGTCAGCGCTATTCCGTGGCCCAGGACGAGCACGAAGAGCAGTGCGCTAGCAGCGGCGACGCCAATCCAGGCGTAACTTCTGCCGATAAAATCCGGCGACGTTGCTGGCGTCGTTGTCTTTGGGATGTAGTACCGGAACCAGAGCAGTCCGCTGTGGGCTCCTGCAGTCGCAGGCAAGGCTGATTGCCATACGAGGCTGACCGAAATCGGATTCATCAGACCCGCCAATCCGATGATGACAATGGCGGAGAAGTACGGAATCATGCTTAGTCTGCTGAGGCGGCCACCGGCGTCTCGCGGGATTCCGAGATCCTGCACGAAGCTTTTTCCTACCACAATCCCGGCCGCGAAATAGCTTGCCACTCCTACTGCGACCAGCAAGAGCCTCCACACCCAGTGCGGGTTGAGGCCTTCGATCACCCTCGCCCAGTCTCCGAAATTGGTGAACCGGAGAAGAAGAAATATCCTGTGCCGTCAAACAGGTTGAAGGCCATGTTTAACACGAGAAAGTAGCGGATCGTGATCGATCGACGGCGAGCGCTTCGCAGCGCCGCCCAGAACACTGCACCCGCCGCGAGATTTGCGAGGGTGCCGCCGGCAGCCACCAGTCGCGAGTCATAGTCACTCGACCAGGCGATCGCGGTCAGCAAGCCAGACTTCGCCCCGGTTGCGAGTGATCACCGCGTGGCCTACGCCTTCGTGCAAGACGGATGCCAGCATTGCGGCCAGCACGCTGATGGCGCAGACGGTGAAAGTATCGTCGGCAAGAACGGGATGCTGTATTGCAGGCGTTGTGGCCATAGCAATGTTCAGGAGAGGGTGACAGCTATTTTGGAAAAACGGCAGAACGCAGTTTGCTGTTGCGCGCGGACCTTCATGAAGGGAACCCGCGCATTTGCTGACGCGGAAGTATGCGCGCCATACGAGCGGCGCGATCAGTTTTTCGAAGGCGGGCTTTTCGAGATCAGAAAACTAGAACGTGAATGCAACGCCGCCACGCACAGAGCGTGCCGACTGCACCAGGTATACGGTGCGTCCGTCCTGACCCATCACGGGCACGTAGCCCTGCGCCATCAGGTTCCGCAAGTCCAGCATCGCTTCCATATGAACTGGCAGGAAGCTGAAGCCGGGTAATGGCTGCCGCAGGAAGACATTCAGATAGGGATCGGATTGACCGGCGGAGGCGTTGAACATATCGACCTGGGTTACGCCCCGTCCACTGACCCAGCCGTAGGAGGTAGTCCAATGGGTGCGACATCCGGGAAGCTTGCCGTTGAACTTCGCCGTCACGGCATGGCGCCGCACGGTGGACAGGGATTGCCGGGCTTCCCTCAGTTCGACATCCGGCTGCGCCAGGTCCAGCACGCCGCCGTAGGCGTAGTCGACGGTGGCGGTCAAATCAGAAGTCAGTTTGCGTTGCAGGACGACGCGCACGCCGGTCGTGTCGAGGTTCGTGCCCCGGTAAGAGAACGTTCCTGAATCAACATCGGGCAGCAATTCACCGCCGTCGGCGGTGGCTTCGCCCACGCCGGTCAGTACCGTGTTCGACACGCGATCAGAGTAGAAGGCAACCTGCATGTTGTTCTTGCCAATGCGGTGCGAAACTGAAACTTCCTGATGGCGAGCCCGCTCCAGCGCCGGCGAGAAACTGGCCATGCTGACGCGGGGACCAGATTGACCGAGATCCGTGCTCTCCCCATCCGCGTCCTTGGTCATCGCGTCGGAAGGACGCGAGCTGGCGAAGCGATACTCCAACACCGTATTCGGGGAGAGATGCATGTCCGCGGTGCCGAATGGCTTAAAAGCCGTGAAGCGTCCCATGAACTGCACTGTTTGCAGTTCGCTGCCGAACTTCAATTCGAGAACATTGCCGATCTGCAAATCGTCGGTGGTCGTCAAGCCAAACGCCTGCAAGCCCTGCTGACGGAAACTGCCAACCGGCGGCGCCAGGCGGCGAACCGTCAGAGCAACCGTTGGTTGCGATCCGCTGGCGGTGTGATGGGTATACGTTGTGCGCAGGATCGCGGCACCAGCTCCTTGGCCGTAGCCGACATTTCCTTCCAACCGCACCGCGTCTTCGGAGAGGATCTTGTGCTCCAGCGAGAAGCCGGTGCTCATATCGGAAACGGCCCCGTAGCCTTCCGACGGGGACCCCGCCAAAAATGAGAGACTGGCCTTGAGGTCGTGATCTTCGCTTTCTGTCTTCTCCTTCACCGCAACCGCCGTTACTGCCGATCCATCTTCCAGCACCCGGAGTACGGGACGGTTGGCGGCTGAGCGCAGCGTCCACTTCCAATCGTCATCGTCGGCGGGACCGCGCAGGGGGCCAAGCTGGATTGCTTCAAACAGCGTGTTCAGCGTGACATTTACGACCATCGCCGAACCAGCTCGCAATCCGATGCGGTCGCGCAATGCCGGCAGGAAAGAGGGCGCGCTTACCTTAAGGGAGTAGGTTCCGGGGACCAGGTTGCTGATGCTATAAAATCCGCGCTCGTCCGTAAACGCTTTCAGATTCTGAGCGGCCGTGCTCAACACCTCCACGATTGCGCCCATCTGCGGCACACCGGCCGAGCTGCGTACGTAGCCGGAGATCGATCCTGGACTGTCGGCGGCCAGCGCGGGAAACGCCAGCCCGAGAACGACTATCAAGTGTCCGAACTTTCGCAGCATCACTCCACCACCTCAGGGATCAAGCGCGGCGTCATTCCACGGAGAAAGTCGCCGTGGGGCCGACGGTCTGCTTGGAGATGTTGTCGTTGACTTTGATTTCAATACGGTACAGACCGGGCTGCAAATTCGCGGCCGACAGTGTCTTCTGCAGAGTCACTTGTTCGCCGATGTTGCCCATCTGTTCCGTCGACTCGGTTGTGTGTACTACAGCTTTGTTCGTGGCCGTGTTTACGACGTCGTATTCGAACGTGGCGGAAGGCTTGTGCGTCTTCTCGTCCATGCTCAGGTTATAAACCTGCATCCAGAAATTGAGTTTCTGAGTGCGCTTGAAGATGATCGGCTTGCCGTCAGCCGGAGGCACGCGCGGCCGCACTTTCATGGTGCCGATGACGAAGCTCCCGGTGCCGATGTCCTTCGTCGCGACCGGGTACATCTGGTCGGCCACGATCAGCGAGGAGTTGCTCAGGCGCTCGTCGCCGAAGTCCGGAACCAGCAGGCTCTTGCTCCAGTTCCCTACGCGGTCGCCGTTAACGTCTTTGACCACCACGTCGAGCCGGTAGTGTCCCGGCTTCAACGGCAACGCCTTCCAGTAGACTTGCGAATTGTCGGCGGCCTTGGAAAGCAATTCCGCCGGAACGTCCACCTGCACGGTGTCTTCGAACGTCTGCGCGATGCGCCCGCTCAGTGTAGCTACGCGGCCGAAGATGTTGACCGTGCCGCGCTGCACGCCTTCTTTGTTCTGGAAAGTGATATCGCGATTCTTGACCTGAATCGTGATCGGGGTGAGCACGGTGTCGCTCGTCACCTTCACGAAGTCGGCGCGCACATCGAACGGCATCAGGTTGACCGTAATCTTGTGGGAAACAATTTCTTCGAGGTCCTTGAACTTCACGGCCGGCGGCTTGTTCAGCTTGGCAAATTGTTCGAGGCGGTCGAACTGTTTGGTCTGCAGATCCTGATTGAAAGGGCCCTGTCCGAGACGCTCGAGGCCCCCGCCTTGGAAGCGCGCGGTCTTGTTCGACATGCCCATCTGTTCGTAGAGCGTGAGGCCCGCGTTGGGCGTGTACAGAAGGGCGTCCTTCTCGGACCGGTCGATCGTCATGTGGTAGTCGCCGCACATGCAGGTATCGACGAACTCGATGATGATTTCCTGGCCGACGCCGTCGATGTAACGGTAACGCCACGTTTCGAAGGGGTAAGTCGAGGTCGTGCCACCGCCTTCTTCCATGGGACGGTCATACGTTCCGCCCGAGGGATGCGATTCAATCTCGTCGGCCGGACCGTACATAATGTACATACGCCCGCGATCGGTCTTCCATCCCGGGATGCCTGCCGGGAAGTGCTCGTTCGCGTAGGCGATGCGGCGGTAGTGCTCTTCCTTGAATTCGTTCTCGATCGTGTCAGGCGTCGGATCACGGCGCTGCCAAAACGCCTCGATGAACTGGTCGCGCTCTTCATCGTTCGAAAGCTGTTTGAAGGCGGAGCGCTCTTCGTCGGTGATGATCCAGCGCACGTCTTCGTCGAGCCACTTTTTGTAGGAGCCCGAGACTTCCTGCTTGAAACGTTTCTCGTTCGCCTTGCGCTGTTTTTCGTTGAGCGGCCGCTTTAGCGGGTCCCCCTCATCCGCCGAAGGCTTCTGGGGTTGCTTGGAGGAGTCCGTCGCCTTATCGTCCGCTTTATCGTCCGCTTTTGACTTTGAATCCTGTGCCAGGAGGTGCGAAGGCCAATTCAGGGATACGACAACTGCCAGAAAGAGAATGATGGCCGGAACGCGCTTGCGGAAACCTACCAGGTACATGACGGGGGCACTCCTAACTGGCACACTAGTAACCGGATTGTACGGCCTTCAGAGCCCCAAGGCAAGGCTAAGTCTTGCCCCTAGAGTGTATTGTGAATCAGCGACTTCGTTCAGGGTTGCCTCATGGAAAAGATTTTTGGACGAGTGGTTTGCCGCCTCAACATCCCGGAACCGTCCTATAATGTTAGGTTTTCCTCAGTATATACAGCTCGAGTATCCTGCAGGACCGTTCGGCCTCTCCCCAGAATGGGGCGGAACTTTCGCGCAGCCACGCCCGTATCTTCCTAGCGTGCGGTTGGTTCGCTTTTCAGGACGCGAAAGCGACGGGTCTGCCTGCATCCGGTAAGGAACTGGTCGAGGACTCCCGAGGGGCGAACAAGGACGCATGAAGACCTGGAAAAAGGTGTTGATCGGCATCGGGGGCCTGCTACTGGTCGTTGTCGTCGTCAGCATTGTGATTCACCAGGCCAATAAGGGCGTAGTTAAAGTTCAGACCGGCAAGGCTCAGCGCCAGGACCTGTCGTCGGTGGTGAGCGCGTCGGGCGAGATCAAGCCGAAGACCTACGTCAATATCGGGGCCAATGCGTTCGGAAAAATCACTCACCTTTACGTGAAGGAAGGTGACCGGGTGAGGAAGGGTCAACTGCTGGCGCAACTTGAGAACGTGCAGTCGGCAGCCGACGTGGCCGCCACCAAAGCTTCTCTCGAAGCTTCGCGAACCGATGCGGTCGCAGCCAATGCCAACCTGAACACCGCCAAGGCGGACCTTGAACGCGCAAAGGCCGACGCCGAGCGGGCTCGCCTCGACTGGAGCCGCGCGGAAGGCCTCTACAAAGAACAACTGATCTCCAAGGCCGAATACGAGACGCGCAAGGCCACGTGGCAAACATCTGAGGCGGGGCTGGCCCAAGCCGAAGCCCGCGTCGCCCAAGCCAACGCACAACTCGACTCCGCGGAGCGTCACGTGACACAGACGGATGCAACCCTGACCCGGGCTTCCGATGTGCTGCAAAAGACCGTCTATGCCGCGCCCTACGCAGGTGTGATCACGAATCTGCCGGTTCGCGAGGGCGAGACGGTGGTAATCGGCATCCAGAATGCGCCCGGCAGCACGCTGATGACACTGGCCGACATGTCGGTCATCACGGCGGAAGTGAAGGTTGACGAAACCGATATTGTGAACGTGCAACTCGGCCAACCGGCCGAGGTGACGATTGATGCGATTCCGAAGAAGAGCTTTCATGCAGTCGTCACCGAGATAGGGAACAACGCCATCGTGCGCTCTACTGGAGTGGCTACTTCGCAATCGGCGTCGGCCAGCCAGGAGGCGAAAGACTTCAAAGTTGTCGTCACGCTGCAGAATCCGCCCGACGATCTACGCCCCGGCCTCTCCACCACCGCGAAAATCACCACGGCCACCCGCGCCAATGCGGTGACCATACCGATTCAGGCACTGACCATTCGCCGCGGGGCGGATATTGATCCGGCGCAGGCCGAGAAGGGCTCGGTGCAGGCCGCCGGTCCCCAAAAAGATCTCCAAGCAAAGAAGAACGATGAGTTGCAAGGCGTGTTTGTAGTCCGTAACAAGAAAGCGGAATTCGTCCCGGTCGAGACCGGCATCACAGGCACGACCGACATCGAAGTCTTGCGTGGTCTAAAAGAAGGCGACGAGATCGTAACAGGAAGCTACAAGGTTTTGCGCACCATGAAACCAGGCGCGAGCGTAAAAATTGATAATACGTCCACCAGTGCAGACGAGAACAAGTAGAGGCGACTCTACTGGACAACTAACAAAGGTTGGGGTGGCTCGTCCAATGGGGAGCCGTCCGGATGGAGAAAGTTGAGTGTCCCCAGAGGACAGGGAGAAAAAAATGGCGACTGCTGAAGTAGTGAACTTTGCCCAGCCCGCAGTGTTGGCACCTCCGGACAAGTGCATGATCGCAACCGAAGACCTGTGGAAGACCTACGATATGGGCTCCGAACAGCAGGTCCACGCCTTGCGTGGGGTCAACCTGCGCATTCAGCGCAATGAGTATGTCGCCATCATGGGACCGTCGGGCTCCGGCAAGTCGACCCTGATGAACCTGATCGGCTGCCTCGACTCTCCCAGTCGGGGCAACTACTGGTTGAACAATCAACTGGTTAGCGAATTGGACGACGACGAATTGGCGCGTATCCGTAACAAGGAAATCGGCTTCGTCTTCCAGACGTTCAACCTGCTGGCCCGTGCCACCGCGCTGCACAACGTCGAATTGCCGTTGATCTATGCCGGAGTTCCGGCCGAGGAGCGCATCGCGCGCGCCGAGGGTGCCCTTGCCGCCGTCGGTATGGAAAAGCGCATGTCGCACAAGCCCAACGAGCTTTCCGGCGGCCAGCGGCAACGTGTCGCGATCGCGCGCGCGCTGGTGAACAAACCATCGATCATCCTGGCCGACGAGCCTACCGGCAACCTTGATTCCCAGACCGGCAATGAAATCATGGCGCTATTTGATCGCTTACAGTCGGAAGGCAACACGATCGTGCTGGTAACGCACGAGCACGACATCGCTGAATATGCGCACCGCGTGATCTTCATCAAAGACGGCGTGATCGCGGGGGACGACCGGAAGAGATAGTTTTTCGAGTTTTGCAGGCAAGCGCCCGGCCCACCCGCCGGGCTTTCTTTTTGGATCTCGGTTCCGCAGCTTCCGAGCGCTAAACCTTTTCCGCAAAAGTGTCGATAGAGCAGCCTAGGAAGGTGAATGCCGTGAAGATCCTTTTGGTCGAGGATAGCCGAGTCTTGCGTCTTACCAACCAGCGTGCACTGACCAATGCCGGTTACGCGGTAATCAGTGCGGAGGACGGGGAGACCGCACTGCAATATGCGCGTAACGAGAAACCAGACCTGATCCTGCTCGATCTTCTTTTACCGAAAATCAGCGGCTTGGAGGTTCTAACCCGGTTGAAGCATAGCCGGGTAACCGCCACCATTCCGGTAGTCGCGGTGAGCGGTTTGGCCGAGAAAAACCGCCAGAAGTTGATCGATGCGGGCGCCGACGACCATCTGGAAAAAAGCTTCGTCATCAACGAGAAGGGACTCAATCGAATCGTGCAAGTCCTCGAAGGGGTCATCTAAAACGTGGCATAAACTTCTCACCCATTCTCGAAACGAAACCTTAGAAGAACTTTTGGCGCTGGCGTTCCTCACCTCGCAGCTCTACTCAGTTTCCCGCGCGTTTGCGTGTTACGAGATCGTAGACCAGTACGATCAGCGCCACGACCGCCAGGGCGTGAATGATCGATCCCGCCAGATGCAGAACGAAACCGAGCAGCCAGAGAATCAGCAGCACCGCAACAATGGCACGAAGCATCGCGCTATCACCTTTCGACGGGAAGATTCCACTGTGATTCCGGAGAGTGAGCTTACCAAGAAGAAAAGTTTCGTGCGACTGTGGCGGAAACGAATTGCGTGAGGCACGCAGATTGAACTTCTACCCGATAGCCCGATAGCGTGGGTGCGGTGTTCGAATCTATGTTGAATCCGGTCCATGGGGACGCTTTTCTCGTCGCAAGTTGAGAGAAGCGCCCTCAGAGACCGCCAATTCCGAACCTCATGCCACTCGCGGTGAGGCGAAGACAAAATCAAACTGAATGATTGAAAGGCGATCTATGAACAGCGAAAAGCCTGGACAACCGTCCAATCCGCAGGACCCGACGCAGCGTGACCGGGACAAGGAACAGAGTGGTCAGCAGCGCGACCAGCAAGGCTACGGACAGAACGATCCACAGAAAGACCGGAAGCCGGGGCAGGGCCAGCAGGGCGATATCGAGAGAGACAAGAAATCGGCCTAAGTCCTGCGGGACCCAAACCGAGGAAGAAAAAGCCCCTTCCAACCGAGTCTGTTACGAAACGCGGGGTTAAAAGTAGAAAAAGCGGTGCTCGGTAACTCCGGGCATCGCTTTTTGCTTTTTTCGTCCGACCTCGATTCGAGTGCTCAGTTAGCGAGCCAGGGCCTGTTGAAGCTGGATTGGGCCT
>JBKPEB010000084.1:0-18371 GCA_046728215.1 Acidobacteriota bacterium | reverse complement strand
CCATCCCGAAGGTCGTATCCCGCTCCGTCCGAACATTCTCGTCGGCGATCGGAGCCCAGAAACTCGGCCACCCCGTGCCCGATTCAAATTTTGTGTCCGAGCTGAACAGAGCGTTGTCGCAGCAAATGCAGCGATAAATCCCTTTATCGTGCAGATTCCAATACTGCCCAGTGAACGCCATCTCGGTGTCCGCATGGCGCGTGATGTCGAATGCATTCGGCGAGAGCTGCGCTTTCCATTCCGCTTCCGTCTTCACTACTTTGGCGACCCGCGTCTTCTTCAGCCGTTTCCCATCGTTTGAAAATTCGATGATGGTCACCTCGCCCGGCACCGCATTCGATGCGCTGGCAGCGGCTGCCAGTACCATCGGCTTATGCAAGTGAGACAGTACAACCCCCGCTACTGCGCCCGCTGATAGAGCCAGAAATGTCCTGCGCTGCACTTTGCGCGTGTTCCGATCCAGATCCGAATCAAACATAATGTCGCTCCTCGAAGCTCGCCGCGATCCAAAACAGTTACTTCACTGCCACCAGCTGCGGCGAGCCGCGATACAACTGTGGAAACTCCTTCTTGAGGTTCGCCACCTTGGGGGCATCGTTCGTCCAGATGTACATGCTGTCTGGATGGTCGGTCGCGTAGTTCTGGTGGTATGCCTCAGCGGGATAAAACGCCTTCAACGGCACAACCTGCGTAACAATTGGACGCTTGAAAGCATGCGCGTTATCCAGTTGCTCGATATATGCTTTCGTGAGCCGTAACTGATCGGGCGTGCTGTAGAAGATGACAGAGCGATACTGCGTGCCGTCATCTGGCCCCTGTCGGTTCAATTCCGTCGGGTCGTGCGCTACCGAGAAGAAAACGTGCAGAAGCTGCCCGTATGTAATCTGGGAAGGGTCATACACCACCTTCACCGACTCTGCATGCCCGGTCTCGCCGGTCGAAACCAGCTCGTACCTGGCTGTCTTGGCTTCGCCGCCCGAGTACCCTGACGTCGCGCTAAGAACGCCTTTCACATGTTGAAAAACGGCTTGCACTCCCCAAAAGCATCCGCCGGAGAAGACAACCGATTCTTCCCCTGATTTCGCAGCCAGAGCCGTGTCGGCCGCAGGGGCCGGTATCGAATTTCCCTTGGACCCCTTGGCGCGCGCCAGTGACACGGCGGTTGCGATTAGCAAAACCGCCGCAAATCCACGAATCCACAATGATTTGGTCATGAAACCACCCTTCTTAAGGACGTGATGCGCCTAACAATGGATTGGAGTGGCGAACCTCGAAAAAGTTTCGCCCAATCGGATCGAACAGGGAAGAGGGAATTTGGCCAGTGCTATGAAGAGGTTCCGGGAAGCCGGCGCCTAAAGGCGCCTTTGGAACGCCCAGTTACGGCGCGCCTGAAGGCCACTGTGAAACGAACCGCCGCAAAAAAAACCGCCCGCAACTCCGTCATCCAACGTCGTTATGCAATCAAGCGCACTGAGGCCCTAGCCGAACGCAGTCGAAGGACCCCGAGTCCCTTTCCACTGCCACGGACCTGCTAGGCGTTTCAGCCACGGTCCGCGATCCTCGCTCACGTTTCAAGCTCAGGGCTCGAGGGTCGCAGCTACCTTAAGCACTTCCCCATAAACTCCACCAGATCTTTCTTCATCTTGGTATGCGAAGCGCCGTCGATATAAACCATGTGCCCCGCCTCATAGGTCGTGAACGAAACGTTTTTTCGGACCTCCGGCCCCAGATTCAGATGGTCGATCGAATAGTTGGCCGCCAGATAAGGAGTGGCAAGATCGTAGTAGCCTTCCATCACCAGCACTTTTAAATACGGATTTTCAACCAACGCTGTGCGTAATCCGGGCGCGGTGTTGGGAAAGCCCTTCTCCGCGTCTCCCCAGTCCCACTTCTGAAATGCCGGTTCGTCCCAGGCGAAGACTTTGTAAGGCATGTCGACCTTGTAGCCGAGTTCAGTGCGCACGTAATTGTTGAAAACCGCTGTGTAGGGAGGGAGAATCGCGGCACTGGTCGGATCGTAGAACCGCTGGTCGAGCAGCCCCTCCGGATCGATTCCGGTGAAACGTCCGTCCAATCGGCCAACCCGCAGTTTCTGGTCTAGCAGTAGATTGTGCGTGAACTGTTCGACGTTAACGCGGAGGTTTGCGTTGTCGACCAGTTTTTTGTCGAGTCCGGTGTATCGCGCATACGCGTCGATAATCTTCTGCCGCTCCTCTGCGCTGAGAGCATCGCCCTTCAGCAATGCAGCTGCGTAGTCGGTCGTGGACCAGCGTTCGGCTTCCTGCCGGGTCTTTGTCACGTCCTGCAACAGATCCGGTGGCAGGCGTTTGTGGTAGGCCGCGATCATGGTGAACGTCGGCACCAGCAGGAAGTAGGGAACGTCGTTGTTCTTCGCCCACTCGAGGGTGCCGAAGTCCATCGCCGTTGAAAGCAGCGTGATGCCGTTGAATGAAATCCCCCGGCCCGCGAGATGCGCGGCGATCCCGGCGGCTCGCGTTGTTCCGTAGCTTTCGCCCAGAATAAACAGTGGAGACGGCCAGCGGTCGTAGCGCGTCACGTACAACCGTACAAACTCTCCGAACGCCTCGATGTCCCCTTTCACGCCCAGAAATTTCTTGATGGCTTCGGCGTTCGCGGCGCGGCTGAAACCGGTGGAGATCGCGTCTACGAAGACCAGGTCGCTGCGATCAAGCAGAGTGCTCTGGTTGTCGGTGATCGTGTAAGGCGCGGCCGGCATGAAGCCATTTGGCTCGAGGACCACCTGCTTCGGTCCGACCGCTCCCATATGCAGCCAGACCGTGGCCGAGCCCGGCCCGCCGTTGAAGCAAAAGGTCAGCGGACGCTTCGCCGGCTCCTGCCCGTCGAGCGTGTACGCCACGAAGAACATCTCCGCATCGATCTTGCCATCGCCGCGCTTGATGGGCAGGCGTCCCGTGGTTGCTGTGTAGCGCAGCACCTTGCCATCGACAGTGGTCTGGTGATGCGTCACGACGGGCGGAACCTCGGTCACGTCGTAGTGTTCCTCAGTCCCCGCATCCTTGCCGGCTTCGGGCTTGGATTCCGAAGCAGCCGGTTGTTCGGGCGTCTTCACCGGCGTGACCGGGGGAGCGTCCGGCTTCTTCTTCTCGCCGGTGCGCGCAGACTCGGGTGTTTTCGTGGTGTCGGATTGCTGGGTAAACGCCACGCTCGATAGAGCGAAAGCGAGCAAAAGCCAAAGGGCGAACCTAGGCATGCATTCTCCGGAAAGAAGATGGTGGAATCGCATCATGTGGAAAGGCAGCGACGCATTATAGACGCAGAAAGAGCGCGGCGCCGCGACTATCGATAGTTCGTAGTTGCTGCTGACGAATAGCGAACTGAGATGTGACTGAGACCTGCCCCCTCACCGCCGCTTTTTCTTGCTAGCCGCCTTCGGAGTCGGCGCCTCGCCCGGCGCGAGGACACGGCGCACGATAGGCGTATTCAGCTTGTATTTCCGTTCGACGATGTTGCCGTTCTCGTCCTTGTTGCGCAGGACGAATACCGGCAAGGTGCCTTCTTTCCCGAAGTCTTCATTGGTGACAGTCACCGGCAAAACGCCATTCAGATTGCGCTCTCGATAAGCGGTCTCGTAGCGGTGTCGTTTCACGTTCCAGGTGAACACGTGGACTTTATCGAAGTCGAAGGGCTGACCGTCTTTTGGCTCACTGAGTAATGCAAGATACTGGGGAACCTTCTTGTCATCATCCTGAACTTCGTTCAGGACGAAGAAAGCGGTGAACCGCTGGCCTTCGGCGTACTGCGCAATCTCGAGCGGCACGTCCAGATCGACCATTCGTGCCAGCACCCATCCGGCGCGTCCTTGCGCATCGCGCGCCAGCCACCAGTCTTCCAGCACGGGCCCGGTGGTTTGGTCTTTCTTCTTCAGCGGACTCGGTGGCGCCACCACGCCCGCTCGCTCGGCCGTGCCGCGCGCAAGCAGCGCAAGCTTCGATCCTGCGGCCAATTGATACAGGTGATCGGTTTCGCGGCCCGGCTCAAGATGCAGGTTGGTGTCGTTGCGCGTGGTGCCGGCCGATTGTGCTGGATCGTTTTGGTGCTGCTTAGTGAGCGCCTGAAATTTATTGTAGACCTGCTGGCTGATCAGATAACGCTGTTCCATCCAGCCTTCGATGCCGGCCGAGGTGCGTACCTTCACGAACCGCTTCTCGCGGTCGAGCACGTCCACGGCGTCGCCATTTTTCACGGTTGCCGTTTTGCTGTAGACGGCGGCCACCCGATCGCGCAGAAACGCCTGCTGCGCCGTCACGTACATGACTTCGCGATTGTGCCCGCGTCCGCGGCCGCACGCCGGCGCCGTCGCCAAGGCGAGCAGAAATATCCAGAAGGTCTTGCGGGAGAGTGGCCGAAAGCTTTTCACAGGGTTCTGCTACCACTATAGCGCGGGAAGGCGAGGCTGTTGAGTTTCGAAAGTGCGTAGCCGGTGCTACCCTGGGGCGCCCGCCTGTTCGCGGTCCGGAAATCCGGCGGCAAGAAGGAATCAGCCATACCCGACTCGAGGGGTCGCATTACCTAGGAGATAACTTCGCGTTTAAGTGATCCAAAGGGCGCGATCGAGCGGCCCTGTGATGGAAAACGATGGGAGCCACTCCAAAGTGCCCCAGACCGCCTCTAATCGCCATCAACAGGTATTCTACGCGATGCGCGGACTGTGTTTCCGACACCCGCCCGGATTTTAACCAGCTTTAGCTACTAGTAAATCAATTTGAGACGGATAGCCGAAATGGCGGCGGATCGTTTGGCGGGAGAGAATTCAAAATATGGGCCGTCCAAAAAAAGGGGCGCTCGCGGCGCCCCGGAAAATCGCTGTCCTCGACCGTTTACTGCGTGATGCTCACGGTCACCAGGTTTGTAGATGTCACGGTTCCATTCGTTCCCGGAGCAGAAGCTGTGACGCTGACCGTAACCGGGGTTACCCCACTAACAGAGAAGGCCTGACCCTGACCGAAAGTGCATCCGGGGGCGGTGGTTTTTGTAATGCCGCTTACAGGTGCACCGCCCGCAACGGCAGTGAAAGTCCAGGTTGCTGTCGAACTGATGTCGGTTCCGGAGGGTGCGGCGATTGCCTGCACGCAGAATGGGATGCCGGCGGCGACGGAAATAGACTGGGACGACGGGCTCACAGTGATCGAAGTTACACCCGTCAACGACACCGTGATGCTGGCCGATCCAGTCGCCACCCCGTTGGTAGCCGTAATGGTGGCGCTGCCCGCTCCGACGCCGGTCACCAGACCAGCAGCCGAGACGGTCGCGATCGTCTGATCGTTCGAGGTCCACGTTGTGGTCGAGGAGCCTGTGATGTTTTTCTGCATCCCGTCATCGTAGGTGCCGATGGCGGTCATCTGCTGGGTTTTGGCCACCAGGATACCGACGCCGGTTGGCCCGACCGTGATCGTCTGCAGGATGGGATCGACAAAGAATCCATGGCAGCCCACGCTAGCCACGGCTATGAGCAGAAGAAGAGTGAACGAAGCAGCCAGTTGGAGCTTACGACGGGAACTCGACATAAACGGAAAACCCTCGTCCTCAGACCCCGCGCAGGGGCGGTTCAGGGCTGAGCAAATTGTAGCAGACCCTCGCCCGATGTTCGGTCATCTCCATGAATCATAGGGACCTAGGGTAACCAGCATGATTCAGTCTGAGCGCTGTCCGGATGGGCAGGCACAGAGCGTTCCACCGGACAAGAGGGCGGTTCACAACGGGCCTAGAGCCCAAAGGAGCCATCCTCACGTGCTGGTTGCGGCTCGCCCCAAGGCCTGCCTTGATACGAATCTCAACCTGGACATCGCGACGCTCAAGAGACTTTCGAAGAGAACTGCGCTTCGATTCGAGCGACCAGCGATTGCCCAGAGGTTCGCATCCAACTCGTTATAATCGACGACACAATTCCCATGAGAGAACGAGTCTTCTTTCCAACCTTGCAAAGATTTCTTGTCATTTTTGGATTACTAGCGTCGCTCGTCCCCGCCGCGATATCGGGCTCCAATCGTCCAGGAGATTTGTCGCGGACTGTTGCAAAGCAGGAGCGAGCCAACCCCGCGCCCAACGCTGACGCGACCCCTTCGGTCACTCCACCGGTTGCGCCCGGGAAGACGTGCGCGGCGTGCATTCGCGCGAACATGAATTTTCTCGCATCGGATGCATTGCGTGGGCGGGAGAGTGCAACCCAGGACGAGTTTGTTGCGGCCACCTACATCGCGGCGCAGCTTGAGGGGTATGGCGTTGAGCCCGCCGGTGATGACGGTACGTACCTGCAACGAGGCACCCTGATTCGCGAGACCTTGCAAGATATGCCGCAACTGCACTTGGTGACGCCAGGCAGCGGAACTGCGCCCGACCCGGTTGTCTGGACGCATGGCAAGGAGATGTTGGTCGTCCAGCTCGAAAACGCAAAGTTTCGCGGCACGCTGAAGCGAATCGATGCCGACCAGACCGCGGCTCAGGAAGGGACCAGGCATCCGGGCACTCCGCCTGCGAGCCTGTCGTTGGCGGGGAACGTCGCCGCAATCACAGGCAAAGACCGTAAGAAGATTCGCGCGGCCGTCTTTTCTTCACTCCAACAAGGGGCGGTAGCGGTGCTGGAACCCGCGCCTGCGCAGTTGGTCGAGAACTGGGAGGCGAACGGCAAAGAGATGCCGGAGTTGCCTCTCCATCTGGAAGGAGGCGCCGGACCCGAAATTGGGCTAAATGGAAGCGTGTTCGCGCTGAGCGAGAAGGTGATTGCCAAACTGAGCGATATTCCCGACGGCACGCTGGTTTCCATGAATTCTGCGCTCGGTCCGCCGAAGAAGACGCACACGTGGAACGCGCTTGGGAAAATTCCGGGAAACGATCCGGCACTGAGCAAGAGCGCTCTTCTGCTCAGCGCGCACCTCGATCACATCGGAGTGGGCAAGCCCGTTAAAGGCGACTCGATTTACAACGGGGCAGACGACGACGCTTCCGGAGTTGCGGCCGTGCTGGAATTAGCCCGCGCTCTGGCGTCGGGGCCTAAGCCGAAGCGGCCTGTGTTGTTCGCGTTGTTCGGCAGCGAGGAACTGGGCGGGCTTGGTTCGGCGTGGTTTCAGGCACATCCTCCGATTCCGCTGGCCGACATCGCAGTGAATCTGGAATTCGAGATGATCGGCCGGCCCGACCCGAAATATCCGCCAGACTCGCTCTGGCTTACTGGATGGGAGCGCTCGAATCTCGGTCCGACACTGGCGGCGCATGGCGCAAAGCTCGCGGGCGACACACGCCCGGATCAGCAGTTCTTCATGCGTTCCGATAATTACGTACTCGCGAAGAAAGGCGTGGTGGCGCAGACCGTGTCGAGTTACGGCATGCACGGGGACTATCACCAGCCAAGCGACGACATCGCCCACATCGATTTCAAGCACATGACGGACGCCATCGGGTCTCTGGTAGGGCCGGTGGAATGGCTGGTGAATTCGGATTTTCGCCCTGAGTGGAATGCGGGCGGAAAGCCTTAAGGGCAGTCGTCAGTCGCTAGTCGTCGGCAAGGGCAGTCGTTGGCAAAATGCGCGTCGCCATTTAAGGCTGTGTTGTGAGATCGCTAGTCGCTAGTCGTCAGCCAAACCACTCCGCATCTGGCGTGATGGGCGTCCCGGCATCTCCCAGCGTGTGAAGCATCCAATCTCGCCATTTTGCATATCGATCAGAATAAGCAGACCGTCGCAAACCAAGGGATTTGGCCAACACCAACGACAGGTGTTGGCCAACCACTATCCCCGCCTGGCCTGCAGATTCAATCTGCGGTAATCAATCAGGAACGGCGGATCGTCGGCTTCGTACTGTCTCGTTAACTCCGCGAGAAACTGTTGGCGCACGGCGTTTTCCGTGATTCGTTGAACGTGATGTCGCAAAATCACGGTTTCGACGAATTGCTGGAATTCGAGAGCGTTCGGAAAGAGCGTGGGAGCTTCTTCGCTGCTGGTTTCGATTTGTTCGAAGCCGGCAGCGCGCAACCGGGTGGCCGCGGTCGCGGGGCTCGAGAATTCCCAGGGCGATTGGTATCCGGCGAAATACGCGGCGTATGCCTTGCTCTCCATGAGCGCCTGCGTGCGCTTTAGTAAACGCTCGATGTTTCGTTCGCCGCCGCATTGCGCGACCAGCCATCCGCCGGGACCGAGCGCTCGGTAAAGATTCCGAAACAGCCGATCGTGATCGAGTACCCAGTGGAATGAGGCAGTGCTGAAGATGCCGTCGAACTCTTGCTCAAACGGCAAGTCAAGCAGATCGTAGTGTGCGAATTCCACGCGTCCGCGAAAATCCGGTTCTAGATAGGCGCGTGCCTCGTCGAGCATGTTTTGGGAGACGTCGAGCGCGACGACGTGACCGCTCGAAAGAGCTTCGAGCAGATCCCGTGTGAGAAGGCCGGTGCCGCAGCCGGCGTCGAGCACGCGCTCATCGCCGCGGAAGGAAACGCGCGAGAGAACTTTCTTGCCCCAGCTGACTTGCGGTGCGGATATCCGATGGTAGAGAGTTGCGTTCCATTCTTTCGACATTGGGAACTCGTCGTGGTCGTTCATCGTTGGCGAGCAGGTCGTCAATGTTGGCGGAATGGTACACGAGTGCGGGAAATTCCAACGCCTGAAGGCGAGTTCTTCTCGCAAGCGGTACGGCCCGCCTGAAGGCGCGCCCTGATACAAACCAGGCTTTTTAAGCCCAGGGACTTCCGACAAGCCGATGGACTTCTTTGGGGGACCTGCTTGCCCTTCGCATTTCCTCCGTAGAAATCGTTCGATCGTCGCTGATTGATGAATACTGCGAGGCGTTGATCTTCGCCAACGACCAACAGCCGACGACCAACGACCAATAGGCAACGGCCAAATCCTATTTCTTCTTTTTCCCCGCGCGTTCAATCCGCTCGTCGATGGGTTTGCGCCCGGCGAAGCCTTCTTCGGGCGAGTGCCAGTGGGTGATTTTGGCTTCGCCCAGCTTCCAGCAGAGCAGGACGATTTCGCCGTCAACGCGGCAGGGGAAATCGAGCAGGCCGATGTCGATGTCCTTGACCTGCACGCCGGTGGCGTGAATTTCGGCCACCGCATCTTTGGCGCGCTGCACGGCGCGCTCGCGCTCAGCCCGCCGGCGGGCCACGGCGACCACGTTGACCAGCGTCCCCCCATTCAGAAAGATGCGGTGCGCGAGTTCTTCTGTCTCCGCGTCGACTTCTTCGATCAGCTTCTTGCTGTTGATCGCAATGCGTAGCAGGGACTCAAGCGTGGGAAGAAGGATTTGCGCATCTTGCAGAGTAAAAGTACGGGAGGCCATTTCTTTCATTCTAATGCATGGGGCGGGCGGACGCTTGATGACGGTGGATACGTTACCGGGCAGGTCTCAGGTCCGCTTCGGCGGATACCCTTGAACGGGTCAACTTCTTCTTTTTACGGGAAGGGCACGACTTCAGTCGTACCGCGAGTGCGACTGACGAACGGCTTCAGCCGCTGCGGTTTGCCGTGCAGCTTATTTTTTCTTGGGCATCCGACGCAGTTCTTTGATGGCAAGCCCGGCTTCAGAATCTCGAATCAACTCAGCGAGCCGCTTCTGCCGAGTAGCTTCCTGCTTGGCGCTTGTGACGCGGTAGGTGGCCGTTCTTTGGTACCAGGGAGGCTGCGATTGGAAAAATGCCCACGCTTTCTTATTGGCGCGGAACTGCTTTTGGTACGCGGGAGGCAGCATCGCGGTCTTACGTTGCTCGTAAGCGTAAATCCCGGTCTTATCGCCGCGGCGCGCTTCGAAGGCCTTGATCCCGGCGGAATGCATGAGGCCGAGTTTGGTGAGTTCGGCGACGCGCTTGACGTTGATCGCGCTCCACGTACTCGTCGCCTTCCGCGGGGTGAAGCGGATGCGGTAGCTCATGGCGTCGATCGAATTGCGAACGCCGTCGATCCACCCGTAACAGAGCGCCGCATCGACCGACTCAGGCCACGTGATGCTTGGACGGCCGGAGTCGCGCTTATAGAAGCCTACCGATAGTTCGTGGTGCGTGGAATGATTCTTTTCGAGCCACGCGCGGAAGTCCGCTGGAGTGGCGAAAAACAACGGTTTTGGCGGCAACTTCATGGTGGCCGATCGATAGCGTGTTTTTTTACCTGCAGTCTAGGCTGTTCACGGAACTACTTGCCCGGCCGTGCCAGCTTCGTGAGGGCTTGCGTGTATTCACGCAAGGTGCTGGTGAGGGCGCGGTTGTGCACGAATTGTCCCTCGCGCCGGCATTCGATCAGGCCCGCTTCCATGAGCACCTTCAAGTGATGGGAGACGGTTCCCGGCGATAGTTCGTATTTCTGGATGATCTCGCCACAATAAATGTCTGGCTGGGCGGCAATCTCCTCGTAGATCTGCAGCCGGGTGGGATCGGCCAGAGCCTTGGAGATTTTGGCGACTTCAGTGGTATCCATAGGTTTTCTCAATCAATTCTAGCGGATACGACGATCCCCACCGGCGGACGCGCCAGTTTTTTCACAGGTGGCCAAACAAGTCCTGAAACTTTGTATTTCGATACTCATCAAACTATCGAAATTAAGCGAGGCCGGGCAGGCTCGGAATGAAGGCTGCCCGGATCGAGGAAGAGATTTTCAAGAGAGGTGCAGTTATGGCACGGCTTACAGGCAAGGTTGCAGTCGTAACGGGTGGAAACAGTGGAATCGGTCTGGCGACGGCCAAGCGGTTCCGTGAGGAAGGCGCAAAGGTCGTGATCTCGGGTCGCGATCAGAAAACGCTCGACGAAGCAGTGAAGACGATCGGCGGCGACGTGGTGGCGGTGCGCAGCGACGTTTCGAAACTGACCGAGTTGGACAAGCTGTACAAAACGGTTGCCGAGAAGTTCGGCAAGATCGATGTGCTGTTCGCCAATGCAGGCATCGCGAAATTCGCTCCGGTGACAGATAGTTCCGAGGCCCTGTTTGACGAGACTTTCGATGTCAACGTCAAGGGTGTGTACTTCGCGATTCAGAAGGCGTTGCCACTGCTGAACGATGGTGCGTCGATCATCATCAACTCCTCGGTGGTGAACGAAACGGGCGCGGCCGGCGCGAGCGTCTACGCGGCGACGAAAGCGGCGGTGCGCTCGTTTGCGCGAACCCTGACAACAGAACTGGTGGATCGCAACATTCGCGTAAACGTGGTCAGCCCCGGACCGATCACGACACCGATTTTCGGGCGCACGGGCCTTCCCAAAGAAGCCGTGGACGAATTTGCGCGCGAGATCGTCAACAAGGTGCCCATGAAGCGCTTCGGCAAACCGGAAGAAGTGGCCGACGCCGTGTTATTTCTGGCCACGCCAGAGTCGTCCTACATCACGGGCGTCGATATCAACGTGGATGGCGGCATGGGCCAGGTGTGAAAAACGGGTCGTTGGTCGTTGGCGAAGACTGTCTGGCCGCTCCTGGCGGCGCGTCTGCGGGGAGGGGTTACATCAATCCGTCGATAGCTAGTCATCTGGCCAACGACCGACGACTGAGTTGCTATCCGCCGATATGCACCATTGTTCTTGAGGCTGGGACGAAATCAGGCTCGCCGATGTGGTGGCGGGCCTCTTTCTGCAGAACGACGCCGCGGATGAAATCTTCCAACTCGACGTCGGTGGCACCACGCCGCATCTGGGCGTGCAGGTCGTGATCCCACACCGAGAACAAGCAGGTGCGGATCTTGCCGTCGGAGGTGATGCGTAGCCGGCTGCAATGTCCACAGAAGGGATGCGAGACGGGCGCGATGATACCGATTTCGCCGATGCCGTCGTCGAAGCGATAGCGGCGGGCGGTTTCAGAGCGCGCATGCGGGATCTCGACCAGCGGCCGGTACTCGGTCATGCGCCGTAGAATCTCGTCGAGTGGGACAACGACATCCGGCGACCAGACGCGATCTTCTTCGAGGGGCATGAACTCGATGAAGCGGAGCACCACGCCTTCCTCGCGCGCAAACATGCCAAAGGGGATGATTTGATCTTCGTTGAATCCGCGCAAGAGCACGCAATTCACCTTTACCGGTTCAAGTCCGGCGCGCTTGGCGGCGCGAATGCCGGCCAGGACCGCATCGTAGCCATTGGTCACGCGCGTGATGCGGGCGAAGCGGTCGGGATCGACAGCGTCCATGCTGACAGTGACGCGATGCAAGCCGGCGCCCTTAAGCGGTTGCGCCATCTCGGCGAGCAGGTGTCCGTTGGTGGTGAGGGCGATTTCGAGAGGTTCGCTGTCGGCGCTGCGCAGCTGAGAGAGGTCGCGGACAAATTGCACGATGCCCTTGCGCAATAGGGGCTCTCCGCCGGTCAGGCGGACTTTCTTGATGCCAAGCCCTGCCAGCACGCGCGCCATGCGCAGGTAGTCAGAAAAGGGCAGATCGCCGTAGATGGCGCCCTCGTTGCCGGTCCGGCAATAGACACACTTGTAGTTGCAATGATCGGTGATCGCGATGCGGAGATCGGTGATCGCGCGGCCGAATTTGTCGCGTAAAGCAGCCATTAGCACTTAGCAGTTCGCATTCAGCCCTTCGAGTGTCATGCACCAGTGCAAGACGAGGCTGGCTGAATGCCAAGTGCTAATTACTAAGTGCGGTTCTTGGAAAAAGAGACGCACCCGGAACGGGTACGCCGGCGAGTGTCTCCTTTCCAAGGCGCTTCCTGCGAAGCGCGGGAGGCGTCGGCGTTTCCACCGGCACCTTCGGGCAAGGTTTTCTGTCGCCTTGACGGGACTGCGATCGTTGCGAAAAAGTCGTTCACCGCAAAGGTCGCCAAGACTTGCTCGCCAAGGACGCGAAAAAAAACTGCCCTCGCCTCGACCACCCGGGTATACCCGTGGGCGGCGGAGGTCGGAAACTCGCCTTGATTATAGAACTTTCAGCGTGGCGTTGCACGGCTGGCCGCGGTCGAGAAGTCCGCCACTCCCACTTCGACGAACAGCCCCTTGGGTGCCAGTGAGGGCTCGGGCTTTTCGCCGGCAGTCTTATCAGCGGGAGCCTCCTTTGGGGCGTCGGGCGGGCTGGTCAGCGGAGTCTCGGCTGGCTTGGCGGGCTGTTCTTCGGGCATGGCGGTGCGCGTCCAGATGCCGTAGACCTTGCCCCCGTAGGCCGAGATGCCCATGTAGTCGCCCATGAAGACGTCTTTCGGGTCGGAGGGCTGCGTGTTCCAGGCGTAGTTCTTGAAGCTCTGGCCACCGTCGGTCGATCGGGCGAGCGTCATGTAGTAGGTTCGGTTGCCGGAATCGGCGCGCCGATCGCAGAAGATCACGTTTTCCGAGCCATCGACGGGATCGACGGCCAGCCATTGAAAGAACTGGTCCCGTCCGTTGCGCAGCGGGTCGTTGTTCACGCGGACCGGTACCGTCCAGTGCTTGCCTTTGTCTTTCGAGGTCGAGGAGAACACGTCGATGTCACCGTTCGTGAAGTCGGCCCACGTGACGAACAACTGGCCGTTGCGGGGGTCGATGGCGATCTCGGGAAATCCGTTGCCCCGACCGACTGAGGTGGGATCGAAGTACGAGGGGCCGGTTTTGAGGATCGTGCGCGAGCGTGAAAAGCTGCGGCCCCCATCTTTGGATACGGCAAAGATGACGCCGGAGATGTCGCTCCACACAACGTAGAGCGTGCCGTCACCGGCGACCGCTCCGGTGAAGCCTTCGACCGCGCCGTTGTCATCGCGCGGCAACCCTTCGCGGGTGCTGATTTCGATAGCCTTCGACCAGGTTTTGCCGCTGTCGGTGGAGCGCGAGAACAGCATGATCGACTTCTCGAGCGAGAATTCGGTCCATCCCAAATAGAGATTCCCGGCATACTTCGAGTTTGTTGTATCGGCGACGATATAGGGTTTGTCTTCGAAGGGTATCCCGGGATCGCTGGGATGCGCGATCACGGTGCTGGCGTCCTTCTCCCAAGTCTGGCCGCCGTCGAGCGAGCGCCGGACGAAGATGCCGTTGCGCGTGGCGCCGTGCGCCCAGTAGTTCTCAGTGCCGAGCTTGTCGAAGGCGATGTAGCACAGAAAGGCGTGACCCTGGTTGTCGTAGACGACTGACACATCACCGGAAACCTTGTAGTCGGCGGGTGCGGTGCCTTCGGCAAGTATCCAGGTCTGGCCGGCGTCGCGCGAGTAGGAGACTGAGGCATTTACCTGGAAAGCGCCGATCAACTGGCGAGGATCGTGCGGGTTGATCGCGATGGATGGCTCGGTGAAGTCGCCTGGCTTCGGTGTGAGCTTGATGACTCGGGCGCCAGGGGGCGAAGGGAGTTCGGCAACGTTTGGCTGGTTCTGGGAGAAGGCGGGAAGGATCAGCAGGCACAGCAGAAGCGCAACGAAGGGCAAGAGCTTGAGACGAACTGTGTGAAGCGCTAGCAGTACGTGAGAAATGCTGGATGGAATCATCAGTGCGCAGATCCGGACAAGGCTTTTGCGATCGCAGCGTCCGCGAGTGGGGCCATGATTCTGTAGCCAGCGACGTTGGGATGGAGGCCGTCGTCTGCGAGATCGCGCTTGAGCAGGCCCTTTTCGTCGACCATGGCGTTGAAGTAGTCGAGATAAATGCAATCCTGCGCGGCGCAGTAGTTCTTGAGCCAGCGATTCAGTTCGAGAATCTTGGCGGGTGGACGATCGTTGAAAAATTCCTGCGACTCGGGCGTGTAGTTGTACACGGGCAGCACGGACGAGAAGATGACTCTCACGTGATTCGCAGCGGCGAGTTCAGCGAGCGAAGTGTAGTTGGCTTCGATCTGTTCGAGCGTCATGGGGCCGGTGTTACCGGCGATGTCGTTGGTGCCCGCGAGAATCACAACAGCTTTGGGCCGCAGGTCAATGACGTCCTCGCGGAAGCGCACTAGCATCTGTGGAGTGGTCTGGCCGCTGATGCCGCGATTGACGTAGGGCTTGCCGGGGAAGTAGTCGGCCAGTTTCCAGCCGTCGGTGATGGAGTCGCCGAAAAAGACGATGCGATTCTCGCTGGGTGCCGACGCTTTGAGTGCAGCATTGGCATCGTGGTAGCGGGCGAGTTGTCCGTAGTCATTCATGAATATTGGAATTTTCGACTGACGGTAGCGTTCGAGAGCGGTGAGGGGCTTGGGTTCCTGTGCCGGCGCGGGTCGAGCGGGTTGCTGGGAGAAGAGGGCCGTGATGCCGTAAACAAAAAGAAAGCCCAACATGAGCCTTCGAAGCATGGTTTCGGTTCCTTTCCGGTCGATGGACATTTTACATTCGTGGGTGGCAATCGAGGGGAGGTCGCAACCGAAGTGGCTTACAGTGGACACGTGTGAGGCCTTGCCCTCATCGCAGGTGAGGGAGACTGCGCCCACACTGGTTCACATTCCGTCGTAATTCGGCCCGCCCCCACCTTCGGGTGGAACCCAGTTGATGACCTGGTAGGGATCCGCGATGTCGCAAGTTTTGCAATGCACGCAGTTTGCCGGGTTCAGGCTGATGCGCTTACCATGCGGCTGGTTTGCGTCATCCACTAACTCATACACGTTCGCGGGACAGAAATTCTGGCAGGGGCCGCCATACTCCACCGCACATCGCGCGTTGCAGACGTTGGTGTCGGCGATCACCAGGTGCGAGGGCTGGTCTTCTTCGTGCTTGGTGCCGGAGTGGTAGAGGTCGGTGAGCTTGTCGAAGGTAAGCTTGCCGTCGCCTTTCACGGAGCCGAGCAGGTGAGTTTCATTGCCTCCGTCGGCGGGGAGTTGCGAAAGCTTTTCCATACGCTCGTGCCCAGCGTGGGCCGGATAGCGGTTCCACAGGCCGCGGCCGCCAGTGAATTGTTGCAGGCCTGCGTGGAACATCCCTGCGAAGAAACCTTTTTCAAATCCCTGGTGGAAGTTGCGCACCTTCCAGAGTTCTTCTTTGATCCAGCTCGCGTCGACTTCCTGCTGATACTGCGCGAGCGTGGCGGCGGAGGCGTCGTCCTTCTTTAGCGCCTCGAATGCGGTTTCGGCAGCCAGCATGCCGCTCTTGATCGCGAGGTGAATGCCTTTCAGCCGCTGCGAGTTCACCAGGCCGGCCGAATCGCCGAGGATCATCCAGCCGTTGCCCGCAACCGGCGGGACCGCCCACCATCCGCCGTAGGGCATGGACTTCGCCCCGTAGCGAATCATCTTGCCGCCCTCAAGCAGCTTCGCGACGAAAGGATGTTGCTTGAAGTCCTGCAGCACATGCTGCGGATCGAGGCGCGGGTCCGGATAATCGAGACCGATGACAAAACCCAGCGAGACGAGATTGTCTTTCGAGCCGTAGATCCATGCGCCGCCGTACTCCTTCGTGGTGAGAGGCCAGCCCATCGCGTAAATCACTTCGCCCGGCGCGATGCGGCCCGAGGGGACTTCCCAGAGTTCCTTGACGCCGACGCCGTAAGTCTGCGGGTTGCGATCTTTGGCGAGGTCGAACCTATTGATGAGCTCTTTGGTCAGTGAGCCGCGTGTGCCTTCGGCGAGGATTGTGATTTTCGCTTTTAGGTCGTAGCCGGGCTCGAAGTTGGACTTGGGGTGATTCTCTTTATCGACGCCCTTGTCGTCGGTTCGAACCCCTGCGACCCGATTGCCGTCGTAGAGAAGTTGCGATCCGGCGAAGCCGGTGAAGATCGTGATTCCGGTTTCTTCGACTTTGGAACCCAGCCACTTCACGAACTTGTTGATCGAGATGACGTAGTTGCCATGATCGCGCAGGGGCGGCGGCGTGATCGGCAGTTTGAATTTGCCATTCTTCGTTAAGAAGTAGACTGCTTCCTTGCTGCACTGTGCGTCGATAGGCGCTTCTTTCTCGAAACCCGGAAGCAGTTCGCGCATGGAGCGCGGGTCGAGCAGCGCGCCGGAAAGACAGTGCTGGCCAACTTCGCGAGCCTTCTCCAGAACGTAGATGTTTTCTTTGCTGAGCAGGGCGTCGGGGTGCTTGGCGTTGTGCTCGTCGATGAGCTGCGAAAGCCGCAAAGCGCAGGCCATGCCCGCCGGGCCGCCGCCCACGATGACCACGTCGGCTTCCATCTGGGGGCGGTCGATGTTTTCGAGGGGAGTGCGAAAAGCAACCATTTAGCAATTAGCCTTTAGCGTCTCACCACAACCATTTGCATGCGTTAAAAGCAGGCCGCATTAGGCTCCGGCTTTGGCCTTTTTGATTTCTTCAATCAGCGGCGGAACGACTTCAAATAGATTGCCTACCACGGCGTAGTCGGCAATTTCGAAGATCGGCGCTTCGCTGTCTTTGTTCACGGCCACGATGGTGCGCGCGCCTTTCATGCCGACAATGTGTTGGATGGCCCCGGAGATTCCCAGCGCCAGATAAAGTTTCGGCGCGACGGTTTGACCGGAAGAGCCGATCTGGCGATCCATGGGCAGCCAGCCGGAATCACAGATAGGACGCGACGCCGCGAGTTCGCCGCCGAGCGCCTCGGCCAACTGCTTCGCGATTTCGATGTTCTTCTGTTCTTTGATTCCTCGGCCCACGGCTACGATGACTTCTGCCTGGGTTAGGTCGACCGCTTGCTTGGCTTCTTTAAAGACCTCCTGCGGCTTGTTACGGACGACACCATCGGCGATGTCGACGGCTACGGTCTCAACCGGCGCCGCACTTGTACCGGCCTCCACTTTGTCTCCGCGGAACGCTCCGTTCTGGAAGGTCACAAACCATGGTGCTTCTCCCGCGAAGCTGACGTCGGCGACGAATTTGCCCTGAAACATCTGGCGCGTGAAGACGAGCGCGTCTCCCTCTTTCTTGTAGCCGATGGCGTCGCTGACCACAGTGCGCCCCATGGCAGTCGCGAGCTTGGGAACGAAGTCGCGCACCTGGTAGGTGTGCGGCATGAGGACGAGTTTGGGCTGCTTCGCGGCGATGAATTGCTTGAGTGCGGTCGCGTACGCGTCGGGGGTGTATGGCTCGAGCTTGGGATTCTCGACCGCGTACACCTTGGAAACTTTCTTACCGGCGACTTCCGCGGCAAGCGACGCGACGCTTCCGCCCACGACTGCGGCTTCGAGAGGCCAGCCGGTTTCGGCGGCGATGGCTTGGCCGGCGGTGAGCGTCTCCCATGAGACGCGGTTCAGTTTGCCTTCACGTTGTTCGACAATGACTAAGATCATAAGATAGGTCCCAGGTATCAGGTGTTAGGTCCCAGATACGAACAAACGCCGCCGGCGAGGTGTGCTCGCGATGCGGGATCAGATCACCCGGACTTCATTCCTCAGTTTCTCGACTAACTTCTTCGCCATTTCTCCGGGAGAGCCTTGGATCATTTCAGTTTTTTTCGTCTTCTGTGGAATGTAAAGCCGCTCGATCTTTTGAAGGTTCTCGCCCATCGCCGACTGCACTTCTGCGAGAGTGACTTTCCGTAGCGGCTTGTTCTTCGCTTGCTTGATGCCGATCAGGGTGGCGT
>JBKPEB010000083.1:0-20045 GCA_046728215.1 Acidobacteriota bacterium | reverse complement strand
ATTTTGCTTGCAGGCGAGGCACATAGCCGGAGAGATCGTTGGGCGCCATGCCCAAAGAACTCTCCCCTAATCATTGCAGAATCAATCTCATACCTTTAGGTGATTTCCCAGATAGTGACCATTTGCCAGATGTTCGCATTTCGCAACGGTCGATTCCCAGTTAAGCTTCTTCCTCCCGGCGTCGCGTCAAGACAGACTGGAGAAAACCTAGAAATGAAAGGACGCAGATACCAATATGGATGTTTAACGAAGAAGAGCAACAGGTTCAATGAAGACGTTTGGCAGTTTCGCTTCTACGAAACTACAGTGGAAGGCCGCCGGTGCCGAAGGTCAACAAGCGTGGGGACCGTAGCTCAGTACCCAACAAGAACCGACGCCTTGCGCGTCATTGAACCACTTCGTCTCCGACTGAACCTGCATCATCGATTTGGACGACCCGTTTCGGTCGGTGCTCTGGTGGATCACTATGTCGAACGTGAATTATCGGAACGGCGGCATTCGACACAACAGTCTCATTCCTCGACGTTAAATCGCTGGATTCGCCCTCATTGGGGTGATCAGCAGCTGGAGCAAGTTAAGCCAGTTGCGGTCGAGGAATGGCTACGGTCCCTTAGCTTGGCGCCGAAGACCAAGGTCAACCTTCGAAGCCTGTTTCACCTTATTTATGAGCACGCATGCCGATGGGAACTCACCGATCGAAATCCCATCGACCTAGTACGACAGCGCGGCGGCCTTCGATGCATACCGCGCGTGCTGACACCGGGCGAGATCCGCCTCCTTCTGACGCAACTGGCCGCGCCATACCACGACATGGTTCTGGTTGCTGCATGTCTCGGCCTTCGCGCCAGCGAAATCATGGGCCTGCAATGGCAGGACTTCAACTGGGAGGATCTCACCGTCCTCATCCGGCGGGGTGTCGTCAACGGCAAGGTGGGCGATACAAAAACTGAGGCTTCCCAAAAGTCGCTTCCCATCGATCCTCGGCTCGCCGATTCGCTGGAAAAATTATGGAAGAATAGCTTCCACAAAGGCCCTCTAGACTGGGTCTTCGCGAACAAGGCTGGCCGACCCCGAGGACAACAGAACATCCTGCAATGCCATCTGAGGCCAGCCGCGTTACGGTCTGGAATCGGAAAGATTGGTTGGCATACATTTCGACATTCGTATTCGACGATGTTGCGGGGTGCGGGCACGGACATCAAGGTGCAGCAAGAATTGCTGCGGCACTCGACGATTCAGAGCACGATGAACATCTACACGCAGGCAGTTTCGGAGCAAAAGCGCGCCGCGAACAGCATGGTGGTAGGCATTCTGTTCAGTGAAATTGCCTCGGAAAACCAGCCTCCCGCTAATGGGAGCTAAAAGGCATTAAGTACACGACGGTTGGGCCTCATACAATCATGTTCAAGTGATTGACGCAGAAAAACTTAAGAATGGTTGCGGGGGGTGGATTTGAACCACCGACCTTTGGGTTATGAGCCCAACGAGCTACCAGACTGCTCCACCCCGCACCTTGATCATAACAACCGCTTTACCACGCGTCAAACCCGCCAGCCGGATTAGCCGTAGGCTCCCTCGCCACTCAGATCACAACATGTGCGCACGATTTCACGTTGCAGATGGGCGTGCCAAGCCGTTACATTTCAGTTACGAACGTTTCCCTCGCTATGGACTGCAACTGGCTGGCGCTGACATCGTTTTCCTGCGCTGATCGCGTATTTCTTTTTCCCGTGTACCTCGGCGTCAGACGCGCGCCGCTAATCCAGTACTGCGCCGCAAGTTTTCACGTACACGGAGCCGCATCGCACCGATGAGCATCGCCACCCTCAACGACATCTTCTTCGCGATCGTCAACCGCGGCCAGGAGCGTGTCATGCTCCACCGCCAGGCCATTCAGTGGGTGTCGATCTCTGCGCAGGAGCTCTATCGCAACGTGGTCGGAGTGGCCCGCGCGATCGATCAATGGGGCATCGGGAAAGGCGATCGCGTCGCCATTCTCAGTGAGAACCGGCCCGAGTGGACGACTGCCGACTTCGCCTGCCAAATGCTGGGCGTTATTTCAGTCCCCATCTACTCCACTCTCACCGCCGAGCAAACGTCCTTTATCCTGCGCGATTCGGGATGCCGTGCCGTCTTCGTTTCCTCCGAACAACAACTGCACAAGGTGCAGTCGATCCGCTCACAGACGTTCCTTGAGAGGATCGCCGTCATGGACGCGGTTGAGACCGCTCACGCCGTCTCGATGGCGCACCTTATGCATCAGGGCCCTCAGGCCCGTGATCCCCAGATTGACGGGCGCGCCGCCAGTATGACGTCTGACGACCTCGCGACACTCATTTACACCTCGGGAACCACCGGCGTATCAAAGGGCGTAATGCTCACCCATGGCAATCTCGCCTCCAATATCGAGTTTTCGCTGAGGGGCTTCGAATTCATCGGCGAGCAGGTCAGTGTGTCGTTTCTACCCCTTTCGCACATCACGGCCCGGCATGTCGACTTCGCCATGCTCTATAACGGGGTTACCCTCGCGTATTGCCCATTCGTCGACCAGCTTCCGCAGGCGCTCCTTGAAGTTAGGCCCACCATGTTCGTCTCCGTGCCCCGCGTCTACGAAAAGATTCATGCCCGGGCGGACATAAGAGCGAAGGATTTCCCGAAGAATATGATTTTTCGCTGGGCTCTTTCCGTCGGACGAGCACATGCGCAGGAGATTCTGGCTGGCCGCACCCCCACCTCTCCAATGTGGAAACTCGCCGACAAGCTCGTCTACTCGAAAGTACGCGCAGGGATGGGCGGACGCGGACTCGTGTTCATTTCCGGGGGCGCGCCCCTGGGCCGCGAACTCGCTGAATGGTTCAGCTGGATTGGCATCCGCATCCACGAAGGCTACGGCCTCACCGAGACCTCGCCAGTGATCGCCGTCAACACTCCGCGCGCGCACAAGCTAGGGACGGTCGGAAAGCCTCTTGGCAATGTAGAAGTGAAAATTGCCGACGATGGCGAGATCCTGGTGCGCGCTCCCTCCGTCTTCAAAGGTTATTGGAAACAACCGGAGGAGACTGCGAAGGCTTTCGTCGATGGATGGTTCAAGACTGGAGACATCGGCAACCTTGATGCCGACGGCTTCCTTTCCGTCACCGACCGGAAGAAGGACTTGATCAAGACGTCCGGCGGAAAATTTATTGCGCCTCAGCCCATCGAAAATTCGCTTAAGCACAACGCCCTGATCGCCGAGGCCATTATCGTCGGTGACAAGCGCAAGTTCCCTGCCGTAGTGATCTCCCCCTACTTCGCATTGCTCGAAGACTGGGCCCGCAACAATCAGGTTGCCTTCGCTGATCGCCCGGAACTGGTGGCAAATCCCAAAGTGCAGGCTCTCTACGAAGGCATTGTCGAGGACCTGAACCGCAATCTGGCACGCTTCGAAAAACTCAAGAAAGTCATTGTCGTGCCCGACGAATTCTCTCCCGCCGACGGCACACTCACCCATACCATGAAAGTCCGCCGCCGCGCCGTGGAAGACCGCTACCGGCGCCTGATTGAAGACGTCTACGCCCACGCCGAAGCCGCCCCGGCCGTGGGTCACATTACCGGGTAACAGGCTTAGTGCCTCGCCCGCGTCGATTCATTACAATAAAGATATGCCGTACTCACTCGTCATTGCTGGCCGTTCCTTCCAGTCCCGCCTGATCGTTGGCACGGGCAAGTACAAGTCATTTCAGGAAACCGCGCGAGCCCTCGACGCCAGTGGTGCCGACATGGTCACCGTTGCCGTGCGGCGCGTGAACCTTGACCGCAGCAAGGAATCACTGCTCGATTATCTCGATCCCAAAAAGTATTTCTTGTTACCCAACACCGCGGGCTGCTACACCGCGGACGAAGCCATCCGCGCCGCACGTCTCGCTCGCGAACTAGGCTTATCGGATTGGGTGAAGCTCGAGGTCATCGGTGATCAGGTTACGCTCTATCCCGACGTACAGGCCACACTCGAAGCCACTCGCGTCCTGGTGAAGGAAGGCTTCACCGTTCTGCCCTACACCTCCGACGATGTGGTCTTCGCCAAGCGTCTACTCGACGCGGGCGCCGCCGCTGTCATGCCACTCGGCGCTCCCATCGGTAGCGGAATGGGCGTTCAGAACCAGGCGAACATCCAAATCTTGCGCGAGGTACTCACCAGCGTCCCGTTGATCGTCGACGCTGGCGTTGGCACTGCTTCCGATGCGGCCATCGCTATGGAGCTCGGCGCAGATGCCGTGCTCATGAACACTGGCATCGCGGGCGCACAGGATCCCATCCTGATGGCCGAAGCCATGAAGCACGCCGTCCTCGCCGGACGCCAGGCGTTTCTGGCCGGACGCATGCCGAAGAAACTTTATGCCACGGCCAGCTCTCCCGTAGAAGGTGTTGTGCGTTAAGTTAAGACGACAACGAACCGGTGCTTTGTGGGCAAGCGTCCATCAAATCAAAAAGAGCGGCCAACCGGCCGCTCTTCTGTTATAGACCTGTCACGTTACATCACAGCATCTTCACGCCTGTGACGTGAATGGTGTCGCCCGTGACGTGTCCGCTCACGGCAACGTGATGGCCTTCGTGGCCCTTCAACGCATCCGGATTTTCGACGTTCAGGACCTTCGAATCACCGTCCGTAACCACAACCATTTTTGCGCCTTCGTCCAGGCACTTCTTCGTGCAAGCGGCCGCGCCGGCGTTCGCGCCCTTGGCGCCGCACTTTGAGTCGCTGATCCACCCGTTCACTGTATCGGCCTTGTCATCGGCCGCGAACGAGAAAGAAGCAATCGAAAGAACCAGGCAAACCATCAAGCAAACCGAGAATACTTTCCGCATGGAACTGAATCCTCCTCATAGATCGTTCGATTTGACGGTACCGCACAAACCCGAGCCCAAGTCGCAGCCAGAGACCGCGTCCCTTTGCGGTGCAAACCATCGATTGGGATCTGATAGACGGGGCGTGGAAGGAATGCTATCACACCTTCGAACCAAGAGTGTCGCTCAGGGTACACCTCGAAGGCCCTACTTCCTGGCTGCATTGCTCGCGGGAGGCCGGGGCGGTGGGGGCGCCACGTATATGACTTCACCAGGCCGCGTATAGTGCAACTGTTCACGGGCCTCTCTTTCAATCGCTTTTGGGTCGGTCTGCAGGGCTCTAATTTGTTGAGTATAAAAGTCGTTCTCTTTTTGAAGCCTGTCAATGTCGGCTTGCAATCTTCGCCGCTCCGCGCGCTTCGAGCGGTAAATCACCATCCCGTTAGCGCCAAACATAACATGGAGAAACAACCATGCAGTCAACAGGACGACGCCGGCGGTTGCCAGCCGCCGCCGCTCCCTATACAGCGTTGCCCACAGCGGACGGGACCTTTCCAGCCAGCGCTCTGCGAGCGCTTCGGCCTGCGGTCCTTTCTTCACGAACGCACGCAGGCCATCTTCCGGCTTGGGAAATGATCGAATCTTCGCGAACTTGCCTACTCGAAAATCCATTGCTTGGCGGCACTGCTCAGCCTGGCGAGTTCTGCCGCATTTGCGGCTCCCGTCTTTGCGCAACACTTCTCCGACCTTGCGGCCGAAGAACTCCCGTGGCTCAGACCGCAGCTTTTCAGTAAACTTCTCTTTCACATCCGGCGTCAATCGGAAGTTCTCTCTTTGCGGATAAAAGGAACCAACTTTGGCAAATAGCTCGTGCAGTTGCGCACCGAGCGACGGGGCCGCGTCGTGCCACCATTTTGCAGCAAAGCAGTCCAGCACTCCGTCCAATCCCACAACTGTGCTTGTTCTTCGCCTGATCTTCTGGTTGCATATTATGGACCCGCGACGCCCCGCGCTGTGATGGTTCGACCGGCAACTTGTGATATAGCGCCAGACATTGCAGGTCGATGATTGCACGCACGGCGCCCGATTCTATATGACGAATAAAAGACTCGCTCTGACAACCACCTCTTCCGCGGAAGACAGCAAGAAAATCGCACGCGCCCTCGTGGAACGCCGCCTGGCGGCTTGTGTCAACATCGTCCCCCGGATCGAATCAGTCTACCGTTGGGAAGGAAAAGTCGAAGAGGCGCAGGAATACCTGTTGCTGATCAAAACCACCGAGGAAGCTTTCCCGCGCCTGCGTGATGCGATCCAGGAACTCCACTCCTACGATATTCCGGAGTGCATCGCCCTAGCGATCGAAAATGGCAGCGTTCCCTACCTGAGTTGGATCAACGAATCGGTTCTGTGAGCCGATGAAACCGCGCGTTCAAGGCGGGACTCCATGAGCGCCGAAGTCGGTCGAAAATTCAACTTCGCCATTTTCCAGACTTAGCATTCGTAGATCAACAATCCGCGAGTTATGCGGATTGCCGACGCGCACGGAGAAATAGACCTTGCCGGTCAAGCGCTCATAAGCTCCGGCTTTGCCAAACGGCTTCCCACCCAGCACATCAAGACGCGACGCCACGTCGACACGCGCAACGCGCGGCCTCCATCGGCAGATTGATCAGCATGAATGTAAGAAAAAGCGTAACCAGCGAAGCTCTGCGTAGCATTGCCCGTGAGAGTACCAGCCAAGCAGAGTAGCGCCGGCATCCGGCCGACAGTCGCGAGGGCATCCTCGCCCTCCTACGCTCAAAATCTAAATCGCCGCCAAGGCCTGATCCAGATCCTCAATGATGTCCTCCACGTCCTCAATCCCGACGGAAATCCGGACCAGCCCGTCCGTTATTCCAATCGCCTTGCGGGCCTTCTCACCCACGGCCGCGTGCGTCATGGTCGCAGGGTGCGAAATCAAAGTTTCGACGCCGCCCAGCGATTCACCCAGCGAACACACGCGTACCTGTCGCAGCATCTTGTTGGCATTCGAAAGCGATCCCGTCTCGAAAGAAATCATCGCTCCGAATCCCGACATCTGCCGCTTCGCCAACTCATGCTGTGGATGATCTGCCAGCCCCGGATAGAAAACTTTTTTCACCTTCTTATGCCGGGCCAGAAACTCCGCCACCGCGCGTCCGCTCGTATCATGAATCCGCATCCTCGCTGCCAGGGTCTTGACCCCGCGCAAAATCAGCCAGCACTCAAAGGGTGATAGGATCGCGCCCGCCGCCTTCTGCAGGAACGCCAACTTCTCCGCTTGCTCAGGACGAGTACACACCACGACTCCACCCAGCCCGTCGCTGTGCCCATTCAGAAATTTCGTGGTCGAATGCACCACCATGTCGGCTCCCAGCGCGATGGGCTGCTGGAAGTACGGCGACATGAACGTATTGTCGACAACAAGGTCCACTTTCTTTTTCTTGCAGATCGCGCTCACCGCCCGGATATCCGTCAACGCCATCAACGGATTCGTGGGCGTCTCAATGAACACCATGCACGTGTTCTTCTTAAGCGCCCGTGCGACATTCTCCGCCACGGATGTATCCGCGTAGGTGAACGCCAACCCGAAATCCGACCAGACCTGGTTGAACAGCCGCGGCGTCCCGCCGTAAAGATTGTGACCGCACACCACGTGATCGCCCGCTTTCAGCGTCGTAACAATGGCATTGATGGCCGCCATTCCGCTGGCGAACACTTTCGCTGCTGTTCCGCCCTCAAGCGAAGCCAGATTCTGTTCAAGGCGATCCCGCGTCGGATTCGACACGCGCGCGTACTCATATCCCTTATGCTTGCCGATCTCTTCCTGCACATAGGTCGAGGTCGCATAAATAGGCGGAGCCACCGCACCCGTCGCAGAATCCGGTTCCTGCCCCACATGAATCGCCCGCGTAGCAAACCCAATTTGTGAATTCCTCTTCACACTTCCCTCGGTGTTTTTGATTTGAAGTCGTAGAACAGAAACCCTGACTGAGGCAGATTCTTTTGCGGATTCAGCGCAGAGTAGACAACGGTAATCGAGCCCCCAAGCTCAGTTCCGCGTACATTCCAGAAGGAGGTTCCTGGGTACTCTTTGCCGTCAAACGCACGAAACAAGTATGTAATGTGTGCCCCACCACGCCTCCCTCGATCAAAGCTAGTGACGGTGCCCAGAGCAGAAAGACAATTCTGCACGACAGTGGTCTCTCGACGAACACCCTCCGCTGTCAGAGCCACAACGACCAAGCAAAAAAATCCAGCAAAGTAACGGGCCAAGGTTGTGTCGATGTATGCCACCCATGCCAGGCTCAGCACAATGCATGCACCTAGAACCACTGCATACAGCCTCAATCTTGGCGGGAAGGTCGTCGCTTGGCTATTTGAATTCAAAGCGGCTGTTCTTGCTGGCGACCGACGATCAGCGACCGACGACTGCTCTTTAAATCCCACCCTCAAAAATCTTCTTTGACAAATACCGCTCCGCCGAGTCCGGAACAATTGTCACAACCCGCTTCCCTGCTCCCAGCCGCCGTGCCAGCGTCAGAGCCCCATAAACGGCCGCCCCGCCACTCGATCCCGCCAGCACTCCTTCCTTCGCTGCGAGTTGCTTCACCATCTCGAACGCCTCGTCGTCGGTGACCATCATGATCTCGTCGCACACCGACTTGTCGAAATTTTTTGGAATAAAACTAGCCCCGATGCCTTCCACCTTGTGTGGCCCGGGCTTCCCACCATCCATCACCGAGCCCTCGGTCTCCACCAGCACGGTCACTGCGTTGGGCAATCGTTCCTTCACAAACCGGGCAACCCCGGTGAAGGTCCCCGCTGTCCCGGAGCCCAGCACAACTCCGTCGATGCGGCCATCCATCTGTTCAAAGATTTCTCGCGCGGTCGTTTCGTAGTGATAGTCAGGATTGGCGGGATTTTCAAACTGCCCGGCCATAAAGGCTCCAGGCGTGGCGGCCACCAGTTCATTCGCACGGGCGATGGCGCCCGTCATGCCCTCGGCCTCCGGAGTGCGAGTGACCTCCGCGCCGAGGGCTCGCATGATCATCACTTTTTCTTCCGAAAACTTTTCTGGCACAAAAAGTGCGACGTTGTACCCTCGCTTCACTCCGATCAAGGCGAGCCCGATGCCGGTGTTCCCGGCAGTTGCCTCTACGATCGTTCCGCCCGGCTCCAGCTTCCCTTCCTTCTCCGCGCGCTGAATAATCCCGATCGCCGCGCGGTCCTTCACGCTGCCCCCCGGATTCAGATACTCCAGCTTCGCAAACACGTCCGCCGATCCGGAGGGAACCAGTCGCGTAAATCGCAGCATGGGAGTTTCGCCGACCAGTTGAGTGATGTCGTCGGCAACACGCAGGTGGGACATCGTTGTTGCGTTTCGCACTCTACAGACTAGAGAACTCAGTTCCCAGCGTCAATGTCACTTCCGCGCACCGGTCTGTGCAGGAACGCCCGCATCGGCCGACGCGCGATCTTGCCCGGCATAGTAGCCGCTCTTGGTGCGAACCGTCAGCTTGCCATATCCCTTGGCTTTCGCTTCAACGCGAATCGTGCGATATCCTCCCGCGGTCTTCGGGTTGGTCGGCTTGTATCCCAGTGTGTACTGGTTTCGGATATCGTGCGCAACATTTCGTGTGATGCTGTCGACCTCATCAATGCCCTTAGGGAAGAACGCAATACCGCCGGTTTTTTCAGCGATGAACTGCAGTGCCTTCCGCGCCCGTCGGGCCTTCTCCTCACCCAGCAATCCGATCGCGTATACCGTCGGACCGTTTTCTTCCTGCAGCCGGCGGATCGCCTGCTCAAGCGACTCCTGGCTCTCGTTGTCTTCGCCGTCGGTCACTACCAGCAGCACGCGCTTCTCCAGTTTCGCGTTCTTCTTCAGGTGCCCGGCCGATGCGACGACTGCGTCATAGAGCGCCGTTCCCCCACGCGTATCTACTTTTTCCAGCGCTTCCTTCATCTTGCCAATGTCGGCCGTGAAGTCCTGGTCGAGGTAATACTCATCATTGAAGTTGACGATGAAGACCTGGTCTTGCGGATTGCTGGCCTTGACCAGGTTGATGGCCGCCTTGTTGACCTTGTCGCGCTTCTCGCGCATCGAGCCCGAGTTGTCGATGACGATTCCCAGCGCGACCGGAATGTCTTCGTGCCGGAACGAGATGATGTTCTGCGGCCTGCCATCTTCCAACACCGTGAAGTCCGGCTTGTCCAGGTTCGTGACCATGCGTTGCTTGTCGTCCACCACCGTCGCGTGCAGAACGACTTCTTCGACCTGCTTGCGGAATCTAAAAGCACCTTCTTCTTCCTGGGCGGCTGGATTGGCAGGTGCCTGTGCGGGAGGGGTGGACGGCGCCGGTTGTTGCTGGGGAGAATTTTGTGCGGCGGGATCCTGAGCTGCCTCGGCAGCTGCCTTAGGCTGGGCAATCCCCGACGGAAATGCCTCGCCCGCAGGCGGAGAACTCTGTCCTCCAGCGCTGGCTACGAGAAGGCTAAAGAGTAGAGTCGCCAGGAAAATCCGGCTACTCCGCAGGTGCGTAATATCCCGTCTTCGCATAGACCCGGAGAGGTGGCAGCCCCTTTGGCGGAAGAAGTTTCACTTTTATCTTACGCCATTTGCCATCCTTTGTCGGATTAGTTGGACGGTAGCCGAGCACATATTGGTTGCGGAGTTCGATGCCAATTTTTGTGGCCACGTCTGCCAGATCATTCGGATTGTCGATCGTAAACGCCCGCCCGCCCGTCAGTTCGGTGACGTCGGTGAGCAGCGCCGGACCCAGCTTTTCTTCTTCTGTCGGAAAGTAGTGATCGTAGATGCCGATCGCGTAAATCAGCACATCGGCCTCTTTTACCATCCCCTTGATTTCGCCCTCGGTGTAACGGCTGTGGTTATCGCCGCCATCGGAGATGATCAGCATCGCCTTCTTGGGAAACTTGGCGTGCTTCATCTTGTTGACGCCCAGGTAAATCGCATCCAGCAGCGCCGTCCGTCCCTTGGGGACCGTGTACACCAGTTTTCCCTGGATGTCTTCGATCGAACTGGTAAAGTCGCTGACTTCTTCCGGCTTGTCCGCAAAGGTGATCATAAAGAACTCATCTTGCGGATTCGCCGTCTTGAAAAATTCCACCACCGCCTCGCGGGCGCGTTCGATCTTGGAGCTCATGCTACCGCTCATGTCAAAAATCACGCCCAGCGATACCGGAGCGTCTTCACTCGAAAACGACTTGATCTCCTGCTGGCTCTTGCCCTCAAACACAGTGAAGTTGTCTTTATCAAGGCCGGTAACCAACCGGTTCATGGGATCGGTAATCGTGACCGGCACTAACACCAGCTCCGCTGAGGCTTTCAGGGGCTTGGTGTGCGGGCTGAAGCTAGCTTCCAACTCCTTGATGTTGCTCGACTCGCTACTTGGCTTGGGCTCGATCCGGGGCTTGATGTGAACATCGTCATCGGTATTTTGAGCCAACGCCAGCGGCTGCAATCCAACGAATAGAGTCATCAACGCGAGCAAACACACGTAAGCAGGGGAACAGCTCGGGCACAGCATGATCTTGATCCCGGTTTTGGATTGGACCGAGTGGCTATTTCGAGCTCTGGTCTTGGAGGAAGACCACCACCCACGATGGCGGGGCATACCTACCTCAGTGATCGGATCGTATCACAGTTTTTCCGGGGCAGACTCGGAGAAATCACGTATTTTGTTAACAATTTGTCAGGAATTCCGGCTGACCATTGCGCGATATTTTTGCCAGAAACCGAGGCCTGGCGCGGGTTTCAGCCTTTCACAGCCGCGTGCGCCCGAACTTGTTAAAATATCAGCTTCCCATGGCCCACATCGTCCCTTTCCGTGCCTTGCGCTACGATCCCCAGCGAGTAACCCCCTCGTCGGTGGTTACCCAACCCTACGACAAGATCACACCTGAATCGCAGGAACGCTATTACGCCGCCAGTCCCTATAACCTCGTTCGCCTAATCCTGGGGAAACACCAACCTGACGACAATGACAACAACAACGTCTACAGCCGCGCCGCCAACTTCTTCGGCGACTGGCGTCGGCACGGGATCTTTCTGCAAGATGCTCAGCCCTCCATCTACGTCTACGCGCAGTCGTTCACCATTCCGGGAACCAAATCAGAGGTAGAACGGCGCGGATTTATCGCTCTGGGAAAAATCGAAGACTATGCCTCCGGCGTCGTGTTCCGCCACGAACAGACGCTCGCCAAACCCAAAGCCGACCGCCTGAACCTTTTGCGATCCACGCGCTCGCACTTCGGTCAGATTTTCATGCTTTACAACGACACGGGCGAGATCGATGCCCTTCTTATGCAGGACTCCTCGCCCACCACTGAGGTCACAGACGAGTACGGCGTGCGGCATCGGTTGTGGCGCGTCGCTGACCCCAGCCTCATCGACCTCGTGCGCGGCAAGATGCGCGACAAAAAGCTCATCATCGCCGACGGCCACCATCGTTACGAAACCGCGCTCAACTACCGCAACGAACGCCGCTCGGTCGACGCCCGACCCGTCGGCACGCCTCGTGAGCGCGGTACGACAACACTCCTTCGTTCACTCGAAACGGAAGAGGCTCCCTACGATCTCGTCATGATGACGTTCGTCAACATGAACAGCCCGGGCCTCGTCATCCTTCCGACACATCGCGTTGTGCGCGGCCTTGCTTCCTTTTCGCCGGCTGCTTTTCAGTCCGCAGCCCGCACCTACTTCAATGTCGAAGAAGCCGATCCCTCAGTGGACGCAACCCGTGCTGTCGCCATCCTCCGCGAAGCAGGACACGTGGGCACAGCAATCCTGGCAGTAACCGCGTCCCACGTGTGGCTGCTGCACACACCAAAAGCGGCTTCGACCATGTTCCCCGGCCTCTCCATCCGCCAGCAGACCCTGGATGTTGTGCAACTGCACAAAGTGCTGCTCGAAAGCGTGCTCGCACTCTCGGAGGAATCCATTCGCGAACAGCTGAACCTGTCCTACATTCGAGACGCAAGCGAGGCTCTTGCCGCCGTCCGCATTGGAGGAGCTGACATCGCATTCCTCATGAACCCTTGCCGAATCAGCCAGGTCCGCGACATCGCCTTTGCCGGAGAAGTCCTCCCGCAAAAATCCACCGACTTCTATCCCAAGCTCCTCAGCGGTCTAACCATCTACGCGCTGGACTAGGCTCGACCGTCTTCCAGTCGACCGCTTCGAGGCCTCTCACCCCCAAACGTTGTAAAATATAGGTTTATTCTCTACTCGAACTCTTCAACCTATGTCCGCCGAAGACAAAACGATAGTCCGCGACGAGCGTTACGACGCGCAGAGCGTCGAGGCCAAGTGGTTCGCTCGCTGGCAGCAGGACCCCGCTCTCTACGCCGCTGAGTCCACCTCCACCAAGCCCAAATATTACGTGCTCGAGATGCTTCCCTACCCCTCCGGCGCGTTGCACATGGGCCACGTTCGCAACTACGCCATCGGCGACGCGCTCGCCCGCTACATGTGGATGAACGGCTACAACGTCCTCCACCCCATGGGATGGGATTCGTTCGGCTTGCCCGCCGAGAACGCCGCCATCAAGAACAACACGCCGCCCCGCGAGTGGACGCTCGCCAACATTGCCAACATGAAGGCGCAGATGAAGCGCCTCGGCTTCGCCTACGACTGGTCGCGCGAAGTCACTACCTGCTTCCCCGAGTACTACCGCTGGAATCAGTGGTTCTTCCTGAAGATGTACGAGCGCGGCCTCGCCTACCGCAAAAAGAGCCTCGTGAATTGGTGCCCGAAATGTTGCACGGTGCTCGCCAACGAGCAGGTAGTCGGCGGCAATTGCTGGCGGCACGAAGACACGCCCGTCGAGCAGCGCGAACTTGAACAGTGGTTCCTGCGCATCACGAATTACGCCGACGAGCTTCTCCGCGACCTCGAGAAACTCGAAGGCTGGCCGGAGAAGGTCCGCACCATGCAGCGCAACTGGATCGGCCGCAGCCAGGGCGCGCTGGTCGACTTCGAATTGGGCGGCAGCATCGGCCCCGCCGGATCAAAGATCACGGTCTTCACGACACGCATTGACACCATCTTCGGCGCGACGTCGGTGCAGCTCGCGCCGCAGCACCCGATCGTCGCCGATATGGTGGCAAAAAATCCTGATCTGCGCGCAAAGATCGACCAGCTCATCGCCGAGCAGCGCAAAGCCAAAGAGGTCGGCGACATCGGTGCCATCGAGAAGCACGGCGTGTTCACCGGACGCTACGCCAAGAATCCCTTCAACCAGGAACCTTTAGCCATCTGGGTCGCCAACTACATCCTCATGGATTACGGCACCGGCGCCATCATGAGCGTGCCCGCGCACGATGACCGCGACTACGACTTCGCCAAGAAATACAAGTTGCCCATCCGCGTCGTGGTGCTGCCCTTGTCTGGTGGAGACGGCGATGAAACGGTCATGGATCCGCCCCTTCCCTTCGTCACCGAAGACGGCTTGGTCGTGAATTCGGGCCAGTTCAGCGGCTTGACCAGCAAACAAGCGTTGCAGACGATGGCCGAGTTCGCCGAGAAGAATGGATTTGGCAAAGCGACAACCACCTTCCGCCTCAAGGACTGGGGCATCTCGCGGCAACGCTACTGGGGCACGCCCATCCCCATGCTTTACTGCGAGAAGGATGGCATCGTCCCCGTGCCCGAAAAAGATCTCCCTGTGATTCTTCCCGATAAGGTCGACGTCACTTTGACCGGGGGGTCGCCCCTCGCCGGTGTGCCCGACTTTATCAACGCGACCTGCCCGAAGTGTGGTGGTCCCGCGCGCCGCGAGACCGACACCATGGACACGTTCGTCGACTCGTCCTGGTACTTCTACCGCTACACCGACGCCAACAACGGCAACGCACCCTTCGACAGCGCAACCGCCGCGTACTGGTTCGGCGATCGCGGCATCGACCAGTACATCGGCGGCGTCGAACACGCCATCCTTCACCTCATCTACTCGCGCTTCTGGACCAAGGTCATGCGCGACATGGGGATGATCAAGAACGACGAACCCGTCGAGCGCCTCTTCACGCAGGGCATGGTGATCAAAGACGGCGCCAAGATGTCGAAGAATCTCGGCAACGTCGTCTCGCCAGACGACATGGTCGCCCGCTACGGCGCCGATGCGGCGCGCCTCTACAGCCTGTTCGCCGCCCCGCCCGATCGCGATCTCGACTGGCAAGACTCGGGCATCGAGGGCATCCGCCGCTTCATCGGTCGCATTTACGCTTTCTTCCGCAATGACCTCGTATGTGCCGGAACCTATTCTCCTGGCTACGCGCCCGCCGATCTGTCGCCGGAAGCCCGCGGTGTGTTGCGGAAACTGCACCAGACCATTCGCCGCATCACGGAGGACTTCAAAGGCCGCTGGCACTTCAACACGTCGGTTGCCGCGTTGATGGAATTGCTCAATGAGTTGACAGCAGCCCAGAGGTTGTTTCGTTCTGACAGCGCCACCGCTGGGCCTAAGCCTTTCCGCGCCGAAATTCAGCGAACGTTCGTTTTGCTACTCGCGCCCTTCGCGCCATATCTCGCGCACGAACTCTGGGAATCGCTCGGTGAAAAAGAGAACCTGCTGAAAGCGCGCTGGCCGAAATACGATCCCGCGCTCGCCAAGGAAGAAGAAATCGAAATTCCCGTGCAGGTGAACGGCAAACTGCGTGGCAAAGTACTCGTGCCCGCCGAAGCCGATCAGGCTTTCGTAGAGGAACGGGCCCTGGCGGACGAGAAAGTAAAGGCCGCGATCGCCGGAAAGAAAGTCGTGAAGGTCATCTTCGTACCTGGGAAACTTCTCAACCTGGTCGTGCGCTGAATGGGGAAGAGCCTTACCCCACGAGGACACGGAGTTCACACAGGAAGTGCTCGGATTTCCTCGTGATCCCTGTGCCCTCTGTGGTTCAGTCTTTCGGTTTCCGGTACCGCCAGTTCCGCGCTCAATAAATAAAAAAGGCGGGCGCCAAGGCCCGCCTCAATAATCACTGCATCGTTATCTACTTCTGGGCCGTCACCGTCGAGTCAAACACCAGGCCCTTCTTCGACCCGCGAAAATCAACTTCCTGCAGCGTCTTTGTGCCATTGGTGTTGCCCAGCGACACCGAATCCTGGCTTGACGCATTGTCCACCAGCTTCGCGGGAGTAGTTGCCACCACATTCTTGCCCTGCAGGATCTTCACCTGCACATCGGGGCCAGTTCCCTCCCATACCGCCTTGTAGTCGCCGGGCTTCAGTTGGGTGGAACCCAGTTGAACGGAATCGCTCAAAGTGAACTTTCCTTCATTCTTGTCCTTCGCGAAAGCGCCCAGGGTCAGACTGGAAGCCACCACTGCGAGCAGCGCAACATACTTCATAGACTTCATTCGTTTCTCCTCGATGATTCCTCGATTGAAGGGTGGAAGCGCACACACTGCTCCCACGCGTTGAATGATTGGCCGTTGTAAATTTTCAGGGCTCTCTATGCCAGATTGGATGACCGACACACGACCCAGGGTGCGAAGAAAGTCGAAGACCAATGTAAAATTTCATGTCATCGCATTTGTGAAAGCAGCATGAATGTGCCGTAAATGCACCGTGGCTTTCGCGCCGGGCAGGGCCTGAGTTATGCTCGAGCGGTGATGGCCACCTGGTCGCCCACGCTTGAAGGATTTCGCGTCATGTTTCGCAGGCCGTCCCTTTCGCTTGCGGAAGTGATTTGGCGGTGGAGTTGCGGAGTCTCCGCAGCGCTGCTGCTCGCCTTCAGCCTGCTCGTCTACCTCGACACGCTCCCGATTTCGAATGCCGATCAATGGATGCTGCGCTCCGGTCAACCTCTCTTTATGTCGCAGGCGCTCGCGCACATCCTGCACGGCAGCACGCTGCGCGTCATCGCAGTCGGCGTGATCCTGTTTTGTGCGACGTCCGTTTTTTGGATTCTGCTAGGCTCGGTCGGCCGCGCCGCCACGCTGAGCCAGTTGCTCGAGCACATTCGTCGGCGGGCCCAGTTGGTTGCGACGTCAAATGCCGTAGCCCTCACCGAATTCTCGCCAACCGACTTGTCTCAGAACTCCCTGCGCGCGCTTGCGGGATTGCGTTTCCTGCGCGTCGCTCTCGCCCTTGCCGCCTGCGCCGCCGCTTTGGGCGCTTTCGTCATCTCGAGCCCCCTCTCGACCAAAACCGATCCGCATCCCGGCCTGGTCTTCCTTCTGATCACCATCTGGACAGCTCTCATCTGGATCATCTGGTCCGGTATCAGCTGGTTCCTGTCCACCGCTTCCATCTTCGTGGTCCGCCAGGGGCAAGACACATTCGGAGCTATCCTCGCAGCGGTCGACCTTTTTCGTCGACGCACTGGCGCGATCATCTCCGTCAGCACGTGGTTCGGGACCGTGCACCTAGTTCTCTTCGTGATCGCCACATCCGTCGTGTCCTTCCCGCTCGCCTTCGCGGGACTGATTCCCCCCATCGTCCTCATCGGAGCAGTCCTTCTGCTCACGCTCGCTTACTTCGCAATGGTCGACGCCCTCCACATCGGCCGCTTCGCCGGATACCTCGCAATACTCGAAGCCCCACCCGCCCCGCCGCCTGTTCCACCGCCGCCCCCACCTTTTCCCGACGCTACGCATTCGGCACGAAGGAGCCCGCCGGAAACAGCTATGGTCGATCAGGACGAACCCATCCTCAGCGACAGTCCCGCTCTCCGCGAGGCCCAGGGCTCTCCGTCGCTCCCGCAATCTGCAGACGCCAAGGCGGAGCCAACACACGAGATCTCGTTAAAACTCCCGAAAGACGACACCCTGGAGACAACTCCAAACGAAGCCGCAACACGATCCAAACCGACGACTGACGACTGAGACTCTGCTTTACACTCTTCCCTATCTTTTGAGACACTCATCCGTGGAAACTCAATCGATCGTTGTCCTCGACTTCGGCGCACAATATTCCCAACTGATTGCGCGCCGCATCCGCGAACTCAACGTCTTTTCCGCCGTCCTTCCTTGCAATGCATCGCTCGACGAGATCCGCAGCTATTCCCCCGTCGGCATCATCCTGTCCGGCGGCCCCTCGTCGGTCTACGACAAGGACGCTCCCGTTGCCGATCCCGGCATCTTCGATCTTGGTCTGCCAGTGCTCGGCATCTGCTACGGCCTGCAATACATGGCTTTCAATCTCGGCGGCAAGGTCCGCCCCGCCGACAAGCGCGAGTACGGCCACGCGGAGGTCACGATCGAGGCCTGCGGATCACGCCTGTTCGAGGGCCTGCCCAAAACGCTTTCCGTCTGGATGTCGCACGGCGACGAAGCCGAACAACTGCCGCCCGGATTTAAACTCACCGCAAAATCCCCCAACGCGGTCGCCGCCATCGAAAACACCGAGCGCCGCATGTGGGCGGTGCAGTTCCATCCCGAAGTCCACCACACACCGCTCGGCAAAGACATCCTGCGCAACTTCGCCTTGAACCTCTGCGGCGCCAAACCCACCTGGACCGCGCAACACTTCATCGATGCCACCGTCGAGCAGGTTCGCAAGCAGGTAGGCGAAGGCCGCGCCATCTGCGCTCTTTCCGGCGGGGTCGATTCCTCGGTCGCCGCCGTCTTAGTCGACCGCGCCATGCGCGACCCATCCGGTAAAACGCGCCTAACCTGCGTCTTCGTCAACAACGGCGTGCTGCGCAAAAACGAATTCGAAAAAGTTCAGAAGAATCTGCGAGACAACCTCGGTCTGCACCTGGTCGCCGTCGACGCCACACAACGTTTCCTGACCCGCCTCTCGGGCATCACCGATCCTGAGGCCAAGCGCAAAATCATCGGCAACGAATTCATCGCGGTGTTTGAGCAGGAAGCCAAGCGCATTGAGAAGGAAGAAGGCCATGTGGAGTGGCTGGTGCAAGGCACGCTTTATCCCGACGTCATCGAGTCGCGCTCGGTCCGTGGCCCCTCGCAAGTAATCAAGAGCCACCACAACGTCGGCGGCTTACCCCAAAAGATGTCTCTCAAACTCATCGAGCCTCTCAAAGAACTTTTCAAGGACGAAGTCCGCCGCATCGGCCGCGATCTCGGCATGCCAGAAGAAATCCTGCAGCGCCAGCCCTTCCCTGGCCCCGGGCTCGCCGTCCGCATCCTGGGCGAAGTGAACGAAGAACGCCTGCGCATCCTGAAAGACTGCGACGAAATCGTGGTCGACGAGATCAAGCGAGCTGGACTCTACCAGAAGGTTTGGCAATCCTTCGCCGTTCTCTTACCCGTGATGTCCGTCGGCGTGATGGGCGACCAGCGCACCTACGCCAACACTTGCGCTATCCGCGCCGTCCACTCCGAAGACGGCATGACCGCCGACTGGGTGCCGCTCCCCTACGAAGTCTTGAAAACAATTTCCAGCCGCATCGTCAACGAAGTGAAGGGCGTAAATCGCGTGGTCTATGACATCACATCGAAACCGCCAGGAACGATTGAGTGGGAGTAGAGAGGCAGGTGATAGGGTACAGCTGACAGGCTTCAGGTGTCGGGTGTCAGGTGAGCTCGCAAATCACAGTCAGATATTGTTTAGGAGTTGTCATCCTGACTTAAAACCCGATTTGGTGTTGCTCAGTGTTGGTCTCCCCAAACTGAACGGGGTCGAAGCGGCAAAGCGGATAAGCGAAGCGGTTCGTGGCGTGAAGCTACTCTTTGCGACTCAGATTATCGATCCCGACATAATGACGGAGGCATTAAGCAACGGAGCGCACGGATACATTTGGAAGATCGATGCTCAACGCGAGCTCTTGCACGCCATTAGGGCGATTCGTCGGGGCGAAAAATTCATCGGTAGCGGAATGAAAGGCTAAGAAAATAACGAGTGGGCGCGATCTCACATGCACTTTACACAGAAATCGCACTACGAACCCGAGCAAGGCGCGGGTCGATACTTGGGTCGAGCGCGAGTTGTTCCGTTTTCCCCCGGCCTCGGGAACAACGTTCCTGATAGGTTCCAAAATGCGAGCGCATCGGAAAGTTTTGAGGCAAACCCCGACACGGCCTTGGATTTTTTGGAACGTAATGGAACGTGATTCGCTTTTTGGGGCTCTGCAGTTCTGAGCGGCCTGAGACATAGGTGACACATTGTACCGGACACATGGGTGACACTTTCTCCCCGTAATGGGGAGGGAGTGATGCCTTGGAAGGAGTGTTCGGTGATGGATGAGAGACTGCAGTTTGTGGCTCGCCGGCTAGCT
>JBKPEB010000082.1:0-33040 GCA_046728215.1 Acidobacteriota bacterium | reverse complement strand
CGTATACGTAACCTTTGATCAGGGGCTCAACAACGCGATCAAGAAAGTACGTGATGCCCTGGGAGATTCAGCCGATAATCCCCGATTTGTCGAGACCATCTCAAAGCGCGGTTATCGTTTTGTTGCTCCTGTAAACGCGGTGCAAGAACGCTCTTATGAACCTCAGCCCCGCTTCGGTCTGTCCGTTCTCCGGAGCACCACTTGGATCGCCCTGGTTGCCGCTTGTCTTCTGTCAGCATTGGGGTATTGGACGTGGCATCGAGCGGTGATGCGGGGGAGACCATCTTCCGAAAGAGCAGTCTTGGCGGTTCTACCTTTCGACAATCTTAGTCATGATCCGGATCAGGACTTTTTTAGCGATGGCTTGACAGAAGAGATGATCGCACAGCTTGGAAAGCTTAATCCAAAGCGGCTCAACGTCATTGCCCGCGGGTCAGTCGCAAGGTACAAAAGCAGCAGTTTGGCTGCAGATCAAATCGGCAGAGAGCTGGGCGCTGATTACCTGTTGGAGGGGAGCGTTCGACGTGACTCCGGCCGCGTCCGCATCACCGTCCAGTTAATTGAGGCCCGCGACCAAACTGATCTCTGGACCGAAAGCTACGATCGCGAATTGAAGGACATACTGGCCTTGCAGGATTCAGTGGCGCGAACTATTGCGAGCCAAATCCGCATTACTCTGACGACGGAACAGCAGACACGGTTTGCAAATGCGCGCAGCGTAGATCCTGAGGCGTACGAGGCTTATCTCAAAGGCCGCTATTACTGGAACAAACGAACCGCCGACGGCATGCAGAAGGCGTCAACTTATTTTCAGCAGGCCATAGATCGGGACCCGACCTATGGTGCTGCCTACTCAGGGTTGGCCGATTGCAACAGCGGACTCGCGTGGCACGGTTTCACATCTCCAGCGCAGGCTCTTCCCCAAGCCGAAGCTGCCGCCCGCAAAGCCATTGAAATCGACCCACAGTCTGCTGAAGCTCACGCCTCCCTGGCTCTGGTTCTCCATCACAGGTGGGATTGGCAAGGCGCAGAGAGTGAGTTCAAGCGCGCGTTGGACTTGGATCCGCAATACGCAAATGCTCACCATTGGTACGGAGATTACCTTTCGGTTAGGGGCCGGCACGACGAGGCGTTGCTGGAAGCGAGGCAAGCTTTGAAACTTGATCCTCTCAATCTAATGATCAGCACGTGGGTGGCGCTCCGATACTACCTCGCGCAGAAATATGATCTTGCCGTGGAACAGAGCCGCAGTACGGTTGAGCTAGACCCAAGTTTTGCTGCCGCACACTTGCTGCTTGGCGAAGCTTACCGGCAAACCGGTCGCCATGAAGAAGCTCTGGCGGAGCTCGAGACCGCGGCTAAGCTCTCCGGCGACAATCCGCTCTACCAGGCTCAGGTGGCGGTCGCTCATGCGGTGACGGGACAAAGGACTGAAGCTCTTCGGATACTCACCCAACTTCAAAAGACTTCTACCGAACGATACGTATCACCATATGGTCTGGCGCAGCTCCATGCCGCTCTGAACAACAAGGAGCAGGCCTTCAGGTGGCTTCAGACTGCTTATGACGATCGTGCGGTGTGGATGTCGTATCTCGCAGTAGACCCGGTATTTGATCCCTATCGCGCGGATCCACGTTTTCAGGATTTGTTGCGGCGTCTTCGTCTGCCAGCGTAAGGCATGGACGCAGATCGGCTCAGTTCATACACAACACGAGACGAATCGCTGTGTTCCGGAAGGTCGTGTCTTCAACCGAAAGGCATTGTGTAGCCTGGCCGCGATTGCCGAACACTCGACACTCAACTAAAACTCGATTGAAACCTGAGCTAGGCATACTTCTTCGAGCCTCACGAGTAAAATCAGTGAATGGCAGAAACTACTCCGCGAGCATCGAGCCTCGAACCTCCTGACGCGGAAACATTCTTGGCCCAGATCGCCAAGGAATGCCATGCGCGAGGCTGGGCTCTGGGTACAAGCGGCAATTTCAGTGCCGTAGTACGCCGCGAGCCTTTGGTCCTGGCGATCACAGGAACGGGATTACACAAAGGAAGATTGTCGCCGGACGATTTCGTGCGCGTTGATGCGAACGGCTCGGTGGTCGAGGGAAGGGGCTGTCCCTCGGCTGAAACTGCCTTGCACTTGCTTCTCGCAAATGTGAGGCGGACGACCGCTGTCTTGCATACACATTCGACATGGAGCACTATTATTTCTGACCACGCAGCGAACGCTGGTGGCCTTTGGATCGAAGGCTACGAGATGTTGAAGGGACTTGAAGGAGTGAAATCGCACACTCACCGCGAATGGGTGCCAATTTTGGAGAACGATCAGGACATGACAAGATTGGTCAGCGTGGTCGCGGCCAAGCTGGCCGAATACCCGAAAATTCACGGTTTTCTTTTGCGACGACATGGGCTTTACACCTGGGGTGACAGTCTTGAACAGGCAAGGCGTCATCTTGAAATACTGGAGTTCTTGTTGGAGGTTGTGGGGAGAGCACGTACTCTCTCAGATGCGGCTGCTCGTTAGGGTCCACTCCTTGAGTGGGAATGAGATGCACGATGGCAATTGTCAGACTTCCAGATGAGAATCGCACACTGCGAGATAACGCAGAAATAGCTGACTATCTCGCCAGCATCGGCATTGGCTACGAACGCTGGGCTGTGCCAAAAGCCGTTGAAGATAACACATCATCGGAAGAAATTCTTGCGATTTACAACGACCAAATAGAAAAGCTGAAACGAGACGGGGGGTACGTGACTGCGGATGTAATCAACGTGACTCCCGAAACACCGAATCTGGAAGCAATGCTGACAAAATTCAGCCGCGAACATTGGCACGATGAAGACGAAGTGCGCTTCATTGTCCGTGGTCGCGGATTGTTTCACATCCACCCACCTCAGGGCCCGCTTACCGCAATTGAGGTGGAGTCCGGAGACTTGATTCGTGTTCCCCGAGGAACTTGGCATTGGTTTGATCTTTGTGGAGACCGGACGATCCGGGCGATTCGTTTGTTTCAGGACCAGTCAGGCTGGACGCCGCACTACACTGATAGTGGAGTTGATCGTAACTACCAGCCGGTGTGCTTGGGACCTTCTTATCTCTCAGCCCAGACTGCGCTTCGGTCGTGACTTCGTCAATTTACCGCCCGGTTAGCAAGATTCTCTTGGATATTGAGGGCACGACCACACCTGTCGATTTTGTCTATAGGGTCCTCTTTCCATACGCACGTTCCCAGACCGAGAGATTCCTGGAGCGATACGGATCATTGCCGGACGTGCTCGAGGATTTGGATCTGCTTCGATACGAACACCTTCAAGACACTCGTCAAGGCTTCAGTCCACCTGTTTTGAAAGATCCGCACGACCCTACATCGTTCGTTGCCTACGTTGACTGGCTGATCGAGCGTGATCGCAAGTCGACCCCGCTGAAATCACTCCAGGGCAAAATTTGGGCGGAAGGCTACGCGAACGGCGACTTATGCAGCCAAGTGTTTGATGATGTGCCGCCGGCACTCAAGCGTTGGCAAGGGCAGAGTAGAACAATTGCTATTTTCTCTTCGGGGAGCATTTTGGCGCAAAAGCTCCTGTTCGCCAATACAACGGCTGGTGATCTCACCAGATTTCTTTCAGCGTACTTCGATACCACAGTTGGCACAAAGACAGACCCCGCCAGCTATGAAAAGATTGCGAAAAAGTTGGAGTGTTCGCCAGCAGAGATCGTTTTTATTTCGGATGTTGTCTCGGAATTGGATGGGGCAGAGGCTGCTGGATTTCAGGCTTTGCTATGCAAACGTCCTGGAAACCATCCGCAACCAGAGAACGCGCACAACGTGATTCGGACGCTTAGTGAACTCTTTCCCTAACCAGCCTCAGCCTGGACACAGCTCGTTTTGGGGCACAGCCGAGATGCGCAAAACGCCGTTCGACTCGGCCTCACAAGATTAGAGCTGACGAATCGGATGTGGGAGTTGGAAGCTGCATCGGTGCTGGCCTTGCGGAGGCCAAGATGGGTGCGGTCGTCGTGATAATAAGACGTATACGCGGCGAGAAGCCGCTTGAGGTGGCGCTCGTTCAGGGGCGATGATGTAGTCCAAAGCCTCGCCGGTGGATCGTGGGTCGATGATCCGCATTCCGATTGGAAATGAAAAAAGCATGCGCGTAGAAGTTCGCTCCGTTGCACCGGACGCGAATCCCTACCTCGTGATGTATTCGATCTTCAAGACCGGTATTGACGGCGAGACGGCGAAGATCGAGAATTTGCGACAGGCGGAACGTTATTTGCCCGACAACATCTACGATGCGCTCGACAACTTCCGCAATGCCGAGTGGACCACCGAAATGCTCGGTAAGGATGTGAAGTGGCGCTATGCTGACTTGAAGCAAGCGGCTGCCGATCGCTGTCCGCGTCTGCTGGGAACATTCGTCAAGGCGCAGGAAGTGCAATACCACCATGACGTGTACAACCAGTACCTTTGGAGCCTCTTCTAGGGATATCTCTGGCAATTCGGAGAGAAAAAGAAGTGGGAGGTCTACGGACTGCTCGCCGTGGTCCGCCTTGCCTGCATCAGGCTGCGGCAGCTAAGGTGGCCAACCAAGCCACGGCGAATGGCTGAAAATCTGGAGAAAAACGCGGAGAACCGCGAACTCATTTCCGAGTGGAACGCCTCCAAGGCCGAACCTAAAGGGTGGCTTGTAATCGACTCCGATGTTGCTGGCTGCGCTTACCCTCCGTCAAGCGCAGGCGGAGAATGCCTGCGCCATCACCGTTGCTCCGCCGTGGTCGCTGTGCATTGGCCAAGGTTCTTGCTCATTTTGTGGACCTCGAACGTGGGCTCACCCGAGGAATCTTTGGCCTTTGTGCCCAGCAGTTCCACGCGCTCTCCGGGTTTCAGAGACTTATTGTGCTGGTTGGTGAGGTTGTAGGTTTGATTGTCCTTCTCATTGACAAGCTTGTCTCCGTCACCAACCACGCAGCCTTGCAGCTTCGCCCGATTGTGAAGTTTCCAGTAAAGTAAACCGGCACCGACAGCCGCCCCTGCTACAGCTCCGCCAATTACTGCACCTTTTGACCCGTAGCTCGGATGCACCCCTCCTGGGTATGTGGGTGTTCCTCCCGTTCCACCGTTGCCATATTGGGCAACCGCAGTAGCGGGAATTGAAACCAGCAGGGCGAGCGCTACAATGGCGCGCTGCAAGTTCCCGAATATGAATATGCGTGAAAGCATAGAATGCTCCTTTGTTTGACCTAGGGTTCGATTTGCCTCTACTGAACCGTTACTCGAAAGGCATAATCGGCCTCACTAGACATCACGACATCTCCGCAGATTTTGCTTTTTTGGGGAGCAAACTTGTTCGTGGTGTGAAAGCGGTGCGCTTCTTGATCGCGCAGACCAAGTACCCGAAAAGGAAGATTAATTGGGTGATGCCCAACCGGAGAAGGGCTACTTCGAATGCCGATCCGCTCAATTTGTAAGGTCGAGACCGGCTTCAAGAACATTATATTTGATGGTTATGCGCGACACGCAGGGGAACGGAGTCTTCGCGATTTCTTCCGCTTGCCACCGACGAAGGAGAATCGCAGCCAGTTGGTGGACCCTGCGTGTGGCGCATGATGACAAACTCATGGGTCAAAGTCCAATCGGGCTCTCGAACTACTCGGACTCCACCTCGACACAGAGCTGTCATGGTGGTGTCGATTAAAACAATGCTCTTTACGCCTCTGAATCCCACTTCCCCGAGGGAGTGCAGGGGGCGTCGCGGTCACCTCGCCACATTACACACTTAACGTCTCTCCAGTTTGAGTGTTCCTGCAGATGTTGGAGCGGGAGGGTGCAGCCTCGCTATTCGGTTTGAAACGCCGGAATTACTTTCTCATACCGGATCTGCGGGATCGAAGCGAAGGAACTGCTGCCAAGCAATACGCCACCGGCGCCATCGCCATGGGAGTTCCAGGATGCCCCGAGTTCGCGGACTGGACGGCGTCCATGGAGAGGGTTCGGATGGTATTGATACTCGTCGCATCGATCCTTTGAAGTACCGGGGAAATAGGGAAAGCCGTTGCAACGCTCATTTACATTCCTTTCCTGCCGCCCTTATGTCGGCAATCCCTGCTCGACGAAGCAGGACAAGATGGGGGTGTACATCCTCTCTCATGATGTGTGCTGCGCTCCGTTCGCGAGGCTGGCCCAAAGAACGACCACAGACCGAGGGCCAACTCGGTACGTGCACTCAGGGGTTGCGCGTGCTTCTTGCCACGGGACTATGTCTTCGGGTGCTTCTTGAAAAGTGTCGACCCATCGTCTCCATGAGACTCCCTTTCCCGTTCCTGGCCTCGGTAGTTCGAAATCAAGAGGTCCCCAATACGCATTGAAGATGAAATGGACAAGTAGGGCTTCTTTTGACAACTCGGCACTGAGAGCGACACTGTGCGAATGATCGCTCCAGTCCGGCTGGTTGAGTTTTACTCCATGCCAGCCCTTAATGCCCTCGCGAATCAACTGAATCAGTGTCATTCGTTGGTGCTCTGGGCCCGTGTCTCGCAGTGATCGTCTCGCGATGAGTAACTTCACAAAGCGATGAACATCCGCATGCTTCGCGAGCAAAGACCAATCGAACCAATTCGCTTCGTTGTCCTGACAGTAAGCGTTATTGTTGCCGTTCTGTGTACGCCGGACCTCATCGCCCATCAAGAACATGGGAAGACCAAGAGAGAGTAGTGTGACGGTCATAAAATTCTTTACTTGGCGAGTTCGGAGTCGCTCGATTTCAGGATTCGCGCTTGGACCTTCGACACCACAGTTCCAACTTCGATTGTCGTCTCCGCCGTCGCGGTTTTCCTCACCGTTGGCTTCGTTGTGTTTGTGATTGTAGGAGACGAGGTCGTTGAGCGAAAATCCGTCGTGACAAGCAACAAAGTTAACGCTCTGCTCGGCTTCGCGTTCTTCATGCCGATATATGTCGTGGCTGCCAAGCAAGCGGTCAGCGAAGCGCTGCACTGAGCTATCCTCGCCGCGAAAGAAACTTCTTACGTCATCGCGAAAGCGGCCGTTCCACTCCTTCCAACTGTCCCCAACAAAGCTGCCCACCTGGTAAAGTCCGGCGGCATCCCAAGCTTCGGCAATTATCTTTGTGCCGGCGAGCGTTGGATCCGACTCGATATCCCAAAGCACAGGAGGATGGGACATCACTTGGCCAGTGGAATCGCGTGCAAGAATCGATGCGAGATCGAAACGGAAACCATCCACATGCATTTCTTCGACCCAATAGCGCAGACTATCCACGATCATTCGACGAACAATCGGGTGATTGGCGTTGAGCGTATTTCCTGTTCCGCTGTAGTTGGCGTAATGTGACCGGTCTTGTTCCAAAAGGTAGTAGCTGCTGTTGTCGAGGCCACGAAAGCTCAACGTAGGCCCATGATGGTCACTTTCCGCCGTGTGGTTAAAGACGACGTCCAAGATGACTTCAATCCCCGCTCGGTGCAAGTACTTGACCATATCGCGAAACTCGTCCACGGCACCCACGGGATCTTGCCGAGAACTGTACGCCTGGTGCGGCGCGAAAAAGGATACGGGCGCATAACCCCAATAGTTGACGCGACCGGGCGGGCAATCCTGCGGATCAAACTGAAACACCGGAAGCAGTTCCACAGCCGAGATGCCTAGGTCCCGGAGATAAGGAATTGTCTCAATGAGTCCGCGGAAAGTGCCGCGTGTCGCTTCCGGGACCCCGGAGTTCGGATGCCGCGTGAATCCCTTTACATGCATTTCGTAGATTATCGTTTGCGAGGACGGCCGTCTGAGTGGCGTGTCGCCTTCCCAGTCGTACAAGCTTAGGTCCACGACCACGCTTTTCATTGCGGTGGCGGCATTGTCGCCTTCTTGTCGCGCTGCTTGACGGGAGTAGTTCCGAGGAACCGCGACTGCGCGACCATATGGGTCGAGCAAGACTTTCGTCGGATCAAAACGCAACCCTTTGGAGAGATCGAAAGGCCCGTGAACCCGGTACCCATACAGCTGCCCCACCTGCAACCCCGGGACTAAGACATGCCAGTAGTGATAAGTGCGGTTGATCGAGGGGTCCAGCCGAATCACGTGCGATGGCCGCACGTCATCTTCGCGATCGAAGATCAATAATTCGACATCTGAAGCGTCGCGCGCGTACAAACTGAAATTGACGCCACCGTAGGTCACTGTTGCGCCAAGAGGAGAGCTTCGCCCCACACTCGCGTCAGAAACTATAGACAGTTGATGACTTCGTTGCGGGTCAGTCCTGAGCATATCCTCTCCGACAATGCCGTGTTCTGCGCTGTGGGTTTGCGACATTGCCTGGCCCAATTGTGTTGTCCGTAAAGGTTTTCTTCGCGGTTCCGGTTGTACACGAGAATTGATCGGGAGATGACGGGCGTAGCGGTTACGGCGTCATCTTGCTGAATGATTGTCTCTATGTTGTTTCCCGCCAGGACCTCTAGGGCAGTTCGTTGTGCAGGCCCGGAGAGTGCGTGCGTATCCTTCCCCATGTAGAGGGGACCATCCACTCCATGGCTTCGCCGATAGTCACAAATGGCCTGGGTAATGGCAAGCAGGTGCGCTTCGGTGAACGTGCCGTTCAGCGGTGAGCCTCGATGTCCACTCGTTCCAAAGCTGACCAATTGGTTAGGGTCTGCAATATCGGGCTGCCGCTCGAAGTACTCGCGTTCGAGATATGTCGGATCGAGTAAAAGCTCTTTTGGCGCTGGCTTTCCCGCGAGAGGGGAGGTCGTCCTTGTGGACTTCACTTCGCGGGTGGCTGATGTCGTGGTTACGGCACCGGACATGGTTTTACCTTCCATATGTCGGTCGCGTACTCGTTGATGGTCCGGTCACTCGAAAACCTTCCCGAACCTGCAATATTCAGGATCGCTTTACGCGCCCAGTCGTCGGGTTGGGCGTATAGCTCCACTAGTCGCCGGTCAGCATCGAGGAAAGACCTCAAGTCCGCCAGGTGCATGTAGAAGTCTCCATGCGTCAAGAGGGTGTCCCGGAGTGGCGCAAAAGTCCCTGGTTCATTGCGGCTGAGGAAGTCCGAGAAGATCAGGTCTAATGCCGCCCGAGTCTCCGGCTCATTTTCATAGTGCCAGTGCGGGTTGTACCAGCCGCGACTGGTGACCACCTGATCGGCCGTTAGCCCAAAGAGGAAGAAGTTGTCCTCGCCTGCTGCTTCCGCCATTTCGATGGTCGCGCCGTCGCGCGTTCCGATGGTGAGCGCGCCGTTCATCATGAATTTCATGTTGCTCGTGCCGCTGGCCTCGTAGCCAGCCGTGGAGATCTGACTGGAAACGTCGCAGGCCGGAATCAGATGTTCTGCGAGGGAAACGCAGTACTCCGGGAGAAACACTACTTTAAGACGGCCGCGCACAACCGGGTCACCGTCAATCGTGCCAGCAAGGTTATTGATCAACTTGATGATCAACTTGGCCAACTGATAGGCAGGCGCAGCCTTGCCGGCGAAGAAAAACGTTCGTGGGATCATCTCAACATCCGGATTTTGGCGGATTCGGTTATAAAGAACGGCAATTCGCAACACGTTAAGCAGTTGTCGCTTGTATTCGTGAATGCGTTTGACGTGCGCGTCGAAGATGCTGTCCGGATTGATCGCCTGACCAGATTTAGCCTTGAGCCACTTAACAAATTGTGATTTGGTCTCGTGCTTTGCGTTGCGGAATGCGGCACGAAAACTGGCATCCTCTGCAAGCGGCTTGAGGTTCTTCAGGTCGTCGAGGTTAGTAATCCAAGCATCACCAATAGCTTCCGTGATCGTGTGAGCCAAGGCAGGATTCGCCAGCAGCAACCAGCGTCGTGGCGTGACGCCATTGGTCTTGTTATTGAAACGCTCGGGAAACATCTCGGCTAATTCCTTGACCGTCATGGTCCGCAACAGCTCGGAGTGAATCGCCGCCACACCGTTTGTGGCGTGCGAACCCACGATCGCCAGGTTCGCCATGCGGATCTTTCGCGTCGCGCCTTCTTCGACCAGGCTCACTCGCTCAATGCGTTTCTCATCGCCTGGGAATCGGGTCCGAACTCCATTCAGCAAACGTCGGTTGATCTCCCATATGATTTCCAGGTGTCGAGGAAGCATGGTTTCGAACCACTCCAGCGGCCATTTCTCTAGAGCTTCCGGCAGTAGCGTGTGATTTGTGTAGGCGAGAGCTCTTTGTGTTAGGTCCCAGGCCTGGTCCCATTCAAGGTGCGCGTCGTCGAGCAGGATCCGTAGCAGTTCGGGCACCGCCATGGCTGGATGCGTATCATTGAGTTGGATGGCGACTTTGTCCGCGAACCCACTCCAGTCGGCATTGGTTTTCCGGAAGCGCCGCACGAGGTCGGCAAGCGAACAGGCTACGAGGAAATACTCCTGCGCGAAGCGCAAACCCTGTCCCTTGCTGGTTGAGTCGTCTGGATACAGAACACGGGTTAGGGACTCAGCTGCGAGAGTTTCGGCCAGCGCACTGGCGAAATCCCCACTGCTGAATTCCTGGAAGTCGAAGTAGTTGGATGCAGCTGCCGCCCAAAGACGCAGCGTATTAATGGTCTTTCCGCCATAACCCACAACCGGTCGGTCATAGGGGATGCCAAGCAAAGTGGACGGTCGGCCGGCTATTGCGCGAAATGACCCTCCCTGCAATTCGAATGAGCAATTCAACTTCAGTTCTACTGCTTCATCGGGACGGGCAACCTCCCAGGGGTCCGGGTGACGTAGCCAGTTGTCTCCTTGCTCGTGCTGCCATCCGTCCTTTATGGACTGCTTGAAGATGCCGTACTCGTAACGCAGGCCGTAGCCCATAGCAGGAAGCTGTAGCGTCGCCATGGAGTCGAGGAAACATGCTGCCAGCCTCCCAAGTCCCCCGTTTCCAAGGCCCGCGTCGGACTCTTGCTCAAGCAACGAGAGCAAATCAATGTTCTTCTGTTTAGCTATTTTTGTCACAAACAAATCCAACAGAAGGTTGGTTACATTACTAGCCGCCGAACGGCCAAGGAGAAACTCCATCGACACGTAGTAGACGCGTTTCAGATTCTCACGTTCGTACGTCTTTTCCGTGAGTATCCATCGCTGCGAAAGAACATCTCGCACCGATCGCGCAAATGCTTCGTAACGCTCCCTGCCGGGCATCTCTGCGAGATCCTTTATGTTGTCAAACAGCAAGTGCCGGTCATACAGACCATCTGCTCCTACGAAGGGAATTGGGCCACACCCATATTGTTTTAGAAGTGTTGCCCCATCTGCCTTTGTCCATTTTTCATCGATTGAGATGATGCCTTTTGTGCTCATAGGAACCTTCCTCTCCGGGATGGGCCTGACAACTGCCCAGATCTCGCTGCTAAGACTCAAGCTTTCACCTCCGAGCGACGTGCCGGACTCGCCTCACCCCGGCCAAGTCCATTGATCGACCTCGGGTTTATCCACGCCGTGTTCATAAGCGTAGTTCTGGCAGTCGATCTGCATATTCCGCAGGGTTTCTTTGGCATGGGCGCCGGCCACCTCCAGTGTCGGCACCCGGTCGATAACGTCGATTGCCAGGCTAAAGCGATCGATCTGGTTCTTGATGGCCAAATCGAGCGGCGTGTTGATGTTTCCTTTTTCCTTGTAGCCGCGCACGTGCAGGTTCTTGTGATTGGTACGTCGGTAGGTCAAGCGGTGAATCAGCCAGGGATAGCCGTGGAAGTTGAAAATGATAGGTTTGTCTTTAGTGAACAAGCTGTCGAAGTCCCTGTCCGAGAGGCCGTGGGGGTGCTCCGTTGATGGTACGAGTCTGTAGAGGTCCACGACGTTCACGAAGCGGATCTTGAGATTGGGGAAGTGCTCGCGAAGCAGCACTACTGCAGCCAGCGCCTCCTTGGTTGGAATGTCGCCCGCACAGGCGATCACCACATCCGGTTCTGAGCCCTGGTCGTTGCTCACCTTCTGCCAGATGCTGATGCCCTTCGTGCAATGTGCAATCGCCCCGTCCATGGTCATATACTGCAGGTGCTTCTGCTTATCAGACACAATGACGTTGATGTAGCCCGTACTCTTGAGGCAGTGATTGGCGACACTCAGCAGGGTATTTGCGTCTGGGGGCAGGTAGATCCGACAAACATCCGGGCTCTTGTTGACCACCAGGTCGAGGAAGCCCGGGTCCTGGTGGGTGAAGCCGTTGTGGTCCTGTCGCCAGACAGTGGAGGTAATCAGCAAGTTGAGTGAGGAGACGGGCGCACGCCAAGGTAGCTCCTCGGAGCTTGCGAGCCACTTAGCATGCATGTTGAACATGGAGTCGATGACATGGACAAAAGCTTCGTAGGTGGAGAAGAATCCGTGTCTGCCTGTTAAGAGGTAGCCTTCGTACCAGCCTTCCAGGGTATGCTCGGAGAGCATTTCCAGGACTCGGCCGTCGGCCGACAACTCGCCTCCGTCGGCATCCTCCGGACGGTAATCTGCCAGCCACAGTTTCTTGCTGACTTCGTAGATGGCGTCCAACTTATTCGAGCTGTTTTCGTCGGGTCCGAACACGCGAAAGTTACTCGGGTTTTGGCGCATGGTGTCGCGCAGAAATCGCCCGAGGGGACGCGTGTTCTCAGCCGCAGTCTGCCCCGGCTTTTCTACTTGGATGGCATAGTCACGGAAGTCAGGCAGGCGCAAGGCTTTTCGCAGCGAACCGCCATTGGCGTGAGGATTGGCGCTCATTCGGCGCGTACCTGTGGGAGCCAACGCTTTCAACTCTGGGATCAGCCGCCCCTTCTCGTCGAACAACTCCTCAGGTCGGTAACTGCGCAACCAGTCTTCCAGCAGCTTCAAATGGGCGGGGTTCTCGCGCACGCCCGCCAGCGGTACCTGATGGGAACGCCAGTAACCCTCTACTTTGTGGCCATCCACTTCCTTGGGGCCAGTCCACCCCTTTGGGGTGCGCAGCACGATCATGGGCCAACGTGCGCGGCTTTGCTGGCCACTGGCGCGGGCTTCTTCCTGGATGCGGCGAATCTCTAGCACGCAGTCCTCCAGTGTGCTCGCCATTTCCTGGTGCATTAACTCCACATCATCGCCCTCTACAAAATGCGGTGACCAACCGTAGCCTCTGAATAGGTCCCCCAACTCCTCACGCGGCACACGCGCGAGGAGGGTAGGGTTGTTGATCTTGTAGCCGTTCAGATTAAGGATCGGCAACACGGCGCCGTCGCGAATGGGATTCAGAAACTTGTCCGAATGCCAGGAGGTGGCTAATGGCCCGGTCTCTGCTTCGCCATCACCCACCACGACCGCCACCAGCAGGTCGGGATTGTCAAAGGCGGCTCCGAAAGCGTGGGAAATGCTGTAACCCAACTCGCCCCCTTCATGGATCGAGCCCGGGGTTTCGGGAGTACAGTGGCTGCCGATACCGCCCGGGAAGGAAAATTCTTTGAAGAACGTTCGCATTCCCGCTTCGTCTTCGCTCTTGCTTGGGTAAATCTCCGAGTAGGTACCCTCGAGATAAACCGGTCCGAGCACTCCCGGCGCCCCATGCCCGGGTCCAGCGAGGAAGATGGCGTTGAGATCGTATTTCTTGATAACGCGATTGAGGTGAATATAGGTGAAGCTCAGACCGGTGCTTGAACCCCAATGGCCCAGTAGCCGATTCTTGATGTGCTCTGGCTTCAGGGCTTCGCGAAGCAGAGGATTGTCGCGCAGATAAATCATGCCCGCAGCAAGATAATTGCACGCACGCCAGTAGGCGTTGATTTTGCGAAGTTCCTCAGCAGACAAGGGGTGGGTGGTGCTAGGGCTGATACCGCCCGTCTTTCGCGTATTCACATCATTGAGAATTGCTTCCATGACTCCTCCAATCGGCGACGTCAGCGCTCATCATCGAGAGCGGGCTTATTTTGCTGCAGAACTGCGGTTGTTGCTCAAAGTCATGCGGTCACATGCGTTTTCCGATTGTCTTCAATTCCATTTCCACCGATCGGTCGGTGGCTGATCTGCGAATCGGGACGAATCCCAAGAAACGGCGTTTTTGAACTATCCCCCTTGGCGTAGCAGTCTGCTACTGGAGAGAAGACATGCAGCGACAAATGGTCAGCGTCTCTCCGGGGCTGTGAGTGATGGTGGACAACAAACACAAGTTGCCTTTAGAGAGCGGTGGGGCAACGCTAAACGCCTATGGATCTGGGACCAACTGTCAAAAGTGTCAGTTCAGTCGGTGAGCGTGATCGTAAATGGTCGCTACGAGGAATTGCCTGAGTCCCAATACGTTGCAGAGCGTGAGCAGGCACGCGAGCTATTGGAGAAGCGAAGTCGGTGGTCGCTGAACATTTGCTGAGCGCCTGTTGAGATTGGGGGCAAGTTAATTGAACCGCTCTTTTTTCGCATCTGCATTGATTCGATTACTGGGCTAAGCGCCAGCGACTAAATCGGTGACATCAACGCTGTAAATTAGAAAACGGCATAGACGGAGCAGTTCGTTCTGGCAGCCATGGCGACTTGTCCACTCGCGGTTCATCTGCCGTGCGCCTCTGTCGTTCGAATTCTGCTTTCAAACCCACAGATATTCGTTTGGCTGCTCGCACAGCAGAATACTGTCAATTGATGCAGTTCACGGAGAAACGCTCCTGCGAGAGAGTCGAAATACACAGTTGAGCTGCGGGAGGGCTACGTGTGGCCGTTGCAGAATCGAGTCTGCCGCCCAGAAGAACAATCTAGTTGCACGTCGGTGCCCGCAGACTAGCGATTGAAAAAAGGAGTGCATCATATGAATCGTATATCTACGATACCTAATCCACCCACGGCACCTCAGACAACTGAATCCACGACTGACCTTACGCAGCAAGTCCGTTGCCGTGCCTACGAACTATACGAGCAGCGCGGAAGAGAGGATCGGCACGAACTTGATGATTGGCTGCAGGCTGAATCAGAAATAGCCCACCAAGGAGCGAAGGCAGTGGCCGCTTAGAACCACGAGTCCTGTCAGACTGAACTTCCTCTGTGGCTTCTTTCACAAAATAGGTCACGGAAGGATTGTCCTGACTATGGACTCTCAGCCGTTGCGCTCGCCGTGACGCTGAAGGTGGTGAAGAGGAGGAAGGACGGCCTATGAACTCATTAGATCTAAGGCAGCACGAATTAACCGTAACGGAAATTTATCGCAATCTTCCACCCAGCGTTCTGTACGAACACGCGATTCGTTATGACAGGGAGGCGACCATCGCAGAGAATGGCACCCTGGTCGCCTATTCGGGAGAGAAGACCGGCCGTTCACCCAAGGACAAACGGATTGTCAAAAATCCAGCCTCCGAGAAAGACGTATGGTGGGGGACAACGAACGTTCCGTTCGATCCACAGTCGTACAGAACGGTCCGCCAGCGTGCCCTTGATTACCTCAACGTCTGCGACAGGCTCTACTGCTTCGATGGGTTTGCTGGGTGGGATCCGAAGTACCGCATCAAGGTCCGGGTGATTTGTTCGAGACCGTATCACGCACTTTTCATGCATACGATGCTCATCCGGCCCACTACCGAGGAGCTCTCAGCCTTTGGTCCACCGGACTTCGTGATTTACAACGCTGGCGTCTTTCCGGCGGATCGCCTGATGGCCGATGTCGGATCGAAGACTTGCGTCAGCCTCAATCTTGAAGACCGGGAACTCGTGATCCTTGGAACTGAATATGCCGGCGAGATGAAGAAGGGCGTATTCACCGTGGCCAACTATTTCGCGCCTAAACGGGGCGTCCTTTCGATGCACTGCTCGGCGACCGCAGACAAGCAGACGCGACGTTCATCATTGCTTTTCGGACTGAGCGGCACAGGGAAGACCACCCTCTCTGCAGATCCAAAACGTTACCTCATCGGAGATGACGAACATTGCTGGGGGGAAGACGGCGTCTTCAATATCGAGGGCGGTTGCTACGCAAAGGCCATCAACCTAACAAGTGAATCCGAACCGGAGATCTTCTCAGCTCTGAGGTTCGGTGCTGTTCTCGAGAATGTTGTTCTGGAAGAAGACCATAGTGTCGACTACACCGATGCGAGCATCACGGAGAATACTCGAGGGGCTTATCCGATTAACTTCATCCGCAACAGTCTCATTCCGTGCGTTGCCGGCCATCCGACCGATGTCATTTTCCTGACATGCGATGCTTTCGGAGTGCTGCCGCCTGTTAGCTCTCTCACTCCTGAACTCGCAATGTTTCACTTCATCAGTGGATACACCGCGAAAGTAGCGGGCACTGAAGTCGGCATCAAAGAACCAACCGCGACGTTCTCACCGTGTTTCGGAGGGCCATTCCTGGTCTGGCATCCCAATAAATACGCTGAACTATTAGCGGAGAAAATCAGGAAGCACAAAACACGCGTGTGGCTCGTGAATACCGGGTGGACCGGTGGTGCGTATGGCGTCGGCAGTCGGATCAAACTGGCACACACGCGCGCTATTATTGACGCGATCCACAACGCTACGCTGGCAACCGTCAGGACATTCCCCGATCCGGTTTTTGGGTTCAACGTGGTTCCTGAATGTCTGGGTGTGCCAAGCGAGGTCCTCGTGCCTCGTAATGCGTGGGCTGACAAAGCCGCGTACGATTCCAACGCGAAGAAATTGTTCGAATTATTCCAAAACAATTTCACGAAATATGAGAGCGGCATCAGGGCCACAGTGGTGGCCGATGCTGCCGCATGAAGGAAGGTAGAAACGTTATGGCCAACATAGCAATTCATGGGTTTGGTCGGATCGGACGTTCATTGATGAAGGTTGCCCTCAAGCAGGGCCTTTTCGTCCCAGTGTCTATTTCCGATATCAAGGATATCGCGACTCTGGCAGCGCTCTTTGAGGTTGATTCCAACTACGGCCGCTGGACTGAAGAGGTCAGGGTGAAAGATAGCTGCTTCGTCATCGGCGGCCGCGAAATTCCCTACTTCGAGTCCACAAAGAGGCTGCCGAATTGGCAGGCGCTTGGCGCAGATGTAGTAATCGATTGCACAGGGCGGGCCACTACCCGCTTAGGTGCACAGGCTCATCTTGATGCCGGGGCCAAGCACGTGCTTGTGAGTGCGCCGAGTAAAAAGCGAGAAGACTGTGACGCTATCCTACTGCCAGGCATCAACCCGGAGAAGTTCGACCCGGATAAACACAAGATTGTCAGTATGGCCAGTTGTACGACAAATGCGCTAGCTCCGGTAGTCAAGGTTGTGATTGAGAACTTCGGCATAAGATCCGGGCTTTTTTCGACGATCCACGCCTATACTAATACTCAATCGTTGACGGACCAACCAATGAAAGATCGTCGGGATTCGTGGGCCGCGACCGAGAACATTATCCCCTCTTCGTCTGGTGCAGCGCGTGCTCTTTCCTTCATCTGGAAGGACCTCAAGATAACGGGCAAGGCCTACCGGGTACCCACACGCACGGGCAGTATCGCCGAGCTAAACCTGCTCACCGAGCGTCAGGTAACCGTCGAGGAGGTCAACGACGCTTTCCGCAAAGCTGCGTCGGTCCCACCACTCAAGGGCGTTATGGGCGTGCTGGAGGACGAATGGGCGTCTTCTCGTATCCTCGGAGATTCACACTCTTCGATCGTCGACCTGCCGCTGACAGCCGTTCAAGGCGAATTGCTATCCGTGGCGGCCTGGTATGACAACGAAATGGGTTACTCAGCTCGTTTGGCGGAGATGGCCGCACAGATCGCAGCTAGCGGGTTTATCGTGACGCAAGAAGCTCACAAAGGTGTCCTTGCAGTTTCGTGAGCACGGAAAACACGCGGTTGCTTGTTGCAAAGAAAATCGCGACCTAACAGTTTGGCGTCGACTTCGGGTGTTTGATTTGACCTCTATGGTGATTGGACTATGGTCGGAGGAGAAGATCCTGCCTACCAAAAGGAGGCATGCCCTCCGCCCCAATTTTCTCTCGTTGGAGTCGGTCATGACTACGGCATTTTCCCCACGTCAGAAGCGTACCGATTGGAGACCTCTGTACAGGGCCGCCATTCTGGAAACTGACAAAAAGGTTCTCCCGCAGCGAGTCTCGGTAGCTGAAGCGGCCGTGATAGCGAGAAGACTAGAAATCTTTTATGCGGACGGAACCGCCGAAGAGAAAGAAGACCTGGAAGACGCACTATACGCGCTGCATGCGCTCAAAACCGCTTTGCAACACAGCGATGCTGCATGATCCCATACCCTCTTCAGTTGCGTAGGTGCGTTCGGTTCCAGAAGCTCTCGTTTGGAAACTTCAATACGATTGACCCACTGAAATAAGCAAGGGCAGGCTCACTCCGAGTAGCCGCTGTCGTCTTTGTCGTCATCGTCGTTGTTTTCTTTGCCGTCGCCGTCGCCTTCGTCTTCCTCTTCCTCGTCTGGCTCTTGTCGAAGGACGACATCGGCGGCTGCCAACCGATCACCAGGGTCTGAGTCGGGCATTCCGGATGTATTCTGCCCAGATCTAAGGGTAGTCCTCGTAGCCCGTCGCAGCGTAGCAACAATAGGCGGGGTACTGAGAGACAGCAAACTGTCATGCCGATTCTGAAAGCTGGAGTGCTCTATTTCGGGCTCGTGTTCGGGGTGGGCTTCGCCCTTGGGACTATCCGCATGCTGTGGGTTGTCGTCCGCGATTAAGACAGAGTTCACCATCTCGAAAAACGCCCAACGTGAGCCTGCGTCGCAGCTCTTCACCATGTGCAAGGATGGGATGCCAAGGATGACGGTTTTGGCGATAACTGAAGAAAAGGGAATCCGAGCCTTAGGTTGCGACTGACAATCAAGTCGAGGTGAATCTTGGAGTTGAGAAGCAAGGCGGTGCCAAGGTGAGCTCTCGTCTACGTGGCGACGAGGTTGCTGGTGGGAATACTCCAATGCCTGGTTAATCTTGGTGATGAGGTCGAGCAGCCTCCCGGGTCCTTTTCTTTCGAAGCCAGCTCGCACAAAATGCGCCAATCTTCTGATCCATTTGTGTCCTTCATGGTGCCTCCTGAGATGAGCCAGGAACCACGAGCATCCTCCTGAAAGCACGTTTGATACCTCAGCCCGCTAAGGGACACCCCCTCGCCCTTGTTCTCAAGCGATTGCCACCGAAGAACTTAGGAAGGCTCTGTAGTTTGTATGGAATTAGGCTTTAGGGAGTATCTGCGTCCAATTGGCGACAAATTCCACGCAATCCTTCTAGGTGGGTACCTGATTAGAGATCTGAGCAGAAGAACTCGGAACGGGTACGGTGACCACTACCGTAGTTCCTTTCCTATCGGAACGAATATCGAAGCGACCGCCGAATTGCTTAATTCTCTCGCGCATCCCTTGAATGCCGACTCCTACTTTCTTATGCGAGTCGTTTCCCCCTGAAGGCATCCCTTTGCCCTGGTCTCCCACTTCCACCTTCACTTCATTTCCATCGCGCGTGACACGGATGGCGGCAACACGACTCCCAGAGTGACGATGAATGTTTGTGAGGCATTCCTGAACAACGCGGAAGATGACGGTTTCGAGTTCGGGTGGGAGTCGCTCGAAAGGACCCGAAATGTCTAAATTCACTTTGATCTTGCTGCGCTCTTCAAATCCTTCGAGGAATAAGCGGAGAGCTGATGAAAGGCCGACTTCATCCAGTAGAGGCGGATGCAACAAATGCGAGATGGTGCGCAGTTGATTCGATAGCTCCTTCACAAAGCCGACACTTTCTGTAATCGCTTTTACGGCGCTAGGAGGAAGTTTTCCATTTTCGGACGCCAGAGGAGTCAGGTTCATACTCAGTGCAGCCAATATTTGGCCAGCGCTGTCGTGCAGTTCGCGAGCGATGCGCCGTCTTTCCTCATCTTGCGTCTTGAGCAACTGGCCAGAGAGCGTTCGCAAGGCTTCTTCCGCTCGCTTGCGTTGAGTGATGTCGCGGATCGCGCTGGTCACGACTAGGCCTTCTTCAGTTTCTAACGGACTCAGGCTGATCTCGATCGGAATCTCGTGACCATCTTTGTGAAGCCCGTAAAGTTCCAGGCCTGCCCCCATCGCGCGGACACGAGGTTCGAAAAAGAAACCCTCGCGATGTCCCAAGTGTGAGCCTCGGAAGCGCGGAGGCATCAGCATCTCAATCTCACGATCCAACAACTCTTCTCGTTCATAACCGAATAGCCGTTGCACCTGGGCATTGGCCAGCAAAATCTTTCCCTCACGATTTACCACGAGCATTGCGTCCGGCGCGGATTCCAGCAGTCCACGAAACTTGGCTTCTGCCTGCTTAAGCTCAGCGGTGCGCTCTTGAACCCGAACTTCTAAATGGGCATGTGCTTCTTGTAATGAGGTCTGCGCTTCGCGCACCGCCCTCAGCAATTTGTCCTTGGTGTCCGAAGCTTCTCCGGCCTCCGCACGTTCCGTTATCACCGCCCCTAATACCAGGCCGGTTATGGCGGTGACAGCGATGAAAATCTGCAGCAGTGCAGCATCATGCAGAGGGTTGTGCTTTGCGAAAGGCCCATTCCCATGCGCTGTGCCCCAGACTGAAATGGCCGCGATCACAAATGCTACGATCGACGCACCAAACGTTCGAAAGCGAATGGCCGCCCAAATCACGAAGGGAAATGCCAGAAAGGCCAAGGCATCGTCTTTAATTCGGAGCCCGAGCGGAGCTCCGAAAATTGCAAGGCATATCGCAACGACCCCGACCAGCAGTGCTAGTGGCTCAAAGATGCGGGGTGTCCTAAAGGACCTTATGAGCTCTCGACGTGTAAGAAAAAGCATCGGTGTGATGATGAGTACGCCCATGGCATCGCCAAGCCACCAAACCTGCCATGCCGTTCTGAAACCAGACCAGGCCGGCACATGCGTCAAGAGGAGTGTTGTAGCGCCGATAGAGGCGGCAATCATCGGGGTTACTGCGGCACCCAGAGCCATCACTCCTAAAACGTCTCGTAGCCTTTCAAAGGAGGGTCTGTCGTTTGCGAATCGGCGCACCAGATAGCCGCCGACTAAAGCGCTCGATGTATTGCCGGTCGCAAGTCCGATGCACGATAGGGTTGGAATGGGGCTTAGAAAGTTAACAAAGAACGCGGCCAAGGCGATCGCGGGCCAGACTTCGTAACCCCAGAGCAATACGGATGCCAACGCGACACCGGAAGCGGGCCAAACGGGTGAGACGTTTCCACTCGTGAATGGGGCGGAGAGGCCGATCTTCCCTGCAGCGAAATACAGGGCAAAGACGAGTGCCAATCGCACGGCATAACCTTGGAATGCACCACGCGAAAGGTCGTGGCGCCACCGACGCTCTGCCTCGGCATCTCCGTCGATCGTATGCATCCGAAAAACCTACAACTAAAGGACGGGCGGGACTTTCAAGTAGGACAATGCTACTACATTGCGGCCGCTTTTGAACCACACCGTGATCCCTTGAGAGTGGACATCCTTTCCTTGCGTCGCCGAGAAAATAGAAAATGGTTATTTCGGTATCGCGCCAATCTGGTGTAATAACCCAAGGAGATCAGGCTGCCCACGCTCCTCGACCAATTGCCCACCAGACAGCCGATAGAAATTCATCGCCGATACGGCGATCTTTTTACCTGTTGGCGGAACGCTGAAGAAAACGCCTTGGTGCATGCCACGCATGGTGAAGCGTGCACCATTTTCGTGCCCTTACTGCGATGAGTCCTCTGCAGTTTCAGAAGCAGCTTCGCCTGCGTGCGGCGCGACAGCACATGCTCACGAATCACCTGGATGCCGCAAGTGCAGCGTTCGAGGTCGGCTATGAGAGCGCAAGCCAGTTCAATCGCGAGTACCGCCGTTTCTTTGGCCAGCCCCCAATTCGCGATACAAAGGCCATACAAGAAGGCAAAGTCATGGTGATCACTGCCGCTTAACGGTGAATTGCGGTTGTCCAGGGCAACCGGGAAGTTATCGGTTCGTCCGTCGGATCGATACCGACAACGACGCTCGTGTTGACTGACTTTTTGCCGCTTTTGATTTCGGGGACGATAAGGGGACGATAATAGATGCTGTCCGGTATCATTTCGTACCTAACGACGTCCGCCGACACCGTTTGATTTCAATCAGTTACATCTCGTTGATGCCCTGTCACGGCAGAGGCCGCGGGTTCGAGTCCCGTCTTCCCCGCCATTCTTTCTTAAGGAGTTATCGGACGTGACACCGAAAACTCCTACCCACAATTCAACCCACAGCCTCTACTGGACTGTTGCCCGTTTCGAATCCCACGGCATCGAGAAACTTTTCCTGAGCCGCGATCTCGTCGGGGTCTTCGTCTGTGCAGAGGTCGAGCGTGGTCTGAATCCGCGAATGACCCAAGATGCCCTGCACTGTCTTCGGGTTCTCCTTCGCCTTGTTCACCAGCCAATTCGACAGGCTGTGACGGAGGTTGTGCAGGCCCCAGCGATGTCCGTCTGGAATGGTTACGCCTGCTGCTTTTGCCGCAGGGCGCAAGTGGTCGGCGCAAAATACCGACGCGCAGATCGGTACTCTGCCGCTTTCCTTTATCGACGGGAACACGAAATCCGTGGGCTTGGCGTATGGCGTTTGCTTGTGCCATGCGCGAACGTAGTGCGTCAACACCCTGCCCATCGGTACGTCGCGCTCCGAAGATGGTGTCTTGGTGCTTCCGTCCACGCCCGTCTTCTTCCATGACTTGACGATCCTGATCTTCCGCTCTTCCCACAGAATGTCAGCCCAGCGGAGCGAAAGCACTTCTGAGCTTCGAAGTGCTGTCGCCGCCACCACAAACACCAGAGTGAAGTGCAGCATGTTCCCCATCACAGAACGCAGGATCAAGAGCGTCTGAGCCGGGGCGATCTTGATCGCCTTGTACGTAGTCTTGGTGCTGGTCGCCAGCCCTTCCACTGGATTCTTGGTTACCTTCTTGTGGATGATCCCGACTTTAAAGATTCGGTTCATGATGCCCCGAATCTTGGACACCGTAGTCCACGCGTACTCATCCTTGTTGTGCAGCCTGTTGAACCACTTCTGGATTTCAAGCGATTCGATGTCCTCGGCAATCTCATCGCCCCATTTCGCGATAAGGATGTCGCGAACATAGTGCTCAAGGATGGGCTTGGTGTTCTCAGACTTCGGACTCGCTGTGATCTCGGGATCAAACTCGACCTTGAGGTAGTACTCGGCAAGCTCATCGAACTTGATCCGACGTGTGCCCGAATCGGCGCAGTTGATCCTGACACGGAGTCCAAGGCTATACAGTCATTGGTTGTAGGAGCTTATGCACATGGCAACGCCCTCGCCCACAGTAGACGAGATGGAGGTGTACCGCCCCGCTTTGACGCGATACCTCCAGTATCTAGTTCGGGATGCCTCCGAGGCTGAAGACCTCGCCCAAGAGACCTTTGTGCGTGCGTACCGCCAGCGAAGCACGTTGCGTGACCCGGCAGCGCTGGCAAGCAGTCGCATTGATCCTGTTGCTGAGACTGCTGGGTACACGGCAGAGGTGATGGCGGATGCTGGGCGCGATCTCGATGACAAAGGTCGCGCCCTGCTTGCAGAAGACCTGCGTTCCCCTTGCACCGAAGAGATTGCCGTCTTTCGCGCCTTTGCCCGATGTGTGGATGAGGGGAACCACGGCTTTGTGGTCATCGACACGGCTCCAACCGGGCACACTTTGCTCCTGCTGGATGCTGCCGAAGCCTATCACCGCGATGTGGTGCGAAACCTCAGCTACATCCCTGACAGTGTGCGAAGGCTACTCCCGCAGTTGCGGAACCCCAACTTCACACGGATTCTCATCGTTACCCTGCCAGAGGCTACTCCAGTTCACGAAGCAGCCCGGTTGCAGGGCGATCTCCGTCGTGCCGGGATCACGCCTTACGCATGGATCATCAACCAGAGTCTGGCTGCAACCGAGACGAGTGATCCTGTGCTCGCGGAGCGGGTGTCTCTGGAGCACCGCTACATCGCTGAAGTACAAGACAAACTGGCGCAGAGAGTGGCACTGATACCGTGGCTGGCTGAATCCACTGCTCAGGAGAATCACGTGACAGTCGAGGTAGCCGCCGAAAGATGATTAGGGGATGAAATGAAGGAACTTGAACAATATTTCAAAGCTCTGAGTGACACCAACAGGCTGCGGATTCTCAACTTGCTGCTCCATGGCGAACTCTGCGTTTGTGACATTCAGCACGTTTTAGCGTCCTCGCAACCAAATGTCTCACGACATCTAGCTTATCTGAAGAATTCCGGGCTTGTGCTCGACCGCCGCGACGGGCTCCGAATTTTCTATCGACTTGCCGAGCCGAAGCATGGGACGAAAAAGAAACTCTTCGAGTTCCTGCAAGACGCGTACAAGAGCGACGAGGAGTTACAGGAGGACACAGCCCGACTGAGGGAAGCCATCAAAGAAGGATCATGCACGGTCAGTGAGTGGAAGCCCTTTTCGGGGATTGGCGCTGCACGTTCCTCGCAAGGCGGTCGGGCGTAGATACCAAGGAGACTCTGAGATGGCGTCCACCATGCAAGCCCCGGAGAGAACTGAGCGCAAGCGGCTCAATGTATTCGAGCGTTTCCTGACCGTGTGGGTCGGGCTCTGCATGGTTGTGGGACTCGCCCTCGGCAAGTGGGCACCTTCGACGGTACAGAGTCTCCGCAGCATGGAGTTCGGCAGAGGCAGTCAGGTCAATGTGCCAATCGCGGTTCTCATCTGGCTCATGATCATCCCAATGATGATGAGGGTCGATTTTGGTGCCATCCGCGACGTGGGTAGAAAGCCTCGTGGACTGCTAGTAACCCTGTTCGTGAACTGGCTGGTGAAGCCGTTCTCGATGGCACTGATTTCGTGGGTGTTTTTTCGCCATGTCTTCAGCGCGTGGATCATGCCCGCCGAGGCGGATCAGTACATTGCAGGCACGATCATCTTGGCGGCTGCCCCGTGTACAGCCATGGTGTTCGTCTGGAGCTATCTCACGGACGGCGATCCCGCTTACACGCTGGTGCAAGTCTCTGTAAACGACCTCATCATGCTGTTCTTGTTTGCACCCATCGTGCGGTTTCTGGTCAGTGGCGCATCATCCTTGTCCGTGCCCTTCATGGTTCTGCTCTATTCGGTGATCGCTTTTATTGTCATTCCGCTTTCCGTGGGCGTAGTAGTACGAGCTTGGCTTACCAGACGGCACGGTAAAGAGTGGTTCGAGGAGGTCTTCCTGCCAAAGTTTAGCCCGGTGACCGTCCTCGCGTTGCTGGCGACTCTGGTGTTTATCTTCGCTTTCCAAGCTGACAACATTACAGGACGATATTTGCATGTCTTCTTGATCGCGATCCCGATTCTTATTCAGATGTACTTCAACTCCACGCTGGCTTATGGGTTGATGCGCCTTCTGAAGGTTCAGCATTCGGTAGCGGCTCCAGGTGCTCTCATCGGTGCCAGTAACTTTTTCGAGCTTGCGGTTGCGACCGCTATCGCGCTATTCGGCGCTGGTTCAGGTGCGGCATTGGCTACAGTCGTGGGCGTGCTGGTTGAAGTGCCAGTCATGCTCTCCGTATGCAGCGTTTGCAATCGTACTCGACATTGGTTCCCGGCAATTGAGGCTAACGCTTGCGCAGAGCCATCCGGTCAAATGGAGTAACGTTATGCACTGCTATGAATGCTTGCTAGCCGGAGTGACGCGGGACGCAGTCGGTCTTTGCCATCACTGCTCGGCTGCGCTGTGTACGGAGCACGCTTGTGTGGTCGCAGACCCGGTCACCGCCATCTACCCCCTCATGCTAACGGTGGTACTTCCCAAGCGTGCAAGGTTGTTGCTGTGCGGCACCTGCAAGGCGGCATTGGAGCAGTCCCGGTTTAATAAAGCCGCATAGTAGCGACGAGAAGATGCCTTTGCTTGAGATTGGTTGGACGATGACACAAAGAGGAGGAAAACTGAGGGGCTTGATGGGGAGGTAGTGCAATGAAACGCGAACCAGAATGCTATGGGAAGATGTTTTCTTCCGTTGTCGAGATGGCTCACAACAGGTCGGTTGCTGGGAAGGTGTTCGGCTATGAACTGAGGTATCAAGGGCAAGTGGCTGCCTGCCGAGCCGCTACAGTGAACCGCGATGCGTGGCAGCGGTGTTTGGAGTGCAGTGACTTGGAAGGTTGCTATCGGCTGTCCACAGGGACGATGCTCATGGAACTCGCAGTCAGAACGTCACCCCAGTCCCTATGTTCGCGCTAGGTGATCCACGATGCCACAAACGGCACGTTCGAAAGTACTTGTCCTATGCACGGGCAACTCTGCCCGCAGCCAGATGGCAGAGGGTCTGCTGCGCGATATTGCTGGCGACCGCTTTGAAGTATCCAGTGCGGGTACTCGTCCAGCCGGACTCAACCCAAACGCCGTGACAGCGATGGCAGAGATTGGGATCGATATTTCCCGGCACCGCTCTAAGTCAGTGGACGAGTTCAACGGTCAGCAGTTCGACTACGTCATCACGGTCTGCGACAACGCCAACGAGTCGTGCCCCATATTTGCGGGAACAGGCAAGCGTGTCCACCACAGCTTCGAAGAACCCAGCAGCAGCGCCAGCCGATCAGCAACTCGCGTTGTTCCGCAGGGTTCGCGACGAAATGTCCGGCTGGTTCAGAGAGTTCGCCCACCGTACTCCGGTCTGATGTTCCACCCCCTCACAAGTAGAAGCGTTCAAAAGGTATTCCCTTGTAACCATTGAAAATGGAGACTTCCGGGTCGATAGATTCATTCGCTTGCGGCTGCTTGCGCGAAAGCCCTTTTTGACCAGTATTGATTCCATTGAGTTTCCCCAGCAAGCATCCGATACAATCCGCCCATCAGGTTCTTGCGCTTGTGCTCCGCAAGGATGGTCGGAGGTTTCTATGTCAGAACTGAACCAGAGCAAAGCAGTGCCGCGAACTGAACGACCACGGATTCCTGATTACGGAATCAGCAAAAGCAAAACGGGGCTGTTGCCGTGGAGGTGGGCGGTGAAGAGGCTCAGTGAGTCTCGTGAGTACTGGATGGTGACGGTGCGACCGGATGGACGACCTCACGCCATGATTGTCTGGGGTCTCTGGTTCGACGAGGCATTTTGGTTCGGTACAGGCAGCAACACTCAGAAGGTACGCAATCTGGCAAAGAATCCAAACTGCATTGTCGGCACTCAGAATGCTGCCGAGGCGGTGATTCTGGAGGGTGTCGCCGAAATGATCACGGATACAGCTATGCAGAAAAAGCTAGAACGACCCTCGCTCAAGAAGTATGGACTGAGCGGCGGTGATGGCTCTGAGCCTCTCTACCGTGTGACTCCAAAACGTATATTCCGCTTCATCGAAAAGAGCTTCCCGAAAACTGCTACCCGTTGGACATTCGATTGAGTAGGTGATTTCGGGTATCCTGCGGGACGTCTTCGACATCCCTGACAAATTCGTGACCGCGCATGAGGCACGCCGTTGGAGGTCGGGGAAACGACGTAAGCCAGCCTGTCATCGAAACCAAGCTCTCATTGACCATCACCCGTCCGCCGACCTAAGATTCCCGCCTACGCCGTACATGATGGACGAGACAACAATTCGCGTGGCGATCCGAGCGACAGCGCGTATCTCGTTTGTCCTGTTCCTCGGCGCTTTTCTGGGTGACGCACTTTACCGTCTCATGCCTGCTGCAGCTACACGCTGGCTGAAGGCACACAAAGACGGGTTTACCTTGGGCTTGGCGGGATCACACACGGTGCATCTTGCGTTCATTCTTATCCTAGCGGCTGCAATAGGACGAGAAAACCTTTTGAAAGGGATCATGCCCATCCCGCTCACCAGCGCGGTCAGCAGGTCATCGTTCGGGTCTTCCCGCTTGGTTTTGATCAGCCTTCGAATGCAGCCGGCAAGCCCATGACGTTTGGCATGGCCTTCAACGTTCCCCAGCGGGACGAGTTTGAGGACACGATCGCGGCCGACCAGCGATGAAATTTGTGACGATCATTCGCAGGAATACCCAGCATCTCCGCGATGATGGTTGTGGGAATCGGAAGGGCGTATTCCTGGACCAAATCCATGCGCCCTCTGATCCCCGCGGTGTCCAGCAGTTCATCGCTCAACGCCTGTATCCGTTCACGCATATTCTCGATCAGACGTGGGATGAAGGCCTTCTGCACCAGTCCGCGCAGTCGCGTATGGTCCGGCGCATCCACGTCGAGCATGTTGCGCGTGAGCGGTCTGAACATCCTTGGCATCCAAGGCTGCTTCTTGATCTGCTCAGAGCTTTTGGCTCTGAGTCTATCTTTGCCGAAGCGTTCATCCTTCAGTACCGCGACTACATCGTCGTAACGCGTGATGAGCCATGCGCTTTGTTTGTCCGGAAGAACGGTGCGGTATAAAGGAGCCTCGGAACGAAGACGAGCGTAGAACGGAAATGGATTAGCCTTGAATTCGGAGCTCGCGATATTCACAACCGGGATTGGCGGCATGACTCATCTACAGCTTGCGACAGAACGCCACGATAACACCAACCCTGTGGTATTGAAGCGGGAAAACAGCAAGAAACCGGTACGTCAATAGGCCGTTCTGACCGATTGTGCTTGCGCCTCGATGAGGTGAAAAGCTACAAAGTCTTAATCGGATATGCGTAGCGCCGAACATGTGTACCGACATGCCTTCTTCGATCCTCTTCTCAAACGCGTTTTCTTTCTCGTCAGGATCGCTGCTTCTGGTCGACGCGGGGAACACACCAATCGCCCACGGTGACCCCGTCGCTCCGATCTTGGTCGCCCTGATGTTGATCGCGCTCGGAGCGATGGTTGGTGGAAGATTGATGCAACGAATCCGCCAACCTGCGGTGTTGGGCGAGCTCCTCGTCGGGGTGCTGGTTGCAAATGTCGCTTATTATTTCCATCGACCGACCATCACGGTCCTGCGCGAAGGCGGATCGATTTTGACACTGGTTCAGCTCGCACTGACACAGAACGTCAGCCTCGGCGAGGCGGCGAATCAGTTGTTCCCCGCGACAGAGCATACTCGGCGGGTGGTTGAGGCTTTGAGCAGTCCAGCGGGTCCCGTAGCTGTTTCCGTGTATCAATTCGTTGACTTGCTCTCACGAATTGGCGTGATCGTCCTACTTTTTTTGGTGGGGCTCGAAACAAGTGTTCGCGAAATGGCCAAGGTGGGCATATCCGCATTGTCAGTGGCAGTAGTGGGAGTAGTTTGTCCGCTTCTGCTGGGCTTGGGAGCGATGGCCCTTCTGCTGCCTCAGAATTCGCATCGAAACGATTTATTTATCGGTGCGATCCTGACTGCTACTAGTGTTGCAATTACAGCCCGCGTGTTCGGCGATCTTGGGCAAACGCAACGCGTGGAAGCCAAATCATACTCGGTGCCGCTGTGATCGATGATGTGCTCGCGCTCTTGTTACTGGCTGTGGTCAGCGCGATCGTCGTAACAGGTGCCTTCAGTGCGGGAGGTCTCTTCATAATCGGCTTCAAAGCGATAATGTTCATCGCTGGATCGATTGGTGTCGGTTTGTGGATCACACCGCACTTTGTGAAGCGTGCGCCCCGCTGGAAGGTCAAAAACTTCGAGCTACTGTTTGGGCTAGGCTTTGCGTTCGTGTTGTCGTGGTTGGCAAACTGGATTGGCCTCGCAACCATCGTTGGCGCATTCGCCGCCGGTCTATTGTTGGGCGACCTGTTCTCGGAAGAGTTTTCAGAAGGGCATTCACTGCGCGATTTGCTATCGCCTGTGGAGTCACTCATTGTTCCTATCTTCCTCGTACTAATGGGTATGCAGGTGAAATTGGAAACCCTCGCAAACAGGGAGGCCCTTGTGATTGCGGCCGGCCTGACTGCGGCGGCGATATTGGGCAAACTGGCCGCTGGCCTGGCTTGCAGCCGAAAAGTCAACCGCCTAGCGGTGGGAATCGGATGATACCGCGCGGCGAAGTCGGTCTCATATTTGTCAGCGTTGGTAAAGGTCTCGGAATCGTGACCGATTCCGTATTCTCTGCCGTAGTCATCATGGTGATGGTCACGACGATACTTACACCGTCCCTGTTAAAGGTTGCACTGGAATCCGGCGGGCCCAGGCAAATGGAAAAAGCTGCGACGCCTCAGTGAACAGTCCTCGGAAATTCTTCGAATCACGGAAAATGTCTTATGCAACATCCGTCACGTGGATAGTGACCATGGTGATGTCGTCGTCCAAGTCTTCACCTTCGCCCCGGGCTGACCAGCGTGCAAGCTCCTCAAGCAGGCTATCGGCCAACTGATTGGCCGAATCGTTCTTCTGAGCTTCGAGAAACTGCCGGAAGCGTTCGCTTCCAAACTCCGCACCTTCGGGATTGTTGGTTTCGGAGATTCCATCGGTGTACAGCAAGCCGCGATCACCCGCCGCTAACGGGACTTTCACTGATGAGTAGGTGGCAAAGCCGAACATGCCGAGAAACAATCCGTTTTGGGTCACGTCTCGCACGCCCGACGACGCTGCGCCCCACAACAGCAGCGGCGGATGTCCGGCACCCGCATACGTGAGTGTCCGCTTCTCCATATCCACGAACAAATAGGCTGCCGTGACATAGTGGTGCTGAAACTTGCCGCATAGCGTCTCATTCAGCCCCTGAAGGACCCGCGCCGGATCATCGGCGTGCGCCGATTGGGCCGCCAATGCGATTTTCAGCATCGATGCAATCAGCGCTGCGGGCATGCCGTGTCCCGAAACGTCGGCTACGAGAATGCCGACATGCTTGTTGTCCACCGCGATAAAGTCGTAAAAGTCGCCCGCAACCGAAGTCATGGGGATGTAACGAGCCGCGATGTCGAGTCCGTCGATCTGTGGCACCGTCTGCGGCAGAATAGACTGCTGGATCAGGCGTGCGGTTTCGAGCTCCTTCTGGATGGCCAACAACTGCCGCGCTAACTTCTCGCGCGTTTCGCGCAGCGCAAGGTGAGTGTGTACTCGGGCTTTCATTACTGCCGGAGAGAACGGCTTATGGACGTAATCGACCGCACCGACTTGAAACCCGCGGGTTTCGTCTTCTGCATCGGTCTGCGCCGTCAGAAAGATCACGGGAATCTCGCGCGTCGTCGGATCGGCCTTCAGGCGGCGGCACACTTCGTATCCATCCATCTCGGGCATCATCACATCGAGCAGAACGAGGTCGGGCTTCTCGTCAGCCGAAGCGATGGCAAGGGCCTTTGCACCGCTGGTGGCGACCTTTGTCCTGTAAGTGTCTTTCAAGGCGCCCGTGATCACGCTAATGTTGAGCGGTGTATCATCCACCACGAGAATTAGTTTCTGTTCGGGTGTCATGATCCCTTATTCCAGTTTCAAGGAAAGTCTATCCGCGATTCCGGACACAGCGCGTAGTGCGCTCTCGTAATCGAAGTCACTGACCATTCGTGTGAGAGTTTCGATTTCCGTCGGACTCAATACCGCGGAGAAGCTGCCTTCCGCCTCCAGGATGAATTCGGGAGCTTCACTGTCATCCGCCTCTAGAAGTTTTTTCAGGCGCGACAACGGCTGCAAGACTACAGATGGATCGCCATTGCCGCTCAGCGTCGGCTCGACTTGTTCCGCTGGAGGAAGTGTCTTTTGGATTGCGGCCACGGCGGTAACCAGCGTTCGCTCCATCTCAACCAGTGCGGGCTCGACCTCGCCCTGCGTCTTGATAGCGACTTCGGTGCTGCCGGCCGCAATAGCTAACGCGTTCGCTCCCAGATTCGCTGCCGCTCCCTTCAGCGAGTGCGCGATTCGTTGAGCAGTGGCGGAGTCCTGTGCATTCAACGCTGCCCGTATTTTTCCCACCGCGCCCACTTGCGAGTCCGCAAATTTCCGTAGCAGTGACACATACCTCTGTCGATTGCCACCAGTTCGGTTTAGAGCCGTTTGCGTGTCGATCCCGGGAATCTCCAGCGGCGCCGAGTCGGCACATGCTCTCTGCTTCATGACCACGGGTGCCGCCACGACGTTCGGCGCGGCGGTTCGCGCGGGAATCCAGCGCAGCAAGGCATCGAATAGCTTGTCAGGATCGATCGGCTTGGCCAAGTAATCGTTCATACCAGCTTCTAGGCACTTTTCCCGATCGTCGGCCATCGCATTGGCTGTCATAGCGATGATCGGCAAATCCTTGAACTGTGATTTTTGCCGGATAGCACGAGTGGCTGCCAAGCCGTCCATCACCGGCATCTGCATGTCCATTAAGACCATGTCGTATTTGCCCTCGTTGAGCATCTGGAGAGCGACTTCGCCGTTGTCGGCTGCACTTACCGTAACGGGAGCGCCTTCCAGCAACCCAGTAGCAACTTCCCGGTTGAGTTCATTGTCCTCCACCAGTAACACGCGTCCGCCGCGGATACTTTCGAAATTGAACCCCGCGGACGTACTGCCATGAGTTCCGGCATCTGTACGCTCCCCACTACTCAGTGCCTGCACCACCGAATCGAAGAGCATCGACGGCGTTACCGGCTTGATGAGCACACTCTCGAACGATGTCTCCTCCGCCTGTTTCATCACTTCTTCTCGGCCATAGGCGGTCACCATGACAAGGTGCGGCGGCTGCGAGAGGTTGGGCAGCCCGAGAATACGGCGGCCAGCCTCGATGCCATCCATGCCCGGCATTTGCCAATCAACGAACACTGCGTCATACGGCTCGCCACCCTCGGCGGCTTGCCGCACGAGTTCGATACCCTCTTGTCCGGAAGGCGCCTCATCCACCTTGAAAGTCATACTCTCCAACATGCTTGATAGCACCTCGCGGGCCTGGGCGTTGTCGTCAATCACCAACAGTCGCCTGCCGCGCAGGTCGGGCGTAACCACGCGCTGTACCTTGCCTTCGCCTTTGCCTAGATAAGCGGTGAACCAGAACGTACTGCCTTGACCCACCTGGCTGGTAACGCCCACGTCGCCACCCATCAACCGCGCCAACCGTTTGGAGATCGCCAGCCCCAAACCCGTGCCGCCGTGTTGACGTGTGGTTGAGGCATCTGCCTGCTCGAATGCCTTGAACAGGCGCCCCATCTGCTCTTGCGTCAACCCGATGCCTGTGTCACGGACAGCGAAGTGCACCAATTGGCCTTTGTCGTCCGACTCCTGCACGCTCGCCGTGACAACGATCTCGCCGCGCTCGGTAAACTTCACGGCGTTGTTACAGAAGTTGATCAGGATTTGTCCCAGT
>JBKPEB010000081.1:0-59551 GCA_046728215.1 Acidobacteriota bacterium | reverse complement strand
TCAACTCGTCCAAGGTCACCGGAAACATCGTGGTCTGCTCCCTAGCCTCGCCCCGGATGTACGCCATGAAAAATGCCCTCGCTCTCGCGAGGGCATCTTCTCATCACTTTTGGGCCCCGACTAGTGTTTCGTAACAGACTCAACCAGAAGGGGCTTTGCTTTTTTCATCGTATCTACTGGCTGTTGCCGGGTTGATCCGACGCGGCCGTAAGAGTTCCCAGAACGCCGTCGGCTTCATCGTTCGGCCCGGCTGTGAAGTGGAGCGTGGTTGCCATCCCATCGTTCACCGAGTCGCCCCCGAAGCTCAATGCCCATAAGCCATCGATCACGAGAGGCAGCCCGGTCATGTCGTCGAGCATGGCGCCTTCATGCTTGCCGGTCACGAGATTGAACGCATGAATCGCTCCATCTCCGAAATTTCCGATCAGCATGCGGTGCGTAAACTTTCCGAAATCACCAGGCGCGAGCGCAACGCCCCAGGGAGCGTTGAACCAGGGGCCGTGCTGCAGCGACATCAGGAACTTCCCGGTCGGGCTGAAGACGCCCACATAGCCAACACCGGCACCGTGATCTTCATCCAGGCTGCCGGGCGCTCGCCGCGCAAACGTCACGACCAGGTTTCCGCCGACGTTCTGAATGTTGAACGGCGCGTAGTTGGCTGGGATGCCAGGAATCCGAAAAGCCGTTTCGTTGTTTGGCTCGATGCGAACGAAGTTCGCGTTGTAAGTTTCCACTTTTCCGGACTGGAAGTTGGTCGCGTAAAACCGAGCCCCGAAGCTGGGCGTGGAGATCGCGCAACCCTTGTAGACGGCTTTCCCGGCATTGTTCTTGATGATCAGAGTGTTGGCGAAATCGGCGGCGGGGTTCCAGCCCGAGATCGTGCCATCCTCCGTAACGAACAGGAAGACCGCCTTCCCGCCGCCCACTTGGAATCCAGACGTCGGGTTGAAGACCGTTCCGGTGGGTGTAGCAGTTCCGGTGCCGTCCGGTGTGGCGATTTTTACGACAAGAGGTTGCGTTGCGCCCGGTGGGACAAACGGGGCACCAGCTCCGTTATAGACGGTCGTGAGGCCTGTGCCATTGTCGGAAATCCACCAGGGTCCTCCGGCCCCGCGAGACATTCCCCAGGCGTTAAGAAGTTGTGGGTCGATGTTGGGAGCGTTGGAGACTGTGGAAGAGTTGGTGGTGATATCGGTGCGGTGATATTTCTGAGCGCTGCTCAAACTGGGCAGGAGCAGCACTATGAGCGTGGCGGCAAACATAAGACGGCGATCGGCTGAGATCCGCATACATGTTTCTCCACTGAACTTTGGGACGTGTTGTGAAATGGCGCGTGAGCGGTCGCGTCACCTCCTGGTAGTGGAGCAACGGTAGGCCTCGTAATAAATCTTTTGTGTCACGGAATTGTCCTATTTCAGCAATATTCTTGTCTGGCTGGAGACAAGCATTCGTATTCGCTGAATGCGAGGCGGGATGCGGCGTTCGAGTGTAGGGAGAACTACTGTGAGGTCGATACCGAACTGACGCCGGCTGTGTCGGCCGGAGCCGGACGGGCGGCGAAGAAGCTGTGATCGTACAGGTTTCTATACATTCTTCCCGCGATCTCGGCAGCCTTCGGACCAAACGTTGGACGGCCGCCTTGCAGGAAGACAACGGTTACAATGCGGCCAACATCCGTATTTGCGTAGGAAGCAAACCATCCGTAGCGCGTGCCGGAGCGTGAACAGGTTCCTGTTTTGCCGAGAACTTGCTCTTCGGAGAAGTTGTAGCGCACGCTGCGCGCGGTACCGTACTGCACTGCGCCCGCCATGCCGTCAGAAATTTCCGGAATGACGGGAGCGATATCGAGGTGCCGCTTCACGCGTGGCTGGAAGTTGGCGACTTCCTCGGGCGTGGTCGGATGCTGCGCGTAGTACAACGTTCCGCCATTGGCGATCGCGGAAACCATCGCACCCAGTTGCAGCGGGGTCATGGAAATGCCTTCGCCAAACGAACACATCTTCCCAACGCCGCCCAGCTTGCTGGAGATTTCCGTCTCCGGGTACGTTCCTAATTGTTCGCCCTCGATGTTGTAACCGGCCAGTTCACCCAGTCCGTATTCGTTGGCGTAGTAACGGATCTTCTCAAATCCAAGCTTGCGGCCCAGCGCCTCGAAGTACGCGTTGTTGGAGCGAGCCAGGGCAGTAGTGAGATTCATCCGGCTGCGGCGTCCCAGGGCAATCGGCGTGTCTTTATCGATCAGGCCCTCGCTCAACCCGGCCAATGCGACGGCCACTTTGATGGTCGAGCAGGGCTGCGCGCCGCTGGAGAGCGCCAGTTTCTGATTCACCATGGCGAGAATGCGTCCGCTGGTAGGCTCGATCGCGACCACCGTGCCGTTCATGTTGCCCAGCGCATCGATCGCGGCCTGACGCACCACCGGGTCTTCGCCGGTCGTTAGGTCGCCTTCTGCGACGTCTTCCACATAGGAACTTGTATAGAAGCGCTCGTAGGAGCGGTGACGGCGGCGTCGATGGACAGAACTACGCTTGACTGAACTGCGATTGCTCGCCTGGGCAACCGCGCGTTTGCGCGCCAGATTGCTCATGCGACGACGGGCTCGTGCGTTTTCTGCCACTTTTTGTGACTTGGATTTGCCAGTAAGTGACCGCGCATTGACATTCGCGGCAATGCCGGATTCGATCGAAAGCAACACGACGGCGGCTAACAATAGGAGCCGAATGACGTTACTGGCTTTTGAAGACATCGTTTCTTGCCCGTCCCTATAGTACCCGGAATTACTTAGATGCACGAACCATGCCAGCCTCATCAGGAGACTTCAGCGGTTCCATGTAGGCGATAGTAAGAGACTTACGGGGGTGGGAGCAATGGAAATTTACTTTGCAGTAATCTTTGCCAGTCTCCTAGCAAGTTATTTGTTTATATGTGTTTATGGAGGAAACACCGCGGTTCTCAGCCTTTCGTAATTCGTAATAGGGTAACCACGTCGACACCTCCGCTCGATGTGCAAAATTTTGCTGAATGTGAGCAAGAGGAATCATCGCAGGGTAGGTCGATCGGAGCGGGCACTGGGGACGGTCGCGGAGTACGCGTTTCCAGGACTGAATTCTGTCTAATCCGCCTCTTCGGGTTCAGCCAGAAATCGGTAGCCAACCCCGCGCACGGTGAGCAGGTGCCGAGGACGCGCGGGGTCTTCTTCGATGTAGCGCCGCAACCGCACAACGAAGTTGTCGATTGCGCGAGTATCGGTGTCTTCTTTCAGACCCCACACTTCTTCCAGAATTGATTTGCGGGAAACGACGCGTCCCTGGCTGCGGATCAGGTGACGCAACAAATCCGCCTCCATAAGGGTGAGCTGAATCTTTCCCCGAGCGGTGCTCAGTTCGTGCGTGCTGAAATCGATTGTCTTGCCGCGGAAGGAGAAGATGTCACCCGATTGAATGGTTTCGGGATTCGCCGCCTCCGCCGGATCGGATCCGCCGTTGCCTGCCCGCAGCCACTGGCTGCGCCGCAGCAGGCCCTTCAATCGGGCGAGCAGAATCGCCAACTCGAAGGGCTTAGCCAGGTAATCGTCCGCACCGGACGCAAAACCTTTCAGGACGTCTTCCGGGCGGCCGCGCGCGGTGAGCATCAAGACGGGCACGAAATTTCTGGCTTGGCGGAGTTCCGTGGCCACCTGGAAACCGTCTTTGCCCGGCAACATCACGTCGAGAACAACCGCGTCGAAGTTTTCCTTTCGGCCGAGCAGGCGGTCGAGTGCCCCTTCCCCGTCGGCGACTACTTCGACGGAATGACCTTCGGCCTCAAGGTTGTAGGAAAGTCCGTTAGCGAGATGCGACTCGTCTTCCACGACCAGTACCCGGCTCATGCGTGCTCCACCGTGGCAGTGCTGCGCGGCAGCTCGAGTGTCACGGTCGTGCCCTGTCCTTCGCCGGCGCTCTCCGCATAGACCTTGCCCCCATGCTTGCGCACAATCGACCGGACGATGAACAATCCCAACCCAGTGCCCTTCACGTGCGCCAGCGTGCGATTCGACACACGATAGAAGCGTCTGAAAATGCGCTTCAGTTCTTCCTTGGGAATGCCGACGCCGCGATCGCGCACGCGCAAGACGACATTTTTGTCGTCGGCTTCCACGCGTACGGCGACGTCGACCTTAGAGCCGGAATACTTCACGGCGTTATCGAGCAAGTTCGAGACCGCCGTGCGCAACTCTTCCACATCACCGAAGACGCGCGGTGTATTGCCATTCTGCAGGGGGCTTTCCAGGCGCAATGACTCGGACTGGAGATGATGGCGTGTGCGCACCAGGTCCATGCACTCGCGCACCAGCCCTTCGAACTCCAGTTGCACGCGCTGATGCTTCGCGCCCTTCTGTCCCGCGTGCCCAGCCTTCAGCACCTGTTCCACGGTACTGAGAAGACGATCGGTATCGCTCAACATGAGCCCATAGAATTCCTGCCGTCGGGGATCGTCAACGGCGCGGCTCTGCAGGGTTTCAAGATAGAGACGGATCGATGCAATGGGCGTCTTCAGTTCGTGGGTGACGGCATTGATGAAGCTGTCGTGCTGCTCGTTGCGCCGGATTTCGCGCACCAGGAAGATCGTGTTGAGAATAATGCCCGCGGCGATCGCGCAGAAGAAGATGAAACCGAGTAAGACTTTGACGCCTTCCTGCCAGTTGAGAATGATCCAGCCGCTGCCGACGGCCACGGCGGTGGCCGCCAGACCGACCCCGAGGGTCAGGAAGAACGCAATCGTTTTGCGGCGCGAGGTGATGCGCATAGCGGCTTCGAACAGATTTTACCGTGCATCGGCTACGGTTGATATCGGAGAAGAGACTGGCAACGTGTGGCGCCCGATGAAGTGGCCGAGTGCATACCCGATCGCGCTCAAGCAGGGCAAGCTAGCGCGCATTTGCAACAAACGCGCGAACGGGTCGTTGCTCCAAAAGAAGTGCAGCCAGACGGTCTCACCCATTACCGACGTCGGCCTGTAAACAGTCAACAACATAGACAGCCAAATCGTTGGCGGGACCCAAACCCACTGCGCACTGCGATGATTCCAGAACTTCCCGGGAATTGCGCCCAAACATAATCCGGCAATGAGGGCGATCGTCACTTGCAGGGGAAAAAGTGGCAAGTAGAGGAGCCGGGCGTTGTCCAGAATCTCCGGCGAGAGGAAGAAACTGAGCACGGGACGCGTCAGGTAGAAGCACCACCTCGCTGAGAGCGGTAGGACCAAGACCGCCAGCAAGAAATGAGTTGCCGGAATGACGACGATCTTGAGCGGATTCCAGAACGACTCCAGACTCGGCAACCACTCTGGAGGTTCGGCTGACTGCGTTTGCCCGGTCGCAGTGTTGACGGGTACAACCTCCAATCCGCGGCGAACCAATTCTTCTTGTAACGCCGAGACCGCCGACGAAGTCAGATCGGACGATTGCTCAGACAGCACAAGCAGTTCGTCGTCTGTGAGTTGTGAGTACCGGACCGCGAAGGAGTGATCGGAATACAAGGCCGCGATTGTAGCCGAGACAGTCGGGACGCTCAATGATGGCCGGACAAAACGTCGGAGAAACGTGGCGATGAGGAAACTGCGACCGCCCTCTGCCCGCTCGATCGGGAAGAAAAAAGCGGCCTCTACCGAAGCCGCCCCATTTAAATCAATATTTCGGAAAATTCCTAATCCGTGAACTGCGGTACCGCGAGCTGCCCGTTCGGCGCCGCTACCAGTCCCTGCTTGATCTCGGTCAAGTTGACCTTCTGAATGTTCCAGGCCAGGCCGAGCTTCTTCAGCGCCCAGATGCCGTACCAGTTCAAATCCACTTCGTACCAAGTCAGGCCATGCCGCGCGGATGTCGGATGCGCGTGGTGGTTATTGTGCCAGCCTTCCCCGAAGGTAAGGATGGCCACCAGGAAATTATTGGTGGAGAGATCGCGCGTGGTAAACCGCCGCGAGCCCCACAGGTGCGTGATCGAATTCACTGCCCAGGTGGCATGCAGACCGACAACCGTGCGCATGAAAATACCCCACAGCACAAAGGGCCATCCGCCAATCGCGAGCAGGATCACGCCCAACACGATCATGGGCACATAGTGGTACTTGGTGATCCAGACATGGAATTTATCTTTGGCGAGGTCGGGCACGTAGCGGGCCAGCGTGGTCGTGTCATGGTGCATGGACTTGCCCATGAGGATCCAGCCCATGTGCGCCCACCAGGTGCCGTCAATGGGCGAATGCGGATCGCCTTCCTGGTCTGAGAATTTGTGATGAATGCGATGCGTGGCCACCCAGAAAATCGGTCCGCCTTCCAGGGCGAGGGTAGCGCAGACGGTCAGGAAATACTCGACCCACTTATGTGTCTTGTAGCCGCGGTGCGTGAGCAGGCGGTGATAGCTCATGCCGATGCCGAGCGAACCCGACACCCACCACAGAAAGCATGCAACGAAAAATGCTTTCCAGGTGAAGAAAAACAGCGCGGCCACCGCGCCCACGTGAAACAGGCCCATGAAGATGGCAGTGACCCAATTGATCTGATCGTCGCCGGCATGTTCGCGAGCGATGGTTTCCAGTTCCATTAAATTTTCCCCGTTTGGAAGGTGCACGGTTAAAGGTATCAAGGGAATGGGAAAGGCCTCTGTAATACTTGTGTAATAGCAAGGACTTGCAGCATTACGACAGTAATGAGGGAACACCGCATGGGCTATTGCGAAATCGTGGCCGAAAACGGCTCGATCCCCACTGCGACGTCATCATCGCGCTAGACCCTTGCGTCAAACGCCGGAGAGTCTCCATCGTCACGTAGAGTTCGGAGCGAGAGTTATCCCTGATATAGAAATCGGGCGCCGATCAGTACTAACACGATTCCGAGAACTCTTCTCAGTACGGGCAGCGGTAAATGTTGCGCCCAGGTCGCTCCGAAATAACTGCCCACGCAGATTCCGAGAGCGATCAGCAAGCCCAACTGCAGATCAAAGTGGCGAGCGCGAGCATAGGGGATGAACGCGATGAACCAGATCGGCAGCGAGGAAATCATCAGCGCGGTTCCCTGCGCGCGTAACTGCTCCATACGGAAAACATAGATAAGCGCCGGAATGACGAACGCGCCACCGGTCCCGGTGATGCCGACCAGAATGCCGACGACCGCACCTACCAGTAGCTGCAGAAACACGCTCATGGGATTGGACCTTGATCAAGATTTACTCGGCAATTGATGGCAGCATTCTAATCTGCTGCGCAGGCCGACCGACGGGGACATCGCCCCACGGACACAGGGATTGATCCGGTGCGGAAGTTGCTTCTTTAGTTAGGCGGCCTTGATTTATGCGGCGCCTTTCACTTCAACTCCTGCCCACTTCTCGAGCAGCGTCAAGGTTGCAGCGTAATCCAGATCTTCATGTCCCTCTTCAGCAGCCATCTCGTAGACTTCCTCCACGGTTTCGAGCGCGGGCAATTTCACGCGCGCTTCTTTCGCGGCGGCCAGCGCCAGGTGGATGTCTTTCAGCATCAGGCGCAATGGAAAATTTGGCGTGAAGTCGCGCCTCATGACAAAGGGCGCTTTATATTCGACAACGCCGGATTTCACCATCGAGGCTTGAATCAGGGGAAGCAGTTTGTCAACGTTCACACCCAGCTTGGTCGCAAGCGTAAGAGCTTCCGCGAATCCTTCGTAGATCAGCGCGATTTGCAGATTCATCACCAGCTTCGCAGCCTGCCCCTTACTGGTCTCGCCCATGCGGAACACTTGCTTGCCCATTGCCTTGAATAACGGATCGATCTTCGCAAGCACGGCTTCGTCACCACCCACCATAAAGATCAGGTTCCCGCTCTCAGCGGCAACTTTGGATCCGGTGACCGGCGCATCCACGTAATCGACACTCTTGGCGCGCAAGCGCTCGGCAAACTCATGTTCGGCGGAGGGCGAGATCGTGCTGGAGTCGACAACAATGGCGCCCGCTCCGATGGAAGATTCAACCCCCTGTGGACCAAACAGCAGGGTCTCGACCGCACGCGTGTCGGAAACGCACATCCAGACAACTTCGGCGTCGCGCGTGGCGTCGGCGGGCGTATCCGCTATGCGTGCGCCTTCAACAGTTTTTCCTGGGGTGCGATTCCACACCGACACTTCATGCCCGGCTTTCGCCAGGTTCGCCGCCATCGGCCGTCCCATGATCCCTAAACCCAAAAAAGCAACGCGCATCGAGGTCTCCCAACTTTCGGTGAAGGTCTCGACGCGGGCAGCTCCGGATCGAGAGGCAGAAATTAAAGAAGACGGGGAAAAGGCCCGTCTGCGGGTGGTACAGGTAATCCGAATTAAATATGACGATCGTAACGATGGTCAAGCAATCTGCGTTGGACTTGCCGTAGAATGAGGCTACTGTTTTCTAAATCCAGGAATTCGCGGACGCGTGCGAAAAGAGGGTTCGTTCGCGTCTGCAGAACATCTAACAGGTTGTTGGTAACAGATTTTGGAATCAGGGGCAGCTTCGCGGGTTGAACCGGCTCGATGATTAAAGCGACTCTACGAAATCCAGCCTTGCGCAAGCGGGCACAGCAATTCGGACGTCTGGTCCGGCACTCCGCGGTCACTCCGCGCGCGGGCAGCACGTACAAACCCACACTGGTTAGCGATGGCGGCCTCGGTGTCACCTTCATCGGACACGCAGCGTTCTTCGTGCAGATGGGCGGACAGAACATACTCATCGATCCGAATTTCGCGCGCTGGCTATTCCTTCTGAAACGTGTTCGCAAGCCCGGCCTGCGCATTGACGATCTGCCGCCCATCGACCTGGTGCTCGTGACTCACGCGCACTTCGATCACCTGCATCGGCCCTCCCTGCGCGCGATCGTCAACCATACACGCCGGCTCACGGGCAAAGCGCCCACACTGGTGATACCCCATCACGTGTTTGACCTGGTTTCGGATCTCGGATTTGACGAGATCATCGAACTCGACTGGTGGAATCATTACAGCCACGCCGGCCTGACGGTGACGCACGTGCCCTCAAGACATTGGGGCGCGCGCATTCTGAAGGATTCGCATCGCGGCTACGGCGGATACGTTCTGCAATCTGAAAAGCATTCTGTCTATCACGCCGGAGACACCGCGTATTTCTCGGGCTTCCGCGAAATCGGCCAGCGCCTGTCACCTGAAGTAGCCCTCTTGCCCATCGGCGCCTACAACCCGGAGCAGTTCCGCACCGTTCACACCAGCCCGGAAGATGCCACGCGCGCCTTCCTCGATCTGAATGCGCGCTGGATGGTGCCTATGCATTACGGATCTTTCCGGCTTTCACATGAGCCCATCGACGAGCCTTTGCAGTTGCTCGATTCCGAAGCGAGGAAAGCGGGGGTCAAGGATCGCGTGGTCGTGCTGGAAGAGGGCTTAACTAAGTTTTTCTAGAGCAGGTCTCAGGTCTCAGGTCTCAGGTCTCAGGTCTCAGGTCTCAGGTCTCAGGTCTCAGGTCTCAGGGGGATGCTCGGTCCCATCTCCTCAGCTTGTCAATTTTGATGCGTCTACACTTGCCTCTTCTCTTTCGCTCGCAGCTCGCAGCTTCCTATGCCCTTCTGAGTTGAACGCGTTTCCCGGACAGGCGTAGACTTTCGGAGTCGGTTTCCCGCTCGAACCACCCCATCTCGAAATTTTCCATCAGGAGGTTCTATGGCCAGCAATGTAAAACCCATTCCCGAAGGCTTCCACACACTGACTCCCCACATCACGGTGCGCGACGCGGCCGGCGCCATCGAGTTCTACAAGAAAGCGTTGAACGCGCAGGCCCTGCACGTCAGCAAGACTCCGAACGGTAAGGTGATGCATGCCTCGCTGAAGATTGGCGACTCTATCCTGATGCTGAACGACGAATTTCCGGACTGGGGCGGCCCGCTTGCCCCTCGCGGAGAGGCCGCGGGTTTCGCGATCAATGTCTACGTGCAGGATGTTGACAAATTGTTCGCCCAGGCGGTTGCAGCGGGAGCCACGGTGAAGATGCCGCTGGCCGATCAATTCTGGGGCGATCGCTACGGCCACATTGTCGATCCCTACGGCTTCAAGTGGGCGCTGGCCACCCACGTGCGTGATGTTTCTCCAGAAGAAATGGAGAGGGCGCAGGCGGAGATGGCGAAGCAGATGCCACAGAAGAAGACGGCTTAACACGTTTCGCTTCAGAGAGCACCGAGGGGCACGAAGGAACTATTCGTGCTCTTCTGTGCTTTTTTGTTGGGCTTGCGCGTCAATTGCGCACGAGCATTCAGGCTTCACGGATAGGCCAGCAATATCCGCAGGTCGCGGACGTTGGTGCCGGTGGGGCCGGTGACGATCGCGTCGCCGAGCGCATCGAAGAGCGGATGCGCGTTGAAACTGGCGAGCGCGGCGGCGGGATCAAACCCGGCAGCTTGGGCTCGCTGCCAGGTCGTTCCATCGACGACTGCGCCGGCGGCCGGGCTACTTCCGTCGATGCCGTCAGTTCCAGCGCTGAGCACGACGATGTTTTCGCCGGCGATCTGGCTCGCACAGGCGAGAGCGAACTGCTGATTGCGGCCTCCTGTGCCTCCGTTGGTGACCTTTACGGTGATCTCGCCACCGGAGATCAGACAAACACGCGTGACGGTCTTGCGCAGTTTTCTCAGGCGTTCCAACAGATAGTCGACGGCGCGCTCGTAGTCCCAGTCATCGCAGGAGTTGTCGACGTCCACAGCAAAGCCGGCACGCGTAGCCGCGACTCCGGCTTCGTCAACCGCAGTCTTGTTCGACAACACGGGCCACCAGCGCGCGCGTACGAAGGCGGGGTCGTCGGATTTCGGAGTTTCTTCGAGAGCACGCCGCTGGAACAACTCGCGCACGGAAGTTGGGAATTGCTCGAGCAGAGCATACTTCTCAAGAATTGCGTAGCAGTCGGCGATGCTGGTGGAGTCGGGCAGGGTGGGCCCCGAAGCGAGTGCGTCGGGCGTGATGTCAGGGACGTCGGAGACCATCAATGACACCTGCTGCGCGGGGTAGGCGGCTTGCGCCAGGCGTCCGCCTTTCACGGCCGAGAGGTGCTTGCGCACGGCGTTGATTTCGGCAATCGGTGCACCGGACAGAACCAGCGCGCGATAGGTGGCAATGAGATCGTCGAGCGAGATCTCGTCGTCGATGGGCTTTTCGGCAATTGCGGAACCGCCTCCGCTGAGCATGAAGATTACCAGCGATGACGCGGTCTGCGCGTTGAGCGACTTGAGAATTGCTTCCGCGGCGCGCACCGAGTCGGCGTTGGGCGTGGGATGGCCTCCGCGGAAATAGCGGAACCCGTGCACCTGCGATACGGGATCGACGGAGCTGGCGACGATTCCTTCGAGCCGGCTGCCGACTTGGGCTTCGAGAGCCTCGACCAGCGTGTGTCCGGCCTTGCCGATGGAAACCACCAGCACGCGCGAGTAGGCGTTCAGGTCGTACAGATCTTCGCAAACACGCAGGATGCCTCGCTCGCAATGGACATTTCGGGCGAAGGCCTTAGCTATGGAGACCTCGCCGAGAGCGTGTTGGAAGATCTCGCGGGCTACGTCGCGCGTGGAGGGAAGGGTCATGTTGATATCAAAATATCATCCAGGCTTGTGATGTCGCAGGCGTGGTGCGCAGGTCTTTCGACCGCGTTCGGGTACCGCCGCACTTCGCTCAAGATGACAGACTCTTGAGAGGTGGCGAATTGTGAGAGATCAGAGATTTCTTGGATGACAGACTCTTCAGGGCTGCCAGCACCTTGGGGGGCACAGACAATCAGACTAGATTCTCACTGTGTCTCTGTGTCTCTGTGTCTCTGTGTCTCTGTGGTCAATTCGTCCCTGTAACCGTCCGGTGAGTTCGCCCGTTCGAAGCCGGCTTAGTTCTCCAGGTAGTACTCAACGGACGTGACGACGCGGACGGTCTTCGCCAGGCTGGCGTCAGTTCCGAAACCGCCTTCGCCACCATCCCCAGCCTGGTCAGCGGGAAGAATGGAGAACACTCCCTGGTTGGCGGTGCGGATAGCGCCGACCTTACTTCCGGAGTCGGCGGCGAAGCGATCGGCGGCGGCACGCGCATTGCGGGTGGCTTCGGTGATCATGTCGGGCTTGATGGCGTTCAGCCCGGTGAACTTGTAGGAGAGGCCCTGGCCGGGGTTTCCTCCCAGCACGATTCCCTTCTGCAGCAGTTGAAGTGTTTTCTGCGCGGCGGCGGCGACCTGGTCGACCCGGGAGGTGTGCACAGTGATCTGCTGTTCGACGATGTAGCGATGCGGGGCGCGCACGCCTCCGCCATACTCGTTCGCTTGGGTGTCGACCACACGAATGATGCCGAGTTCAATCTCGGACGACTGAATTCCCTGCTCGGCTAGAAACTGCAGTACAGTTTTCTTGTCCGCTTCGGTTTTCGAATAAATCGACGTGAGATCGTCTCCGGCCTCTTTGTAGGTGAGCGGCCAGATGGCGAGGTCGGATTTCACCTTGCGCTCGACCAGGCCTTTGACGGTGACGTAACGATCGCCAAGGCGTGTCGCTTTGATTTCGGCGCCGAGCACCCAGCCGCCGATGATCAGGCCAAGTGCAAGGAGAATGCCCAGGACGACGTTGCCTCGATCGAGTGCAGTGCCATTCATAGAGTGCGTCTCTGCAGCTTTCGAAGTCGCGAAAGTATAGCCTAGGGACTTATGTTCTGCGCTGACTGGACCTGGAGAGTCTCTCGCGCCCAGTTCTCAACTGTCTCGCGCATCTCGCGCAGGCGGCCTTCGAAGAAGTGATCGGCGGCTTCGATGATCACGAGTTTCTTCGGTTCAGGTAGCGACGCGAGCAGAGATTCCAGCCGCGCCGTTGACGCGTACAGATCACGCGATCCGCTCACGAACAGCTTCGGCTTCGTACAAGTCCCTAGAAATCCGTAATCGTATGAGCGATCGTCGATGGGAGAGATCGGGGTGCCAAGAGAAATCAGCGCGGGCACGCGGGCATCGGGGCAAGCGGCACGCAGTCCCGTGGCGGCTCCGAAGGAGAAGCCGGCGAAGACGATCGGCAAATGAAATTCATGGTCGAGCCAATCAAGAGCAGCACGCACATCATCAATTTCGCCGCTGCCATGGTCGTGTTCGCCGTGACTCAACCCTGCTCCGCGGAAGTTGAAACGCAACGTCGGGAGCCCGAGGGCGTTGAGTCCTTTCATAGCGTGAAAGACGACCTTGTTGTGCAGCGTGCCCCCATAGAGTGGATGCGGATGGCAGACCAACGCGGCGTATTTGGCGTCGGGCGAACCCGCATTCAGGAGTGCTTCCAGTGGACCTGCAGGTCCACTAAGGAAGAACGATCGGATAGCGTTGGGTGCGTCGGGCACGTCGTTTAGAGTACAACGAACGCAAAGCGTAGGGCTCTTGCGCGCGGGCGGGGACACCCGGCCGCTCCATCTTTCTCTGCTGGGTTATTCTCTTTAGCCATGGACGTCGTGGCTCTTACGCGCCAGTTGGTCGATATCGAGTCGGTCACCGGGAACGAGGCTGCGGTGGGCGAGACGCTGCATCGCGAACTGGCGGCCCTGCGGTACGACGTACGCCACATGCCGGTGGAGGGCAAACGTTTCAACGTGCTGGCGACCTCTGCGGAAGAACCACGGCCCGCGGTGGTGTTCTCGACACATATGGATACGGTGCCGCCCTTCATTCCGTCCTCGGAAGATGCGACGCGCGTGTATGGGCGAGGATCCTGTGACGCCAAGGGAATCATTGCCATCCAAATCGCGGCGGCCGAACGTTTGCGGCGGGAAGGAATCCATGTTGGTCTGCTCTTTGTCGTCGGGGAAGAGCGCGACAGCACCGGCGCGAAGAAAGCGAACGAAGAGCCGGTGGGATCGCGATTCCTCATCAACGGCGAACCGACGGAGAACAAGCTGGCGCTCGCCTCAAAAGGCACGCTGCGTGTGGAGTTGAGGGCTTCCGGCCGCATGGCGCACTCTGCTTATCCGGAACTGGGAGAATCGGCGATTGACAAGCTCATCCAAGCGCTGACGCGGCTCCGGAGCATGAAGCTGCCTGCGCTCAAAGGGATTGGAAATTGCACCTTCAACATCGGGCTGATTGAGGGCGGGCGCGCGCCGAACGTGATCCCGGATTTTGCGCAGGCGCACCTGCTCTACCGACTGATCGGGCCGACGGAGAATTTACGCCGCGACATCGTCAAGACGGTGGGCGATCTGGCGAAAGTGGATTTCTACCTCGAAATTCCCTTCATGCGGTTTCGCAAGGTCGGCAAACTTCCGACCATGGTGGCGGCTTTTACAACCGACATCCCGGCGCTCGGCAACTGGGGTGAGCCGTTGCTCATAGGTCCGGGCTCGATTCATGTGGCGCACACCGACGGTGAATACGTCGAGAAACGACAACTGAACGATGCCATCGACTTGTATTACTCGCTCACCAAGCAATTGCTGAAGAGCTGACCTACGGCAACATAACTTCCAACCGATACTGCTGTTTGCATCATCCACCCTATCAACAACGCTTCGCTGATACGAATGGTGGAAGGTGAAACGATGAAAGACATTTTCGTGTTACTGGCAGTTTGCATTCTGTTGTCTCTACCAGCTGTCGCACAGCATGATGAGCATCAGGGACCTCCTCAGGGCGGACCGCAAGGAGGTCAAGGCATGCATGTTCCCGATCGAGGACCGGAACCCGCCCCGGCAGCGCGGCCTCAAGAACAGCGCGTGCCGGAACCGCGCCCGGAGCAGCATGGGCGGGACGAACATCCGTCGGCACAGGAACGTGGACATTTCCGCGATCAGGAGGGTCATCCGGACGCTCCGCACGTGCACTCGAACGGCGAGTGGGTGGGGCATAACACGGGGCGCGATGATCCACATTATCGCGTAGATCACCCCTGGCAACATGGACACTTCACCGGCGGATTCGGGCCGCAACACCGGTGGCACCTGGCAGGTGGAGGGCCGCAGCGATTCTGGTTCAGCGGATACTACTTCGCCGTCGCGCCATACGACATACCGTACTGCAGCGATTGGGCTTGGAATTCGGATGACATCGTGCTCTACGAAGATCCCGATCACCTGGGTTGGTACCTCGCCTACAACGTGCGCACCGGCGAATATGTGCACGTGCAATTCCTCGGAGCATAACCGGCAGGATTCCGGCAACTTCGAATGGCTCCCAGACCGAATAGCCTCGCAGGCTTTAGACTGGGAGCCATGTCTTCACCTGAAAACACGAATTCCCTGGCGCAAGCGTCCTCGGCGTACCTGCGTTCCGCCATGCACCAGCCCATTCGATGGCATGAGTGGGGCGAAGAGGCGTTTGCGGCGGCGCAACGCGAGAACAAGCCGATGCTGCTCGATATCGGCGCGGTGTGGTGCCACTGGTGCCATGTGATGGATCGCGAGTCGTACGACGATCCGGAAGTCGCGCAGATCGTGAACGACAACTTCATCGCCGTGAAGGTTGATCGCGACGAGCGTCCCGACATCGACAGCCGGTACCAGGCGGCCGTCAGCGCGATCAGCGGACAGGGTGGGTGGCCCCTGACGGCGTTCCTCACTCCAGAGGGAAAGCCTTTCTACGGGGGAACTTATTTCCCGCCGCAAGATCAATGGGGCCGGCCGAGTTTCAAGCGCGTGCTCACCTCGATTGCGAATGCGTATCGCGAGAAGCACACTGACGTCACGGAGCAATCAAAGATGGTGGAGCAGGCGATTTCGCAAGCGGAATCGTTTGCCGGGCGCAGCGCGCGATTTTCGCCTCGTGTGATCGATGCCATCGTGCAATCGGCATTGGGTATGTTCGACGCTAAGAATGGTGGATTTGGACAGGCTCCGAAGTTCCCTCATCCGAGCGCACTCGACTTGCTGATCGAGCATTACGCGCGCACAGGCAACGAACAGGTACGGGAGGTATTTACAACTACGCTGGAGCACATGGCGACGGGCGGAGTTTATGACCAGCTCGCGGGTGGATTTCATCGGTACTCCGTCGATGAGCGCTGGGTCGTACCTCACTTCGAGAAGATGTGCTACGACAACTCGGAACTTCTGAAGAACTACGTGCATGCATACCAGGTAACGGGCACTCAGTTTTTCGCCGACGTGGCGCGCGACATCATCCGCTGGATCGATGAAGTCCTGAGCGATCGTGAGCACGGCGGTTTCTTCGCTTCACAGGACGCGGACTACTCGATGGACGATGACGGCGACTACTTTACCTGGACGGTGGAGGAGGTGAAGGCATCTCTCACTCCGGAAGAAGCGCAAGCAGCGATGTTTCATTACGACATCAACGAAGTGGGGGAGATGCATCATAACCCGGCGAAGAACGTTCTCTACGTGCGCGCGTCGGTGGAGGAAATTGCAAAGCGGTTGAATCTCTCGCCGGAGAAGGTACAGGAACTACTGGGTTCGGCCAAAGCGAAGATGCTGGCCGCGCGCATGGAACGGCCCACGCCTTACGTGGATCGCACGATGTACGTCGGCTGGAACGGGCTTTGTATTTCTGCCTACCTGGAAGCTGCCAAAGTGTTGGGCCTCGTGGATGCGCGCCACTTCTCGCTACGCTCGCTCGATCGCGTGCTCGCCGAAGCATGGCAACCGGAACGCGGCCTGCTGCATGTGGTGGCATACTCAGATCCAAAAGCAGATCGGCGACAGGTGGCCGGTGTGCTCGATGATTACGCGTTCCTGGCAATAGCCTGCCTCGACGCGTACGAGGCCACTGCGGATCTTGCGTATTTCAAGTTTGCCCGACGGATCAGCGATGCGATGATCGAGAAATTTTTCGACCCGGTTTCCGGAGGTTTCTTCGACACCGCGAAAACAGAGGATGGCGCAAGGCATCTGGGAGTTCTAGGCACGCGCCGCAAGCCGTTTCAGGATTCGCCGACACCAGCGGGCAACTCGATGGCGGCGATCACCTTACTTCGCATGTACGCTTATACGAACGAAAAAAGTTACCACGACAAGGCCGAGGACACGCTGGAGGTTTTCGCGGGGATGGCGGAGCAGTTTGGAATCTTCGGCGCAACCTACGGAATTGCAGGCGTCCAGTACCTTCAACCACACATGCAAGTTGTGGTGGTGGGTGAGGGCGAAGAAGCACAGCGCTTGCGCTCTGCGGCGGTCGCGACGTTTGCTTTCAACAAAGCGGTCATCCACCTGACCCAGAACGCAGTGGTGTCGCAAAATCTTCCGCCTGCACTGGCTGCCACCATCCCCAATGTTCCGGGTATTGCTGGAAGGGCCAGCATCGCGATCGTGTGTTCGGGGACGAGTTGCAAGCCACCGGTATCCGATCCGAGACACCTCGAACAGCTGCTGCGTGCATCCAACCAACCGGCGGCCTAGGTCTTCCGAAAAAACGAATTCAAGGACAAAAAGAGGGCCGATTCGAGTATTCAGCTCGAATCAGCCCACAGGTCCCAGAATTTCGATATTAGAGAGATGTTACCAGCAGGTTACTTTCGTGACCTTGCTGTTTGCTAGTTTAAGCTGCAATTTGGTCCTTTGCGAGGTGGGCACAAAGGTAGCGGTCCGCCGTCCGGAGCGGCAACTCTAGGGGCGGCGGCTGCTACATAGGTGCTCACGAACGCCAGCATCAGGAACAGTGCCCTGACGGTTCGTTTCATCGGGGTCTCTCCTTACGCGGAAGTGTCTTCGTTACCAAAGTCACTTACACGCGCCCGCATTATACAGGCCTACGTCAAGTACCCTACATAGTTTTCTGTATTTTTTGACACCGGCAGAAGTTGGGGGTCCCTTTTCGGGTGTAGGCCGGGGCGCCCACCGGAGTCAAGCCGGTGGGCTTTTCCGAAGACCGGACCGGTAAGTCCGCCCTTGTCTCAAATTAAGACGCCCGTCCGCTTTGTGGGCATTCGGCTCGAGTCAAAAACCGGCCTCAGCTAGTGACAAGAAGCGAAAGTGGCCCAGCTTCTGGCGAAAAGTGGGTTTGGGAGCTGGTTACCGAAAGATCGGTAGGAGGATTAGCCCTTTGAAGCGACGCGCGAAAGCGGGGGGTACTCTAATTTGATGCGATGAGAGCCACTGCCTGGCAGCGTCACTTCTTCGACTTCCTGGGAATTTGCATCGCCATCATCTGCGGTTCGTGACAAAGCACGATCCACCATGGTCTCAAACATTGGGATCAGAGAGTCGGCGGATTGTGGATGATGAATAGCCGTGAGTCCCTGCTCCCAACGCTGTGGCCGTAGCATGTGCGTCGCGGGCTCGCGCGCCGGGCTGTTCGACAACATGTAACCGATCCAAATGAGAATGGTCAGGTCGAAAGCCAACATGTTGATGTAGCTGCTGAGAGCCTGGTTAAACACGTTGTCCGTGGCGGCGTTCAATGCGACCAGAGCAAGTTCAATACTGGCGAAGGCACCGAATCCCAGCGCAATGCCAAAACTCTTCTGCCGCCAATTCGTGCCCAGGTAACGAGAGAAGACCAGCAGGAACAGGATCAGCCCGCATTGCACGACGCGTACGCTGCGCTGCAAGGTCATGATGCCTGTGCGCAGGGGCTCATCCGTGGCTGAAGCAGTGGAAGCCGCGACGACACCGGCAACCAGCAGCATGACCAGCGCGGCCCATTTGAAGAGTACAGATCCCAGATCCCGCAATGTGTGGTACGGACGGAAGACATCCTGAAACAACTCGTGAATGACAAAGAAGCCCAGGATAACGCTCACCGCGGTGGTGCCCCAGTAGGTGTAGTAGAAAATTGTATAAAAGCGTTCGGCGCGAAGCGGGAACAGTACTCCGAAGACCAGAATCTGGAAGGCGATATAGCAGAAGAAGACCGGAAAAACCTTGAACAGCCTGCGCCATAGCAAAATGCCTAACAGGGCCGCTTCCAATACCGGATGGGCGAACCAAAGAACGTAGTACACGAGATGGGGGTTCAGTCTCATCGGCTTTCATCGCCGCCCAAAAAATAAAAGCAGCCGAAAAACGGACCACGGCCCACACAGAGAAATTCTTTTGCCATCTAACCTTAGCAGTTCTGCTCGACCGATCAATGTACCAAAGTAACGTAGGGTAACCATTACCTGCTGGTGTCTGCAAGCTATTGTTCGGCAATACATTAAGTACCGTAAACCCTACAGAGGAGAGCAGTCCTGACGTCTGGAAGTAACTATCGAGAGTAACCACGGGGATCGCCTTCAAGTGGGCACGCAAGCGACTAAAACACCCGCAGAACGACGCCGCCCTCGCTTACGGCCTAGGGCGTGGAGTGGATATAGGCCATCATCATGCGCACCTCGTCGTCTGTTTCCGACAGGTCGTGCTGGAGGATGTCGCGCATGGAAACCATGCCATGGAGCTGTTGTCCGTCGCACACAGGAAGGTGGCGAAAACCGTGGCGGCGCATCAGGAACTTGCAAGTTTCCAGATCGGCGTTGGGTTGCACGGTAAGCGGATCGGTGGTCATGACGTCACCGACTCTGGTTTTCGCCGGGTCACGGCCCTCAACGACCACGCGGCGCATTAAGTCGCGTTCGGAAAATACGCCCGCCAGAAATCCGTCGCGCAGCACAGGAACGGCGCCGATATTGCGCTCGACCATGGCTTGCGCCACGGCGAGAACGGTTTGCTCGACGTCGGCGCGATAGGTGTCCTGGTTTCTAACGAGATCGTGGATGCACGACATGGTGCAACCTCCAAGCGAAGATGGACGGCAGGATGCCGAAAATCTGTACTACGGATGGCGCAGAGGCTCACAAAGCCCAGCCAAGCCTCGACCCACAGACGAGAGCGACGCTGCGGAGTATATGACGAAACCAGCCGGGTTCAGCAACAAATCCGGTTAACCTGTGAGGTATCTACAGGAAAATTGAGCCTCATTCGTTGGTGATAGGCGAGCCGGTGCGGTTTGGTCAGACGACCCCGGAAAATTTCCAACCGCACCCGGTCGAAAGTTCGGCTTCACGATCGCGCGCGCAGCAGTTTCTCGGGCACCCGAGTTTTTTGGCCGCGTTGCCGTGACCTGTCGTCGCCGAGAAAAATCATGTAGGACCGATTCCATAGGGCGGTGGGAACGCTGCCGCGGGGACGGCAGGTGAGCACAATGTTGTAGTCGCCGGTGACGGGAAGCGTGTCGATGATCGAATTCTCCATCTGCGGCGTCACCATCGCAAGGTAGGCAAGAAACTTGTAGATGTCGGGCTCGCCTTTGTAGCCTTGGCCCACAAACGCCAGATCCGCGTCCTCGTTCGCGAAGTGCCAGGCAAGCGATGCAGCCAGCCCGACCGCTCGCTCATAGGCTTCGGAGGCAAGCACGCCGGGCGCGGGGTTGTCGAAGACCAGGCGAAGTTTGCGTTCGTCTTCGCGACTGAACTCCCGCACCTTCAGCGATCCGGATTTGGCGGTGGCCTTCCAGTCCACATGCCGGGCCGAATCTTCTGGCATGTACTCGCGGATGCGATAAAGATCATAGCCACGGCCGCTGACCAAGGCCTCGACTTCGCCGGTAATCATGGGCAGCACATCCAGGAATTCGTCCGTGGGTTCGATGCCCGGGTAGACGAGCACGGTCCGCTGCAGCGGCACACGGCGAGTCTTGGTCAAGAAAGCGAATGGAAAGCGGGTGGCAAGACCGAAGCTGTTCTCGGCGTATTGGCCGCGGCGTTGGAAGCAGAGTTCGAGATCCGCGGACAGTTCGGCCTCTGGTGCTACGTATGGAAAATACGCCGAACCATCGAAGATGCCGGTCGCGCTCCCGTCATGCACGATGCGCCGCACCCGGCGATCGGGCAGACGGATCCATTGCTGTTCCGGAGGACGCTTGGGCGGAAAGCCGAAAGTAGCCGGTTCCCAGTGCCACTGGATGACGGATTTTTTCTTCTTCGACGGAACAACGTGAATAGAAAACGATGGCAAGCGGCGCCGAGGGTTGCGTAACAAGATGCGGCCGACGACGGGGCGTCCAGCAAAGACATGTTGGGGCAGGCGGACGTCGAGTTCCAATTCGCGCAAAATCACCGCGGAAACAACTCCCGACACCAGGATCGCCGCCAGCATGGCCGCCACGATGATATAGAGCAGATTGTTGCCGGTGTTTAGGGCCGCAATGCCGATCAGCAGCGTGGCCACGACATAGAGGATTCCGGCGCGCGTTACTTCATAATCGACGGCGTCTCGCAGGCGCGTGACAACCACGCGTCGGGCAAGATGGGGAACTGTGGTCAGACCAACTAGGGTGGCGAGAATCAGAGCAGCCGAGGCGAGAATCAGCGTGGCCCAGACGTTGCCCGACTCGCGCGAGACCGTGGAAAACAGGGCGGCAGCAAAGGCGAGCGCCAGCCCGACAAGAGCGAGCAAAAACTTAACCCAGAGGTCGGCATGCTCCAGGCGAGCAAGCGCGATGAGCCGAGCAAACCGCGAGTCTTGCTGCTCAAGTGTGCGGGAAGAAGCCATCCGGAACCAGTCCCGAGCCTAGCACCCGGAGCGGCGAGCCAGCAATCCATTGGCTTGTCGGGAAAACGCTTTCGTAACTGTGCTTTGAACGAATTTCCGGAAAAGCTCGCAGCGTGTGCGATCACCGCTTTGCGACGTGTGCCCTGCGCCACAACCACAGGATGACCACGCCGATGCCGACCGCAATGAGAATGACGACGTTGAGCCGCTCCACGTACTCCATCAACAGATCCCAATGCTTGCCGAACTTGTAGCCGATCAAGGAGATCACGGTGACCCAGAGCAAGGCTCCCAGGAAATTGAAGATGGCGAAACGCTTCCAGGGCATGCGGAGCACGCCCGCAAGGGGACCGGCGATCACGCGCAGGCCGAAAATGAAACGCGCGAAGAAGATGGTCATCGCTCCGTATTGCGCGAATAGATTTTCGCCGCGTGCGATGGTCTCAAGTTTCACATGAAAGACCTCGCGGTAGCGATCGAGCAGCGGGCGGCCCCCGCGGTAGCCGATAAAGTAGCCTAGGTTGTCGCCCAGGGTGGCCGCGCAGACGCCGATCAAAATGATGTATGGGAGGTGCAGTTCCTCGCGCGAGTAAGCGAGGAAACTCGCGAGAAGGAGAACGGTTTCTCCCGGCACGGGAATGCCGGTGTTCTCCAACAGGAGCGTGGCGCCCACGGCCCAGTAGCCGTATTGCGCGATCAGGTCCCGGAGAAAGTCGAGGATGTCTTGCCCCATGTCGGAGAGGTCTAGAGTATCTTACCGTGCCGGAGGGCAAGGCTGCAGGAGAGGAGAAGAAAACGCTCGTTGAGGGAACGAGCTTTCCGTAGAAGGTTGCTTTGAAATCTCGTTCACGAGTTGTCGATTCGCTGCACCACCGAGAGAATTTTCCAGGCAGCGTCCTTCTTGGAAAGGGTTACATAGTCGACCCATCCAGGAATGACGAGTTTGGCGGAAGCGATGTTTCCTGAGATACGGTTGTGAAATTGCGGACCAAAGGATAGAACTTCCTATCAAAACCCATCCAAGGCATTGCGGATCCGAGGAGGAATATCACGATGGAATTGAACGGCAAAGTTGCAGTAGTGACGGGTGGAACGTCGGGGATTGGCCGGGATGCTTCCGTCCTCTTCGCGAAGTCCGGAGCAAAAGTGGTGGTTGCCGGCCGGCGCGAGCTGGAAGGAAAGGAAACGATCGACCTGATCCGCGCTGCCGGCGGCGATGGAGTGTTTGTGAAAACCGACGTCGCGTTAGCCACCGAGGTGCAAACTCTCGTCCGAAAAACGGTCGAGAAGTATGGACGTTTGGACATCGCATTCAACAATGCCGGGATCGAAGGAACCCTTGCCCCAATTGTCGATCAGCCCGAAGAGGACTGGGACCGCACCATTGACATCAATCTCAAAGGCACCTGGCTTTGCCTGAAGTACGAGATTCAGCAGATGGTCAAGCAAGGAGGTGGAGGAGCGATCGTGAACATGGCGTCGGTCGCGGGCTTGATTGGCGGCGCAGGATTCGCAACCTACTCCGCGAGCAAGCATGGCGTGATGGGACTGACAAAATCCGCCGCGCTGGAGACGGCGCGCCTCGGCATTCGCGTCAACGTGGTGTGCCCGGCGGTGATCGAAACGCCCATGGGTGACCGGATTTTCGGCGGAGCTGAGATTAAGCCGTTTGCGGTCGGGCTCCACCCCATCGGGCGCTTCGGAAGGCCGATGGAAGTCGCGGAGGCCGTGCTGTGGATGTGCTCGGAGCGCGCCTCTTTCATGACGGGACAGTCCTTGGTGCTCGATGGCGGCTTTCTGGCAGGACCCAATCTGCCTGGATAGAGGCGGCGATAGCGTTTCCCCAGAGCAGCAGGGCTCAGCTGGGCGGCGCCTCCTTTCTTGCATGTGGTGTGCGTGGGCCTTGCCATTTGGGCGAACCCCTCGGTCACGTATGGGTTCAGCGTACTAGTGCGCGGCGCCGAGAAATTTGATCAACGTGGCATTGAATTGCTCGGCAGCTTCTTCGTAGGGAAGATGTCCCACCCCTGGATAAACCACGAGTTCGCACTGTTTGAAATGCCGGCGGAGTTGTTCGGCGGATTGCACGTAGACGGCGGCGTCGGCGCTTCCCCAGACCATTAGCGTTGGGATGTCAGCGAGCTTCGGAATGGTTTCCTCGAGTTCGCGTAGATCGCTGGTCCAGTGGCGAACGATGTTGACGCCGTATTCGAAGCTTCCTGGGATCGAGAGCACGGGTGCTTGGTAACCTTCCAAGGTGCCGGGCGGAATGCGCTTGGCATCTCCGTAGAGGCGGGCAAGCCAGTACGGGAACGTCCAGCGCATGTGGTTCACGCTGCGCAGGAACAGCGTCGCTCCCAGCGGGCTGCCGAGAAACGGCGCAAGGCGGCGTCCGTGCGGGGACCAGGGATTCACCGGCGCCACCAGGATCAACTTACGCAAATGCAGATCGGGTCGCGTGGCGCACATGGAAGCGGCGGTCATAGCGACGGCGCCGCCGTGCGAAGTACCGAGCAGATCGAAGGAAGTGAGGCCGACTGCCTCGGCGAATTTCAACACTCTTTCGGCGATCGCGCACAGTCGGCAATCCAGGTTTGCAGGACGGTCGGAGAATCCGGCGCCTACCTGATCCAGCGCATACATCGTGGCGTGCGGAGACAGCGCCGGGATGGTAAAGCGCCACGAGAATGAATACCCCATCAGTCCATGGAGCAGGATGAGGGGCGGGCCCGAGCCGGCCTTCAGGTAGCGCAGGCGGGAGCCGTCAAGGGTGACGAAGTGTTCCTCTGCGCCGGGAGGCGAAGGCGGCAGAAAATTTTGCGCGGAGGTCGAATTCACGATGCTTTCTTTGGAAAAGGCGGACAACTTTTTTGCGCGCCGCGGAGTCTATGTAACTGATATCGCCTCTGTCGCTTCTGAGTAATGGGGAGCTTCGGCTCCCCGTTTTTTATGCGGCCTTGCGGCGCTTCCTTCCCAGGAATTTGCGGAGCACGCGGATCCCCTTGTCGACATGCTGCTCTTGCAGAAGAAAAGGCGGCAGAAAGCGCACAACAGTGTCCTGTGTACTGTTGAAGAGGACGCCTTGGGCGAGTCCCTGCTCAACGATCGGACGAGTGGGAATTTCCAGGTCGATGCCCTGAATGAATCCCCGGCCGCGGACTTCCTTCGCGGCGGCGTAGCTGTCGACAAGTTGTTGCAGTTCGTGTTGTAGATAAGCACCCACCTTGGCGACGTTCTCGAGCAGTTTCTCTTCCTCAACAATCGCAAGGTATTCCAGCGCGACGCGGCAAGCGAGCGGGCCTCCGCCGAATGTCGTGCCATGTTGCCCGGCGGAGATGGCTGAGGCGAATTCTTCTCGTGCCAGGAACGCGCCCAGCGGAAGACCAGCGGCAATCGGCTTGGCAATGGCAACGATATCGGGCTTCACTCCAAACGTCTGGAAGGCGAACAGGGTGCCGGTTCGGCCTAGTCCGCACTGAATCTCGTCAAAGATCAGGGCGACTTTGAAACGATCGGCGAGCGTGCGGCACTCCTGCAGAAACTCGACCGAGCACTCCAGAATTCCACCTTCGCCGAAGATGGGTTCGAGCACGATGGCACACGTCTGGTCGTTGACGGCGGCGCGCAAGGCTTCGAGGTCGTTGCGGGGCACGAAGGTGACTTCTTCTAGCAGGGGCTCAAAACCTTTGCGGTACTTATCCTGGCCGGTCAGCGACATGGCGCCGAAGGTCCGGCCGTGGTACGAGCCCTCCAGTCCGATGAGGCGACTTTTTTCGGGACCGCCGACGCGGTGACTCGCGAGGCGCGCCAGTTTGATCGATCCTTCGATCGCTTCCGTGCCGCTATTCGAGAAAAACACGCGATCGAGTCCAGACAGCGTGGCCAGCTTCTCCGCCAGTTTGCCCTGGTATTCGTGGCAGTAAAGATTCGAGATGTGAATCAGCCGGGCGGCCTGCTCGCGAATGGTTTTCACGATCCGCGGGTGGGCGTGGCCCAGTGCGTTCACCCCGAGGCCGGAAACGAAGTCCAGATACTTCTTTCCCTCGTAATCGAAGAGGAAAACTCCCTTGCCGCGCTCGAAAGCGACTGGGTAGCGGTTGTAGGTCTGAAGAAGATAACGTCGCTCGAGGTCGATAATCTGTTCGAAGGTTGTCATGGAAATCAGGATTTTACCCGACGGGCCTGTGGACGCGGTAATTCGACCCGAACTGTTATGTCTAGGGTCCTAAATACCAAAAGCAGAAGGGGATACGGATTCCGGGAGAAACCTTCCAAAAGCCGTATCCGTCGCGGGTTTGAGCCCCTATAATCGTAGAAGCCGCTTGCTCTAAGTAAGTTAGCGACCTGTGGAAGTTTGAAAGCATGGCAGCGAACTTGCAGATGTCGTCGCGGGGAAGCAATCGCACGGAACGGTTGGACGCGTTGGTGTCTCCCCACGAGTCCATGAACAAGGACTTCCAAATCCGCTTTACCGCCGGGTTGCTGTTCCTTCTGACGGCGGCCGCCTGCGTTTTTGCCTGGATCAACTTCCAGAAAGAGCACGAATTCCTGATCCCCACCGATGGAGCTTGGTGGGTGGAGCGTGGCGGACACCTGGTTGCCAACCGCGTAGAAAAAAACAGTCCTGCGGACAAGGCGGGCGTCCGCCAGGGCGATGAACTGGTGTCCGTCAACGGCCATGAGGTGAAAAACACTCCCGCCCTTGAGCGCCAGTTGTATGCAACCGGCGTCTGGATGAGAGCTCATTACTCGTTGCTCCGTCAGTCGGTTCCTGTGGAAGCAGACAAAGTGCTTCTCGCTCCGGCGGAGCGACCGCTGAACGACTGGCTGCGTTTCATTGCGCTGATCTATCTGGGAATCGGCATTTACGTTTTGTTGCGGCGCTGGACCGCGCCCAGTTCGACGCACTTCTACATTTTCTGCCTGGTCTCGTTCATCTTCTACTCGTTCCACTACACGGGCAAACTGAACGCTTTCGACTGGAGCGTGTACTGGTGCAACGTTGTGGCCTGGATGCTGCAGCCGGCGCTGTTCCTGCATTTCGTGCTGACCTTCCCGGAACGGAGATTTTTCGTACGGAAGAATCCCTGGGTTGTGCCGATGGTGTACGTGCCTGGAATGGCTCTGCTCGCCGTCCACATTTTCACGCTGCGCTTCGTGCAGGCCAATGAAGTGCGGCGATGGAATCTGGACCGGCTGTGGTGGTTATATCTGGCGCTGTACTTCGTGGCTTCGGCTGCCGTGCTCTGGTACAGCTACCTGCGCGCCAGCACCCCGATTCTGCGCCAGCAGCTGAAATGGGTTACGCGCGGAACCATCGTTGCGATCGCACCCTTCACACTGCTCTATATCTTGCCGACGTTGTTCGGTTACGTGCCGAAACTCTGGATGCAGGCGTCCGTGCTGTCGCTGGGCCTGTTGCCACTCACCTTTGGATACGCCATCTTCCGCTACCGGTTGATGGACGTCGACCTGATCTTCAAGCGCGGTATGGTCTACACGCTCGCAGCGGCCGCCGTCGTGATGGTGTATTTCGCTGTCGTGGCCGGTGTCGCCGAGTTGGTGCACACCCGCATTCCGAGTAGTGGACCTTATGGTCTGATTTTGGCCATGGTCGTCACCGCGCTGCTGTTCGATCCGGTGCGCAAATGGATTCAGGACGGCATCGACCAGTTCTTCTATCGCACGCGCTACGACTACCGGAAAACGCTGATCGAGTTCGGCCGCGAGCTGAGTTCGGAGACGGACCTCGATGAGATGTTGAGTTCAGTGGTCGACCGGCTATCGCGCACACTGCTGGTGGACCGGCTGGCAATCTTCCTCACGACCGGCGATCAGAATGAGCACTTCGTGATTGCCAAGTCTTTCGGAATGACGCAGACCAGCGGGCTGGACTTCAGCTTCCTGAGCATGCAGCGCCCGGAGATGGGCGCTGGGCACCTGTTCTTTGATAACACGCACCAGGTGCCGCGCGAGACGCCATCCGCGCAGACTAGCATCGCTAAGCTCGATTTGAACTACTACATCCCCTGCCGCGTGCAACAAAAGCCGATTGCAGTGCTCGGGCTCGGCAAGACGATGGAGGGCGACTTCCTCACCAGCGAAGATGTCGAATTGCTGGAGACCCTCGCGGGTTATATCGGAATCGCCATCCAGAATGCGCGCTTGTACGCATCGCTCGAACAGAAAGTTGCGGAGTACGAGCGGCTGAAAGACTTCAACGAGAACATCGTTGAGTCGATCAACGTGGGCATCCTGGCCGTGGATCTGGCGGACCGGATCGAATCCTGGAATTCGCAAATGGAAGTGATGTACGCATTGCCTCGTTGGCAGGCTCTGACGCGGCCGCTCAGCGAAGTGTTCCCGGCTGAGTTCGTCGAGGAGTTCTACCGGGTACGCCAGAATCCGGGCATTCACAACCTGTACAAGTTCCGACTAAATACCCCGGCCGGTGAAGTTCGCACCATCAACGCCGCCATTGCGCCGCTCGTCACAAGGAAATTCAACGTGATCGGTCGCCTCATCATCATGGACGACATCACGGAACGGATGGACCTGGAAGCGCAGCTATCCCAAGCCGACAAGCTATCCTCGATCGGGCTGCTGGCAGCGGGCGTTGCTCATGAGGTGAACACGCCACTGGCGGTCATCTCGTCGTACACCCAAATGCTGGCCAAGCAGTTGCGCACGGATCCGCAGAAGGCCGGGTTGCTGGAAAAGATCACCCGGCAGACGTTCCGGGCTTCGGAAATTGTCAGCAACCTTTTGAACTTCTCGCGCACGAGTGGGGTCGAGTTTGGCGATGTCGACGTCAATAAAGTTATCACCGACACGCTCGCTCTGCTCGAGCACCAGTTCCGCACCTCGCGCATCCAGGTGGAAAACGAGCTAGCGGAGCACTTGCCGCCGATCCAGGGAAACATCGGAAGGCTGCAGCAGGTATTCCTCAACTTATTTTTGAATGCGAAGGATGCGATGCCCGCGGGTGGAACGCTGCGGGTAGCAACCGCCAACGGTACCGGCGTCTCGGTCAGCGTGACCGATACCGGGAGCGGGATTGCGCCGGAACATATCGCACGCATCTACGATCCGTTCTTCACGACCAAGACCGCGCCGGACCCGGGTCAAAAACGTGGTACCGGGCTCGGGCTGTCGGTTACGTATGGAATCATCCAGGAGCATGCGGGCAAGATCCGCGTGGAGAGCCGTCCTGGCGAAGGGACCACGTTCTACCTGGATTTTCCGCTGACCAGGAAGGCCGTCAATGTCTGAAGCCGCCGTCATGCCGCGCAAGATGAACGATTTCGATTCCCTAGCGATGGCCGGGTCGGTTCTCATCATCGATGACGAAGCCGAGATCCGGGAGTCGCTGCAGACCCTGCTCGAAATGGAGGGATACGACGTAGAGACCGCGGCCAACGGGCAACAGGGGCTCGCTCGCATCGGGCAACGTGCGTTTGATCTGATCCTGCTGGACCTGGCGCTCCCCGATCGCAACGGCCTCGATATCCTGGCTGACCTCCATGGGCAGGACCCAGGACTGTCGGTGATCATGATCACCGCGTACGGCACGGTGGAGAACGCCGTGAAGGCCATGCAGTCAGGCGCAGCCAACTTCGTACAGAAGCCCTGGGACAACGAAAAACTGCTGGCTGATGTGCGGGCCGCGATTGCCCGTCATCGCGCCGAAGAAGAGAACGTCCAACTGAAGCGCGCGCTGAAGCAGCGCTACAACTTCGAGCACATCATCGGCAAGAGCGAGCCGATGCTGAAGATATTCGATCTGGTCGCGCAGGTGGCGCCCAGCCGCTCCACCGTGCTGTTGCAAGGCGAAAGCGGAACTGGCAAGGAACTCATCGCCAAAGCGATTCACCTGCATTCGCCGCGCAAGGATCGCCCGTTCGTCCCCGTAAATACAGGATCCATGCCTCCGGATCTGCTCGAATCGACCCTGTTCGGGCACGTCAAGGGCGCGTTCACGAGCGCGATCGCCTCGAAGAAGGGCTTGTTCGAGGTCGCCGACAAAGGAACATTGTTCCTGGATGAGATCGGCTCGATGACCATGGACACGCAGAGCAAGATTCTGCGGGTGTTGCAAGACCGCAAGTTCATGCACCTGGGTGGCATTCACGAACTGCAGGTGGATGTCCGCATCATCGCTGCGACCAACGTCGATCTTCGGCAGCTGGTGCGTGAAGGAAAGTTCCGCGAAGACTTGTTCTACCGGTTGAATGTCATCACCATTGACCTGCCGCCACTGCGCCAGCGCAAGGAAGACATTCCCCTGCTGGTCCAGCATTTTCTCAGCAAGTATTCGCTGGAGAACGAGCGCGAGTCTCGACGCATCACCCCCGAGGCCCTGCGACCCCTGGTTGGCTACTCCTGGCCCGGGAATGTGCGGGAACTCGAAAACGTGATCGAACGCGCGGTGGTGCTTTCGTCGGGCATCGATATCGGGAGTGACCTGCTGCCGGATCAGATGGTGGGACGCGGCACGACGCTCCCTGCCATGGATCACCGGCCGGATGCTTCGCTGTTCGACATCCTGGAAGACTGCGAGCGGCGCATCATCACCGACATGCTGGAGAAGTGCAATTGGAACCAGACCGAGGCGGCGGAACGATTCCGTGTGCCTCTTTCAACGCTGAACCAGAAGATCAAGCGTTTGAGCGTGGAGATTCGGAAGAAGGGGCGGGAGGCTTAGGAGCAAACACTCTCGTCACGATAATTGCGGGCTCGGCGTTGCCGAGCCTTTCACTTTTGTTGTGCTGGAAAATTCCGCGCGAGCCTTCGTGGTATCTGCAGACACGCGGTCTTTCAACGGCGTTCGGCTGTAGCTTCACTTCCCTCAGGATGGCAAAATTTGGAGCGGATCGACCGCTCGCTCTAAAACGCTTGTGGGTCGAAGCTCATGCACGTGGTTCGTCACTCGCAGCTCGTAGCTCAATGCTCATAGCTCTGAGCTCATAGCTCCTGTTATAGTTCGGGCTAGATGTGACGGGAGCTTCGGATGGCAGCTGGCGATTTTCTTAGTGATATCGAACTCATCTCTCCGGTAGATTTCGCCAAGCGGAAGATTCAGTCTCTGCAGGAATACTCCATTCTGGCTGCTCAGTCGGTGGCCAACTTGTTTCGGCGTCCGATTTATGGCGCCGACATGATCCAGCAGGCCGATCTCATCGGCTTTGGCTCCCTTCCCATCGTTCTGGCTTCCGTATTTTTCACGGGCGCGGCGCTCGCTCTCAACAGCGCCACTACGCTCAGCCGATTCGGCGCCACCACGGTGATCGGGCAACTCGTGTCGATTGGCATCGTGCGTGAGTTGGGTCCGGTGCTGGCGGGCCTGGTAGTAGCGGGCCGAAATGCTTCGGGTATGGCGAGCGAACTCGGTTCCATGATCGTGACCGAGCAGATCGACGCGATGCGTGCGCTCGGCACCGATCCCATGAAGAAACTGGTGACGCCGCGCGTGGCGGCCAGCGTGACCATGCTTTTTTTCCTGACTATCCTCGGCGATTTCATGGGGCTGTTGGGGGGCAGCGTTGTGGCCGCAATCCTGCTCGGCATGGATTCTCACGAGTACTGGAGCAACGCCTGGCAGACGCTGGTGTTCTCTGACGTATTCATGGGATTGATGAAGCCGCTGGTGTTTGGCTTTATTGTGGCGACGGTTGGCTGTTATTACGGTCTCACCACCAAAGGCGGCACGCAAGGCGTCGGACGCTCGACCACCGAAGCAGTCGTGGCTGCGATGATCCTGATCATCGTGGTCGATGTGTTCGTGACACGCTTCCTGATGGTGGTCCTGGGATCCTGAACCATGTCGACACCTTCTCTGCCGATGGAAGCACCGGCCAATACAACTCAGGATCCAGCGCAAGACGTCATCGTCTTCGACGATGTGGCGATCGCGTTCGAAGACCACGTCGTACTCGACGGCATCTCCTTCCGGCTGCCGCGCGGCGAAACCAAGGCGCTCTTTGGGGTGGCGGGATCGGGCAAAAGCACCATCCTGAAAATGGCGCTGGGTCTGCTCAAGCCCGACCGCGGACACATCTACGTGCTCGGTGAGGACGTCACGCAGATGCGGGAAGAGGATCTCTTCGATCTGCGCAGAAAAGTCGGCATCGTGTTCCAGGAGAGCGCGCTATTCGATTCACTCACCGTGCACGACAACGTGGCTTTCCGCCTCATGGAAGAGGGTGAGGTGCCCTGGGAAGAAATCGACCGGCGGGTACGTGAAGCGCTGCGCTTCGTGGAGCTCGAACATACCGTCGACATGTTTCCTTCGGAGCTGTCGGGCGGCATGCGGCGGCGCGTGGCGATCGCGCGGGCGATCATTACGCAACCGGAAACTCTGCTCTATGACTCGCCTACCGGAGGGTTGGATCCGGTCACGTCGACCACGATCGTAGAACTGATCGTGAAACAACGAGACGTCTACAAATCGAGCTCCTTGATGGTGACACATCGGCTGCAGGACGCATTCACGATGGCGAGCCACATTTTTGATCCCAAGACCAATCACATGAAACACGTCGAGGCGGGCGGACGGGTCGAAATTCCGATGGCCTTTCTGATTCTGCGGGACGGGAAAGTGATCTTCGACGGCGATCTCCATCAACTGGTGCAAACGAAAGACGAATACATCCGGGAATTCATTTCATAGATGCCCCAAGTGGTACCCTTCCCGCGCTTGGTTCAGCCGATCGTTCCGTTGGTTTCGTGGCTTACGGCGCGTTACATCGCCTATCACCGTCGCCGATTAATTCCGCAAGCGGAGGTCATCCCTCAAGACATGCTGGAGCCGATGGCAGCATTCTTCCCTGCTTCGGTTCTGGCGGAAACAAGAATCGTACAGGCCAGGATGCCCGATCCGATCCTCTATCCAGTGGCGCAGGGTCTGGGAATCAAGGGATTGCGGAAGATGTCCTCCATTGGCGCGATCACACTGCTGGACTTGGTGGCGTACAACGGCGAACTTGACCGCAGCACGTTGTTCCATGAACTGGTGCACGCGGTGCAGTATCGTGTGCTCGGGCTTAAGGAATTCGCAAGGTTCTATGTACGGGGATTTCTCACAGGTGGCGCGTACGAAGAGATTCCGCTCGAGCGGCAGGCCTATCAACTGGGGGAACGATTCGATCGATCGCCGAAGAATTTGTTTTCTGTCGAGGATGAAGTAATTCGGTGGCACCTGGCCGGCCAGCTCTAACCTGACGCGCAAGTGCCGCCGGATACTAGTTCCGGTTCAACTGGCCTTGGCCAGATTTTCCGCCCGCGCTTTCCGCATGTTCTCGACGTTCCGGGACATGATCTTGTACCGCTCCTGCCCCTTCTCCGATTTGATCAGCTTTTCCAGATTAGCGAGCAGCATGGGATTTTGCATCTTCTCGCGCACTTCCTTGAGATACGGCTCGACCTTGACGTAGATGACGAACATCTCCCCGCTGCAGCTGGGTTCGAAAAACAGGTCCTCGTTGAGCACGCCCTGGGCGACAAAGGAAGCGGCCATGCTCCAATAGCCAAGAACCATACGGAGCCAGTTGTTCTCCTGCGAGCCCATCGAGCGTATGACCTTAGTGATTTCGTCGGCACTCTCCGGCCAGAAGGTCGCAGTCCACCACTGGCGGGCTTTGCGCATTTCGGGTTCGCGGCGGGCTTCGTAAAGTTTCAGGATCAGTTCGGCATCGGCGTGAGTCGGTGTTGCCATGAAACTTCCTCCAGGACTTTGAGTTGAACGGCTGCAATTTTACCTGAGGGGACCTTTCGGAAGGCGACAAAAAGCTGAGATCGATGGAGGGACGGGCTGAACGCCCGCCTCTCCATCAAAGTCTTACTGTCCGCCTGCGCCTGAAGCTTCAGCGACCGCCGGTACCGGGGCCTCGCGCTCGTAGTCGCATTCCTTGTTGGGACACGCAATCACGGGACCTGCCTTCAGGAACTTCTCGACTAAAAAGTCGTGCCCACAACTCGGACACTTTTCGGCGATCGGTTTATTGGCCGAAGTGAACTTGCATTTCGGATAGTTGGAGCAGCCGTAGAACGTGTTTCCCTTGCGAGCTTTTTTCTCGACCAACTCTCCATCCGCGCAGAGCGGGCACTTCACGCCGATAAAATTCTGCTTGACGAACTTGCATTCCGGATATCCGGAGCAAGCCGTGAACTCGCCATAGCGGCCGTGACGAATCATCAGATTGCGCCCGCATTTCGGGCAGGGCTCGTCGAGCGGAATGTCGGGCACGCGCTTGCCCTGGTCGAGACGGCGTGTGGTTTTGCAATCCGGGTAACCGGTACAGGCCATGAACTGTCCGAAGCGTCCTCGCTTCAGGACCATCACGCGTCCGCAGTTCTCGCAATACTCTTCCTGCGCCGTTTCCTGCATGTCGGCCGAGTCGAGGTCGGGCAGGTTGATAGGATTTTCCTTGGTGAAAGTGCAGCTTTCAGGATTCTCCTTGTCGTAGGAGCTGCACGCATAGAAGGACCCATGCTTGCCCCACTTGATGATGAGCGGTGAGCCGCAGCGCTCACATTTTTCGTCCGTGGGCTTCTCCATACGCTTGATGTTTTCCATGTGCTTCTCAGCGTATTTGAGGTCCTTGGCGAAGCGCTTGTAGAACTCCGACATCGCGTCGGTCCACTTCTCTTTGCCTTCCTCGATCTCGTCCAACTCTTCCTCGAGACGTGCGGTGTAGGCCACGTCGAAAATGTCCCGGAAGTTGTCGATGAGGAGATCGGTCACGACCAGGCCGATTTCAGTCGGGGCAAACTTGCCACCCAGCTTGGTGACATATTGCCGTTCTTGAATCGTGGTGAGAATGGTCGCGTACGTCGACGGGCGGCCAATGCCGCGTTCTTCGAGTTCCTTCACCAGCGAAGCTTCGTTGTAGCGCGGCGGCGGCTCGGTGAAATGCTGCTCGGGCTTCAGTTCTCTCAACGTGAGCTTCTGCCCGGGCTCGAGCGGCGGCAGCTTGTGCTTCAGTTCTTCGTCTTCTTCGTCCTTGCCTTCCTTGGATTCTTCGTAGACTTTCAGGAACCCGTCGAACTTCAACACCGACCCGGTCACGCGGAACCAATAGCTTTCGTTACCCTGCTTGGCATCGATGTCGACGGTGGTCTGGTCGAAGACAGCCGGATTGATTTGCGAGGCCACGAAACGCTGCCAAATCAGCTTGTAAACCTTGAACTCATCTTCTTTCAGATACTGCTTGACTGAATCGGGAGTGTGCGCGACCGACGTGGGTCGGATGGCCTCGTGCGCCTCCTGCGCGCCTTTTTTCGACTTGAAAGTATTGGGCTGCTCGGGCAGGTATTGCGGACCGTATTCCTTTCCCACCATCTCCCGCACTTCGGCCAGCGCTTCGTTCGAGACGCGGGTCGAATCGGTACGCATATAAGTAATGAGACCGACCAGACCTTCTTCGCCAAGTTCCACGCCTTCATAAAGGCGTTGGGCGATCATCATGGTGCGCTTCACGCTGAAACGCAGCTTGCGGGCGGAGTCCTGCTGTAGCTTGCTGGTCGTGAAGGGTGGCGCAGCATTGCGGCGGCGCTCCTTGCGGTCGACCGAACGGACCAGCCAGTCCGCCTTTTCGACGAAAGCGCGAATCTTTTCGGCTTCATCGCCATTGGGGACTTCGATCTTCTCCTCGCCTTTGCCGACGAAACGGGCATCGAACGCGGGCGGCTTCGAGGCCGCAAGGTGCGCATCGATGGTCCAGTATTCCTTCTTCTCGAAAGCCTTGATCTCGCGTTCGCGCTCGACAATCAGGCGGAGAGCGACGGTCTGAACACGTCCGGCGGAAAGTCCACGGCGCACCTTGTCCCACAGTAACGGGGAGACCTGGTAGCCCACCAGGCGATCGAGCACGCGGCGGGCCTGCTGAGCGTCGACCAGGTTCTGATCGATCTCGCGAGGGTGCTCAAACGCTTCGCGAACCGCGCGCTGGGTGATTTCGTTGAAGGTAACGCGCTGGATGCGGGGGGCGTCCCCATCCTTATTCTTATCTTTACTCTTCTTGGCCTTCTTCTTTTTTGCACCGTTGGTATCGAGCTCATCGGCCAAGTGTGCGGCGATGGCTTCGCCTTCGCGGTCCGGGTCAGGCGCGAGATAGATATGATCCACGGATTCGGCCAGCTTCTTCAGCTTGATCAGAACTTTCTCTTTGCCCGGGATGACGATGTATTCGGTGTCAAACTCGTTGTCGATGTCGACCCCGAGCGTGCTCTTGGGCAGATCTTTCACGTGGCCGAGCGAAGCTTCAACCGTGAATCCCTTGCCGAGATACTTTTGAATGGTTTTCGCCTTGGCGGGCGACTCAACGATCACTAAACCTTTGGACAATGTTTCCTCTTTTGTGCTTGTCTGGGTTCGAAGCTAGCACGAAGCTGGCGACGGGGACAAGTTACGGGACAAAGCTTCTGGCTGCTAGCTACTGGCTGCTGGCAACCTTCTTCTGCTCACGAGTGCGTGTAACCAAGCCTTTTACGGGCTGCACACGCTGAACCAGTGCAGTCAGCATTCGTTGTACCTCTACAAGTTTGTTATTCATCTCCTCAAATCGCTCGTCGGCGAGAGACCCGAGATCGTGCGACAACAACAAGTGATATTCGAGTTCGCTTGCTGAACCGCGTGCAATCTGCAGGAATCGCGTAAATTCACCATCCGAACGACGCCCGCAACCCTCGGCGACGTTGGCGGGAATAGAAGCTGCAGCTCTGCGGATTTGGCTGGTGAGCCCATACACTTCTTCGCGTGGAAATGCGCGGGTTTCTCGATAAAGAATCAGCCTGAGACGGTGCGATTCATTCCATACTCGGAGCTGTTTGAAATCCTTTCATGCATTTCCCCGCTCATCCCGCGATTTGAGCATTCCCGGTTCCCCTGCCAGTAGCCAGCAGCTAGAAGCTCCTTACAAAATTCTTCCCCGGCAACTGCCTCACTTTCCCAGCCAGTTCAAGTTCGAACAAGGCCGCGAAAATTTCGGACGACGACATGGCCTGCTCCAGGCTCTCCACGATGGCATCGATGTGAGTGGCTTCGTCCGCCTTGAGCAGGGCGTATAGCTTTCGCTCGTGGGGACTGAGAGGACTGTCACCGCTTGGGAATAGAGATGCGGTTTCGCCCTGCGGCGATTCATTGGGGGTGGCGGGGGCCAGCGCAAGCCTTAGATTCTCAGGGAGTTCCTCCCAAATGTCTTCCCACGTGGCCACCAGCTCCGCGCCTTGCTTGATGAGGATATTCGGCCCCCAGGAATTTTTGTTCGTGACGTTTCCGGGGACGGCAAAGACTTCGCGATTCTGCTCGAGTGCACAACGGGCAGTGATGCGTGTGCCGCTGTACTCGGCAGCTTCGACGACTAGCACGCCCATCGACATGCCGCTGATGATGCGACTGCGGATCGGAAAATTCTGCGGAGCAGCGAAGGTTCCCAGCGGGAATTCGGAGATGAGCGCGCCTCCCAGGGCGACAATTTGCTCGGAGAGGCGCGTGTTTTCCTTGGGATAAGGTACGTCGACACCTGTGCCGAACACGGCGATCGTCTTGCCCTTTGCGTTGATCGCGCCGCGATGCACGGCGGTGTCGACGCCGCGCGCCATGCCGCTCTGAATAACAAGTCCACGGGCGGCCAGATCGATCGCAAGTCGCTCGGCCATGCCCGAGCCATACGGCGTCGGATGGCGCGTGCCCACCACCGCGATGCCGGGCTGAGCCAGGATGTCAACCGCACCACGCACGTACAGCACGATCGGCGGATCGTAGATCTGCTTGAGACTGGGCGGGTACGTGGCATCTTCGATCGAAACCAGGTGAACACCAGCAGCGGTCGCGCGGCCTCTTCCTGCGCCTGTTCGAGCGACTTGCCCGTTCCGAGCGATTACGCAGAGACGGCAAGCAGCCCGGTGGCCTCGAGTTCCGTCAACGAGGCCCGAAACACGGCGGCAATCCCTCCCAAGTGCTCCACCAATCGGCTGGCGCGCGTCGGCCCGAGGCCCGGCGTTCGCGTGAGCGCCAGCCATTGCAAGGTACTTTCCCGGACACTGGAATCCACTACCGAGATCGAGGCAGACACAGGCGGCCTCCCTTCCCGGTCTACACGCCGCGTAAAAATGCTGTCAAGGGAGAGCCGCACAGGCCTTTGTTAGAATCAAACATATTAGAGATGAACCGTCTTCGTATTTCCGCAATATCCTTTTTAAATACTGTGCCTTTGATGTGGGATTTCGAACATGGAACCGCGGGCGCGGATTTCGATATTTCTTACACTCTTCCTTCTTTTTGCGCTGAAGAATTGCGTGCCGGGAAGGCCGATATCGGCATCATTCCGGCTGCGGCCTATACGCAAATCCCCGACCTGGCTGTGATTCCAGGCGTGGCCATTGCCGCCCGGCGTCCGGTCCGCTCCATCCTCCTCGTCAGCAAAGTACCGGTCGAGCACATTCGAACCGTGGCGCTGGATACTTCGTCGATGACTTCTGTAGCGCTGACGAAGGTATTGTTCGAGCGCTGGCTCGGCGGAGGCCGCACCTACACTGCGATGGCGCCGGACGTCGACGTCATGTTGCGCGAGCACGATGCTTGCCTGATGATCGGCGACACGGCGTTAAAGGTCGATCGTTTCAAGTACCTGACTCTCGATCTGGCGGAGGAATGGATCCGCTTCACCGGCAAGCCGTTCGTGTTCGCGTTCTGGGCAGCGCGGAAGGCCGCGCTCGCTAATGCTTCGCCGGATCTCGCTGCAATCTTCCAGGCGTCCCGCGATCATGGGCTGAAGCCGGAGAACATTTCGCGCGTTGCGAGCGATTGGGGTCCGAAACTTGGCTTGAGCGAAGCAGAGGTTCGTTCTTACCTCACCGAAAATATCCACTATCAGCTCGACACGGGCTGCCTCGAAGGCTTGCAGCTTTTCTATCGCTACGCGGCCGAGTGCGGGGCTCTGCCACCCGCGCCACCCTTGCAGTTCGTGGAGGTTGCAAAATTCGCGGCCACGTAGTGGCCGTGTCAATGCTCGCACCCTTTTCTCCGGGGAAGTCCTCATGATGCCGGCGGCCTCCATTCTGTTAGCGTCGAAGTTCTGGACCTGGCTGCGTCATCTGGGTGGCCCGGGCCTTCTTCTCCTCGGCCTTGCGGACAATTCCGTCATTCCCATGCCGGGCAGCATGGACGTGTTGACCATCTGGTTTGTGGTCCACAATCACAGGCACTGGTACTATTACGCAGCGATGGCACTGGCCGGCTCACTGCTCGGTGGTTACATCACGTATCGGCTGGCGCGCAAGGGCGGCAAGGAAACCCTCGAACATCGGATGGGTGCGAAGCGCGCCGAGTCGATTTACTCGAGGTTCGAGCGCTGGGGCTTCTGGGCTATCTTCGTACCGGCGATGCTGCCGCCGCCGATTCCATTCGTCCCGTTCTTACTCGCGGCGGGGGCGCTGCAATATTCGCGTAAGAAGTTCCTGGCGGCGCTCGCGCTCGGACGCGGCTTGCGCTACGGCATCCTGGCCTACCTCGGCGTGCTCTATGGACGCCACTTCCTGCGCTTTTTCAACCGCTATACCAAGCCCACCATATACGCCCTGGTGGCAATGTCGGCGGTGGCCGGAATCGCCGCGCTAGTCGCTTACTTCCGGTACCGGGGCGAAAGCGGGAGTCCTGCCAAGGCCGCCCACCAGCCAGCGCATTGATAAGGCGCAACGGTTTTTTAACTAGCCTTTCATATTCAGTTACTTACGAGACATTCACGATATTTTTACTAGCCATTTCATCGTTCACTCTATCTAATGATTTATATGGAAAAGCTTAAATCCGCTAAACATTTTATCTTCGCCAGTGATTTTGATCAGACGCTTAGCTACAACGATACCGGCTACGTGTTAAGTGAACTGCTCGGCATTCCGACCAAGGAATTTGAGCGCAAAGCCGAGGGCATGGCGCGCCTGAACCTGGTGCAGCAAGGCGGGGAACTCTCTTATCTGCTCTTACACGATCCGGAGTTTCATGATCGGGTGCGCCCGGAACACTTGCGGGAGGTTGGCAAGCGCATTCGCCTGAAGGAGAACATCGACTTCCTGAAGCGGGTTCTGGACAAAGGCATTGCGGGATACCACTTTGAATTCTATGTGCTCTCGGCGGCGCCGGTCGAAGTGATCCAGTCGGCGCTTGAGGGCATCGTGCCCGCGGACCGCATTTTCGGAACGCAGTTCCGCTATCACCCGTCGGGAGAAATTGCAGCCATCGAGCGCGTGACCGCCGGATACGGCAAGGTCGCAGTGCTCGATCGCATCCAGAATGAGGTGCAGATCAGTTCCGACCGCATCATCTATGTCGGTGATGGCAGTTCCGACGTCCACGTGATGCTGCACGTAAACCGGCGCGACGGGTTCACCATCGCGGTGTCGGAGAACAAGCACTTGGCTCCGATTGCGCGGCGCACGGTTCTGAGCACCAACGCGCTGGGAGTGCTGATTCCGATTCTCGAAGAAATCGTGGGCTGGGATCGCATGCAGATCCGCGCGTTCCTGGAGTCGCAGGGATTCGTTATCCAGGAATGGGACAAGGTCTCCACCGACGTGGTGACGATACTCGACAGCAGTCCTGCGAGTCTGAACGTCAGCGCGCCCAAAGCGGAGGGAGCACGTGTCTGAACCGATCGGATGGTTGGCAACCACGATCTTTGCGTTTTCGTACTTTGTCCGTAGTCCGGTTATGATGCGCTGGGTGCAAGCCGCCGCGGCGCTGTGCTGGATGACATACGGAATCCTCCTGCACGCGCGCCCGGTGATCGTCGCCAACGTCATCGTGGCCGCTCTGGCGGTCTACTCATCGTTCCGCCCGGTGGCGCATCCGCAAAGCACGCAACAGTAAAGCGCGCACCCAGCGGGCGGTTTTGAGATTGTGCGGGCCCAACGTTAGAATTATCTGTTGGGCCCGTACCTGTTTATGACCCTGACCAAAGAACAAGCAATCGAGATGTTCCGCTCCGATGACCTGATCGGCATCGGCATGGAGGCCGACGCGGTGCGACGTACACTGCACCCCGAAGGCGTAGTCAGCTACATCATCGATCGCAACATCAACTACACGAATTTCTGCACGGAATACTGCACTTTCTGCGCGTTTTACCGGCCTTTGAAGGGCCCGGCCGCAAAGGAAGGGTACATCCTCGACTTCGAAACGATCTACGACAAGATCGCCGAAACCGTGGAACTGGGCGGCACGGGCGTGCTGATGCAAGGCGGCCTGCATCCCGATCTCAAGATCGAGTGGCACGAGCAGATGCTGCGCGGAATCCGGCAGCGCTTCCCGAAAGTTCACCTGCATTGCTATTCCGCGTCCGAGATCCTGGCGATTGCCGAATACAGCAACCTTACGCTCCGAGACACAATCGCGCGGTTGCGCGACGCGGGCCTCGATTCGATCCCGGGCGGTGGAGCCGAGATATTGGATGACGAAGTCCGCTTCAAGATCGCTCGCTTGAAATGCTTGACCGAGGACTGGATCAGCGTGCATCGCACCGCCCATCAGCTTGGCATGCGGACAACCGCGACCATGATGTTCGGTGTCGGCGAAAGGATCGAGCATCGCGTCAACCACTTCCAGCGACTCTACAATCTGCAGGAAGAGACGGGCGGGTTCACAGCCTTCATCCCCTGGAGTTTTCAGCCGGCGAATACGGCACTGGGCGGGCGGCATTGGGATGAGGCCACGGCAGTCGAGTATCTGAAAGTGTTGGCCATTTCGCGGATCTATCTCTCGAACTTCCTTAATGTGCAGTCCAGTTGGGTGACGCAAGGGCTGAAAGTCTGCCAGATGGGTTTGCGCTTTGGCGGAAATGACGTGGGCTCGGTCATGCTCGAGGAGAACGTTGTGCGAGCCGCGGGCGTAAACAACTGTACAACCGAAGAAGAATTGCGGCGGATCATTCGAGATGCAGGCTTCAAACCTGTCCAACGCGACACGCTGTATCGAACCTACTTCCTGAATTAGGCCCTCCCTGCGGTAAAGTCGAATGCGAATGAAACTGGCCATCATCGTCGTGGGCATCCTTGTGCTCGCGTTACGCACGCAGGCGCAGACCGCGGAGCCTTCAAAGGAGCCTGCCAAGGCGTCGCTCGTAGGCAGCGTGGTCAAGGACCCCAGTGGGGAGCCGGTCAAGAAAGCCATCATCGAAATGATTGCCGAGAATCAGGGAGAAGGCGGGAACTACACAGCGACGTCCGACGCCGACGGCCATTTCAAAATTACAGACATACTTCCCGGCCGTTACCGGCTGCTGGTTGAAAGGACGGGTTACATCGAAGTCGACAAAAAGGGCCGGCGTTCTCCGGGCTCGATGCTCTCGGTCGGAGCCGGTCAGGAGATCAAGGGTCACACGCTGCACATGCTCGCGGCTGCGATTCTAACGGGGCGCGTGCTCGACGAAGACGGCGACCCCATGGCCAACGTTGACGTAACGGTGTTGCGACGCACGGGGAAGTCGTACGAGCCGAATGGCTCTGCTCAGACAAATGACCTCGGCGAGTACCGTATTGGAGGCCTGCTGGCGGGCAAGTACTACGTTGCTGCCACACCTCTACCTAATTTTCAGGCAATAGCCATGATGGGCAAGGCTGCGCAAGGCCACGATGCCGCAGCTCCCCGCACTTCATATTTGAGAACCTTTTACCCCGGCGTCCTCGATCGCACACAGGCTTCAACCATCGACCTGCACGGGGGAGAAGAAACTCCTGTGGACTTTGCGCTGGCACGCAAGCACGCTGCGTCGGTGCGAGGCAGAGTTTCTGGGCTGACCCCCGGAGCCGGAGGCATGGTGATGCTGCGCAGCAAGGAAGCCAACAGTGAATTCAACACGGGTGAGATCGATAAGGACGGAAAGTTCGAAATCCTGAATGTTGCGCCAGGCAGCTACATGCTCACGGCCATTGCAGTGCTCACTGACAAACCGCAGATCGTGAGGGAACCCCTTGAAGTCGGCACTGCCGATATCGAAGATGTACAACTTGCCCCGCAGCCTCCGGCTAACGTTCGCGGCCGCGTTCACTTCAGTGGCAAGTCTCCCGAGCTGGCGGCCTCTGCCGGCATCTTTTTGCACTCCCTGGACGGCGACGACTTTTTCGAAAACGGGGTGACGATGAGCGGTGATGAGACCGCGGGATCCCCCAGCTTCGCTAAGCTAAAACCCGATGGCAGCTTCGAGTTAAAGAATGTGCCGCCCGGGAGGTACGAACTTATTGTGACAGGAGATTCCCAAGAACAACGGGACACTTTCGTAGAGTCGGTAGCAGCCGGCACAAAGGATTTCGTCGATACCGGGTTGAACATAAACGGGGGAAGCGTGCTACTGGATGTGGCTGTCAGTGGGGGCGCGGGCCTCGTCGACGGAGTCGTCGCAACGGAGAAAAACGAACCTGCGCCTGGATCGGTGGTCATCGCCGTCCCCGAAGCGCGCTTTCGCAAGCAGGCCTCCCGTTATGCGCGCGCGGAAACGGATCAGAATGGCCATTTCTCCATGCGCGGGTTACGGCCTGGAGCGTACACCATCTACGCCTGGGACAATCTGGACGGCGACGAGTATCTCGACGCGGATTTTCTGAAATCCTCCGACGGACGCGGCACGGGCATCAAAATCGAAAAGTCCAGCCACCAGAGCGTGGAGTTGAAGCTCATTCCCGCCGGTCCGGAACAACCCTGAAGTCGCGTCGCGACATCGAAGCCATCGGGTCCGGCAGCACCCTTCGGGTAAAATAGAAGGTTTAGGAGCGCGGCGGGGATCCGCCTGTGCGGGAGCATCTGTCTGATCAGTCCTTGCCTATCGAACCTGGCCATGATGTTCGCCGTGTTCTCTTCCAAGGGAATTGGATCGTACATACGGCAACACTTCCTTGACCGGACGTTTCAGGGGCTCTATCACGCGAACGGCTTCGACATCGCGCTTCTCATCCCTTACTTTATCGTCCTGATCCTGCTGGCTTCGTACGGCATGCACCGCTACATCCTGGTGTACCTGTATTACAAGAATCGCAAGAATCACACCAGCGAACCTGCAGCGCAATTTGAAGATCTGCCCCGCATCACCGTGCAGTTGCCCATGTTCAACGAGCAGTTCGTCGCCGAGCGGTTGGTCGACTGCATCTGCAAGCTGAAATATCCGCGCGAAAGGCTGGATATCCAGGTGCTCGACGATTCGACCGACGAAACCGTGGAGGTCGTTCGGAATGTGGTCGAGCGCTATGCTGCTCTGGGTCATCCCATCACGTATCACCACCGGACCAAGCGTGAAGGATTCAAGGCAGGCGCGCTCGCCGAAGGGATGAACACCGCCAAAGGCGAATTCATCGCCATTTTCGACGCCGACTTTCTGCCGCCGGAAGACTTCCTGCTGCGCACCATTCACCACTTCACCGATTCCAGGATCGGCATGGTGCAAACGCGCTGGACGCACATCAATCGCAACTATTCGTTTCTGACGGAAGTAGAAGCGATTCTGCTCGATGGGCACTTCGTGCTCGAACACTCTGGGCGGGCGCGCAGTGGCGTGTTCTTCAATTTCAACGGCACCGCCGGCATTTGGCGCCGTCGCGCCATCGAAGAAGCCGGCGGCTGGCAGCACGACACGCTGACCGAAGATACGGATCTTTCCTACCGCGCGCAGTTGAAAGGCTGGAAGTTCATTTACCTGCAGGACGTGGAGTGCCCGGCGGAGTTGCCGGTTGAGATGACTGCCTTCAAGACGCAGCAGGCGCGCTGGGCGAAGGGCCTGATCCAGACCGGAAAGAAGATCTTGCCGCGCGTAATGAAGAGCGACGCGCCGCTGCACACCAAGATTGAAGCCTGGTACCACTTGACGGCCAACCTCAGTTATCCCTTGATGATCGTGTTGTCGGTGTTGCTGCTGCCGGCGATGATCATCCGCTTCTATCAGGGCTGGTTCCAGATGCTGTACATCGACCTGCCCCTGTTCATGGCGTCAACGTTCTCCATTTCCAGCTTCTATCTGGTTTCGCAGCGCGAGCTTTTCCCCAAGACATGGCCGCGGGCGCTGCTCTACCTGCCATTCCTGATGGCTCTCGGAATCGGCTTGACGATTACGAATACCAAGGCGGTCATCGAAGCGCTGATCGGCCAGCAGAGCGCATTTGCGCGGACACCAAAATACGGTGTGGAGCGCAAGATGCGGAAGGTCGGAGCCAGCAAGTATCGCAAGCGTCTCGGCTGGATTCCGTGGGTGGAGTTACTGATCGGCGGCTACTTCGCGCTCACCGTATATTACGCACTCGACAACGAGAACTACATTACGGTACCTTTCCTGCTGCTTTTCGTCATCGGCTACTGGTACACGGGGCTCATGTCCCTGTTGCAGGGACGCTTCGCCAGCCTCGCGTTGAGTGCCGAGACGCACACCAAGCCTTTCCCCGTCGGGGTCTGAGGTTTCACCGTTTCTCAAAATCTGAAGCGCGCGGAAAACGTGCGCACCAACGAGGTCTCGTGAAGAAGCTTGCGTTGCTGTTAATGGTGACTTGTGCAACGGGCGCGTTGGGGCTGGAGCGTCAACCCAATGCCGACTATCACGCTCGTCGCGAGGCTCTGTCAAAGAAGACGAATGGAGCCGCCGTTCTCATGTTTGCCCCGATGGAGGCGGAAGGCCCGAATGCCGTTTACGGATTTCGGCAGGATGACAACTTTTACTACCTGTCCGGATGGATCGAGCCCGGCGCTGCGCTGCTCATCGTCCCCGCGGCTGAGGCCTCCGGCGGCAAGCCCGCCCGTGCCTACACCGAGACTCTCTTCCTGGCTGCCAACAACAAAGTCGAAGAGAAATGGACCGGACCGAAACTGAGCGCGACCGACCCGCAGGCGCCGAAGATCACCGGCTTCGATCGCGTGCAGGTGATGGACAAGATGCGCGATGAACTGAGTTCCCTGCTCCCGGAGCGGCCCGCCATCTACACCGACATGCCTGCATACGGCCACGAGTCGGCGTCGGTCAGTGGTCTGGATTGGCTGAAGCGGGCAAATGCGTTCATCCCGTTCGCTACGTATCAGGACGTGAAGCCCCTGCTGTCTTCGCTACGAACATTTAAGGACGATCGCGAAATCGCCCTCATCCGCAAAGCCACCGATGCCACCATCGCCGCACACTTGTCTGCGATGCGAACCCTGAAGCCCGGCGTCTCCGAGCGGGAGATTTCCGCGCTTTTACAATATGAATGGGGAAAGCGAGGCTGCGAGCGTCCCTCGTATTCACCCATCGTAGGTTCCGGCTTCAACTCCACCGTATTGCACTACTCGGAAGACTCCGCAACGATCCAGGCCGGGGATGTGGTGGTCATCGACGCGGCCGGCGAGTACTCAATGTACGCGACCGACATCACGCGCACGCTGCCGGCGAACGGCAAGTTCACGTCCCGCCAGCGGGAAATCTATGACATCGTACTCGGCGCACAGCAGGCGGCCATCGCGGCATTTCAGTCGGGGAAGTCTTCCCTGCGCAAGGACGATCCCAACGGGCTATTCAAGGTCGCTTATGACTACATCAATACGCATGGTAAGGACTTGCACGGCGAACCGCTCGGCCAGTATTTCATCCATGGGCTGGGCCACTACGTTGGTCTCGGGGTGCACGATCCCAACGACTACTCCGTGCCGTTGGGACCAGGCACGGTTTTCACAATTGAGCCTGGCATCTACATCCCTGAAGAGAAACTGGGCGCTCGCATTGAGGACACGTTATACGTCGATGCGAACGGCAAGCTGGTGAACCTGGGAGCGGCGTTACCGCATACCGCAGAGGAAGTCGAGCGCGCCATGGCAGGTAAATAGTGGTCACTTCTACCGAGATCCGGTGAAGTGTCACTCCGTTTGGTATCCTTACTAGTCGTGCGGATGACCTGGTGGTTCATCATCCTGGGATTCGGTGCGCTTATGGTGGTGTGTGTAGCCATCGCTCTCTTTCTGCGAGTGCGCCACCACTTGGGCGGAGCCAAGCCTGCAACGACGGATGATTCGGAGAGCCTCGATTCCGACCGCCCCGGCGGGGTCTGATCGGGCCCGAACAAGGATAAGTTATGGCCAGATTCGCAACTGAGACGCTAAATCCGGGGCAAGAGCGGGTGCTGGATTGGGCGCGCCAGGTCGCCATCGTAGTTGGCGCAAGCCTTTTTGTGGCCCTGTGCGCTCGTGTAACGGTTCCTCTGCCGTTTACACCTGTTCCCCTGACCCTGCAAAATTGCGGGGTTCTGCTCGTTGGTCTGCTCCTGGGCAGCCGCCGGGGATTCGCAGCTTTGGCACTGTATCTGGCTGAAGGCGCCGCAGGCCTGCCGGTATTCAATCCGACGGGTCCCGGTGGAACGCTGCAGCTGTTCGGCTTCACGGGTGGATTCCTGATGGCCTATCCGCTGGTCGCCGGATTGGCGGGTTACCTGATGGAACGCGGCCGCAAAACCTTCGCTCGCGCGGCCCTTTCAGGACTGGCGGCGGAAGTGGTTCTGTTCATCGGCGGCCTGAGCTGGCTCGCCATCCAGACTGGCTCGATCAAGCGCGCAGTGCAGTTCGGTCTCTACTGGTTCATTTTCGCCGAAGTGATCAAGATCCTGTTAGCCGCAGCCGTGGCAGTTCGTCTCCGGCGCGATCCCAAGGGGCAAGCATGAGTTCCAGCACCTCAGAAAGAATCGGTTCGCACGCAGGCACTGACGTGACCGCCCGTGAAATCACCATCGCCCATAGTCCGGATTCCGACGACGCCTTCATGTTCTACGGGCTAGCCACCAACAAGGTGCGCGTGCCCGGACTACGTTTCACCCACACACTTTGCGACATCGAAACCCTCAACCGCAAAGCGCAGGAAGGCGTCTACGACGTAACCGCGATTTCCTTCCACGCCTTCCCCTACATTCAGGACCATTACGCGTTGCTGCCCAGCGGCGGAAGCGTGGGCGACGGATACGGTCCGATGATCGTGTCGCCGCGTGCGTTCACGCAGAGTGAGATCAAGAAGAAAAAAATCGCGGTGCCCGGCAGGCTGACCACGGCGTATCTGGCCCTGAAACTTTTCGCACCAGGAATCGAGGTCGAAGTCGTTCCCTTCGATCAGATCATTCCGCAGGTGCTCGAAGGCAAGCACGAGGCGGGGCTCATCATTCATGAAGGTCAGCTGACGTATGCGAAGGCCGGGCTTCATCGCGTGGTCGATCTGGGAAAGTGGTGGTTTAAGGTGACGGGCCTCCCGTTGCCGCTGGGCGGGAATGCGATCCGCCGCGCCCTGGGAGCTGAGCTGATACTCAAAGTGAGCAACGCGCTTCGGGACAGCATTCAGTATGCTCTCGACCATCGTGAGCAGGCGCTGGCCTATGCGATGCAATTTGCGCGTGATCTTGATCCGCAGCTGGCAGATAAGTTCGTCGGCATGTATGTGAACGAACGCACGCTGGACTACGGACCGGACGGGCGCGAAGCGGTGCGCCGCCTGCTCGACATGGGGCACAAGGCCGGCATCATCCCGCACGCCGCCCAAGTCGAGTTCATCGGAGAAGGCCTTCCTACTTCACGATCCGCCTGAAAGAAAATACCGGGTCGACATCCACGGGAATATCGGAAGTCTTTTTCGCGAGAGCGGTCTTCAACTCCGCCGGCATGGCACCGTACTTGTGAAACCAAGCCTCGGCACGCTGGCGGTCGCCGGTGGCTTCAATCTCCAGCAACTCTTTGGCTAGATCCGCGATCGCTTCCGGCATCTTCTGATAGTCAATCACGTACCGGCCAGTGGAGTCGCGCGTCACGGCGCTCCGTGAATTCAGGTAGTTGAACTCCATCATTTCGGCCTGTCCATGAGCCTCAGCGACGCCGAAACGCACCGTACGAAACATCCCGCCCACGTAGGAGGCGTAGAACTCTTCAAGTTTTTCTTTCGGCAAGGTGCCATGATCGACCAGCCACTTCAGCCCGAACATGCCGACGACGTCGGCCTTCGCTTCTTCCAGTCCGCTGAAGATGGGTCCCACGGATTCGCGAATGCTCATCTTGCCGGACGCCGTGCGAGCAAACGCGGGCCCCAGCCCGTGAGCTATTTCGTGCATGATCGTTCCTAAAAGATAGCCTTCGCCCGACACCTTAACGGATTGGTCTGGCCGTAGCATCTGGCGCGCTACCGGGATGATCACGTAGTTGACTCGGGCATCCATGAAATTCTTGAAGAAGATTTTCTTGCTTCCCTTCTGCTCGTGGACCCGAGGATCGTTCGGCAGATTGTCGGCGACCGCCTGGTAACCGTGAGTGAGATCTGCAGACCGGAAGGGCGCGTCCATCACCTCCATCGGGGTTTCGAGACCTTGCTTCGAGGGCCGATCTTCCGCCGCCAACGGCAACGCATCCTGGATCTGCGCAACGTACTGCTGAAACATTTCCAGCTTCTTGCTTTCCTTCTCGTTGCGGATCAGCACTGCGCCACCATAGGTCGCCTTCACACCCAGCAATTCGTCGGAGTAGGTTTCGTAGGGCGCGAAGATCACATCGAATTTCGGATTTTTCAGGTCCAGCCACGCCAGATCGCTCTTGAAATAATCGTCGCTGAGCAAGGCATCCGCGCGCAGCCGCAGAAAATTCGCGAAAGCCGCATCAGAACTGAGGTCGGCAGCTTCCCGCAGCGACTTTGCCGCAGGTTCCAGAAACGACCGATACGCGATGTGATACGGCAGCGCCTCAAGCTGACCGCCATGCCAGCGCACGACCGTTGTCGGGCTGTACAAGTCCGCTTTCTTATCGGGATGCTCGGCGACGAACGCTTCCACTTTATCCCGCGTCAGGCCTTGCGGATAAAACCCGCGCCCCGGGAACATGGGATCTTTGCCGACAAACGGCTTGTTCTCATCGATAAGATCGAAGCGGGATGCGTTGATCCAGAGATATCGCCGGAGTTGCACATCGCGCGGATTTTTGCTGCCCTGGAGCGACTGGTACAAGGCCAGCGCTTCCGGATCGATTTGCCGCCAGTAAATACTTTCGAGATCCTGGCAAGCCTCCACCAACTTGCCCAACATTTTTTTCTCCTTGGCGGTAAGGCCCGGAGACAAAGGCATCTGGACGGATCGAAAGCGGGCAAGACGACGTGACAGATCGGGAGCCACTTTCACGTTGGCAGGCTCCGTTTTCTTGGCAGCAGAGCCGATCATCCACTCTCGTTTTTTCTGAGCGAAGGCGGAACCGGTCATGAATGGAAAGGCAAGCAGTAGAAAAAAAGCGATGAGCCTAAGATTTTGGGTCCCCATGAATTTGCGTTTTTGATTTTAACAGAGCGAGAGAGTTTCACCGTGCAAGTGACCGCGTACGCGTTGGCAAAACCGTTATCATGTACGTATGGGGATGAGGTCCATTGCAGGCAACGGAGCGCAAACGCTGCTCATCGACGCTGACGATACGCTCTGGGAGAACAATATTTATTTCGAGCGCGCCATCGCGCGTTTCATTTCATTTCTGAATCATCGTGAGTTCTCACCGGAACAGGTTCGGGGGATCCTGAATGAAGTCGAGCGCGAGAACGTCGTCACCCACGGGTACGGGCTGCACAGTTTCGCGCATGCGCTGGTGGCGTGCTTCGAGCGCCTCTCGGCCGATCCGGTGACGCCGGAATTGCACGCCACCATTCATAGCTTCGCGCACGCGATTGCCGACCATCCCATGGAGTTCTTACCGGAGGTTCCGGAAACCCTGCAGTACCTTTCCAGCCGTCACCATTTGATTCTTATGACAAAAGGGGCGTTCGCGGAGCAATCGGGAAAAGTGGAGCGCTCGGGACTGAAGGAATATTTTTCGGCGGTGGAGATCGTTCCCGAAAAAGACGAAGCCATCTACCGGTCCATGATTGCCAAGTACGCCCTGGACACCGACACGACCTGGATGATCGGCAACAGCCCGAAGTCGGACATCAACCCGGCCCTGTCCGCGGGGCTGAACGCGGTGTTCGTTCCGCACGGCGACACCTGGATCCTGGAGCACGATGAAGTCATGGTGCCCGACCCGCCCAGCCGGTTGCTGACGGTGGAGAGTTTCGCGAAGCTGCGCGAGCATTTTTAGGCTCGCGCGGAATAGCACGGCAGGCCTGCGTTTCCGCACCAAACTAACCAACATAGCGTCTCCTCGCGGATTTTTACGCGTGGTAATCTCATTTTGCTCTGGTTTTTCGCTGCCCGACACGTGGCGGTGCAGAAAAACAATTTTCGGCGTTTGTTGCGCACGGTCGAAACGCTCTCTGATCTCGGCCCCGAATTAACTGCCGAGCGGGAGTTTACGCAGACTGCACAACTCATGCTCTCCGCGCTGATGGAAGCCGGCGGCGCGCGCGAGGGCGTGCTTTTCACTTTTAGCGACAAGCCTTCCCTTCTCAGTTCCGTTGCCTCCCGTGGATTCGCGCTAATTCCCGAGCCTGCAGTGGTTCCCCTGTTGCCTCGCCACGTCCACGCGCTGACTGCAGCTCGCGGTCCGGTTGTCCTGAACGAGACCACCTACAACGTCTTTTTCAGCTCGAACGGGAACGTCGCCCCGGAATTGTTCAAATGCATCGCTCCGCTGAAGGTGGGTGGAAAGCTTGCCGGATTGCTGGCACTGGGCCGCCGCGAAGGCGACTCGCTCTACGACGACGACGAACTCGACACGCTGGGACTGCTGAGCAGCTACGTGGCGCTCGCGGTGCAGAATCACAATCTGGCGCAGACACTGACGCAACGAGTCTCCGAGAATTTAAGGCTGATGGCTTCGCTGCATGGCTTCTACGACAACGCGCTCGAAGCCTTCGCGACCGCGATCGATGTGAAGCACGTCAACATTCACGGTCACTCGCTGCGCGTCGCCCGCTACGCCGCGGCCATCGGCGAGGCGTTGGGGATGGATCAGAACGAAGTGGCGGCCCTGCGCTCCGCGGGATATCTCCACGACATCGGTAAGGTCGCGGTCGACAAATACCTGTTTGGGAAACCGTCTGCTCTCGATCCGGAGGAATTCCGCGCTATGGCCGATCACACCACAGTCGGCCACCAGATTGTGAGCGGCATTCAGTTTCCCTGGCCGATGATTCCGGAAGTGGTGCGCTGGCATCACGAGCGCAGCGATGGTTCCGGCTACCCGGATCAACTGCGCATCGACGAAGTTCCGATCTCGGCGCGCATCATTGCCATCGCCGACACCTTCGATGCCATGACAAGCACCCGCCCGTACCGCGAGCCCGTTTCCGTAGGCGGCACCCTCAGCGAATTGGTTCGACTGGCTCCACAAAAGTACGATCCCAACGTGGTGCAGGCTCTCCTCATTCAAGTACGGCGAGATGCGGTGGGCAGCGGCCGGGTCCCACTGCTCGATGACCGGATTGCCCCGAACATCGCGCCTGCTGACATCGATCAATTGGCGGCTGGACTGCAGCACAAAGTAAGCCGCAACCGGCTCTTCCTGACCCCGCCCTCCTCGTAACTGATTGATAGCAAGTTATTTATATAAGCATCCGTCTTTAAAGATACAAACAACTTTTCCCACCCTTCGGGTTCATAATCGTAGTGCGCAGCATCACTCCGCGGGGTACATCCATGTCATCAAGGTGTCGGGCTTCTGCCTGCATCGCTGCTTTGCTATTGCTGTCACTCGCAACATTTGCCGCGTTCGCCTCGAAGAAGAAGTCTGCGAATGCGCAGCAGATGGATGAATCCAAGCGCGCGCTGCATGCTTTACAGCGTCTGACGTTTGGACCACGGCCAGGAGACGTGCAGCGTGTGACGGCCGTGGGCGTGGATAAGTGGATTGATCTCCAGCTCCATCCGGACAAGATTGACGACAGTAATCTGCAAGCTCGCTTATCCGGATTTCGCACACTGCGCATGAGTACGCGCGAGATGGTGGAGAACTTCCCGCCTCCTCCACTGATCAAGGCAGTCATGAATGGCCGGCAGCCGATGCCGTCGGATCCGGTGAAGCGGGCCGTCTACCAGGCGCAAATCGAAAAGCTCGAAGCGAAGAAGGAACGCAAACAGGATGCTGCCACGGCAACCGCAAATGTCGACGCCCCGCCTGCGACGAGCCCGGCAACACAACAGGCGCAGGCGGACAATGCTTCTGATACAGGTGATGTGGCTGCGATCAAGCCCAGCGAGAAGGATGAACAACTCGCCAAGCGACGCGAGGACCGTCTCTATGCCGATCTCAAGGCGCAGGAACTCCTCAACCTTCCACCCGACGAGCGCATGAAGCAAGTTTTGCAGATGTCGCCGGAAGAACAGCGTGCGCTCTCCGCTTCACTGAAGGGACAGCGCGCCGATGACTTCATGGAGGGCATGGACTCCAAGCAGAAAGAAACGCTCTTGTCTTTAAATAACCCGGAGCGAGTGGTAGGCGACGAATTGACGCAGGCGAAGCTCCTGCGGGCCATCTACAGCGAACGGCAACTCGACGAGGTGATGACCGATTTCTGGTTCAACCACTTCAATGTGTATATCGGGAAGGGTGCTGACCGTTACCTGATCACCGGCTACGAGCGCGACGTCATCCGCGCACATGCCTTGGGGAAGTTCGGAGACCTCCTGGTGGCCACGGCGAAGAGCCCCGCCATGCTGTTTTATCTCGATAACTGGCTGAGCGTAGGTCCGGATTCCGAAGTGGCGCGCGGCATTCGGAAGAATCCATTCTCCCGCCGGCACCGTGGACATTTTCCTCCTCCTCCACCCAGGCAAGCCAAGAGCAACGGCAAGCGCAAGAATGGGCTTAACGAGAACTATGGCCGCGAGTTGATGGAACTTCATACGCTCGGCGTGAACGGCGGCTACACCCAGACCGACGTCACCGAAGTCGCGCGTGTCCTTACGGGCTGGACCATCGACCAGCCACAGAAAGGTGGCGGATTCAAATTCGAAGAGCGAATGCACGAGCCGGGCACCAAAGTTGTCCTCGGTCACAAGATCAAGGAGCACGGTGAGAAGGAAGGCATCGAGGTGCTGCACCTGCTGGCGCATCACCCGTCGACCGCGCACTTCATCTGTACCAAGCTGGCCACACGCTTTGTCTCAGACAATCCGCCGCCCGCCCTCGTCGAAGAAATGGCTAAAACCTTCCTGAAGAAAGATGGCGATATCAGCGAAGTTCTGAAAACCATGTTCCGATCGCCTGATTTCTGGAACGCAGACACGTATCGCGCCAAGGTTAAAACTCCGTTGGAATTTGTTGTGTCCTCGGTGCGGGCAACCTCCGCAGATGTTTCCGATGCTCTGCCTCTCGCCAGGCAACTCAACACCCTGGGAATGCCGCTCTACGGCATGCAGCCTCCCACCGGATACTCGATGAAGTCCGACGCGTGGGTGAACTCCTCCGCCTTGCTGAGCCGGATGAATTTCTCCGTGGCACTACTGGCAGGGAAGATTCGGGGCGTGCAAGTAGATACGAATCGGTTGGTCAACCTGGTGGCTCCCGTCAACGCACCGAACTCGGCGCCAGATGCGCTACAAGCATTGGCCATGCTCGAAGCTTCACTACTCGCGGGCGACGTTTCCAAGCAAACTCACGAAGCCATTGTGAATGAAATCGACAGTCAGGACGCTGGCCCAGCGAATCCGAAGGCGGCTGCGCGCAAGCCGTCACTCCCGGCTTCGAGCACGGGAACAATTGCGGGATTGATTTTGGGGTCTCCAGAGTTTCAGCGGCGATAGCAGTTCGTCTGTCACTGTGATTGCAGGAATGGAGCAGGTATGTCGATCACGCGTCGTGTTTTCTTGCGCAACAGTACCTTGGCAGTCGTTGGCACAACAGTGATCCCGAGTTTCCTGACGCGCGCCGCGTTCGGATCGGTGGAACCTAGCGCGAAACCCAAGCGCCTGGTCGTGATTTTTCAACGCGGCGCTGCGGATGGTCTCAACATCGTCGTTCCCCACGGAGAGCGCGCGTATTACGCGATGCGGCCGAGCATCAACATCCCGCGAAAAGATGTCCTGGATCTCGATGGCTTCTTCGGCCTGCATCCCGCGATGGCTACCCTCCAGCCCATTTGGGCACAGGGACATCTCGCAGTGGTGCACGCAGCCGGATCTCCGGACCCCACACGGTCGCATTTCGATGCGCAGGATTTCATGGAGTCAGGGACTCCCGGCCTCAAAGCAACGACGGATGGCTGGTTGAACCGGGCACTGCATTCCATGCCGCCGTCTGACAAATCGCCATTTCGCGCGATTTCGCTCGGGCCGGCCTTGCCGCGCATTCTCAATGGCACGGAACCGGCGGTCGCGATCAACAACGTCAACGATTTTGGCGTCGGTGGAAGAAATCCCAATGCGGCGCCCATTGCGAATACATTCGAGTCGATGTATGCGCAGTCGGTTGACGCCGTGTTGCACAGTACCGGGCAGGAAACCTTTGACGCCGTCAAGATGCTCAAGTCTGCAGATCCCGCCAAGTATAAGGCTGCGCCGGGGGCGAACTATGCGCGCGGCCGCTTCGGCGAGAGCCTTCGCCAGCTGGCGCAGCTGATCAAAGCCAACCTGGGTGTACAGGTGGGCTTTGCTGATATCGGTGGGTGGGATCACCATGTGAACGAGGGTGGTACGCAAGGACAGATCGCAAACGTCCTGCGCGATTTCTCGCAGGCGCTATCGGCGTTCTGGATCGATCTGGGAGACCTGGGCGAAGACACCGTGGTCGTCACCATGTCGGAGTTCGGCCGCACCGCGCGCGAGAACGGCAACCGCGGCACCGATCACGGTCACGCCAACGTTATGTTCGTCATGGGCGGCCCCGTGAAGGGTGGAAAAGTGTACGGACGATGGCCGGGATTGGACCAATCGCAGCTCTACGAAGGCCGCGATCTGGCAGTGACCACGGATTTTCGCCGAGTGCTCGGGGAATCCGTCGCGAAGCATTTGGGAAACTCGAAGCTGGAGCAAGTGTTTCCGGGATTTGAAAACTCGGAAAAGTTTCTGGAGTACCTGGGCTAGTAAGCGTTGGCGGTCTGGTCAGTAATCAATCAGCACATCGCCGTTCTCAATCTTCAGCGGATACACCGCGACTTTCGCGTTTGGATTGTTTCCGGCTTGCCCGGTGAGGGGGTCCCATGCCCATCCATGCCACGGGCAGACGACCTTTCCCTTTTCGATGACACCCTGACCAATCGGTCCACCCTGATGCAGGCAGACGTTGTCCATTGCGGTGATTGTGCCGTTTATGTTCGCCACGCAAATCGTCTTGTCGCCGCAGGGAAATTCCTTAGCTTCGTTGTTGGCGGGGAGTTCGGACTGCGTGGCAATCTTCACGAAAGGCATATCAGTACACGGCCAACTTTGTCAGGGAACCCATCCAGGGGTCGGGCAAACCCTAGTGTTATTTCGGCTGCAGCGTCTGCGCGATCATGACCTGCCGTTTGAAACTCTCCACCATGTCCTCTTGCAGGCGAACTTCGGTGGGCTTCTTGGCGAGGGTCATGGTGTCGATCTTGTCCTGCAGCTTCAACAGCGCGTAGAAGAGATTCTCAGGCCGTGGCGGGCAACCGATCACATAGACATCCACGGGCACAATCTTATCAACGCCTTGCAGAACGGCGTAGGTGTTAAAGGGTCCGCCGACGGAAGAGCAGGCGCCCATCGAAATCACCCACTTAGGATCGGGCATCTGGTCGTAAATGCGCTTAACAACCGGTGCCATCTTGAGCGTCACCGTGCCCGACACAATCATCAGGTCGGCCTGGCGCGGACTCGGGCGAAATACTTCAGACCCGAAGCGTGCGATATCGAACCGTGCTGTCGAGGAGGCGATCATCTCAATCGCGCAGCAAGCCAATCCGAACGTCATCGGCCATACGGCGGACTTGCGTGCCCAGTTGAATACGTAGTCGACGGTGGTGATGAGGAAATTCTTTTCGAACTTGTTCTGAAGCCAGCTCATGGGCCCTCGATCGCGAGCGTTGCCGGTCTGAACGTCGCCCTAAGTCTAGGTCGCACCGGAACCGGGTGTCAATGTCAGCCAGAGAAAGGAGATAGAGCATTTTGAAACGACACATCATAGTAACGAACTAGTAAACTGTGAGCTATATCGACGCTGTGGATCTCGAGCTGCGCTGAATGTTGAGCTGAGTCTGAGCTGAAGTTGGGCTGGAGCTTGAGCTGAGATGGAGATGGAGCTGGACTGGCGCTGAGCTGCATTGCGGTTGATGCGCTGCGCACGGGGAAGAGGGGGATTCCCAGTTTGGGAACAGATCAGGCCCGCATTCCAAGAAAATATGGACGCACAAGGAGAGACGCCACCGTGAACCAGACCAAACACACTGGCAGGACGAGTAGCATGTCTACGATAAATTTAGCCACGGCTCGAACATCGTAGCTCAAAATTGATCTGCCCAGTCGGTAGTTGTTGAAATATCCCCATTAGACTCATTGACCCCTCTCGGGGCACTCTGAAAGCCTCTCCGCGTCACACCTGTTGGCGTCCGGCATTGCCGCGAACACCCCATAGCCGAATCAGGGTCAGTGGGGCTCGGATGCACGGGTCGGAACATCGCTACCCCAATCTGGCATAATCACTAGAATGTGTGGGCGTTACCGGCTGTCGCGTCGGAAGCAGGTCGTTGAGGAATACTCCGATGTTGCGTCAGAACTGGAAGATTGGAATCCGCGATACAACATTGCGCCAACTCAATCAGTGCCGGTTATCCGGCAGCACCCAAAAGAACCCCGCCGAGACCTTTCGCTCCTTCGTTGGGGATTGATTCCGTCTTGGGCCAAAGATTCATCTGGCGCAGCCAGTACGATCAACGCAAGATCAGAAACAGCGGCTGCGCTTCCCGCGTTTCGTGAGGCCCTCAAGCTGCGCAGATGTCTCATCCCGGCAAATGGTTTCTACGAATGGAAGCGCGGTGCGGCAGGCAAGCAGCCATTCTGTTTCGAGGTGAATGAGGGCGAATTGTTCGCTTTCGCAGGTCTGTGGGATCGCTGGCAAGGCCCCGACAATCAATGGATCAGGTCGTTCTCGATTCTGACCACTACTCCAAACGCCGTGACATCGCCCGTCCAAGACCGGATGCCCGTGATCCTCGGTAAAGAAGACTACGACCTGTGGCTTGATCCGGGCGTGAACGACGTGCAGGTGATTTCGACACTCCTCAAACCGTACGACGCCTCGCGGATGCAGTGCTATCCGGTCGGCAGCCGCGTCAATCAGGTGCAGAACGATGACGCGGAATGTGCTGCACAAATAACGCTTGAATCGCCTCCCCAGCACCAGTTGTTCGGATGAAAACGAGGGTGTGTGAGTGCGCAAGAAGGCGACAGTACGAGTTACGAAATGGCTCTCCGATATTCCGGTTGAGGCTCAATGCACGGTTTGTCCCACGGTCTCATTCATAGCCAAAGGCACCAGCCACCGGCCCAACCGCGAGGAGTTCAAGCAGTCTCTGCAAAGCCAATTTGATGAGCACTGCGCCGGATGGTCCACACCAACGAAAGTAACAACTAGTTGTCACCGCGATGTGCGGCAGCTCAATGAGCGCAATGGCCTGTTTACGACAGGAACTCCCTTGGGCACTCAACTTGGAATGGAGTATGCTGCCGCTGTCATGAAGCAACCCCCAGGCGTACTGGTGATCATGGGCTACTTTTTGGTGGGAGCGAGCACCGTATTCCCGCTCATCGGGAGACTTCCACGATTGCCCTTGCTCCAAAGCTTGCCCCTTTTAGCGAATGTCGTGGCACTGCTCTTCGTCGCCGGGGGGCTCTATAAGATGCAAGGTTGGTCACGCTGGGCGAGTATCGCGATACTTGCAATTGAGCTTGTTCGGATCGCAATCCGACTGGTCGAGGAGAACCCTTTCGCCAATATGACCATTGCAGGAATATACGCATTGTTCATCGTTTGGGCGATTCGTTACTTGACTAGACCATTCGCGAAAGCGGCCTTCCGGCTGGCGTCGCTTAAGCGCTCGCCGGAAACAGCGGCACCCCCGCAATAGTCGAAGAGCCCTGAAGCGGCGAGAAAAAATGCACGCCATCAAGTTCAATGAGTTTAATGGCCTGATTTCGCCAGTTGACGGTAATGAGTCATGCTGAGGGTCTAGTTTGTGCCTGGAGCGGATAGTTGGCGTAACGTTGCCATTGCACCAACTACCCTCTAGAGGCTCAGATTCGCGGAAACAGAAGTCTTGTGGGGCCCTGCGAATCGGTTAAACAGAACTGCTTGTCTTCACAGCAAATCGGGTACCGTCGTATCCAGGGTGATGCGTGTTGCTGCGATCACACCGACAATGTGGGCGATCTGGGTTCCTGCGTTGTCGTACGCATCCAGCGTGAACGTCCCCGTGTAGTGCTTCTTGTCGGGGCTCAAGGTGACCGTCTCGAAAATGCGAGCCGGACCGGTCGGGTTCCCGATACCACCAGGAGCGTTGGAGGTGTCGTTGGCAAACCAGGCAAAATGATTCAACTTGTATGTCTTCTTTCCCGTCTTTTTCCAAACACCCATGCAGAAGTCCCCATCCTGCGGAGGTCGTGCGGAATTCATGAGCTCCGTTCCATCGCTATGCCAGGTGACTAAAGAATTGTCTATGGGAGTACCATCGGGTGGGCCAAGCTCATTGCCTTGGGCGGTGAACGTCACGTGCCACATGCCAACGATCGGGTCGTTTTCGGCATCGTCGATCCTCAAAAGCGAACCGGACTGCAATGCGCCCGAGCCTTCCCATGACTGCCGATGCAGGATTGCCCCCAATCTACTCGCGTCTCCACACGCGGCGTTGGCTGAGGTACCGAGCAGGCAAACAGAGACAAAAGCTAAGGCCATCATCTGCGCTTTCAAGCTGCGATACATAAAGGTGTCTCCTGAGGGCCAGTTGGCCGGCGCAGAGTGTATCACCGGGCTAGCAATAAGTTAATTTCAAATTGCTTAGTTGCAAAAACTTGCACCTCACCGATTTTTTAACCATAAGCTGACCAGCCTTGAAATTTGACGGGTCCGAAAAGATCATTCAAACGTCAATTTGATCCCCATTACGCTCAAAACCCCCTCAGTGAGCGTTATGGCCTTCTATGAGAAGGTCATAAAAGTCAAGGCCGACGTGGCGGCCTACCTTAGTTAATTGCTTTCCATCTGCATAACCCTCCGGTGGTGACGTGGGGAGCTGTCAAGGGCGTCCCGCAGGGGACGTTCAT